>NZ_JBIAQC010000009.1:0-353260 GCF_042888685.1 Streptomyces sp. NPDC002779
GTCAACGTCCTGTGGGCTCTGATCCGTGACCGACGGTGTTACGAAGTGACACCCCCAGCGACTACGGCAGCTTGACAACAGCATTAGGAAGCGACGCGGCTGCGCCATCAGGCGGAGCTGTCCTCCGGGCGCCGCTGCGGGGCGTACGGGCCCAGGTAGTCGGCCCCGCTGCCCTGGCCGTGGGGCGCGGCCGCCGGGACAGGCTGCGGCTGACGCAGCGCGCGGCGGGGGGCGATCTTGTTGCGCAGCCTGATGGTCCAGGTGGCCAGCAGGGCGAGCACGATCAGGACCAGCACGGTGTTCTGCACCCAGTCGGGCAGGAACCACAGCAGGCTCTCGAAGATCTGGCTCTTGCCGGACGCCAGCGGCTGACCTGTGGACATCGAACGCGTTCCCCTCCCGGTCCCGCCCCCTGCGGAACCGGAAGGATCTTAGCGGGCGTCGAGCGCGTGTTCGCCCGCTTTTCGCATGGCGTCCAGCGGGGCCGGGGTGCGCCGCGTCATCTGCTCGACCTGGAGCACCGCCTGGTGCACCAGCAGGTCGAGCCCGCTGACGACGGCCCCGCCGAACATGGACCAGCGGGCCGCGAGCGCGGTGGGCCAGGGGTCGTAGAGCACGTCGAACAGCGTGGCGGGGCGCTCCGGTACGGCGGAGGCGAGCTCGTCGGTCGTACCGGCCGGAGTGGTCGCGACGACCAGGGGCGCGCGCAGCGCCTCGGCGGCGTCCGCCCAGTCCGCCGTCCGCACCTCGACGTCGAGCCGTTCGCCCCACTGCCGCATCTCCGCGGCGCGGGCAGGGCTGCGGACGTAGGCCACGACCTCGCCGGTGCAGATGCGGGCGAGCGCGGCCAGCGCGGAGGAGGCGGTGGCGCCGGCGCCCAGGATCGCGGCCGAGTCGACCTGCTCGATGCCGCGTTCGCGCAGGGCGGCGACCATGCCGGGGATGTCGGTGTTGTCGCCGGTGCGGCGGCCGTCCTCGGTGAACACGACGGTGTTGACCGCCTCGACCGAGCGGGCCGTCTCGCTGATCTCGTCGAGCAGCGGGATGACCGCCCGCTTCAGCGGCATGGTCAGCGACAGTCCGGCCCACTCGGGGCCGAGCTCGGCGAAGAACCCGGGCAGCGCCGCCTCGTCCACCTCGTACCGGTCGTACGTCCAGCCGGTGAGCCCCAGCTGCTCGTAGGCGGCGCGGTGCAGCACCGGCGAGAGGGAGTGGGCGATGGGCGAACCGAGCACGGCGGCCCGGCGGGCGTCTGTGCCCTGACCTGTCATTGCACCTGTCCTTGAGCCGTCAGTCGTTGTTCCGCGACGCGTTGAACTGCTCGACCAGCTTCTCGTGCTCGGCGAGCGTCTTGGTGAACTTGCTGGTCTTGCCGTCCAGCGAGATGAAGTAGTACCAGCCGTCGTCCGTCGGGTTCAGCGCGCCCTTCAGCGCCTCTTCGCCCGGGTTGTCGATCGGGCCGGGCGGCAGTCCCTTGACGAAGTAGGTGTTGTACGGGTTGTCGAACTCCCGCAGCTCGGCGATCGTCAGGTCGATCTTGCTCTGGTTCTTGATGTAGTTGTACGTGGAGTCGAACTCCAGCGAGCCGTAGGTCTCGGGGTTGCCGGGCTCGAGGCGGTTGTAGACCACCTCGGCCATCTTGCGGAAGTCGTCGTGGCTGGTGCCCTCGGCCTGCGCCAGGCTCGCCACGGTGAGCAGCTGCCAGGGGCTTTCCAGGCCCAGGTCGGCGGCCTTCTTCTCCAGGCCGAGCTCCTCGTACTTCTCCGTGGCCCGGGCGACCATCCGCTTGAGGACGGCCTCGGGCTTCTGGCCCTTGGCCACCGGGTAGCTGGACGGGTAGAGGAAGCCCTCCAGCGGGTCCTTGACGTCCTTGTGGCCCGTCGCCCACTCGGGAAGGCCGAGGCTGTCCGCCTTCTCCTCGGCGATCTCCGCCGTGGTGCCCTTGTCGAGTTCGAGGCGCGCGTCGATCAGCTTGTAGACCGCGACATTGCGGGTGCCCTCGGGGATGATCAGGTTGTTCTGGCTCTTCGGGCTGAGCATGAGGTCGACCGCGCTGCTGGCCGACATCTCCTTCTGCAGCGTGTAGACACCGGCCTGGATCGTGTTGCCCTTGGGGTTCTGCTGCTGGGCGGCGACGAACGCGTCGACGCTCTTGACCACGCCCTTCGACTTCAGCTCCTGGCCGATGGAATAGCCGCCGGCGCCCTCGGGGATCTCGACGGTCACCTGCTCGCCGTTGCCGCTGCCCGCATAGTCCGGGGCGTCGCCGAAACGATCCTGGTAGAACTGATAGCCGAAATATCCGACGCCGCCGATGCCTCCGCCGAACACCAGCAGGACGACCAGACAGGCGCATCCGCTACGGCGTTTCTTGCCGCCTTTGCCGCCCCGGCCCCGCCGGTCGCCTCGGCCGCGGCGGCTCCCCAGGTCGTCGACGTCGTCGTCATCGTCGCCGCCCGCGAAGAAGGCGTGCTCGCCCTGGTCGGGACCCGGGTCCCAGTCGGTGCGCGGCTCCGGCTCGGCCTGTCGTCGGCTCGGCGGCTCCGGCGGCGGGTACGCCTCGGGAGTGCCGTAGAAGTCCGGCTGCTGTTCGCCGTAGGCGGCGTTCTGCTGGCCGTAGGGGTCGGCGGGATCGGTGTACTGGACCTGCCCGTGCGTGCCGGTGCCCCAGCCGCTGTTGTCGTACCCTTGCTGGCCCTGGTCCTGGTACTGCTGCTGGTCGTACTGCTGCGGGTACTGCTGCTGCGCCTGACCGTATCCGCCCTGCTGGCCGGTGCCCCAGTCGCCGTACTGCTGCGGCTGCTGGGGTTCCTGCGGCTGCTGCTGCTCCGGATAGTGCTGCGGCTGGCCGCCGTAAGGGGACTGCTGGCCCGCCTGGGCCTGCTGTCCCTCCCATCCACCGTCCCCGTGGTACGGGTCCTCGGGATGCCACGGTTCGGAGCCCTGGCCCCGGCCATACTCAGTCATCGATCCCCTAGAGCCGCGAGGCGGCGGTCGCGCGGGGTGGGGCCCGGCTTCCGTTCCGCCTCTCTTTGTGCGGCGGCTGTTCGAACACCGCCGCATCGCGCGGAACGTTACCGTATCGCGATCAGATGACCACTTCGACGCCCTCGCCGGGAGCTTTACCTGACACCCGTTCGGATTCCAGTGCCTGCTGGAGGATGATCACAGCCGCTGCCTGGTCAATGACCGATCTGCCCTTTTTCGACTTCACGCCCGAGGCGCGCAGTCCTTGACTGGCCGTCACCGTGGTCATCCGTTCGTCCACGAGCCGCACCGGAACCGGCGCGATCAGGCGCGCCAGTTCCTGGGTGAAGCCGCGGACCTTGACCGCGGCCGGGCCCTCGCCCCCCTTGAGGGAACGCGGGAGACCGACGACGACCTCGATCGGCTCATACTCCTCGACCAGTTGCCTCAGCCGCCGCTGGGCCGCGGGGACGTCCCGGCCGGGGACCGTCTCCACCGGGGTCGCGAGGATCCCGTCGGGGTCGCACGAGGCGACCCCGATCCGGGCGTCCCCGACGTCGATGGCGAGCCGACGTCCTCTGCGCATTACTTGGCCGTCTCCCCGACCAGGCGCTCCACGGCGTCCACGGCCTCGCCGACCGCGGCCGGGTGCTGGCCGCCGCCCTGGGCGACGTCCGGCTTGCCGCCACCGCCGCCGCCGAGCGTCTTGGCCGCCGTACGGACCAGGTCGCCGGCCTTCAGGCCGCGCTCGCGGGCGGCCTCGTTGGTGGCGATGACCGTCAGCGGCTTGCCGTTGACCACGCTGAACAGGGCGACTACGACGGCCCGGCCGCCCTGGATGCGGCCACGCACGTCGAGGACCAGCCTGCGCAGGTCGTCGGCGGTGGTGCCGTCCGGGACCTGGCCGGTGACCAGCGCGATGCCGCGGACGTCCTTGGCGGACTCGGCGAGACCGGCGGCGGCCTGGAGCACCTTCTCGGCGCGGAACTTCTCGATCTCCTTCTCGGCGTCCTTCAGCTTGCCGAGCATGGCGGAGACCTTCTCCGGAAGTTCCTCCGGGCGGCCCTTGATCAGCTCCTGGAGCTGGGCGACGACCGTGTGCTCACGGGCGAGGAAGTTGTAGGCGTCGACACCGACGAGAGCCTCGATACGGCGCACACCAGAGCCGATCGAGGACTCGCCGAGCAGCTTGACCAGGCCGAGCTGGGCGGTGTTGTGCACATGGGTGCCGCCGCACAGCTCCTTGGAGAAGTCGCCGATGGTCACCACCCGCACGCGCTCGCCGTACTTCTCGCCGAACTCGGCGATGGCGCCCTGCTTCTTGGCGTCGTCGATGCCCATGACCTCGGCCCGCACGTCCAGATCGCGGGCCAGCACCTCGTTGATCTTCTGCTCGACGTCGGTCATCACGGCCGTCGGAACGGCGGACGGCGAGCCGAAGTCGAAGCGGAAGCGGCCGGGCTGGTTCTCGGAACCGGCCTGGGCGGCCGTCGGGCCGAGGGCGTCACGCAGGGCCTGGTGGGTCAGGTGGGTGGCCGAGTGGGCGCGGGCGATGGCCGTCCGACGGCGGGCGTCGATGGCGGCCTCGGCCTTGGCGCCGACGGTGACCTCGCCGACCTGGACGACGCCCTTGTGGACGTACACACCCGGCACCGGCTTCTGGCAGTCGCGGATCTCGATCACGGCACCGGAGTCCACCTTGATGCGGCCGGTGTCACCGATCTGGCCGCCGCCCTCGGCGTAGAACGGGGTGCGGTCGAGGACGATCTCGACCTCGTCGCCCTCGGTGGCGGCCGGGGAGGAGACGCCGTCGACGAGGATGCCGACGATCGTCGACTCGCCCGCGGTGTCGGAGTAGCCGATGAACTCGGTCTCACCGGCCCGGTCGGCGATCTCGCGGTAGGCGCCCATGTCGGCGTGGCCGGTCTTCTTGGACTGGGCGTCGGCCTTGGCGCGCTCCCGCTGCTCCTTCATCAGGCGCCGGAAGCCGTCCTCGTCCACGGACAGCCCTTGCTCGGCGGCCATCTCCAGGGTGAGGTCGATCGGGAAGCCCCAGGTGTCGTGGAGCAGGAAGGCCTTGTCACCGGCGAGGACCGTGCCACCGGCCTGCTTGGTCTCGGTGACGGCGGTGTCGAGGATGTTGGTGCCGGCCTTCAGCGTCTTGAGGAAGGCGTTCTCCTCGGCGACGGCGACCTTCTCGATCCGCTCGCGGTCGGTGACCAGCTCCGGGTACTGCTGGCCCATCATCGCGATGACGGTGTCGGCCAGCTCCTTGACCACCGGACCGGTGGCGCCGAGCAGCCGCATGTTCCGGATGGCGCGGCGCATGATGCGGCGCAGGACGTAGCCGCGGCCCTCGTTGCCCGGGGTGACCCCGTCACCGATGAGCATCACGGCGGTGCGCATGTGGTCGGTGACCACGCGCAGCGAGACGTCCGAGCCGTGGGCGTCGCCGTAGGCCACGCCGGTCAGTTCGGTGGCCTTGTTGATGACGGCCATGGAGGTGTCGATCTCGTACATGTTCTGCACGCCCTGCAGAATCATGGCGAGCCGCTCCAGGCCGAGCCCGGTGTCGATGTTCTTGCTCGGCAGGTCGCCGAGGATCTCGAAGCTCTCCTTGCCGGTGCCCTCGCCCCGCTCGTACTGCATGAAGACGAGGTTCCAGATCTCCACGTACCGCTCGTCGTTGACGGCGGGACCGCCCTCGGCGCCGAACTCGGGGCCGCGGTCGTAGTTGATCTCGGAGCAGGGGCCGCAGGGGCCGGGGACGCCCATCGACCAGTAGTTGTCCTTCATGCCGAGGCGCTGGATGCGCTCCTTCGGCACCCCGACGACCTCGTGCCAGATGCGCTCGGCCTCGTCGTCGTCCTTGTAGACGGTGATCCAGAGCTTCTCCGGCTCCAGGCCGTAACCGCCCTTGTCCTGGGGGCTGGTGAGCAGCTCCCAGGCGAGCTTGATGGCGCCTTCCTTGAAGTAGTCGCCGAAGGAGAAGTTGCCGCACATCTGGAAGAACGTGCCGTGCCGGGTGGTCTTGCCGACCTCTTCGATGTCCGGCGTGCGCACGCACTTCTGCACGCTGGTGGCGCGGTCGAAGGGCGGCTTGACCTCACCCAGGAAGTAGGGCTTGAAGGGCACCATGCCGGCCGGGACGAGGAGCAGAGTCGGGTCGTCCGCGATGAGCGACGCCGAAGGGACGACGGTGTGCCCGCGCTCCTCGAAGAAGCTCAGCCAGCGGCGGCGGATCTCAGCCGACTCCATCAGTGGTCCTCATTCCGGTTGTACGTGTACGTCGTGTCGTCGATGACGTACGTCTTCGGCTCGGTGCGGTTCTCGATCGCGGCTTGCCGCCGCAGTGCGGGGAGTTCGGGGTCCGCGTCGATGCCCAACGCGTTCTCCAGCTCGGCCTCCCGCTGGGCCATGTTGTCGCGGACGTCGAGGGCGAAGCCCACCGCGCGGTCCTTGAGGCGGGTGCCCGCCTCGAGTGCCTTGTTGGCGGCCTGGGTGGCCAGGTGCTCCGGGGTCAGCTGCTTGATCTTGCGGTTGACCTTGGTGGTGGCCCACACACCGGCCGCGACACCTGTGGTGAACCAGAACGAACGGCGGAACATCGCTGGATCAGCCCTTCTTCCGCTTGTTCCGCCGTGCGGCCGGAACGGTACGGCCCACGATCACGGTACGTCGGGGTTCCTTGGCGGGCACGTCGTCCTTGCGGCCCGCGATCGCGCGGCGCACGCCGTAGCCGAAGGCCGCGACCTTGACCAGGGGGCCGCCGAAGGTGGAGGCCACCGTGCTGGACAGCGCGGAGGCGTTGGAGGTGACCTCCTGGACGTCGGAGGCGATCGCGTCGACCCGGTCGATCTGGGTCTGCGCCGAGCGCACCGCCGAGGAGGCGTCCGCCAGCAGCGGCACGGCCTGATCGGTCACGTCCGCGACCAGCTTGGTGGTCGCCCTGAGCGTCTGGGCCAGCCTCACCAGTGCCACGGCGAGGAAGGAGACCAGGATCGCCCAGAACACGGCCACCAGGATCCCGGCCACCTCTCCACCGGACACTGTTGCACCCGCTCCCTGAAACGTGTCTCACCATCGAAAAGTCGTGGGTCGAGCCTATCGCGCCGGGCGCGCGGCTCCGTACCGGATTACGGCCCGCGGGCGCGCGAGTTCGACGAAGCGATTGTACGGAGTGAATACGGTTCAGTACGCTCCGTATCCCATGCGAGATCGACAGCGTGAGGCCGCTCCGGTGGCCGGCAATCTCCCTTTGGAGCTCGACGCGTTCGTCGGGCGTACGGCCGAACTCGCGGGGCTTGCCGAGGCGCTCGGCGAGACGCGGCTGGTGACCGTGTGCGGAACGGGCGGGGTGGGCAAGTCACGGCTCGCGGCCCACGCGGCCGCCCGGTGCGCGCCGCCGGACGGGGTGTGGCGGGTGGAGCTGGCGCCGGTCAGCGATCCGGCGTTCGTCGACCACGCGGTGGTGGCGGCGCTGGGCCTCACCGACCACACCACCCGCCCGCCGCGCGAGACGCTCCTGTCCCATCTCGCCGGACGTCAACTCCTGCTGCTGCTCGACGGGTTCGAGCACCTGGTCGACGCCTGTGCCGAGCTGGTGACCGAGTTGCTGGGCCGGGCGCCGGGTCTGACGGTGCTCGCGGTGGGCCGCAGGCCGCTGTCGGTGCGGGGCGAGCGGCTGTTCCCGCTGGAGCCGCTGGCCGAGGACGAGGCCGTCGAGCTGTTCGCGGAGCGGGCCGCGCTGCACGGGGCGAAGGTGGCCACCGGCGATGACGACGTACGGGAGCTGTGCCGGCGCCTGGACGGGATCCCGCTGGCGGTGGAACTGGCGGCCGGGCGGCTGCGGGCGCTGTCGGCCGGGCAGTTGCTGGCCCGGCTCGACGACCGGTTCCGGCTGCTGACCCGGGACGGCGGGGAGGCGCTGTGGCGGCACCGGACGCTGCGCACGGCGATCGGCTGGAGCCATGAACTGTGCACGCCCGAGGAGCGGTTGTTGTGGGCGCGCCTGTCGGTGTTCGCGGGGAGCTTCGACCTGGAGTCCGTGGAGTACGTGTGCAGCGGGCACGGCCTGCACGCCGACGACGTCCTCGACGTGCTCTCGGAACTCCTCGCCCAGTCGGTGGTCTCCCGGGAGGAGACCGCGTCGGGCGTGCGCTACCGCATGCTGGACACCGTCCGGGCCTACGGGGCCGACTGGCTGGCGGCGACCGGTGACGCGGAGCGGCTGCGGCGCCGGCACCGCGACTGGTACCTGGGCCTGGCGACCTGGTGCGAGCTGGACTGGTTCTCGCCGCGCCAGGCGGAGGTCGCCGCGCGCGTGGGGGCGGAGCTGCCGAATCTGCGCAGCGCCCTGGAGCACTGCCTGTCCGAGCCCGACGAGGCGCATCTGGGCCAGCTCCTCGCGGGCTCGCTGTGGTTCTACTGGGTCGGCTGCGGACGTCTGTCGGAGGGCCGGCACTGGCTGGACCAGGCCGTCCGGCTGGACTCCGGCCATGAGCAGTCCCGGCTGAAGGCGCTGTGGGTGCTGGGTTACGTGGCGGTCCTCCAGGGCGACACGGGCGCCGCGCTCGCCGCGCTGCACGAGTGCGGTGAGGAGGCGCGGGCGTCGGCGAACCCCGTCGCGGCGGCCTACGCCGAGCACCGCATCGGCTGTGTCGCCCTGGTCACCGACGACATGGCCCGTGCTGAAACGCTGCTGCGCTCGGCGCTGGCCCGCTACCAGGAGATCGGCGAGCTCAACAGCAACGTCCTCATGGGCCAGGTGGAGCTCGCCATGGCCCGGGCCTTCCAGGACGATCCGGCCGAGGCGGTACGGCTGTGCGAGGACGTGCGCCGGGTGTGCGAGGACCACGGCGAGCGCTGGGCCCGCGGCTACGCCCTGTATGTACTGGCGTACGCCGCCTGGCGCGAGGGCGACCGGGCACGCGCGCGCGAGCTGCTGACCGACTGCCTGTCCGGCGCCCACTCCTTCCACGACCTGCTCGGCTCGGTGCTCACGGTGGAGCTGCTGGCCCTGGTCACGGCGGCCGACGGCGACGCGGCGGAGGCGGCGCTGCTGCAAGGGGCGGCGGAGCGGATGTGGCCGTCGGTGGGACTGCCGCTGTTCGGCTCGGCCTACTACAACGCCCCGCACGAGCTGTGCGAGGCCATGGCCCGGGAGCGACTGGGCGACGAGCGGTACGAGGAGTGCGTACGGGCGGGTGCGCTGCTCGACCGGGAGGCGGCGGTGGCCCGGGCGCTGCGCCTCGGGGGGCCGGCGGCCGGGGCGCCGGCGGGGCTGCCCGCGCCGCGCGGGCCCGTACGGCACTCGCCCGCCACCCCTGACATGCACGAACCCGCCGCCTCGCCCACCCGGAAGGGCGGCGAGACGGCGGGCTGACGCGCAGGTGGTGCTACGTCCGCTGACGGATCAACGGGCGTAGTACTCGACGACGAGCTGCTCGTCGCAGATCACCGGGATCTCCTTGCGGTTCGGCTCGCGGTCCAGGCGGAACGCCAGGGCCTTGAGGTTCACCTGGAGGTAGCGCGGGATCTCGCCGTCGGGGGCGAAGCCGCCCTCACGGGCGATCGAGAAGAGGGTCTTCTCGCGGCTGCGCTCGCGGACCATCACGACGTCGTCGGGACGGACGCGGAACGACGGCTTGTCGACCTTCTGGCCGTTGACCTCGATGTGGCCGTGAACGACCATCTGACGGGCCTGGTAGATGGTGCGGGCGATGCCCGAACGCAGCACCAGGGCGTCGAGACGACGCTCGAGCTCGATGATCAGGGCCTCACCGGTCTTGCCCTGAACCTTCGAGGCACGCTCGTAGGCGCGGACGAGCTGGCGCTCGGACACGTCGTACTGCGCGCGCAGACGCTGCTTCTCCAGCAGACGGACCTTGTAGTCCGAGTTCTGCTTGCGGCCGCGGCCGTGCTCGCCCGGCGGGTAGGGACGGGCCTCGAAGTACTTGACGGCCTTCGGGGTCAGCGCGATGCCGAGGGCACGCGACTTCTTGACCTTGGGGCGGGGCTGATTCGCCACTTGTTTCTCATTTCCTGGTGTTCGGCTTGTCAGGGTTGAGGGAGGTCGCATCCGCAGCCGGGGAGACCCTGCACGTCCGGTCGGTCGGACCTGCTGGGCAGCCGCTCCCTGATCTGGGCACATACGTGCAGCACGCGAGTGGCCCACCGACCGGTCCCGTCCTGCGACGAGTGGTGGTGGGCTGCCCGCGACACCGTTCGACGGTGCGCGACGCTCCTGGAGCCGGTTCCTGGGAACCGGGTCTCCGGCTGACCGTCCCGTTCTGACTGCACGGGACACAGCACTTCGAGGGAGTCTACAGGTTGCTCAGGACCGCTTGCGACCGAGGCGCTTCCTGGTCCACTCCACCGCGTCCGCGTACCGGGCCTCCGTGCCGTGCCGGGTGGGGGTGTAGTACTCGCGGTCCTTGAGGGCGTCCGGGGCGTACTGCTGCTCGGCGATGCCCTCGGCCAGGTCGTGCGGGTACACATACCCCTGCGCGTGGCCGAGCTTGGCGGCGCCCTTGTAGTGCCCGTCGCGCAGATGCGCCGGCACCGGCCCGGCATGTCCCTTGCGGACGTCCTCCATGGCTGCGCCGATGGCGGTCGTCGCGGCGTTGGACTTGGGCGCCAGGGCGAGGGCGATGGTGGCGTGGCTGAGGGTGAGGGCGGCCTCCGGGAAGCCGATCATGGCGACGGCCTGGGCCGCGGCGACCGCGAGGGGCAGGGCCTGCGGGTCGGCGAGCCCGATGTCCTCGCTGGCCGAGATCATCAGCCGACGGGCGATGAAGCGGGGGTCCTCGCCGGCCTCGATCATCCGGGCCAGGTAGTGCAGGGCCGCGTCGACGTCGGAGCCGCGGATGGACTTGATGAGGGCGCTGGCGACGTCGTAGTGCTGGTCGCCGTCGCGGTCGTACGTCACCGCCGCCCGGTCGACGGTCTGCTCCAGCGTCCGGAGGCTGATCTCGCTCTCGCCCTGGTCCAGGGCGGCCCCCGCGGCGGCCTCCAGGGCGGTCAGGGCGCGCCGGGCGTCGCCGCCGGCGATCCGAAGCAGGTGCTCCTCGGTGTCCTCCGGGAGGCCGAGGGCGTCCCCGAGGCCGCGCTCGTCGCTCAGCGCCCGCCTCAGCAGACCTCTGACGTCGTCGTCGGTGAGGGATTCGAGGGTGAGCAGCAGGGAGCGGGACAGCAGGGGCGAGATGACGGAGAAGTACGGGTTCTCCGTGGTCGCCGCGATCAGCGTCACCCAGCGGTTCTCCACCGCGGGCAGGAGGGAGTCCTGCTGGGCCTTGCTGAAGCGGTGGATCTCGTCGAGGAAGAGGACGGTCTCCTTGCCGTAGCCGCCGGTGGCGCGGCGGGCGCCCTCGATGACCGCGCGGACCTCCTTGACCCCGGCGGTGATCGCGGACAGCTCCACGAACCGCTTGTTGGTGGCCTTGGAGACGACGTAGGCGAGGGTCGTCTTGCCGGTGCCGGGCGGGCCCCACAGGATCACCGAGGAAGGGCCGGCCGGGCCGCCGCCGGACTCCCCCACCAGTCTGCGCAGCGGTGAGCCCGGCTTCAGCAGGTGCTGCTGGCCCACCACCTCGTCGAGGGTGCGCGGGCGCATCCGGACGGCCAGGGGGCTGGCGGCCGGGTCCTTCTCCTGGCGTTCTTCGGCTGCGGCGGTGAACAGGTCGGGCTCCACCCTGAAACCCTACCGGGGGTCTGGGGGTGTCCCCCAGAATGCACAGCACCGCACTGACAATGCCCCCGGCGCCGTCAGCTGGTCCAGAAGTCCCACCAGCGGGTCATGATCAGGATGCCGATGACGCCGATGTGCAGCACCGGCAGCACCCAGGTGAACTCGCCGAAGAAGGCCTTCAGCCGGCGGGGGCCGGGCATGAAGCCGTTGCGCACGTTGAACGAGGTGACGTACCAGAACATGATGATCGTCGCGACCCACGCCAGCGAGCACCACAGGCACAGGGCGCCGATGCGGTACAGCGACTGGAACTGCAGCCAGGTGCAGAAGCCGACGCCGAACAGGGTGCCGGCGTTGAAGGTGAGCCAGTACCAGCGCGGGAAGCGGGCGCGGGCGAGCAGGCTGATGCCGACGCAGACGACGATGCCGTAGGCGACGAGGCCGAGCATCGGGTTGGGGAAGCCGAAGACCGAGGCCTGGTCGCTCTCCATGACGCTGCCGCAGGAGACGACGGGGTTCAGGCTGCACCCGGGGACGAAGGTCTTCCCCTCGGCCTTGGCCTCCAGCAGCTTGAACTTGTCGAGCGTGATGACCCACGCGGCGAGCAGCCCGGCCGCGCCGGTGATCACCAGCATCAGCGCGAAGGCCGTGCTGCCGCCCGCCGTGCGCGGCGCCTCGACGGTGCGCTCGGGCTCGGTGGAGACGTCTTGGAGGGTCGTCTTGCTCATCACGCCGATTCCGTCACTTGAGAGGGGGACCTGCTCCGGGCAGGGGTCATTGTGCCGCAAACGGACCCGTCCCCACCGTTCACTGGAGATAAGGAACCCTCGCGAGGGACGAGGAGCGTTCGGTTCACGACAACGGGGGCCTCGCGTTCCCGCGAAGCCCCCGTGACCGTGACCGTGCGGCCCTCAGCCCAGCCGGGCCTCCAGCTCGGCGACGATCTCGTTGACGCCGATCGCCGTCTGCTCGCCGGACTCCATGTCCTTGAGCTGGACGACGCCCTCGGCGAGGTCGCGTTCGCCGGCGACGACCGTGTAGCGGGCGCCGCTGCGATTGGCGTTCTTCATGGCGCCCTTGAGGCCCTTGGCGCCGTAGCAGAAGTCCGCCGCGACGCCCTGCTTGCGCAGCTCGCCCACCTTGGCGAACAGCACCCGGCGGGCCTCCTCGCCGAGCGGGACCGCGAACACGCTGGTGGTGGAGGGCAGTTCGAGCTCGACGCCCTCCGCCTCCAGCGCGAGGACCGTGCGGTCGACGCCGAGGGCCCAGCCGACGGACGGCAGCGCGGGGCCGCCGATCATCTCGGACAGGCCGTCGTAGCGGCCGCCGCCGCCCACCGCGGACTGGGAGCCCAGACCGTCGTGGACGAACTCGAAGGTCGTCCGGGTGTAGTAGTCCAGGCCGCGCACCAGCTTGGGGTCGTCCTCGAAGCCGACGCCCGCGGCCGTGATCAGCTCGCGGACCTCCTCGTGGTACGCCTTGCACGCGTCGCAGAGGTAGTCGCGCAGCAGTGGCGCGTCCCCGAGCTGCTTCTGGACCGCCTCGCGCTTGTCGTCGAGGACGCGCAGCGGGTTGATGTCCGCCCGGCGCAGGGTCTCCTCGTCGAGGTCGAGGCCGCGCAGGAACTCCTGGAGCGCGGCGCGGTAGACCGGACGGCACTCCTTGTCGCCCAGGCTGTTGAGCAGGATGCGGAAGTCGCGCAGGCCCAGGGAGCGGTACGCCTGGTCGGCCAGGATGATCAGCTCGGCGTCCAGCGCCGGGTCCTCCGCGCCGATCGCCTCGGCGCCGACCTGCGAGAAGTGGCGGTAGCGGCCCTTCTGGGGGCGCTCGTAGCGGTAGTAGGAGCCGGAGTACCAGAGCTTGACCGGGAGGTTGCCCGCCTTGTGCAGGTTGGCCTCCAGCGCGGCGCGCAGCACGGACGCGGTGCCCTCGGGGCGCAGGGCCAGCCGGTCGCCGCCCTTGGTCTCGAAGGCGTACATCTCCTTGGTCACGATGTCGGTGGACTCCCCGACTCCGCGCGCGAACAGCTCGACGTTCTCGAAGCCGGGCGTCTCGATGTAGCCGTAGCCGGAGTTGCGCAGCGGGGCGGCGATGGCCTCGCGGACGGCCAGGAACTTGGCGCTGTCCGGCGGGATCAGGTCGTAGGTGCCCTTGGGGGCCTTGAAGGTGCTCACGGGAGGTCTCTCGTCACATTCCTCGTCGGGGAGCCTGCGGGGCTGCTCCGCGATCCTGGCGGCCTGCGGCCACCTGCCGCAGATACGGGTTGGTGGCACGCTCGTGGCCGATGGTCGTCTGGGGGCCGTGGCCGGACAGCACCACGGTCGAGTCGTCGAGCGGCAGGCACACACGGGCCAGCGAGTCGAGGATCTCGGCCATGTCACCGCCGGGCAGATCGGTGCGTCCGATGGAGCCGGCGAACAGCAGGTCGCCCGAGAAGAAGACCGGCGGGATGTCCGCCGCCTCGGGCATCCTGAAGGTCACCGACCCCTTGGTATGGCCCGGCGCATGGGCGACGGACAGCTCCAGGCCCGCCAGCTCCAGCTTCGCGCCGTCGGCCAGCTCCTTGACGTCGTCCGGCTCGCCGATCGTCAGGTCGCCCAGCAACGGCATCCCGATGGAACGGCCGAGCGCCCGCTCGGGGTCGCTCATCATGTACCGGTCCTCGGGGTGGATCCAGGCCGGTACGTCGTGCGCGCCGCACACCGGGACGACCGAGGCCACATGGTCGAGGTGGCCATGGGTGAGGACGACGGCGACGGGCTTGAGCCGATGCTTCTTCAGTGCTTCCTCGACTCCGGGGGCCGCCTGGTGGCCCGGGTCGATGATCACGCACTCCTCACCGGCGGCGGGGGCGACGAGATAGCAGTTCGTCCCCCAGGCCCCGGCGGGGAACCCGGCAATGAGCACGATCGTCCTTCGTTGTGTCGGTTCGGGTGACAAGTCGGTGGGCTGCGCCTGAGGTCAGAGCCTACCGGCGCTGCCGATTCCGCAGCGAACCCATATACGGTACGGGGCACACGCAGACGGTCGGCCCACCGGACGCACTCGCACCGGTCGACGCATTCAGACGCTTGAGGAGACAACCCCGTGGTCAGCCAGGAACAGCGGCGGCGTCAGCTCGCCCGGGAGAAGTTCTTGCGGCAGCAGCAGCGGCGCACGGACGCGCGGCGCAAGTCACGCACGCGCAACGCGGTCATCGCGTCCGCGCTCGGCGTCGTACTCATCGGCAGCCTCGGGCTGTATACGGCCGGCGCCTTCGACGGGGACGACGGCAAGTCGAACGCGAGCGCGGAGGCCACCCCGAGCGCGGCGCCGACCAGCAAGGTCCCGGACCCGTGCAAGAAGCCGGCCGCGGGCAAGGTCGAGACCATGAGCTGGAAGAAGGAACCGGCCATGACCATCGACAAGTCCGCGGACTACACGATGAAGCTGGACACGACCTGCGGTGAGATCGACATAGCGCTCAAGGCGTCGGCCGCCCCGCACACCGTCAACTCGTTCAACTTCCTCGCCGGCAAGGGCTACTTCGACCACACCAAGTGCCACCGGCTGGTCGACAGCGGGATCTACGTGCTCCAGTGCGGCGACCCCACGGGCACCGGCACCGGCGGTCCCGGCTACACGATCCCGGACGAGAACCTCAAGGACAAGAGCCTCAAGGGCGACACCTACCCGGCGGGAACGGTCGCGATGGCGAACCAGTTCAACGCCCAGACCGGGGAGGGCAAGGACTCCGGCGGCAGCCAGTTCTTCCTCGTCTACCAGGACAGTCCGCTGCCGCCCAACTACACCCCGTTCGGCACGGTGTCCGAGGCGGGGATGAAGATTCTCAAGAAGCTGGCGGCCGCCGGAGCGCAGGCCGCGGACCCCACGACGGGCAACACCGCACCCAACGCGACCGTGGTGATCAACAAGGCAACTGTCACCAAATCCTGACCCCTCAACTGCGAAATTTCGGTCGCGCGGGATGCGGACAGGCAACCCGCCGGTCGCCTATGTTGGCCGTGACGAAACTGTGGACGATGCCCGGGGGCGCTGAAGCCCCGAGCAGGCATCATGTGGAGGAGGCGCTGTGAGCAGCGACCCGTGGGGCCGCGTCGACGAGACGGGGACCGTGTACGTGCGTACGGCCGACGGCGAGCAGGTCGTCGGTTCCTGGCAGGCCGGCTCCCCTGAGGAGGCGCTGGCCTACTTCGAGCGCAAGTACGAGGGCCTGGTTGTCGAGATCGGCCTCCTCGAGAAGCGAGTGAAGACCACCGACCTGTCCGCGAAGGACGCCCAGGTGGCGATCGACCACATTCGCCAGCAGGTCGACGCGCACCACGCGGTCGGTGACCTGGACGCGCTGCGGCAGCGTCTGGACAAGCTCGTGGAGACCGTCGAGAAGCGGCGCGAGGAGCGCAAGCAGCAGCGCGCGAAGCAGTCCGACGAGGCGCGGCACGCCAAGGAGGCGCTGGTCGCCGAGGCGGAGGAGCTGGCGCAGTCCGACCAGTGGCGGTCGGCCGGCGAGCGGCTGCGGTCGCTGGTGGACACCTGGAAGGGGCTGCCGCGGCTCGACCGCAAGTCGGACGACGAGCTGTGGCACCGCTTCTCGCACGCGCGCTCGGCGTTCTCCAAGCGCCGCAAGGCCCACTTCGCGGCGCTGGACGCGCAGCGCGAGGAGGCCCGCAGGACCAAGGAGCGTCTGGTCGTCGAGGCCGAGTCGCTGTCCGGGTCGACGGACTGGGGTCCGACGGCGGCCCGATACCGCGAGCTGATGACGGAGTGGAAGGCCGCGGGCCGTGCCCAGCGCGAGCACGAGGACGACCTGTGGAACCGCTTCCGCGGCGCCCAGGACGTGTTCTTCGCGGCGCGCAGCTCGGTCTTCGCCGAGCGCGACGCCGAGCAGTCCGAGAACCTGAAGCTGAAGGAGGAGTTGGCCCACGAGGCCGAGAAGATCCTCCCGGTGACGGACCTCAAGGCCGCACGTGCCGCGTTCCGCCAGATCAACGAGCGCTGGGAGGCCATCGGCCATGTGCCGCGGGACGCCCGGCCGAAGGTCGAGGGCCGGATGCACGCCGTCGAGCGGGCCATCCAGGCGGCCGAGGAGACCGAGTGGCGCCGGACCAACCCGGAGGCACGCGCGCGTGCCGAGGGCCTGACCGGCCAGCTCCAGGCCGCCGTGGACAAGCTGCGCGGCCAGATCGAGCAGGCGCGCGCCCAGGGCAACAACGCCAAGGCCGACAAGCTGGAGCGTGAGCTCGAGGGCCGCCAGGCGCTGCTCGACCAGGCCCTGAAGGGCCTTCAGGAGTTCGGCGGCTGACGACGACGGAGAACATGGGAAGGGGCTCCCCGCGGGGAGCCCCTTTCGTCATGTCCCGTCTCGTCATGTCCCGTCTCGTCATGTCCCGTCTCGTCATGTCCCGTCAGGAGGGCGAGGCCCTACGACCGGCTGCGCGCCGAGGTGACCCGGTAGACGTCGTAGACGCCCTCCACTCCCCGGACCGCCTTCAGGACGTGCCCGAGGTGCTTGGGGTCGCCCATCTCGAAGGTGAAGCGGGAGGTGGCGACGCGGTCGCGCGAGGTCTGCACGGCCGCCGACAGGATGTTGACGTGCTGGTCGGACAGGACGCGGGTGACGTCCGACAGCAGCCGCGAGCGGTCCAGGGCCTCGACCTGGATGGCGACCAGGAAGACCGAGGACTGGGTGGGCGCCCACTCGACGTCGAGGATGCGCTCGGGCTCGCGGGACAGTGAATCCACGTTCACGCAGTCGCTGCGGTGAACCGATACACCACTGCCCCGGGTCACGAAGCCGATGATCGGGTCGCCGGGGACGGGCGTGCAGCAGCGGGCGAGCTTGACCCAGACGTCGTCGACGCCCTTCACCACCACACCGGGGTCCTGGCTGCTGCGCCGCTTGCGGCTGCGCCCGCGCGCGGGCGGCACCGACTCGTCGATCTCCTCGGAGGCCGCCTCCTCGCCGCCGAGCGCCTGCACCAGCTTCTGTACGACGTTCTGCGCGGCCACATGGCCTTCGCCGATCGCCGCGTACAGCGAGGAGATGTCGGGGTAGCGCATCTCGTGCGCCAGCGTGACGAGGGAGTCGCCGGTGAGGATGCGCTGGATCGGCAGGTTCTGCTTGCGCATCGCGCGGGCGATGGCGTCCTTGCCCTGCTCGATCGCCTCGTCGCGGCGCTCCTTGGAGAACCACGCCCGGATCTTGTTGCGGGCGCGCGGTGACTTGACGAAGCCGAGCCAGTCGCGGGACGGGCCCGCACCGGCGGCCTTGGAGGTGAAGACCTCCACCAAGTCGCCGTTGTCCAGGGTGGATTCGAGAGGGACGAGACGGCCGTTGACCCGGGCGCCTATGGTGCGGTGGCCGACCTCGGTGTGGACGGCGTAGGCGAAGTCGACCGGGGTGGCGCCCGCGGGGAGCGCTATGACGTCGCCCTTGGGGGTGAAGACGAAGACCTCGTTGCGGGACAGGTCGAAGCGCAGGGACTCCAGGAACTCGCCCGGGTCCTCGGTCTCCTTCTGCCAGTCCAGCAACTGGCGCAGCCACGCCATGTCGTTGAGGTGGTCGTCCTTGCCCTTGGCGACCCTGGGCACATCGGTGCGCACCTTGGAGGCGCCGGCGACGGCCTCCTGCTTGTACTTCCAGTGCGCGGCGATGCCGTACTCGGCACGGCGGTGCATGTCGAAGGTGCGGATCTGGAGTTCGACCGGCTTGCCGTTGGGGCCGATGACCGTCGTGTGCAGCGACTGGTACATGTTGAACTTGGGCATCGCGATGTAGTCCTTGAACCGCCCCGGAACCGGGTTCCAGCGGGCGTGGACGGTGCCCAGCGCGGCGTAGCAGTCGCGGACGGTGTCCACCAGGACGCGGATGCCCACCAAGTCGTAGATCTCCGCGAAGTCACGGCCGCGGACGATCATCTTCTGGTAGACGCTGTAGTAGTGCTTCGGGCGGCCGGTGACGGTGGCCTTGATGCGGGCCGCGCGCAGGTCCTGCTGGACCTCGTCGGTCACTATGGCCAGGTATTCGTCACGCTTCGGTGCCCGCTCGGCCACCAGCCGGACGATCTCGTCGTACATCTTGGGGTAGAGGATCGCGAAGGCGAGGTCCTCCAGTTCCCACTTGATGGTGTTCATGCCCAGGCGGTGGGCGAGCGGCGCGTAGATCTCCAGGGTCTCGCGCGCCTTCTTCTCCTGCTTCTCTCGCTTGAGGTAGCGCATGGTGCGCATGTTGTGCAGCCGGTCGGCGAGCTTGATGACCAGGACGCGCGGGTCCTTGGCCATGGCGACGACCATCTTGCGGACGGTCTCGGCCTGCGCGGCCTCGCCGAACTTGACCTTGTCCAGCTTGGTGACGCCGTCGACGAGCAGGGCGACGGAGTCGCCGAAGTCCCGGCGGAGCTGGTCGAGGCCGTACTCGGTGTCCTCGACGGTGTCGTGCAGCAGGCCCGCCATCAGCGTGGCCGGATCCATGCCCAGCTCGGCCAGGATGGTGGTGACGGCGAGCGGGTGCGTGATGTACGGGTCGCCGCTCTTGCGCTTCTGGCCGCGGTGCCAGCGCTCGGCGACCTGGTAGGCCTTCTCGATCTGCCGGAGGGTGGCGGTCTCGATCTTCGGGTCGTTACTGCGCACTATCCGCAGCAGGGGCTCCAGCACCGGGTTGTACGGGTTGGAGCGCTGCACTCCGAGGCGGGCGAGACGGGCGCGGACGCGGTTGGAGGAGCCGGTGCGGGGCGGCTGGCCGGTGTTGGGGCGGACCACGGGGGCGGCCGGGCGCTCGGCGGGGACCGGCTTGGGGCGCGACTCGTCGGCCGACTTGTCGACGGGCGCGGACTGGGCGTGCTCGACCGGCCCGCGGGCGTCGTTCTTCGCGTTCGACGTCTTCGGCGCGGGCTTGTCCGCGGGGCCCGAGGCGGAGTCGGGCTTGGCGGCGGTCAGGTGCTGGGCCTCGTCTGGCAAGAGGGCTCCTCGTGCGCGATCCGGGTCCCCCGGTCAGGCTCCGGATACCCCATGGTAGCGATCCTGCGCCCCGGGATCGCCTTCAGGCCGATGTGGGGGCCGTATACCGGAGGAACGCGAGGGACTGCCGCCGGATTCCCGGGGAGGGGTCTCCGCGTCGCGGCGGGCACGGAAACGGCCGCCCCGATGTGCCGGGGCGGCCGTTTCCGTGATGTGCGGGGTCAGACCCTGAGCAGCGCTTCCAGCGGGGCGCCGGCCAGCGCGGGCTCCAGGCGGGCGCGGCCGCCGAGGAAACCGAGCTCCATCAGCACGGCCAGGCCCGAGACCTCGGCGCCCGCCCTGCGGATGAGCTGGATCGAGGCCTCGGCGGTGCCGCCGGTGGCGAGGACGTCGTCGACGATCAGGACGCGGTCCTCGGCGGTGAGGTCCTCGGCGTGCACCTCGATCTCCGCCGAGCCGTACTCCAGGTCGTAGGCCTGGGCGAGGGTGGCTCCGGGGAGCTTGCCCGCCTTGCGCACCGGGATGAAGCCCAGTCCGGCGCGGACGGCGACGGGGGCACCGAGGATGAAGCCGCGGGCCTCCAGGCCGACGACCTTAGTGGCGCCGGTGCGCTCGGCGATCTGCGCGAGGGCGTCGGTGAGCGCGGTGAACGCGGCCGGGTCCGCCAGCAGCGGGGTGATGTCCTTGAACTTCACCCCCGGCTCCGGGTAGTCGGCCACATCACGGATACGGCTGAGCAGCAGCTCCTCGATGCCGGTCATCGCCGCTTCCCCGACGGGCGGCCACGGCCCCGGGTGCGGGACGCGGGCTGGTTGCGGGGGCCGACGACCGCGGGCGCGGCATCGTCCGGCTCGTCGTCGTAGGGCTCGTCGACCGGACCGTCGCCCACCGGCTCACCCTTGGCCGCGGCCTGGGCGCGCTTGGCGAGTACGCGCTTCTTCAGGGCCTTCATCTGCGGCTCGAGCTCCTTGAGATCGGCCACGAGCGGGGTGGCGATGAAGATCGAGGAGTACGCACCGGCGGCGAGGCCGACGAACAGCGACAGCGAGATGTCGTTCAGCATGCCGGCGCCGAGGAAGCCGCCGCCGATGAACAGCAGGCCGGCCACCGGCAGCAGCGCGACCACCGTGGTGTTGACGGAACGCACCAGCGTGCTGTTGATCGACCGGTTGGCGATGTCGCTGTAGGTCCAGCGGGTCTGTTTGGTGATGTCCTTGGTCTGTTCCTTGAGGCTGTCGAAGACGACCACCGTGTCGTAGAGCGAATAGCCGAGGATGGTCAGCAGACCGATCACCGTGCCCGGGGTGACCTCGAAGCCCACCAGGGCGTAGATGCCGACCGTGATGGTGATGTCGTGGATCAGCGCGACGAACGCGGCCACCGCCATGCGCCACTCGAAGGCGATGGCCAGATAGATCACCACCAGGACCAGGAAGATCCCCAGACCCTGCCAGGCCTTGTTGGCGATCTGCTCACCCCAGCTGGGGCCGACCAGCTCGCCGGTGACGTCGTTCTCGTCGACCTTCAGGTCCTTGGCGAGCTCCGCGGAGACCCGGTCGGCCTCCTTGGTCTCGATGCCCGCGACCTGGATGCGCAGCTTGCCGTCGCCGAGCTTCTGCACGATCGCGTCATGGCCGGAGGCCTCTTCCGCGTACTCCTGCGCCTGGGCGACGGAGACGGAGGTCTTCGGGGTGGTGAAGACCGCGCCGCCCTGGAACTCGATGCCCATGTTCAGGCCGCGCACCGCGAGGCCCACGATCGCCGTGATGGTGATCAGGATGGACAGGCCGTACCAGAGCTTGCGGTTGCCGACGAAGTCGTAGCCGACCTCGCCACGGTGCAGTCGGGCGCCGAGGTTGCCGAGCTTCGACATCTCACGCCTCCTTCGGGTCGACGGGGCCGGCGGGACGACGGGTACGGCGCAGCGGCGGCTCGGCCCCCAGTCGCTTGGGGTCGAGGCCGGACCAGGGGTGGCCGCTCGCGAAGAACTTGGTGCGGGCCAGCAGGGTCAGCAGGGGCTTGGTGAACAGGAACACGACCACCACGTCGAGCACGGTGGTCAGGCCCAGCGTGAACGCGAAGCCCTGGACCTTGCCGACGGTGACGACGAACAGCACCGCGGCGGCCAGGAACGACACGAAGTCGGAGACCAGGATGGTGCGCCGGGCGCGCGGCCAGGCCCGCTCCACGGCGGGGCGCAGCGAGCGGCCCTCGCGGATCTCGTCCCGGACGCGTTCGAAGTACACGATGAACGAGTCCGCCGTGATGCCGATGGCGACGATGGCACCGCAGACGGCCGGCAGGTTCAGCGCGAAGCCGATGGCCGGGCCCAGCAGCGACATGATCACGTAGGTGAGGGCGGCGGAGACCAGCAGCGAGGCGATGGCGACGAGCGACAGGCCGCGGTAGTAGACCACCAGGTACAGGATGACCAGGGCGAGACCGATCGCGCCCGCGATCAGACCGGCCTTGAGCTGCTCGCCGCCGAGCGCGGCGGTCACCGTGGTGACGCTGTCCTCGCTGAAGGACAGCGGCAGGGCGCCGTACGACAGCATGTTGGCGAGGCTCTGGGCGGACTCCTGGTCGAAGTTGCCGGAGATCTCGGCGTTGCCGCCGGTCAGGGCC
The DNA here is from genome assembly GCF_042888685.1 of Streptomyces sp. NPDC002779. Lineage (NCBI taxonomy): Bacteria > Bacillati > Actinomycetota > Actinomycetes > Kitasatosporales > Streptomycetaceae > Streptomyces > Streptomyces sp. NPDC002779. Next base: position 22,238 of record NZ_JBIAQC010000009.1, read on the forward strand.
TGGCTGACGCGCGGGTCGGAGACGACCTCGTTGTCCAGGACGATGGCGAACTGGTTCTGCGGGGGCTGGTTCTGCGCCAGCTTGCCGGTGATGTCACCGAACTTCTTGCGGCCCTCGCCCGTGAACTTCATGTTCACGGTCCAGCCGGCGCCGGTCGTGGTGGCGAAGGCGGCCTCGGCCTCGGCGACGTCCGTGCCGTCGACCTCGGCGGGGCCGAGGATGTACTTCTGCCACTGGCCCGGCGTGCTCTGGCCGCAGGCCACGGTCGGCTCGGTGGGCTTGGCGCCGTCACCCGCCTTGGCGCGGGCCGTCTCGTCGGTGCAGTCGAGGGCCGCGTACTGGGCTTCGAGCTTGCTGGTGTCCGCGGCGCCGGAGGCACTGGCGGACGGCGAGGCGCTGGAGCTGGGGCTCGCCGATCCGGTGGGGTCCGCCTTGAGGGCGTCGGTGACCGCGCGGCCCTGGGAGGTGGCGCTCGCCGAGGGGGTGCCGGTCGCCGAGGGGGACGAGGAGGAGGTCGCCTTGTCGGTCGCCTTGTCCGTGGCGCTGCTGGAGGCGCTCGGCGACGGGCTGGTCGTCGCGGCGGCGCCGGCGGCCTCGGTGGCGATGACCGGGCGGAAGTACAGCTTGGCGGTGGTGCCGACCTGGTCCCGGGCTTCCTTGGAGTTCGTGCCCTTGGGGATGTTGACGATGATGTTCTTGTCGCCCTGGGTCTGGACCTCGGCCTCCGAGACACCAAGACCGTTGACACGCCGCTCCATGATCTCAACGGCGGTGTCCATGTTGGTCTTGTTGATCGCGGATTCCTGGCCCGGCTCGGCCTCCGCGCGCAGCGTGATGCTCGTACCGCCGGCCAGGTCGATGCCCAGGCGCGGGGTGGTGTGCCCGGAGAGGAACATTCCTCCGGTGAGCGCCACGATGGCGATCAGAATGAGGGCCAGCGAGCGCCCCGGCCTGCTCTGGGCGCTCGCGCTCCGGCCCTTCTTAGGTGCTGCCACCTTCTCGTACTCCCTCTCGGGCCGCCTCTCGCCGGGTGGGCGCCGGCGGCCATGCCATGTAGTCGGGATGCCGTGCGAGAGCCACGCGTGCCCGGGGCGCGCGGGTCACGCCCGCGCGCTCCGGGAAGCGGCTACTTCGCGCCGGATTCGCCGTCGGACTTCTTCGGCTCGCTGTCGGCCTTCGCCTCGGCGGCCGCGACGTCGTCGGCGGGCTCCGCGTCCGCGTCCTTCTTCCCGAGGTCGACGGACTTCTCGTCGGAGGCGGCGGCAGCGTCGTCGGGCTCGGTGAGGGAGGAGGCGTCGTCCGGAACGATGTCGGCGTCGGCCTTCAGGTCGTGCTCGACGCCGTGGACGATGCGGTTGTACTCGTCGTCCGAGAGGACGGCGCCGATGGCGTTCTTCGCGAAGAGCAGGTCCACGCCCGGGCCGGCGTCGAGGAGGACGGTGTCCTCGTTGACCTCCTTGACCGTGGCATACATGCCCCCGATGGTGCGGACGCCGGAACCGGGCTGCATCTGGTTCCGCATGTCGGCGGCCTGCTGCTGCTTCTTCTTGGCCGACCGGGTCATCAGGAACATGGCCCCGATGAGCACGATGAACGGGAGGAGGGTCACGAGACTCACGGGTCGGAACTTCCTTCACACGACCGCGATGGTGAGCGGCCTGATGGTTGGGGGTGTATGTGCCGCCGACAACGGCGGCATCGGCGGAGTCTAAGCGAGTCCGCGTGCAAGGAACAACGCTCAGCATGGCACCGAGGTTCCTGACCCGGCCAATGCCCGCGCCGGGCGAGCCCCGGCACGGGGTCCTACGCCCCGAACAGGTCCCCTTGTCCGTTTCCGGCCGCCGCGGAGCGGGGCGGGGTGAGGCCGAGATGCGCCCATGCGGCGGGCGTGGCCACCCGGCCCCGGGGTGTACGGGCCAGCAGGCCCTCCCGGACCAGGAAGGGCTCGGCGACCTCCTCGACCGTCTCGCGCTCCTCGCCGACCGCGACGGCGAGGGTGGACAGGCCGACCGGCCCGCCGCCGAACAGCTTGAGCAGGGCCTCCAGCACCCCCCGGTCCAGCCGGTCCAGGCCCCGGGCGTCGACCTCGTAGACCGCGAGGGCCGCGGCCGCGATGTCCTTCGTGATCACGCCGTCGGCCTTGACCTGGGCATAGTCGCGCACCCGGCGCAGCAGCCGGTTGGCGATGCGGGGCGTGCCACGGGAGCGGCCGGCGATCTCGGCGGCGCCGGCGGAGTCGATCTCGACGTCGAGGAGGTGGGCGGAGCGGTGGATGACGCGCTCCAGCTCGGGCGGCTCGTAGAACTCCATGTGCGCGGTGAAGCCGAAGCGGTCGCGCAGCGGGGGCGGCAGCAGTCCCGCGCGGGTGGTGGCGCCGACCAGGGTGAAGGGGGGCAGCTCCAGGGGGATGGCGGTGGCGCCGGGGCCCTTGCCGACGATCACGTCGACGCGGAAGTCCTCCATCGCCATGTACAGCATCTCCTCGGCGGGCCGGGACATGCGGTGGATCTCGTCGAGGAAGAGGACCTCGCCCTCCTGGAGGGAGGAGAGGATCGCCGCGAGGTCGCCGGCGTGCTGGATGGCGGGCCCGGAGGTGATGCGGATCGGGGCGCCCATCTCGGCCGCGATGATCATCGACAGGGTGGTCTTGCCGAGGCCGGGGGCGCCGGAGAGCAGGACGTGGTCGGCGGTGGCGCCCCGCGCGCGGGCGGCGCGCAGGACCAGGTCGAGCTGTTCGCGGACCTTCTCCTGGCCGATGAACTCGTCCAGGTCCTTGGGGCGCAGCGCCGCCTCGACGGCCTGGTCGTCCCGGTCGGCGGACGCGCCGACGAGCCGCTCCTCGGCGGGGGTGTCGGTCGTGTCGTCCCAGTTCACGGCAGTTCTCCTCGGTACGGGCTAGCGGGCGCGGTTCAGCGTCTGGAGGGCCGCCTTCAGCAGCTGCCCCACTTGCGGCGTGCCCTCGGCCGCCTCCGCCTGGGGCGCCACCGCGGACACGGCCTCGTCCGCCTCCCGGGTCGCGTACCCGAGGCCGATCAGCGCCGCGTGCAGCTGGTCGCGCCAGCCCTGGGTGACCGGTGCGCCGACGGCGGGGGCGCCGATCGGCTCGCCGAGCCGGTCCTTGAGCTCCAGCAGCAGTTTCTGGGCGCCCTTCTTGCCGATGCCGGGGACGGCGGTGAGTGCCTTCTCGTCGCTGGTCGCGACGGCTCTGCGCAGGGCGTCGGGCGCGTGCACGGCGAGCATGGCCTGCGCCAGGCGGGGTCCGACCCCGCTCGCGGTCTGGAGCAGCTCGAAGACCTGGCGCTCGTCGTCGTCCACGAAGCCGTACAGGGTCAGCGAGTCCTCGCGGACCACGAGGGAGGTGGTGAGTTTCGTCTGTTGGCCCATGCGGAGCCCGGAGAGCGTGTTCGGCGTGCACTGGACCGCGATGCCGATCCCGCCCACCTCGACCACCGCGGAGTCGGGGGCGAGGGCGGCGACCGGGCCGCTGACGAAGGCGATCATGTCGTACGGCCTTTCGATGCGTGCAGGGCCACGGCCTGCTGGAGTCGGTTCTGGGCGGGGGCGCGCCAGATGTGGCAGATGGCGAGCGCGAGGGCGTCGGCGGCGTCCGCGGGCTTGGGCGGCGCGCTGAGCCGCAGCAGCCGGGTGACCATGGCGCCGACCTGGGCTTTGTCGGCGCGGCCGCTGCCGGTGACGGCCGCCTTGACCTCGCTGGGGGTGTGCAGGGCGACCGGGATGCCACGGCGGGCGGCACACAGCATGGCGACGGCGCTGGCCTGGGCGGTGCCCATCACGGTGCGGACGTTGTGCTGGCTGAACACCCGCTCCACGGCGACGCATTCGGGCCGGTGCTCGTCGAGCCACTGCTCGATGCCCTGCTCGACGGCGACGAGGCGCTGCCCCAGCTCGGCGTCCGCGGGCGTACGCACGACCCCGACGCCGAGCATGGTGAGCGGCCGGCCCGCGACTCCCTCGACCACGCCGACCCCGCACCGCGTCAGGCCCGGGTCCACCCCCAGTACGCGCACTGAGCGCCCCTCCTTCGATCGCCTGTTTGTGCAGGCTATCCGCCGGCACTGACAACGGCGGCGGGCCGGTGGGTGTGTCCCACCGGCCCGCCGGTATCCGCTCGGTCCGCGGCAGGGGTTACGCGTCGACCTTCTCCATGATCTCGTCGCTGACGTCGAAGTTGGCGAAGACGTTCTGCACGTCGTCGCTGTCCTCGAGCGCGTCGATCAGCTTGAAGATCTTCTTCGCGCCCTCCTCGTCGAGCTCGACCTGCATGGTCGGGACGAAGTTGGCCTCGGCGGAGTCGTAGTCGATGCCGGCTTCCTGGAGGGCGGTGCGCACCGCGACCAGGTCGGTGGCCTCACTGAGCACCTCGAAGGACTCACCGAGGTCGTTGACCTCCTCGGCGCCGGCGTCCAGGACGGCGCCGAGGACGTCGTCCTCGGTCAGCTCGCCCTTGGGGACGATCACGACGCCCTTGCGGTGGAAGAGGTACGACACCGAGCCCGGGTCGGCCATGTTGCCGCCGTTGCGGGTCATGGCGACGCGGACGTCGGAGGCGGCGCGGTTGCGGTTGTCGGTGAGGCACTCGATGAGCACCGCGACACCGTTGGGGCCGTAGCCCTCGTACATGATCGTCTCGTAGTCGGCGCCGCCGGCCTCGAGACCGCCACCGCGCTTGATCGCGGAGTCGATGTTCTTGTTCGGGACCGAACTCTTCTTGGCCTTCTGGACGGCGTCATAGAGCGTCGGGTTGCCGTCGAGGTCGACGCCGCCCATGCGCGCCGCGACCTCGATGTTCTTGATCAGCTTCGCGAAGAGCTTGCCGCGCTTGGCATCGATCACGGCCTTCTTGTGCTTCGTCGTGGCCCATTTAGAGTGGCCGGACATCTGCCTGTCTCCTTCGCGTAACCCGTCTATGAACGAACGCCAGAGATCCTACAAGGACTCGGCCGCCCGGGTGGCGCGCACCATCTCGACGAAGAGCCCGTGCACGCGGTGGTCACCGGTCAGTTCCGGGTGGAACGACGTGGCGAGCGCGTTGCCCTGGCGGACCGCGACGATGTGGCCGTCGTGCTCGGCGAGCACCTCGGCCTGGGCGCCGACGGATTCCACCCAGGGGGCGCGGATGAAGACGCCCTCCACAGGATCGCCCGGGATGCCCGTCACGTCGAGGGCCGCCTCGAAGGACTCGTTCTGGCGTCCGAAGGCGTTGCGGCGCACGATCATGTCGATGCCGCCGACGGTCTCCTGGCCCGAGCGCGGGTCGAGGATCTTGTCGGCGAGCATGATCATGCCGGCGCAGGTGCCGTAGACGGGCAGTCCGGCACGCACGCGTGCGCGCAGCGGCTCCATGACGCCGAACAGGACGGCGAGCTTGGAGATGGTGGTGGACTCGCCGCCGGGGATGACCAGGCCGTCGATGTCGTCGAGCTCTTCGGGGCGCCGCACCGGCCTGGCCACGGCGTCGGCCGCGGCCAGGGCGATGAGGTGCTCCCGTACGTCGCCCTGGAGTGCGAGCACTCCGACCACGGGAGCGGTCATCACCAGCCCCGGTTCGCGTAGCGCTCGGCCTCGGGGAGGGTGTCGCAGTTGATGCCGACCATGGCCTCGCCGAGGTTGCGGGAGGCGTCCGCGATGATCTTCGGGTCGTCGTAGAAGGTGGTGGCCTTCACGATGGCGGCGGCGCGCTTGGCGGGGTCGCCCGACTTGAAGATGCCGGAGCCGACGAAGACTCCCTCGGCGCCGAGCTGGCGCATCAGCGCGGCGTCGGCCGGGGTGGCGACGCCGCCGGCGGAGAACAGCACGACCGGCAGCTTGCCGAGCTCGCTGACCTCCTTGACCAGCTCGTACGGGGCGCGCAGCTCCTTGGCGGCGGCGTACAGCTCGTTGTTGTCGAAGCCGCGCAGCTTGGCGATCTCGTTCTTGATCTGGCGCAGGTGGCGGACGGCCTCGACGACGTTGCCGGTGCCGGCCTCGCCCTTGGAGCGGATCATGGCCGCGCCCTCGGCGATGCGGCGCAGGGCCTCGCCCAGGTTGGTGGCACCGCAGACGAAGGGGGTGGTGAACGCCCACTTGTCGGAGTGGTTGACCTCGTCGGCCGGGGTGAGGACCTCGGACTCGTCGATGTAGTCCACGCCGAGGGACTGCAGGACCTGGGCCTCGACGAAGTGGCCGATGCGGGACTTGGCCATCACCGGGATGGAGACCGCTTCGATGATGCCTTCGATCATGTCCGGGTCGGACATACGGGCCACGCCGCCGTCCTTGCGGATGTCGGCCGGGACCCGCTCCAGGGCCATGACGGCGACGGCGCCCGCGTCCTCGGCGATCTTCGCCTGCTCCGGCGTGACGACGTCCATGATCACGCCGCCCTTGAGCTGCTCGGCCATGCCGCGCTTCACGCGGGCGGTGCCGGTTGCGGGAGCCTGGTTCTCGGTGCTGGACACGGGTTGACCTCACATATGTGAAAAGAGGGTTGCTACTGCACCGAGGAAACGCGAATGGGCCAGGCCACAGCAAGGGCCAATGGTCAGGCGGTGGATCCTTTTCGGGTACGGCGGCCTAGTACTGCAACGGTGCTTGTTCTGAGTGCTGGGCAGTTTTCAAGGGCTGTGTCCACGTCGTTTGTAGTGACTGAGTCGTGCTTGATACTGGCGTCTGCGGCGCCATGTCGACCAGTGCAGGATGTGGTCGACCGGGGTGGGACGGCGGTCGGTGAGACGGGTGATCAGGCGTCGGATTTCGGCGAGGCTGAGGTGGATGAGCTGGGAGGATCCGTTTCTGCTTTGTCCGCGTTCAGTTGTCGGGCTCGCAGGACGGTCAGGCAGGCGTGGGCGGCCATGGCCAGGGTCATGTGGCGGTGCCAGCCGGGATAGCGGCGGACCTGGTAGTCGTCCAGGCCGCACTCCTGCTTCGCGGTCTGGAAGCACTCCTCAACAGCCCAGCGGCTGCCCGCGATGCGGATCAGCTCGTCCAGTGTGGTGTCGGCCGGGCAGTAGGCGATGTAGTAGGAGATCTCCTCGGGCCTGTTGACGCTGCGGCGGGCGAGAACCCAGTGCCGGCGGTCCTCGCGGTGCCAGGGCCTGACCTCGATGCGGGCCCAGTCGTAGATGCGCCTGCCGTGAGCTCCTTCACCGCAGGAACGGCGTTTCCACTTCTGCCGCGCAAGGCCGGGGAACAGGTCGTGGACGGGGTGGTCGATGGACCAGCGGGTGACGACGGTGTCGTGGCGGGTGGTGGCCATGACGTGGAAGACATCAGCCTGTTCCAGCTCGAACCGCCAGCCCTTGCTGAACCCATAGGCAGCGTCTGCCGTCACCCACCGGAACGGGACCTTGTCGGCGATGGCCCGGCGGACCATCGCCTTGGCCATCGCCACCTTCGTTTCGAATACGACGCTGTCGTCGATGCCGGCCCGACGGCAGCGTTCCCGGTCGTCCGTCCAGGAGGTGGGCAGGTAAAGCCGCCGGTCGATCAGAGTGCGTCCGCGGCTCGTGGCGTAGGCGAGGAAGACGCCGATCTGGCAGTTCTCGGTGCGTCCGGCGGTGCCGGAGTACTGCCTTTGCACGCCGGCCGAGCGGATGCCCTTCTTCAGGAACCCGGTGTCGTCGACGATCAGGACGGCATCCTGGTCTCCGAGGTGTTCGACGACGTAGTCGCGTACGTCGTCCAGGACCTCGTCGGCGTCCCACTCGATGCGGTTGAGCAGTCGGTGGATGCGATCGGGGCCCGCGTGCCCGGCCTCCTCCGCCAGTGTCCAGCCGTTCTTTCGCTCCAGCGGAGCGATCAGTCCGCGCATGTATGCCAGTGCCGACTGGCGCGGCTCCTCCCGGTTGAACCGGTGCACGAACCGGTCATGCATCGCCTCGAGTTCACCAGCCCACAACCTGACATCAGCAAGGTCCCCACCCATGACCACATCAACGACCGAGCTGGCCAGCAGTCACGGCAAGCACCGTTGCAGTACTAGGCGGACCGGTCCGTGAGCGCCGACGGGGGCTCGTCGTCCATCTCGAAGGCCAGCGGGAACGGCGCGTGGCCGGCCAGCCGGAACCAGCGGACCTTGTAGTGCCGGCGCAGCGAGCGGGCGGCGCGTACCGCGTCGTTGTGGAAGCGGCGGGCCATCGGCACCCTGCGCACCGCCTCGGTCAGTTCGCGGGCGGCCTCCTCTCCCCCGGGCGCCTGGCGGACCGCCTCGACCTGCTGGGCCTCGGCGAACACGGCCCGCAGCGCCTGGCTGAGTTCGCTCTCGGCGACCTCCCGGTGCTCCTCCTCGGCCTGCCGGGCGGCGTGGGCTGCCTCGTAGAGGACGATCGAGGCGGCCGGGTCGAGCACTCCGGAGGTGGCGAGTTCCTGGGTCACCGAGGCCCGCCTGAGCAACTGGGCGTCCAGGGCGGCACGGGTCGCGTCGATCCGGGCGTGCAGCCGGTCCAGACGACCCGCGGTCCAGCTCAGATACAGGCCGATCGCGACGAGGGCGACGAGGATCCAGATGAGGGTTGCGGTCACGGGCGGCAAGGTTACCGAGACCCCACCGGCACGCTACGAGCACCCACGCGCAAGCGGGCCGGACCCGAGGGCGAGGCGTGCCACGCCGCCCCGCCGGGACCACACGCACTTACGCGGCGAGCGCCCGCCCAAACGGGCCAAGGCCCAAGGGCCGAGCGCCCCACGTCCCGCCCCAGCCGGAACCACACGCGCTCACGCGGCAAGCCCCGCCCGAACAGGCCAGGGCCCAAGAGCCGGCATCCCACGCCACCCCGACCAGGACCACACGCGCTCACGCGGCGAGGGCCCGCCCAAACGGACCGGAGCCCAAAGGCCGGGCACCCCACGCCACCCCGACCAGAACCACACGCCCCCACGCGGCAAGCCCCCGCACAAACGGACCGGAGCCCAAAGGCCGGGCACCCCACGCCACCCCGACCAGAACCACACGCCCCCACGCGGCAAGCCCCCGCCCGAACAGGCCAGGGCCCAAAAGCCGGGCATCCCGCGCCACCCCGACCAGGACCACACGCGCTCACGCGGCGAGGGCCCGCCCAAACGGACCGGAGCCCAAAGGCCGGGCACCCCACGCCACCCCGACCAGAACCACACGCCCCCACGCGGCAAGCCCCCGCACAAACGGACCGGAGCCCAAAGGCCAACCGCCCCACGCCGCCCCCGGCCGGCACCACGCGCGCTGACGCCAAGAACGGCGCCGAGTCGCACGCCCGCATGCCCCAGCCCGACCCCTCAGGGTGCCGCCACTCGGCCCAGGGTGTCCGCAACACTCCTCCGGCCTCCGGGCACGCGCCTTGCCGCTGGCCCCCGACCTGCGCACGACGATGCGGGCACCGACCCGACGAGCCCCGCAGCACCTGCGCGTGCCGAGCCACCCCCGCCCCTCTGCACGCCCGCTGAGACCGCGCCACCCATACGCGCGCCTCACGACGAACCTACGCACGCATACCCGTACCGCCGCCCCAGCTTCCACACACGGCCGGCCCTGCCAAGCGGCGCCCCCGGCTCAGTCCCGCGCCAACCCCAGCCGTGCCCGCAGCCCCGGGAACCGGTCCGTGCGGTCGTCCGCGGCTACCGCTGTCGTTCCGTCGGTCACCGTCTCGTACACCGACAGGATGTCCGCGCCGACCGTCGACCAGTCGAACCGCCGGACATGGGCGCTGCCCCGCTCGCGCAGTTCCGCGCGCCGGGCCGGGTCCTCCAGCAGCCGTACCGCCGCCTCGGCGAGCGCGTCGGCGTTCTCGTTGGCGAACAGTTCGCCCGCCGCTCCCTGGTCCAGTACCTGGGCGAAGGCGTCCAGGTCCGAGGCGAGCACCGGCGCCCCCGCCGACATCGCCTCGACCAGGATGATCCCGAAGCTCTCGCCGCCGGTGTTGGGGGCGACGTACAGGTCGACACTGCGCAGGAAGCGTGCCTTGTCCTCGTCGCTGACCATGCCGAGGAACTCCACGCGCGAGCGCAGTTCCCGCGGCAGGTTCTCCACCGCCTCCTCCGCGTCACCGCGCCCGGCGACCAGCAGCCTGGCCTGCGGCCGCGCGGCGAGGATCCGCGGCAGCGCCTTCATCAGCACCGGCAGGCCCTTGCGCGGCTCGTCGATCCGGCCGATGAACCCGATCGTGTCACCCTGCCACTCCGGCTTGGGCTCGGCCTTGGCGAAGAAGTCGACGTCGACGCCGTTGGGGATGACGACCGCGTCCCCGCCCAGGTGCTCCACCAGCGTGCGGCGGGCGTACTCGCTGACCGCGATCCGCGCGCTGATCTTCTCCAGGGCGGCCTGGAGGATCGAGTACGCGGCGATCATGGCCTTGGAGCGCGGGTTGGAGGTGTGGAAGGTCGCGACCAGCGGGCCCTGCGCGGCCCAGCAGGCCAGCAGCCCGAGGGACGGCGAGGACGGCTCATGGATGTGCACGACGTCGAACGCGCCGTCGTGCAGCCAGCGCCGCACCCGCGCGGCCGACAGGAAACCGAAGTTCAGCCGGGCCACCGAGCCGTTGTACGGCACCGGGACGGCACGGCCGGCCGAGACCACGTACCGCGGCAGCGGGGTGTCGTCGTCGGCGGGGGCGAGCACGGACACCTCGTGGCCGAGGCGGATGAAGTACTCGGCCAGGTCCCGGATGTGGAACTGGACGCCGCCCGGCACGTCCCAGGAATACGGGCAGACGATGCCGATCCTCACGACGAGCCCTTCGCGGAGTCGAGATCGGCCACCCACAAGCGCTGCAGCATGTGCCAGTCCTCCGGATGCTCGGCGATCCCCGTGGCGAAGGCGTCGGCCAGCGCCTGTGTCATGACAGACGTCTTCTCGGCCCGGGTACCTGTCTCGGGCACCTCGACCGGGGGATGCACCCGGCCCCGCATCATGCGCGGGCCGTCGTACCAGAGCGTCGCCGGAAGCAGCAGCGCGCCCGTGTGCTGGGCGAGCAGCGCCGGTCCGGCCGGCATCCGGGCCGTCTCGCCGAAGAACTTGACCTCGACGCCGGAGGCGGACAGATCCCGGTCGGCGACCAGGCAGACCAGGCCGCCGTCGCGCAGCCGCCGGGCCAGCGTGCCGAACGCGGAGCCGCCGCTGTGCGGCAGCACCTCCATGCCGAGGCCCTCGCGGTAGGCGACGAACCGGTCGTAGAGGGTCTCCGGCTTCAGCCGCTCGGCGACCGTCGTGAACGGTGTGTTCATCGCGGTGGTCGCATAGGCGCCGGCCAGGTCCCAGTTGCCGAGGTGCGGCAGCGCCAGGACAACGCCCTTGCCGGCCGCCAGGCCCTCGGTCAGGCGGTGCAGGTCCTTGATCTCGACCCCGGTCCTGATGCGTTCCGCGCTCCAGGCCGGGAGCCGGAAGGACTCCATCCAGTAGCGCAGGTACGAGCGCATGCCCGCGCGGGAGAGCTCGGCGAGGCGCTGGGGGCTCGCGTCGGGCACCACGCGCGCGTAGTTGCTCTCCAGCCGCAGCACGCCCTGGCCGCGCCGCTTCCACGCGGCGTCCGCGATCGCCTGACCGAGCCGTACCGCGACCGGCTCGGGCAGCTTCTTCACGGTGCTCCAGCCCAGGCCGTACAGCGCGTCCGTCAGCCGCTCCCGGGCGCTCATTTCGCGGCCTCGCTCCCCCGCGCGGTGCTCCCCTGCCCGGTGCTCCCGGCCGCGTCCGCCTGGTCCGCCTCGGCGGATTCCCGGCGGACGGTGACGACCCGCTGGATCAGCGTGATCAGGCTGCCCACGGCGACGATCCACAGCGCGACGGGCAGCAGGTACTGGATGCCGGGCACCCCGAAGGCGTGCAGGCCCGCGAGTCCGGCCGCGACCAGGGAGATCACCAGCCGCTCGGCCCGCTCGATGAGACCGTTCACGGCGACCGGCAGCCCGATCGACTCGCCCCGGGCCTTGGTGTACGACACCACCTGGCCGCTCGCCAGGCAGAAGATGGAGACCGCGCACAGGACGAGGTCGTCGCCGCCCCCGGCGTACCAGAGCGCGAAGCCGCCGAAGACCGCGCCGTCGGCGACCCGGTCGAGCGTGGAGTCCAGGAAGGCGCCCCAGCGGCTGGAGCGGCCCAGCTGGCGGGCCATGTTGCCGTCGACGAGGTCGGAGAACACGAAGAGCGTGATCACGACCGTGCCCCAGAAGAACTCGCCCTGCGGGTAGAACACCAGCGCGCCCGCCATCACGCCGGCGGTGCCGATCAGCGTGACCGTGTCAGGGCTGACGCCCCGCCGGATCAGAAACGCGGCGAACGGTGTGAGGACACGCGTGAAGAATGCACGCGCGTACTTGTTCAGCATGGCCTTCCCGAGGTTCGGTGTGGCCGCGCGGCCCCTGCTGGCCACCGGCTGGCCCATCGTAGCCACGCGCGCGTGGCCGCGGCGGCCGGGCGCCGGTTCACGGGACGGACAGGAGGGGCGGGCGGGAGCGGCGGGCGCGATCGCGTCCGCCGTATGGACGCACCGTGACGGGAGTGGAAAGCTCGAAGAACCGCGGGCGTCACCGGAGCCGCCACCGAACGCGGAGTCGCACGTCCGCGCCCACAGAAGACCTCACCGTGCACGGGAGGCAAGGCCATGGGCGACAAGGCGAACGCACACCCCGGAGCCGCCGGCAGGGCAACAGCGGCCGACCACCCCGCGTCCGTACGGAATGTGGTGCTGGTCGGCCACTCCGGATCGGGCAAGACGACGTTGGTGGAAGCCCTCGCGCTCACCGCGGGGGCAGTGAACCGGGCGGGCCGCGTGGAGGACGGCGGCACCGTTTCCGACTACGACGACATCGAGCACCGCCAGCAACGCTCGGTACAGCTCTCCCTGGTGCCCGTCGAATGGGACGGCATCAAGGTCAACCTTCTGGACACCCCCGGATACGCCGACTTCGTCGGGGAACTCAGGGCCGGTCTGCGAGCGGCGGACGCGGCCCTCTTCGTCGTCTCGGCCTCCGACGGCGTGGACGGCTCGACCCGCATGGTGTGGGAGGAGTGCGCGGCGGTCGGCATGCCGCGCGCCATCGTGATCACGCACCTGGAGTCCGCGCGCGCGGACTACGAGGAGATGACGCGGATCTGCGCGGACGCCTTCGGCGCCGACGACCCCGACGCCGTGCTCCCGCTCTACCTGCCGCTGCACGGCCCGCCGGCACCGGACGGGCACGCGCCGGTGACCGGCCTGATCGGGCTGCTGTCGCGGAAGCTGTTCGACTACTCCTCCGGGGAGCGCAAGGAGTCCGAACCCGGAGAGGACCTGCTGCCGCGGATCGAGGAGGCCCGCAACCGGCTCATCGAGGGGATCATCGCCGAGAGCGAGGACGAGACCCTCATGGACCGCTATCTCGGCGGCGAGCAGGTCGACGTCAAGACACTCATCCAGGACCTGGAGCGGGCCGTCGCGCGAGGGGTCTTCTTCCCCGTCCTGGCCGCCGCCCCCGCGGCCGAGGGCGCCCGGCAGGGCCTCGGCACCATCGAGCTGCTGGAGCTGGTCACCGGCGGCTTCCCGACCCCGCTGGAGCGCGAGGCGCCCCGGGTCACCACGATCGACGGCAAGCCGCGCGAGCTGAAGCTGTGCGATCCGGACGGGCCGCTGGTCGCGGAGGTGGTCAAGACGGCGTCGGACCCCTACGTCGGCCGGGTCTCGCTCGTCCGCGTCTTCTCCGGCACCCTGCGCCCCGACCAGACGGTCCATGTCTCGGGGCACGGCCTCGCCGACCGCGGGCACGAGGATCACGACGTCGACGAACGGATCGGCGCGCTGTCCCGGCCGTTCGGCAAGCAGCAGCGGGCCCTGACCCACTGCATCGCCGGCGACCTCGCCTGCGTGGCGAAACTGAACCGCGCGGAGACCGGCGACACCCTCTCCGCCAAGGACGACCCGTTGCTGATGGAACCGTGGGAGATGCCCGACCCGCTGCTGCCGCTGGCCATCCAGGCGCACAGCAAGGCCGACGAGGACAAGCTCTCCCAGGGGCTGTCCCGGCTGGTCGCCGAGGACCCCACCATGCGTCTGGAGCAGAACCAGGACACCCACCAGGTGGTCCTGTGGTGCCTCGGCGAGGCCCACGCCGACGTGGCCCTGGAGCGGCTGCGCAACCGCTACGGCGTCCAGGTCGACGTCGTACCGCACCGGGTCTCCCTGCGGGAGACGTTCGCCGCCAAGTCGGCCGGGCGCGGGCGGCATGTGAAGCAGTCCGGCGGGCACGGGCAGTACGCCATCTGCGAGATCGAGGTCGAGCCGCTGCCCGGCGGCTCGGGCATCGAGTTCGTGGACAAGGTGGTCGGCGGAGCCGTGCCGCGGCAGTTCATCCCCTCCGTCGAGAAGGGCGTACGCGCCCAGGCCGCCAAGGGAGTCGCGGCCGGCCATCCGCTCATCGACGTCCGGGTCACCCTCACCGACGGCAAGGCGCACTCGGTGGACTCCTCCGACGCCGCCTTCCAGACGGCCGGCGCGCTGGCCCTGCGGGAGGCCGCGGCCGACGCGAGGATCCACCTCCTGGAGCCGGTCGCCGAGGTGAGTGTGCTGGTCGGCGACGAGTACGTGGGCGCCGTGATGAGCGACCTGTCCGGGCGGCGCGGCCGGGTGCTCGGCACCGAGCAGACCACGGGCAACCGCACCCTGGTCCGCGCCGAGGTGCCGGAGATCGAGATCGGCCGGTACGCCGTCGACCTGCGCTCCCTCTCGCACGGCACCGCCCGCTTCAACCGCTGCTACGCGCGGCACGAGCCGATGCCGCCGCAGGCCGCTGAGAGGGTCCGCGAACAGACCCGGGAATCCGCGTAGTTGGTACCGGGCACCAGCCGGGCGGGGCCGAACGGGTCCCGCCCGGAAGGCCTTTGTGCAGCGCTCCCCTCCGCGCCGGCGGGCGGCTTCGGCCGTCCGCCGACGAACTGCCGGTGGCTGCGGATACCCTGATGACCTGATCAACAGGTGTGCGGGGCAGGGAAGTCGGGAAGGCCGCAGAACGACAGTGGCGGCGATCGGGGGCGGGAATGACCGTTGACAGCGGCTACGGGGACATCTTCGGTCCCCAGGTGCCGCGCACGGGCGACGAGGGACAGACGGCGACGTTCGCGCTGGCCTCGGCGGCCTACCGCGACACCGGCGTCGAGCAGATCCTGGACGCCAACAGCGAATGGCACCAGTCCGCCGTCAAGGCGGGCAAGATCAAGCTGTTCCGGCCGAACCTCGGCGAGGCCTTCTCCCGCGCGGTCGTCGACCGCATGATCGGCCCCGGCCGCAAGCCCCTCATCCAGTCCTTCGGCGCCGAGCCGCAGGTCGTCGTCGAGCACTGCCTGGCGGCCAACAACATCCGCAAGGATCGCGACAACCGCCTGACCGTCGTGATGGTCCTGTGCGGCGTCCTCTTCCTGCCCGGACTGCTCGCCTGGCTGCTCGTCTTCCAGCTGCGCACCAGCATGACCAGGCGCGAGGACCGGCGGGTCGGCGCGCTCGCCACCGTGCTGCTCGTCGCCGTCGGCGCCCTCGCCATGCTCTTCCTGGTCAAGATGCCGTTCACCGGCTTCTGGGCCTGGTATGCGCGCGCCTCGCTCGTCCTGCCCGTCATCGGCTGGTACCTGGCCAAGCAGATCTGCGAGCGCACGGCCGCGGACCTGCGCGAGCGCTGGGACGGCCTGCTGGCCGGCAGCAGCGTCGGCGCCAAGGTCCCCGAGGCCGTCCCCAGCAGCCCCGGCGAGAACGCGGCCGAGCAGCTCCGCCAGTCCCTGGCCAAGCTCAGCGCCGAACAGCAGTCCAACTCCGTGTTCTACGCCGGCCCCAAGGGCATCCTCGGCATGGGCACCCGCTGGGGCAGCTGGCAGCTCGCCGAGGATCTCGTCTCCGCCGACCCCACCCGCGAGATCCACCCCTTCCGCAGCTGGGACGTCATACGGTCCATCCACGACCAGCTGAAGATGCTGGCACGCGGCCCGCTGAACACCGGCGGCTTCCCGACCCCGTCCATACGGCACTGGGTCGTCACGCCGATCGGCGAGAACGCCAAGGCGGTGGCCCGGCCCGGCGGCACCGACGTCGAGGCCTACCAGGTCAAGCAGCACGCGATACAGGAGATCTGCAACAAGCAGCAGTTCGGCGCGGGCGACCGGCACTACCTGGGCGTGCAGTGGACCCTGTGGGACGGACAGCTGGTCATCACCATGCTGATCACGGTCACCGTGCTGCACGAGACCCTGCGCATCGAGGTCACCGGCCACGCGCTCGGCCCGGTGCACCCGCTGTTCACCTCGAAGTCCGAGGCCCCCACCAGGGAGGTCAGCAAGTCCCTCAAACCCTGGGAGACCCGGACGATCAAGCTGCCGCTGGTCAACGCCGACGAGGTGGTACGCCTCGCCGCCCGCGCCCCGCTCGGCTGGTACCCGCCGCTGCTGAACTGGCTCGGCGGCAGCCTGAGCCTGCCGGAGCCGTTCGGCCTGCGGCACGCCTGGGCCGACAAGCCGTGGCGGCACCGCTTCATGGCCGACGACGCCCTGCGGGCGGCCACTCCGGTGCTGCGGGTGGTGCACGCGGCGGCGATCAAGGTGCTGGAGGAGAACGGCGTGAACACCGAGAAGTTCGGGGCACGGTCCGCGTTCCTCAGTACGGCGGTGCAGGACCCGGCGCCCCGAAAGGCGGACGTGTACGACGCGTGACGGCGGCGGGCGCCGGTCCGGCGGACGGCGCCCGTCCCCACGTCATACGGCCGGCCAGGCCTCCGCCAGCATCTTCCTGGTGTCCGCCAGCAACTGCGGCAGCACCTTGGTGTGCCCCACCACCGGCATGAAGTTCGTGTCGCCGCCCCAGCGCGGCACGACGTGCTGGTGCAGATGGGCCGCGATCCCGGCACCGGCGACCGTGCCCTGGTTCATGCCGATGTTGAAGCCGTGCGCCCCGGACGCGGTGCGCAGAGCCGTCATCGCCTGCTTGGTCAGAGCCGCCAGCTCGATGGTCTCCGGCTCGGTGAGATCGGTGTAGTCCGCGACATGGCGGTAGGGCACGACCATCAGATGGCCGCCGTTGTACGGGTACAGATTCAGCACCGCGTACACCTGCTCACCGCGCCGGACGACGAGACCGTCCTCGTCGGATTTGGCCGGAATCGAACAGAAGGGACAGCCGTCGTCGGCCCCGGGGCCGGTCGGCTTGTTCTCGCCCTGGATGTAGGCCATCCGATGGGGTGTCCACAGACGCTGGAACGCGTCCTGCGTCCCCACTCCCCACTGCTGCTCCGGCTCACTCGTCATGCCATGCAGCATATGGCGTCGCCCGTTCGAGCCGTGTCGCCGGGGCTCGCGGGACGGCGGCTCGGGCGAAGCTGGGCCCGTGTACGAAGACGACCGTCGGGGCCGCTGGGAGCAGCGCACCGAGGTGCCGCTCGCTGTGGCGTCCGTCGCCTTCCTCATCGCCTACGCGGTCCGCGTCCTGGCCACCGGTCCGACCGGGTTGGGACCGGATGTGACCCTGGCGGTGATGCTGGGCGCCTGGGCGCTGTTCGTCGTGGACTACGCGGTCCGCTGGCGCCTCGGCGGCCAGGGGCTGCGTTTCGTACGGACGAACTGGCTGGACGCGCTGGTGGTGCTGCTGCCGCTGCTGCGCCCGCTGCGCATCGTCCGGCTGTACGAGGCGGTCCAGCGCCGGCACGGGCAGCCCCGGCTGTCGCTGTACGCGCGCGTGATCACCTACGCGGGGGTGTCGGCCGTGCTGCTCGGCTTCGCGGGCGCCCTGGCGGTGTACCAGCAGGAGCGCGGGGCGCCCGGCACCTCCATGCACACCTTCGGGGACGCCGTCTGGTGGACCTGCGCCACGCTCACCACGGTCGGCTACGGCGACGTCACCCCCGTCACCTTCTGGGGCCGGCTGATCGCCGTCGGCATGATGGCGGGCGGCCTGGCCCTGCTCGGCGCGGTCACCGGCTCGTTCTCGTCGTGGCTGATCCAGGTGTTCTCCCGGGAGGACGACGAAAGGCCCCCGGGGAGCTGAACTCTCCAGGGGCCCGACAGCCGGATCAGACCTGCGTCCGCTCCTCGACGACCTTCGCGATCTTCGCGAGGGCCTCCTCGAAGGGGATGCCGTTCTCCTGCGAGCCGTCGCGGTAGCGGAACGACACCGTGCCGCCGTTCATGTCGTCGTCCCCCACGATGATCATGAACGGCACCTTCTGCTTCTGCGCCGTCCTGATCTTCTTCTGCATGCGGTCGGACGACGAGTCCACCTCGACCCGCAGCCCCTTGCGCTTGGCCTCCGCGGCGAACTTCTCCAGGTACTCGACGTGCGCGTCGCCGACCGGGATGCCGATCGCCTGCACCGGCGCCAGCCACGCCGGGAAGGCGCCCGCGTAGTGCTCCAGCAGCACCGCGAAGAACCGCTCGATGGAGCCGAACAGCGCACGGTGGATCATGACCGGGCGCTGCTTGGAGCCGTCGGGGCCGGTGTACTCCAGGTCGAAGCGCTCGGGCAGGTTGAAGTCGAGCTGGATCGTCGACATCTGCCAGGTACGGCCGATGGCGTCCTTGGTCTGCACGGAGATCTTCGGGCCGTAGAAGGCGGCGCCGCCCGGGTCCGGGACCAGCGGCAGGCCCTGCTTCTCGGCGACCTGGCGCAGCGTCTCGGTCGCCTCCTCCCAGACCTCGTCCGAGCCGACGAACTTCTCCGGGTCCTTGGTGGACAGCTCCAGGTAGAAGTCGGTCAGACCGTAGTCCCGCAGCAGCCCGAGCACGAAGGTGAGCGTCTTGTCGAGCTCCTCCGACATCTGCTCGCGGGTGCAGTAGATGTGCGCGTCGTCCTGCGTGAAGCCACGCGCCCGGGTGAGGCCGTGCACGACGCCCGACTTCTCGTACCGGTACACGGTCCCGAACTCGAAGAAGCGCAGCGGCAGTTCACGGTACGAGCGGCCGCGCGCGTCGAAGATCAGGTTGTGCATCGGGCAGTTCATGGGCTTGAGGTAGTAGTCCACGCCCTCGTCGAGCTGCATGGGCGGGTACATGCCGTCGGCGTACCAGTCCAGGTGCCCGGACGTCTCGAAGAGCTTCCCCTTCGTGGCGTGCGGGGTGTAGACGAACTCGTAGCCCTCTTCCTCGTGCCGACGGCGCGAGTAGTCCTCCATCACGCGGCGGACGATGCCGCCCTTGGGGTGGAAGACGGCGAGGCCGGAGCCGATCTGCTCCGGGATGGAGAACAGGTCCAGCTCGCTGCCCAGCTTGCGGTGGTCGCGCTTCTCGGCCTCGGCGAGGAAGTCCAGGTAGCCCTTGAGCTCGTCCTTGGAAGGCCAAGCGGTGCCGTAGATGCGCTGGAGCATCGGGTTCTTCTCGCTGCCGCGCCAGTAGGCCGCGGCGTTGCGCATCAGCTTGAACGCCGGGATCAGGCGGGTCGAGGGCAGGTGCGGACCGCGGCAGAGGTCCTTCCAGCACAGCTCGCCGGTCTTGGCGTCCAGGTTGTCGTAGATCGTCAGCTCGCCGGCGCCGACCTCGACGTCCGCGCCGTCGTCGGAGGACGCGGCGCCCTTGAGGCCGATCAGCTCCAGCTTGTAGGGCTCGTCCGCGAGTTCCGCGCGGGCGGCCTCGTCGGTCACCACGCGGCGGGCGAACTTCTGCCCGCGCTTCTGGATCTCCTGCATCTTCTTCTCGATGGCCTTGAGATCCTCGGGCGTGAACGGCTTCTCGACGTCGAAGTCGTAGTAGAAGCCGTCCTTGACCGGCGGTCCGATGCCGAGCTTGGCCTCGGGGAACAGCTCCTGCACGGCCTGCGCCATGACGTGCGCGGTGGAGTGGCGCAGGATGTTCAGGCCGTCCTCGGAGGAGATCTCGACGCCCTCGACCTCCTCGCCGTCGGCCAGGACGTACGACAGGTCCCTGAGCTCGCCGCCCACGCGCGCGGCGATGATCGAGCGCTCGCCTGCGAAGAGCTCGGCGGCCGTAGTGCCCGTCGTCACCACGCGCTCTTCCCGCTCGGAATCGCGATGGATGATCACACGGACGTCTGACACCGGTCTCTCCTGACTGAAGGGGGGCTGCGGCGCCATACCGGGAGCGCACGCATGACGGGATCGTACCGACCCGCACCCGGTCAGGGCGAAATCAATCCCCTCCGCAGGCTTCCTCGAAGCAGTCGAGATTCTCCTGGAGCGACTTCATCAGCCGGTCCCGTTCCGCCTCGTCGACCTGCACGGGTACGACGCCACGGACGCCGGTGAGCTTGCGGAAGCCGCCCCGGCTCTCCAGCCGCCCGTGCACCCGCACCGGCAGTCCGACCAGGTGGGCGTGGCCGGCGATCCGGTAGGACTCCTCGTCCAGGGTCAGCCGGACGTGCGGGATCTCGGCGCCGGCCAGCACCCGCAGCCGTACCGCCCCCTCGCCGCGCGGCCCCGACCGGCGCATCCGGACCACGGCGCCGGTGACGCGCACCGCCACGGACGGTTCCGCGCGCAGATAGCGGGCCCCGGCCTCGCGCAGCACCGGCAGGTCGCCCGGGGAGAACTCGACGGCCTCGGCACCGGCCGCACAACCGTCGGGGACCGCGGCGGCGGGCGCCCACTCCACCGCGATGCGCGCGCCCTCGGTGCCCCGGACGAGGGCGATCAGGGCCTCGGTGAGTTCGCGGCTGACGCCGGCCTCGACGGCGCCGTCGAAGGCGTCCATGCCGCCGGTGGCGCGCCGGTAGTCGATGGCCTCGCGGGCGGCGTACAGCGCCTGGTGCAGGCGTACGGCGAGCGGGCGGCCGGTGCCGACGGGCACGAAGGCGGTCAGGTTCCGGCCGCCGGCCGGGGAGCCGACCAGGACGTTCTCCAGCATCGCGGCAGCGGGGCGGCGGTGCCGGGCGCCGTGGTAGCCGGCACGCGCGCGGGTGGCGAGGGCGGCGGCGAGGAGTGTCTGGCGGGCGGCGCTGCGCAGCTGCTCCTCGACGGTCCAGGAGGTGGTGCCGGCGGGGCCGGTGGGCACGTCCCGCCACCAGCGGATCTCGTCGCTCGGTACGGCGAGGCAGACCAGCACCTCGCGGGCGGAGGGAGTGCCGCTGCGGGCGAGGGCGGCGAGCGCCTCGCCGAGCAGGTCGTCGCTGTCGGGGAAGGCGCGGCTCTCGGGCACGAGCAGGCTGGTCCCGCCGCCGTCCGGTCCGGGCGGGGTCCAGCGGCCGTAGCGTCCCGCGGCGCCGCCGCGGCGCCGCCAGCCGTGCCGGCGCAGCAGGGCGCTGAGGACGGCGGGGTCGACCTGGTCGGGCTCGGGGGGCCGGTACCAGCCGGCGGGGTCGGCCGGGTGCGGCCCGACCGGCCGCCGGGGCTCCTCGATGGGGCGGTGCGTCATGGTATGCCTCCCGTCCCGACCCGCGTCATGATCTCGCACAGCGCACGGTCGTCGAAGATGCGTGCGGTCGGGATCCGCACGGTGGTCCGGGTGCGGCCGGTGACCGGATGCCCCGCGAGGTTGACCCAGTAGCAGCAGTGCCTGAGGTCGAGCCGGTCGTGGCTGGCGCGCAGCCAGTCGTCCGGTGAGCGCGGGACGAGCATCACGACGAGGATCTTGTGCACGGAGACCGGGGTGCGGGCGAGCTTGCGCAGGTGGTCGTTGTCCAGCGTGAAGGAGAAGGTGCGGCCCGGGGGGTTGGGCGGGATCTGGTAGGTGGCCTTGAGCTGCACCTTGATGGTGACCTCGTCGTCGACCGTGTGGCCGGGTGCGCTGTGGCTGACGTGCCAGTCGATGCCGTTGTCCGGGAACGGCTGCGACAGCGAGCACCCGGCGGCCGCCGCGACGGCGTGCAGATAGCCCACCTGCAAGGTCTCCATGCAGGCGGTGGTGGCGAGTGTGCCGCGATGGGGGCCCGTGCGCTCGGGCAGCAGCCCGCTCCGCTCGGGCTGCGCTATCGCCATGACGAACAGCCTTCCACGCCAAAGGAATCCCCCTGCCGGGCCGCTGAACTGCAAGGACCCGCACTCCTGTTCTGTCCTTCGGGCGTACGGCGCAAACAGCCCGGGTATCACCGAACCGGCAGAAGACGGTGCGTCAGCTGCCGTGGGTGAGCGAGGGGTTGTGGAGATATGGCGAGCTGGTATGAGGGCCCGCTGGCGGCATTCGACACGGAGACGACCGGCGTACATGTCGAGACCGACCGGATCGTGTCGGCGGCGATCGTGGTCCAGGACACCCCGGGCGCCCGGCCGCGGGTGACCCGGTGGCTGGTGAACCCGGGCGTGCCGGTGCCGGAGGCGGCGACGGCGGTGCACGGACTGACGGAGGAGCAGCTGCAGCGCAACGGCCGCTGGCCCGCGCCGGTGATGCACGAGATAGCCGCACGACTGGCCGAACAGGCCCTGGCGGGACGCCCGTTGGTGGTGATGAACGCGCCGTTCGACCTGACGATCCTCGATCGTGAGCTGCGCCGCCATCGGGCGTCGTCCCTGGACCACTGGTTCGAGACGGCTCCGCTGCTGGTGCTCGATCCGAGGGTGCTGGACAAGCATCTGGACCGCTATCGCAAGGGCCGGCGCACGCTCACCGACCTGTGCGCGCACTACGGGGTCGCCCTGGACGGCGCGCATGACGCGGGCGCGGACGCGCTGGCCGCGCTGGAGGTCGTACGGGCGGTGGGGCGCCGTTTCGCGGCACGGCTCGAGCGGCTCTCACCCGCCGAACTGCACATGCTGCAGGCGGTGTGGCACGCGGCGCAGGCCCGGGGGCTCCAGGCGTGGTTCGCGCGCAGCGGCACGGAGGAGGCGGTGGACCCGGCGTGGCCGCTGCGTCCGGATCTGCCGGCGGCGGCATGAGAAAAGGCCGGTCCGTACGGACCGGCCTTCTTTCCCGGTGGGCGATACTGGGTTCGAACCAGTGACCTCTTCGGTGTGAACGAAGCGCTCTCCCACTGAGCTAATCGCCCGGGAACGCACTGAACCATACAGGCCTTCGCGGGTTTCCTTCAAACCGCTTCCAAGTGCGCGGCAAGGCCCCGCCGTCCGGCCCGCATCATCAGCCAGTGGTTGGCGCGGAAGACGGGCCGTCCGGGCACGGCCAGTGCGCGCATCAGCGGCTTGCGCACGTCGACGACCTGCTCGTAGCGGGCCAGGCTGCCGGTGCCGTCCGGGGTGACGGTCCAGCGGGCCCAGCCCTCCAGGTCGCCGGAGAGGGCGATCTCCAGCACCCCGGCGGCCGGATCGCGCCGCGTCTCCCGCGCGGTGAAGGTCAGGTCGTACGGCAGCAGGGAGCGGATGCGCACCACGCCGCCGGTGTCGTCGAGCCGGTTCACCTCGCGCACCTGGGGCCACCAGCAGGGGTAGTCGTCGGCGCGCTCCAGGGCGGTGTAGACGGCGGCGGGCGGCGCGGGCAGGGGCCACAGGCTGCGGAATCGGTAGTGGGACCAGTCCATGGGCCGAGTGTGGCACCGGAAGTGAGTAGGTTCTGAGTACGCGCACTCATGTCGTACGGCGTGACGGGGACCACACTCCAAGCCATGACGCACATTCCGTCCCCCGTCGAGGAGCTGCGGCTCCTCGACGCCGAGCTGCGGCAACTGGACGCCCGCCGGTTCCAGTTGCTCGCCCGCCGCGGCTGGCTGGTCGCCTCCCTGGAGGCGGCCCGCCCGGCGCCGGTTCTCGCACCGCCGCGCCCCGAGGCAGCACCGCCGCGGGTGCAGAACGTGCTCCTGCTGCTCGGCGGCGCCCTGCTCACCATCGCCGCGATGGCGTTCACGCTGGTCGGCTGGGGGCACCTGGGCATCGTCGGCCGCTCCGCGGTGCTGGGCGCGATCACGGTGGCGGCGCTCGCGGCACCCCTGCCGCTGCTGGCCCGTGGGCTGCGCTCGACGGCGGAGGCGGTGGCGGGGCTCGGTCTGGCGCTGACGGTGCTGGACGCGTACGCGCTGCACGAGGTCGCGCTGGGCGGGGTGGACGGGGTGGACGGGGTCGGCTATACGGCGGTCGCGGCGGCGGTGCTCGCGGCGCTGTGGACGGCGTACGGCCTGCTGCCGAGGACGGCGGAGCTGCGGCTGCCGCTGCCCGCCGCCCTGGCCTCGGCCCAACTCCCGCTGCTGCTTTGGGCGTTGGCGGCGGACGCCGGCCCGTACCTGCTGGCCGCCGCACTGCTGGTCACCGCCGGCCTCGACACCGCTGTGGCGCTCCGGGTGCCCACCCGTTCCGTACGGATCGCCGCCGCGGTGGGCGCGTACGGCATGGGCGCCGGGGGCGTGCTGACGGCCGGGGGGCTGTCCTGGACGGCCACCGGTCCGAGCGCCGCCGCCCGTGCGGCGGCGCTCCTCCTCCTCGCGGCGCTGATCGCCCTGGCGGCGGCCCGGCGCACGGCGACGGTGACGGCGCCCGTGGGCGGTCTGGTCCTGGTCGCAGCCGCGGGCGGCGTCCCCCGCGTGCTGCTGCCGGAGATGTGGACGGTACCGGTGCATCTGGCGTGCGCAGTCGCCCTGTTGGCGTCGGTACGGGTGCGGCGGTTGCCCGAGCCGGTGCGCCGGGGCCTCGGTCAGGCGTCCGCGGCGGTCCAGGCGCTCGCCGTGCTGTGGGCGGCACCGGTCGTCGCCGTCACCCTGCTGGGCCCGCTCGCCTGGATCGGCCGCCCCTGGTCCGGGGCGCCGGCGGACATCCGGGCCGCGGTGACGGCCGAGGTGCCGTGGCCCGCGCTGTCCCAGACGGCGCCGCTGGTCCTGGCCACCGTCGCCGCGGTACTGGCGCTCTCGGCGCGCCCCGGAGCGAGGACGGCGGCGCTGGTGGTGGTGTGGGCCACGGCGCTCGTGCTGCCGCCGGTGCTTCAACTCCCCTACGAGGCTGGTCTGGTGGTGGCGCTGTCGGTGGTGGCCCTCGCCCTGGTCCCGGCGGCGCCGACGGCCACCGTCCTCGCCGTGGCCGCCTCCCTGCACGCGGCCTCCCTGGCCCTGGCCGCGCAGTCCGCGACGCTGGCCGTCCTCACCACGCTGACGCTCCTGTTCGCGGCGGCCTCCCGGCGCCGCGCTCTCGTGGCGGCGCCGGCCGCCCTCGTCTGGGCCACCGCGCTGGCCTGTGCGATCGGCGCCGCCGCGGGCTGGGCACCGCAGCACACCGCGCTGCTGGTCCTGACGGTTCCGGTGGCCGCCGCCCTGCTCGCCGCCCGCGGCGCCGGGGCGGCCCTCCCGGTCGAGGTGACGGGTGCCGCGGCGGGCCTGCTCGCCATCGCGCTGACGATCACCGACCCGCCCGTGCTGGCCCTCGTCCTCGCACTGTGCGGCGTGATCACCGCGGCCACGGCACTCCGGCCGGACCGCCGCCTCGTCGGCTACGCGTCCGCCGCCCTCTTCGTGCTGGCCGCCTGGGTCCGCCTGGCGGCCTGGGAAGTCGGCACCCCGGAGGCGTACACGCTCCCGGTGACGATCCCGGCCCTGCTCGTGGGCGCCCTGCGGCGGCGCCGTGACCCACGGACCTCGTCCTGGACGGCGTACGGGCCGGGCCTGGCCGCGACCCTGCTGCCGAGCCTGGTCGCGGTCTGGGCCGACCCGCACTGGACGCGCCCCCTCCTGCTGGGCCTGGCGGCCCTCACGGTCACCCTCCTGGGCGCCCGCCACCACCTCCAGGCACCGCTCCTGCTCGGCGGCGCGACCCTGCTCCTGGACGCCCTGCACGAACTGGCCCCCTACCTGATCCAGGTGGCGGGCGCCCTCCCCCGATGGGCCCCGCCGGCCCTCGCCGGCCTCCTCCTGCTCGCCCTGGGCGCGACGTACGAGCAGCGCATCAGGGACGTCCGGCGGGTGCAGGGAATCCTCGGGAAGATGAACTGACCCACAGAGGGGCGGGGAACTGCGCGACCGGCGCCCACCGGCCCGCAGTTCCCCACCACCGTCACGGCATCCTGTGCCCGAGCAGCGCCAGATTCTCGATGGCGGCCAGCCCGTACAACGCGGTGTCATTGGTGGACACCCAGGCGGCCTCGCTGCCCGGCACCAACGCCGCCGGCCCGCTCAGCTCCACGGTCTTCCAGGGCGCCGACTCCCGGTAACCGTCGGAGTTGTAGAACTTCTCCCAGGCCCGCTTGGCCAGCTTCTCGTCCCCCGTCTTCACGGCGGCGTAGGCATCCAGCCGCGAGTGCCCCTGGAACAGCAGCAGGTTCCCGAAGTTGGACCCGTAGCGCGCCGCCTGCTCGGCCTTGGTGGCGTTGAAGTACCGGCAGTAGTCGAAGTACGCCTCGTTGAACTTCGGCATGTCGACGAGGTCGATGAGCTCGGCGCACAGCTCGTTGAGCCCGAACACCGCGGACAGATGCGACACCCCCACCACCGGCTTCTCGGCGACGGCGAAGCGACCGATGTCCAGGTCGTAGAGGCCGGTGCCCTGCACGAAGCCGTTGGGCTGCGCGGCGATGGTCTCCATCGTCGACAGCACCCGCGCCTTGGCCTTCTCCCACTTGGGCCCCTTGCGCTCCCACTCCGTCAGCCAGGCGGAGACCAGTCCGCTCCAGTCCGTGCCGAAGCCGACCGACAGCGCGTGCCGGTCGGGCGTGTACGGCTCGGTGCGGATCTTGCGGATCGGGTCGAGGACGAGGAACGTCTCGTCGGAGTCGACATTGGCGTGCATGAGGTCGCCGACCCGCTCGTCGCCGGTGAGGAAGTAGTAGTAGCGGCGGTACGTGGTGTTGGCGATGCGCTGCTGCTTGGCGCTGTCGGCGTAGTGCTGGACGCCGTGCCGGGTGCCGAGGCCCGCCCATTCGCCGAGGTGGTAGACGTCGACCTCGCCGGTGTGCCGGGTCATCGCCTCGGCGAAGCGGAAGATGTCGGCGCGTCCGGAGCGCAGGTAGGCGAACCAGAGCCACAGGTCCGGCGACAGCTCGGAGTTGTCCCAGGCGTAGCCGCCGATGTCGTACCGCCACTGGTGCCTGACGGTGTCGTAGGTGTGCATGATGTCGCCGTAGTCCCAGAAGCCGTACCAACGACGCATCTCCACCTGGTCCTTGTAGTAGGTGAAGAGGAAGTCGAGGTGGTCCTCGATCCTGGCCTTGGCGGGGGTGGAGCGGTCGGGCTCGGAGTACAGGCCGGGGCCGAAGACGCCGGCCTTGATGAGCTGCCGGGGCGGCGCGGCGAGCTGTGGCAGCACCCGTACCGCCTCGACCTGCTGGGCCAGCGCGTCCGCCGAGGGGGTCGACTCGTTGGCCCAGAAGAGGAGTTCGGAGGTGCGGGCGATGCCGTAGGGGGTGCCGAAGCCGGGTTCGTAGTCCTCGTAGGTGATGTTGAGGCCTTCGAGCTGCTCGGGGAAGGTGTCCTGGCCCATGCCGTCGTGGTAGAAGCGCAGGTCCATCGGCTGTGCCTCGGGCGACCAGAGCCAGAGGGTGACCTCGGCCGCGTCGGTGTGGGCGTCGCGGATGTCGAGCTGGGCGGGGAACTTCTCCCAGAAGTCCCGCAGGCCGAAGGAGAATCCACCGCTGACGCCGCCGACGTACCCGAAGCCGTTCGCGCGGCGCCCGCCGCCGGCGGCGATCCAGCCGTGGCCCTTCTTGGTCCGCTTGCGCACGGTGAAGCCGTCGGCGGACAGCTGGGAGAGGGTGTAGTCGCCCCACTCGGGGATGTACTGCAGGCGGGTGGTGACGCGCTGGTCCCAGGTGGCCGGGTCGGGCAGCTTCCTGCCCTCGAACTGGGCCGCCTGGACGGCCGCGCCGGGGTCGCGGCGCAGTCCGGTGATGCCCTTGACGGCCTCGCGGAGCATGCCGGTGCCCTCGCCGCCGAGGCGTATGTGCCGGTCGTAGGACTGGTCGCGCAGGGGGACGGTGAAACGGACGCCGAGGCCGCGGATGAAGTCGCCGCTCGCCTTGCCTGGCTCCTGGGTGCCGTCGAAGGTGAGGGTGTGCACCATGCGGAAGGAGTCGGCGCCCGCGTAGAAGTACAGCCGGATCGAGAAGGGCAGCCAACTGCGGTTGCCCTTGCGGTGCTTGCCGTCGATGCGGACGACCGCGCGGACCGGGCCGTCCTGCTCGACCTCGACCTTCGCGATGGCGCCGTCGAAGCGCTCGGTCCTGACCTGGCCCTGGTCCTCGTCCTCGATCTCGGGCTGGCGGAGCAGGACGAGCCTGCCGTTCCTGGCGATCTCGGTGGAGCCGCGGGTGACGGACTTGATCAGCGTGGCGCCGGACGTGCCGATCCGCGCGGTGATGACACCGGTCGATATGTCGATGGTGCCGCCGCTCTTGTCGACGGTGACCTTCTTCGCGGGGGCGGCGGGCTCGCCCGCGGCGAGGGTGAGCTTGCCGGCGCCGCCCGAACTCACCGCGTGAGCGGTCCACTTGAGGGATCCGTCGGGCCAGTAGGCGAGCGGCCACGTCTGTACGGGCACCGCCTTGCCGTCCGCGTCCGTCAGCGCGAAGGTCTGGTCCTCCTGGAAGGTGCCCTTCGGCCAGGGCACGCCGAGGGTCGAGCCGGGGGCCGCGCCGAGGCCGCCGTCCTCCAGCCAGTCCAGGGTCACGGGGTCGCCGTCACCGGCTACGGCGCGGGGCGCGGCCTGCGCGTCCTTGGCCCCGAGCGCCCAGCTGAACTGCGCGGCGGCGCCGGCGACGGCGGCCGCTTTGAGGAGGGACCTGCGAGGGATGGGAGACATGACCGTTCCTTCCATGCGGAGGGGATGGGCAGGGGCATGACAGACAGCGGTACGGCGCCCAGGGGGCACCGACCTGTGCGGGGTCAGCGGTGCCGGTACCGCTCCTCCACGGCGACGGCCGCCGCCGCGACGGCCCCGAGGACGGGGACCGCGAGCGGTGCGACGAACGCGGCGGACAGGGCCACCACGGCGAGCCCGGCGATGATCAGAAAGGAACCGGCGGGGTCGAGCACGGTCCGGCGTCCGGCGTCCGCGAGCAGCGCCCGCCAGGTGCGGCCCGGTGCCCACAGGGCCGTCGCCCGCAGCAGGGCCACGGCCAGGCCGATCAGCGCGAACAGGCCGACGGCGCCGACGAGGGGCCCGCCGGGCAGCCCGGCCCGCGCGGCCTGGACGTCCACCCAGACCGCGGCGGCCGCCGCCCAGCCGGCCAGCCCGACGGCCCACCCCGCGCGCAGGGCCGCCCGGAAGTCCGCGACGAACTCCCGCACGCCACCGGCCTCGTGCCGGGCCCGGCGCCGCAGATGCCGGGCGCCGGCGGCGAAGGCCGCGGGGTAGGTGATCACCCCGAGGCAGGCCACGGCGATCCACACGCCGGTGAGCAGCGCCTCGGCGAAGAGCGCGAAGCGCTCGCCGAACAGGGATTCCCGGCGCGCCTTCGTGCGGGCCTCGGCCATGGTCACCCCTTCAGTCCGGACGTCGCCATACCGTCGATGAGATACCGCTGGAAGGCCATGAAGAAGGCGATGACCGGCACCAGCGCCACCAGCGACATCGCGATCATGCTGCCGTAGTTGGAGATGCCCTCCTGGTCGCGGAACATCATCAGGCCGAGCGAGACCGTGTACTTCTCCGGGGTGTTGAGGTAGATCAGCGGCCCCATGAAGTCGTTCCAGGCGTTGATGAAGGTGAAGATGGCGCTGGTGATGATGGCCGGGCGGCTCAGCGGCAGCACGATGGACCAGTAGGTCCTCAGGTGCCCGCAGCCGTCGAGCTTGGCGGCCTCGTCCAGCTCGCGCGGCAGCCCGCGCATGAACTGCACCATCAGGAAGACGAAGAACGCCTCCGTCGCGAGGAACTTGCCCGCGACGAGCGGCACCAGGGTGTCGACGAGTTCGAGGTTGCGGAAGAGCACGTACTGCGGGATGAGCAGCACGTGGTACGGCAGCAGCAGGGTGCCGATCATCAGCGTGAACAGCAGGTTCCGCCCGGCGAACCCGATCTTGGCGAAGGCGTAAGCGGTCAGCGAGCTGGACACCACGACACCGGCCACGGCGAGACCGGCGTACATCAGCGAGTTCCAGAAGAAGCTGCTGATGGAGATGCCGGAGATGCCGTCCGCGAGCCCGGAGAAGTTCGCCCAGACCGGCTCGGTGGGCAGCAGGTCGAGGCTGGCGATGATGTCCTTGCTCGGCTTGAACGAGGCACCGACGACCCAGATCACGGGATACAGCACGACCGCGAGGACGAGCAGCGCGCCCACGTGCCAGGCGATCGATCCGGTGCGCCGTCGCTCGTTCGCGGCGTGCGCGGCGGGGCTGGTGGCGGTGGTCACTTGGCGGCCTCCTCGTAGTGCACCCACTTCTTCTGCGACCAGAACAGGACCGCCGTGACCAGCGCCACCGCGACCACCAGCGTCCAGGCCATCGCGGAGGCGAAGCCCATCTGGGCCTCCTTGAAGCCCTTCTGGTAGAGGTAACAGGTGTAGACGAGGGTGGCGTCGGCGGGCCCGCACCGGGTGTCGGAGACGACGTAGGCGGAGCCGAACACCTGGAACGCGTGGATGGACTCCAGCAGGACGTTGAAGAACAGCACCGGCGAGATCATCGGCAGGGTGATGTTCCAGAACCGCCGCAGCGGACCGGCCCCGTCCACCTCGGCGGCCTCGTACAGCTCCCGCGGCACCTGCTTGAGGCCGGCCAGGAAGATGACCATCGGCGCGCCGAACTGCCAGATGCTCAGGGCCACCAGGGAGTACAGGACGTAGTCGGGGTTGCCGATCCAGCCGCCCACGTCCAGCCCGAAGATCTTCTGGGTGCGGTCCACGACCGCGTCGTCCGAGAACAGCGCCCGCCACACGAAGCCCACGGAGACGCTGGCGCCGATGAGCGAGGGCATGTAGAACGCGGCCCGGTACAGGCCCTGTCCGCGCCGGCTCTGGGCGAGCAGCAGCGCGACACCGAGGGCGAGCAGCAGCTTCAGCGGGGTGGCGATGACGACGTACTTCAGTGTGACCTCGACCGACTTCTGCCAGCGCGGGTCCTGGAACATCGTCGTGAAGTTGTCGAGCCCCACCCACCGGGGCGGCGTGAACAGGTTGTAGCTGGTGAACGCGTAGTACAGCGACGCGATCATCGGTCCTGCCGTGAGCAGCAGGAAGCCCGCGATCCACGGCGACATGAAGAGATAGCCGGCGAGGTTCTCGCGGCGCCGCCCGCGCCGCCCGGCGGGGGGTGCGGCGGACCGCTTCCCGGCCGGGCGCACGGGCGCTTCCTTGACGAGCGTCATGGTGGTACGTCCCCTCAGCCCGCGAACGCGGCCTTGGCCTCGCTGAACAGCGCCTTGGCGGCGTCGGCCGGCTTGGTCTTGCCCTGGGCGACCTCACCGCCGAGCCGCAGGAACGCCGCCTCGATGACATCGGCGCCGGACGGGTGCGGAGTGATCTTCCCGAGCACGCCCGCCGCGGCGACCTCCTCCTCGTACGCCTTGACGCCCTTGTTGGTCTCGTCGGTGGGCGTGAACGCCTCGTACTGCTCGGTCGTGGGGAGGATGCCGCGGTCGTAGCCCATGATCTTGCCGACCTCGGGGTCGTGGACCATGAAGTCGATGAACTGGGCGACTTCCTTGGGGTGCTTGGTCCCGGAGAAGGCGCTGAGCATCAGGGAGCCGAGGTACTGGCCGGTGTCCTTGCCGTCCGTGGTGGGGATCGGCGCCAGCCCGTAGTCCGACTCGCCCTCACCCTCGTAGCGAATGGAGAAGTTGTCCCAGGTGAACTCGGACGCGGCGAGTCCCGCGGACAGGCCGGACTTGGGCGCGACCTGCTCGATCTTCTTGGGGTCGGCGACCAGCCCGGAACGCACGCGCTTGTAGCCGTCCTCCCACCACTGCGTCAGATCGTCCTGGGTGAAGCCGAGATCGGAGTCGGTGAAGAAGGCCTTTCCGTTCTGACGCAGATACAGGTCGTAGAGGTACATGATGCCGAAGTAGCCGGTGTCACCGGCGATCTTCAGCTTGTCCTGGATGGTCTGGAGCGCGTCGAAGTAGTCGTCCCAGGTCCAGCCGAACTCCGCCTTCACGCCTGCCTTCTCGAAGGCCTTGAGGTCGATGACCAGCGCCATGGTGTTGGCACCGACCGGGATGCCGAGCTGCTTGCCGTCGACCTGACCGTTCGCCAGAACGCCGTTGCGGAAGTTCTCCAGGCTCAGATTCCCGGAGTCCGCCTGCGACTTGAGATCCATCAGAACGCCGCGCTTGTCGTACTTGCGCAGAAAGCCGACCGCATTCTGGAAAACATCCGGCGGATTCCCGCCGGAGGCCTGCGTCTGGAACTTCTCCCAGAAGGCCGCGTAGTCCGTGAATTCCGGCTTGATCTTGATCTTCGGGTACTTCTTCTCGAAGAGCGCGATCGACTTCTTGATGGCGATGGTGCGCGGCTCGCCACCCCACCAGGCGTAACGGAGCGTCACCGTCCCGTCTCCGGAACCGCTGTCGCCGCCGCACCCCGTCGTCGCCGCCAGACCCAGCGTGGCCGCCGAAGCACCGGCCACCTTCAGGATCGTTCGCCTCTCAACATTCCTGCTGGTTCCCATGGTTGGGCCACCTCCCCGCAGCGTCATCGCCGCCTGCATGAATCGTTTCAAGTAAGCGCTTGCTGGCACAAGTTACGGAGGGCCCCGGAGTGCGTCAATGATTCGGACAGGAATTTCTTGCGGAGGCGGCGGGCGGGTCGGCCGCGCCCGGAGCCCGGCAGCGGCGCCCTGCGGCAAGTCATCGCAGGTGGGGCGCTCAGGATCGACGGGCGAACGGAATGCGGGGCGTCGGACAAAAAGGCGGCTCGGCCGGAAGTCGTCCCCACGCACGGGAGGTCCGGCGCCGCCCCGAACGCCGACGGCCCGTCTGCTGTGCAGCAGACGGGCCGTCGTCCCGGGTGGGCGATACTGGGTTCGAACCAGTGACCTCTTCGGTGTGAACGAAGCGCTCTCCCACTGAGCTAATCGCCCGGGCGCAGGAAGAACATTACCCCATGTCAGGGGGTGCCTGTGACCAGCACGGACATGGACCGGCCGGCCCCCGCGCCCCCTCGGCGGATCACTGGTCCTTGATCTTCCAGGGCATCACGACGCCGAACTTCCAGAGGTAGATCCCGCCCAGGACGGCCACGATCACGAGGCCGATCGACGTCAGGATGATGTTGCGGCGGCGCACCTTCGGATCCAGGGCTCGCTGGGCGGCCTCGGTGACCTTGCGCTTGGTCCAGCGCAGCACCAGCTGGGCCCAGACGAACTCGGTCGCCCAGATCGCCATGCCACCGAAGATCACCACCCAGCCGGGACCGGGCAGCGGCAGCATCACGATGCCGACCCCGACGACCGCCAGGCCGATGATGAAGACGCCCACCTGCCAGCTCAGGTGCAGCAGACGGCGGGCCCTGACGAATTCCGGCGCTCTGGAGCCGAGCGCCCGCTCGCTCCGCGCACCGTCCACTTCGGTCTCGTTCGACGCCATGGCCACCTCGCCAGGCTCGCTACTCCCCGTGTTCATACGGCCAAACCCTACCGGAGAGAAACGAGTCACCGGAATGGTCGTACCTCGCGAACGGGACGTCGGCCGGAAGAGTTACATAAAGGCACGCAAAACACTCAGAGGGGTTTACAACGGCACCGTAGGTGGCATGTCGATTTCGCCGACGTGCGAATCCCCGAGCGCACACTGAGCGAAAGGCCCTGGCGCTTATGAACACCACGGTCAGCTGCGAGCTGCACCTGCGCCTCGTTGTGTCGAGCGAGTCCTCCCTGCCTGTCCCCGCAGGCCTGCGGTACGACACGGCCGACCCCTACGCCGTGCACGCCACCTTCCACACCGGAGCCGAGGAAACCGTCGAGTGGGTGTTCGCCCGCGACCTTCTGGCCGAGGGCCTGCACCGACCCACCGGGACCGGCGACGTCCGAGTCTGGCCGTCGCGCAGTCACGGCCAGGGCGTCGTGTGCATCGCCCTGAGCTCCCCGGAGGGCGAAGCCCTGCTCGAGGCCCCGGCACGGGCCCTGGAGTCCTTCCTGAAGCGAACAGACGCCGCCGTGCCCCCCGGCACGGAACACCGGCACTTCGACCTCGACCAGGAGCTCTCGCACATTCTGGCGGAGAGCTGAAGCGGGGCACCACGAAGCCGCCCGGCGCCGTCGACTCGGGGAGACGGCTCGGGCCCAGGACAAACAACTGCATACGGTATGCGCCGACGCCGTCACTGTGAGTCACCCACGGGGCGGCGTCGGCGTGCGTGGGTCCGGCCCCGGCGCGGCCTGATCTCGCCGCCCGGGGCGCCATTCGGTTGCCCCCGGCTACCAGGCCCTGGCGCGACCCTCCCGCCGTCGGCGAAGCTACTACCATCGGCCAGCATCGGCGGGCGCCCCCGCGTCCGACCCTCCGGCCAGGGAGCGAAATGTGCTGATCACCCACGACACCCGGTGCGCCCTCGACGCTGTCGTGGATCTGGTGAACACCGCACCGGACGACGACGGGACGCAGGAGGCGCTGCCGGACGTCGCGGCCCTCGCCGACTTCGTGCGCCGGCACGAGATCAGCGATGTCGGCGTGCTCTCCGAGCTGGACCTGTCCGCGGTGCGCAAGATCCGGGCGAGGTTCGCCGGGATCTTCGCGGCACCGGAGGCCCGGAGCGCGGCCGGTCTGATCAACGAGCTGATCGCCGCCGCCGGCACCACTCCCCGGCTCACCGACCACGACGGCTACGACTGGCATGTGCACTACTTCGCGCCCGGCGCCTCGGTCGCCGACCACCTCGCGGCGGACGGCGGCATGGCCCTGGCGATCTTCGTGGTCGCCGGAGAGCAGGAACGGCTGCGGCGCTGCGAGGCCCCCGACTGCCGTCGCGCCTTCGTCGACCTCTCCCGCAATCGCTCCCGCCGCTACTGCGACAGCCGCACCTGCGGCAACCGCCTCCACGTCGCCGCCTACCGGGCTCGACGCAAGGAGGCGGCGGGCTGAGATCCCCGGGGGCGGGGGGCGAACACCGGCGTCATGGAGGGTGCTCGGCCGGACACCGGCACCGCGAGGGCTCCAGGACTGGACACCGGCATCGTGCGAGATCGCGGAGGCAGACCCCGGCGTCGAGCTGGCTCCGGGGGCCGCGGGGGCGGACACCGGCATCGTGCGGGGTCCCGGGGGCGGACGCCGGCATCGAACTGCCTCCGGGTGCGGACACCCGCGTCGTAGGGCTGCGGGGCCGGACACCGGCGTGGACTCAGAGGCTGGACACCGGCCTCGTGCGGCTCCCGGGGGCAGACCCCCGGCGTCGAGCTGGCTCCGGGGCCGGGCACCGGCGTCGACGCGGGCCCCGGCGGGTGGCGCCGGGGGCCGCGGGTAGGGCTCAGAGCAGCAGCAGGTCGTGCAGCGCAGCCATGAGCAGCAGACACCCGATCACCGCAAGGAAGATCATCAGCGGTGGCTGGGAAAGGGCGAAGAGGCATCCACGCGGCTCGTCCTGCGGCGGCGCGGTCTCGCTCTGTGTCGTGTCCAGCATCTCGCGGGCGATGATGACGCAGTGAACCCTCCCGGCGCGATCAACACGCCCGCAAGCAGCGGTAGTTCGCCTTAATCCGCAATGTCCGGTCCGGGTCGTGATCGATTACGCGCGGACGGCGACCCCCTGTGTCGTTTCAGCCTTTGTGCGGGCCGTCATATGCCGTGCTTCTTCAGGATGGCCTCGATGTCGCTGAAGTCCTCCTGCGGTGCCGCCGCGGGCCTGGCCGTCGGCCGGGAGCCGGAGCCCAGGGTGGGTGCCGAGGCCGCCGGGGCCACCGCCTCGCGCTGCGCGGACCGGGCCTGCCTGCGCTCCTTGCGGGTGCCGCCGCCCCGGCGGCGCTCCACGGCCCGGGTGCTCGCGAAGAGCACCCAGGAGACACCGAGCACGCCGAAGCCCGCCCAGGCGGCCGGGCTGAACGCGGTGTCCGCCAGCCACTCGACCACTCCGGTCATCACCAGACCCAGCGGGACGAGGGAGTACGCCGCGATCCGGGCCGCGGAGAGGAAACGCTTCCGGTACGCCGTGATCGCCGCGATGCCCAGGCCGGCCGCGGCTACGGCGGAACAGACGGTCTCGGCAATCATCCGGTCCTCCAGACAGGATTCGGTCAGGCGCGGAGCCCTCGTCCCCTCCATCCTGCACCTGCCGGGCCCCGCCGGGCCATGCTCCCGCCGGACATCAGGGACATCTCCGGGTCGGCTCCTCCGCAGGTGCCGGTCCGCTCGCGGATCCCTGATTGGGCCCGGACGGTACCGGGCTGGGAGACTGAGCCCATGAGCGACTCCTCCCCCGTCCGTCCCACCGCGCCCGTCCTCGACGTGTGGTGCGAACTCCAGTGCCCGGACTGCCGTACCGCCCTCGATGACCTGCGAGCCCTGCGCGCCCGCTACGGCGACCGGCTGGAGCTCAGGCTGCGGCACTTCCCGCTGGAGAAGCACAAGCACTCCTTCGCCGCCGCGCAGGCCGCCGAGGAGGCCCTGGAGCAGGGCCAGGGATGGCCGTACGTCGAAGCGGTGCTGGGCCGGGTCGAGGAGCTGGACCGTCAGGGAGAGCCCTTCCTGGTCCAGGTGGCCGGAGAACTCGGGCTGGACGCCGAGGAGTTCGACACCGCGCTCGTCGACGGCCGGCACATCCTGATCGTGGACGCCGACCAGGCCGAGGGCAAGGCGATCGGCGTGACCGGCACGCCCACGTACGTCATCGGCGGCGAGCGTCTCGACGGTGGCAAGAGCCAGGAGGGACTGCGCGAACGCATCGAGGAGATCGTGGACCGGCTGCTGGCCGAGGCCGGGCAGGGCTGACCCCGGAGCGGCTTCCTGCACTCAACGCGGGTCCTTTTCCCGTACTCAGCGCAGGTCCTCGCACTCTCACAGCAGGTTCTTGTACATGGAGTAGCCCACCGGCACATAGCCGAGGGACGCGTACAGGCGCTCGGCCGGGGTGTTGTCCGCGAAGACGTTGAGGCCGATGGTCCGCTTCCCGGCGGCCACCGCCTGCCCCTCGGCCAGCAGCATCAGCGTGCGGCCGTGCCCCCGGCCGCGGAAACGGGCGTCGGCCTCGATGTCGTAGACGAACGCCTTGTCCCCCGCCACCGACAGCCACAGCGTGCCGACTGCCTCGCCGACGTGCTCCAGGACGCTGATCAGCATGCCCTCGGTGGCCAGGCCCTGCGGGAGGAGCGTCGACATGTCGCTCAGCGCCTTGGCCCACGCCTGGTCCTCGGGCACGCCGCGGTCGATCCAGCTCTGCGCGTAGTGAGAATTGCCGTGCTCCACCCACGGCTCGTACTCGCCCTGGGTCATGGGCCGCCCCCGGCTGCCCTCCGGCAGGGCGGGCGGGGTGGTGCCGAGCTGCTTCTCCATACCGCGGTTGCGGTGGACGTAGCCCAGCGCGGTGGCGAGCCGCAGCGCGGGCCCGCAGTCGCCCGGCACCCTGATGTCGATCCGGGTGCAGCCCCAGCCGCGGGCCACTTCCTCGGCGGCGAGCGCGGCCACGGTGCCCCGGCCGCGCCCGCGGTCCGGCTCCTCGATGCGCAGGTCGCTGATGCGCGCGACGGCCGGCCCGAACAGGGGGTCCGTCGCCAGGTGTATCGCGCCGACGGGACGGCTGTTCACGCACACCCGGAAGTGGCGCGACAGCACCCCGTCGGCATCTCGCTGGAGCGGCTCGGTCGGCCGCAGGGTCGTGGTCATCACGGGTGTTCTACCCGCGATGGAGGCCCACGTCAGCTTCTTTTCGTCCGGTTCACGGATCTTGGTCCTGGCCGGAGCGCTCGTCGAAGATCCGCATGGCCTTGGCGGTCACCGGCCCCGGGGCGCCCGGCAGTTCGCGCTCGTCGACGCGGTGCACGGCCTGGACGTCCCGCAGCGTCGACGTCAGGAAGATCTCGTCGGCCCGCTGAAGGACGTCCAGCGGCAGATCGGTCTCCTTGGCGCCCGTCCACTGGACGACCAGCTCGCGGGTGATGCCCGCCAGACAGCCGGAGCTGACCGGCGGGGTGTGGATCTCGCCGTCCAGGACGACGAAGACGTTGGACCCGGTGCCCTCGCAGAGTTGCCCGACCGTGTTGGCGAACAGCGCCTCGGAGCCACCCTCTTGGTGGGCGCGGGCGAGGGCGACGACGTTCTCGGCGTACGAGGTGGTCTTCAGGCCGGTGAGCGCGCCGCGTTCGTTGCGGGTCCAGGGGACCGTGATCACGGCCGTGGAGTCGGGGCGGCGGGTGGTCTCGCCGAGGGCGACGACCAGGGTCGGGCCGTGCTCGCCGCGGTCGGAGCCGAGGGGGCCGTGACCACCGGTGTAGGTGATGCGGAGCCGGCCGAGCGGCATCGGGTTGGCCTCGAGGACGGCCGTACAGGCGCGGCGGATCTCGTCGTGGTCGGGGTCCGGCAGGCCGAGTCCGCGCGCGGAGCGGGTCAGCCGGTGCAGATGCCGGGTGAGCGCGAACGTCTTGCCGTCCGTCGCCTTCACCGTCTCGAAGATGCCGTCGCCCACGGTCAGCCCGTGGTCGAAGACGGAGACACGGGCGGACTCGATGTCCTGGAGCCCGCCGTCGAGCCAAAGCTTCACTGGTCAGTACCTCGTGTGAGTGTGCCGGGCGCGTCGGGCCGGCCGGGGGTGCGGGGGTCGCTCCCCGGGTCAGCACAGTACGTGAGTGCCTCGCCGTGCACCTCGTACGCCCCCGACGCTACCGCGAGCAGCCGGGACGCCTTCAGTTCGGTCTCCCGCCACTCACCCTCCGGGTCGGAACCCCAGGTGATGCCGGCGCCGGTGCCGAAGCGCAGCGCCCCCTGCGCGCGGTCGATCCAGAAGGTGCGGATGCCGACCGCGAGCTCGCCGGTCCCCCGGTCCGCGTCGACCCACCCGATCCCCCCGCAGTACGGGCCCCGGGGTGCCGTCTCCAGGGCGGCGATGATCCGCAGCGCGCTGGACTTGGGGGCGCCGGTGACCGAGCCGGGCGGGAAGGCGGCGGCGAGCAACTCGGGCCAGCCGGCGCCGGCGCGCAGCTCGCCGCGCACGGTGGAGACGAGGTGGACCAGGCCCGGGTGCTTCTCCACGGCGCACAGGTCGGGCACGGTGACCGTGCCGGTGGCGCAGACGCGGCCGATGTCGTTGCGGACCAGGTCCACGATCATCACGTTCTCGGCGTAGTCCTTCTCCAGCAGGTCCGCCTCGGTGCGGCCGGTGCCCTTGATCGGCCCGGACTCCACGGTCCGGCCGTCCCGGCGCAGGAACAGCTCCGGGGAGGCGGTGGCGATCTCCACGCCGTGCTCCGGCAGCCGGATCGTTCCTGCGTACGGCGCCGGGTTGCCGCGGGCCAGCAGGGCGGTCAGGGCGTCCACGTCGGCGTCGGGGGCGACCGGGGCGGAGAGCACCCGGCAGAGGTTGGCCTGGTAGACCTCGCCGGCCGCTATGTGCTCGCGGATGCGGCGCACGCCCGCGGTGTAGGCGGCGCGGTCGAGGGAGGAGGTCCAGTCGGCCGCCGCGGGGCCGTGCCAGGCGCCGGGCACCGGGGCGGGCACGGGCGACTCCCGGACGTCCCGGAAGCGGGCGCAGGTCAGCCGGCCCTCGAAATCCGCGGTGACGGCCCAGAAGCCGGTGGAGTCCAGGGCCGCGGGGTCGCTGGTGACGTCGAGGAGGCCGGTGGCGAGACGGTCGCCGAATCGGGCCAGGGGAGGGAGGTCGAGCACGCTGTCGAGTCTATGGCGGGTGTCTTCGGGGTGGCCCGGTCATGTCCTCGCGGGGGCTCTGACCACGTCCGGGACCAGGTCGGGCCGGGGTGAGGCGCAGCACGCTGCACAAACGCGTTTTTGTACTGGCCCAGGAATCCGCTAGAGTTCAACACGTCGCCGGGCCGCGCAAGCGGGTCGGAAGGACAGGCGAACGTAGCTCAGTTGGTAGAGCGCAACCTTGCCAAGGTTGAGGTCGCGAGTTCGAACCTCGTCGTTCGCTCGGAAGAGCAAGGGGGATCATCCCGAACCCCCGCACTCCTGGTGGAGTGGCCGAGAGGCGAGGCAACGGCCTGCAAAGCCGTCTACACGGGTTCAAATCCCGTCTCCACCTCCAAGGACGATTAGCTCAGCGGGAGAGCGCTTCCCTGACACGGAAGAGGTCACTGGTTCAATCCCAGTATCGTCCACTGGATCTTCTCGAAGATCTGTACCCGCGCGATTAGCTCAGCGGGAGAGCGCTTCCCTGACACGGAAGAGGTCACTGGTTCAATCCCAGTATCGCGCACGCAGCAGTCGTGATCTCCGGGTCACGGTTCCCCGCGCGATTAGCTCAGCGGGAGAGCGCTTCCCTGACACGGAAGAGGTCACTGGTTCAATCCCAGTATCGCGCACGCACCGAAGCCCCCGGCCTTGTGGTCGGGGGCTTCTTCGTGTGTGCTGCCGCTCAGCTGCTCAGTGCTCAGTCCTCAGCTGGAGAAGAGCATGTGGCCGAAGCTCTTCTGGCGCTTGTGGCCGTAGTGACCGCCGCCGTGCTGCGGGGCGCCCCAGGCGGGTGCCGCGGGGGCGGGGGCGGCCGGGTACGCCTGCGGGGCGGGGGGCGCGGGTGGGGCCGGCTGGGACCACTGGGACTCCAGGCGGGTCAGGGCCTCCAGCTCGCCGTAGTCCAGGAAGATGCCGCGGCAGCCGCTGCACTGCTCGATCTGGACGCCGTTGCGGTTGTAGGTGTGCATGGGGGCACGACACTTCGGACACTGCATGGTCGGCTCAACTCCTCGCCGGTCGGTCCTGCTTCGCGTATTGCCAGGACAGACTCTGTCCGGCTGTGGTCGGTTGCACCCTACTTGGCTGATTCGTACGTCAACTCGGGCGGGGTGGACGCGATTCGGTCGCAGGCGTCGATCAAGGACTGCTCGATCTCGTCGAGGGGACGGCCGGCGTGGGCCGCCTTGGCTGTCGCGGTCGCGGCGGTCTGCACGGTCAGGGCGCGGGCCGCGAGGTCGAGGGCGGGCCAGGGGTCGCCGTGCGGGGGGACCGCCGGGCCGGCCGCGGCGCGGTAGGCGGTGAGGAAGCGGGTCCACTCTTCCGGGGCGAGGAGGCCGCAGGCGTACCAGGCGGCGGGGCGGGCGAGGTCCCAGGCGGGGGTTCCGGTGCCGAGGTCATCGACGTCTATGAGCCGCCAAGGGCCGTGGGGGGCGGGGTGCCGGACGAGCTGGCCGAGGTGGAAGTCGCCGTGGCAGAGGGTGCGAGGGGCGTCGCCGGGCATCGGGGTCTCGGCTCGGGCCCAGGTGGGGAGGGTGCGCCAGGCGCGGAGGACGGCGGCGGTTTCGCTGTCGGCGGGCGCGGTGGCCTTGAGTCGCTCGATGGCTTGGGCGGCCTTGGCGGGGCCGCGCATGGGCGGGGTCCCCGGGAGGGGTGGGTGGCGGTGGAGCTGGGCGAGGAGGGTGGCGGCGGCTTCCCAGGGAGCGGTGTCGGGGTCGTGCGGATCTACGGGGGTCCCGTACGGCCAGCAGGTCACCAGACGGTCGTGGAGGGGCGCCGGGGAGGGGGTGAGCGGGGGCAGGAGGGTGCCGGGGAGGGCGGCGGCGGTGGCGAGGCGGAGGGTGAGGTCGGCGGGGTCGGTGTTCGGGGGGTGGGCCTTGGCGACGGTGTCGGCGTGCCGGACGACGGCGGCATCGGGGCGATCGGCGAGCGTTTCGGTGACCCCGCAAGGGCAGGTGGAACGGCGTGCGTGGGCGGTGACGGTGGCGGCACGGGCCAGGTCAGGCAAGAGGCGGGTGACTGTCACGGGGCTCCCTGCGGGGGGGTGGGTCTGGGGTGAGGGTACGCAGGGGTGGGGGTGGGCTGGTGAGGGTGGGTCGATGGGGTCGGGTGCTTGCGGGCGGGCCGAGTATGGGGGGGTGCTTGGCGGCGGGCCGGGTGTGGGGGCAGGTCGGTGGAGCCCGGGAGCCAGTTGGGGCCGGGAGCGTGGGTGCAGGGCGGTGGGGGTGGCGGGGTGGGTTTCGCTCGATCGCGCGGACGGGGTGTCCCCGGAGGAAGCCCCAGCGCCCATCCGTGACGCCCCAGTGGCACGGGTGCCCGCAGCTAGTGCGGCTCGAGGCGGCGCCCAGCAGGGGCGGGCGGGTGGGGCGGCACAACTGCCCGCGGCTGGGCGACTACGACGAGCTGAGGCGGCTCGGCGAGACGGTTACCGAGGGCTACGGGCGCCGAGGCAGCCCGCCGACTGGGGCGACTACGACGGCACAGCTTCGCAAGGCCCGCGACACGTCTGACCGCGGCTGGGGCGATGACCGCAGCGCGGGTGCCTCAGCTGAGGCGGCACGACTTCAGCAGCGCGAGCGGCTACGTCGGAACGGCCGCCTGAAGCTGGGCGGCGCCACGGGCGGTACGACTGCCCACGGCTGCGCCGGCATCCGCCCGCCGCCTGGGCGGCCACGACTCGCGCGGCTCCAGCGAGACCGCCGCCGACGGCTCCGGCCGGCTTCGGCGACACGACCTCCGACAACGCGAGCGGCTTCGGTGAGACGGCTGGTGCCCAACTGCGTCGGCATGGCCGGCTGTGGACCGACCCGCGGGAGCCGCAGAGCCGTCTGGTAAAGGAGATGGGCAACAGTAATGCCGGCGCAGCTCCCCAGCTGCGCCGGCATTTGTGCCGTCCGCCGCACCCCCGTCCCCACGGGGTTTCATGGGTGGATGTCCCCGCCCGGACCGCTCATCCGGGCCTGGGGTCGCCGCTCAGCGCCCCAGCATCACTCCCACGGACGACGCTTGTGTGGCCACTGTCTCCCAGCCGTCGAAGACGAGGAGCAGCAGGGCCGCCAGAGGAAGGGCCATCAGCGTCGCCACCAGCGGGTGGCGACGGCCGTCGCGGCGGGAACGGAGCGCCGTGCGGGTCCGCGGTGCCGTGTAGGCCATGGTCCCTCTCCTGACCGTTCGGTTGTCGTGACAGCGGCGGGTGTCTGACCTCGGGGGACGAGTGCTGCACCCGCCGCTTGACCTCAAATCTACGGGCGCGGCCCCCGCCGGACGTCATGCCCTCGTACCGATTGCCGGGCCTCCCGGAGGATGAGCCATGACCCGCTGAGTACTCCCCTGGGTGGAGACGGAGTCCTAGGTCTCGGGGTCTTCCCCGAGGGGTCGCCCGGTGTGCCCTGCTTTCTCCGAGCCGTCCTCGCGCGGCACCGGCTGCTCGACCAGTGCCAGCACCCGGTTCGCCATGAACCGGGCCGTACGGACGACAGTCCCGCTGCGGGTGACTTCGCTCACTTCGACCACGCCCCGGCGTACCGCCGTCTCCACCCGGCGGCCCGCCCTGCTCGCCACCACCTCATAGGTGCGGGTCGTGTCCCCCGCATCCACCACTATCTCCACGCGATCACCCTTCACGGGTTCAATCCCCCTTCTGTGACGGGTGGTTGGGATCACAGGCAACGCGAAGTCGGCCTGTTCTCCAGCTCCCTGACCACCCCTCAAGTCTCCCACCCGGCACTGACAATCCGTCGGGCCGAGAGGGCGCGGCCTCTGCGCGCGGGCGGCCGGGGAAACGTAAGCTGTGGCTCGTCACAGGACCGGGCAGCGGGGATGAACATGGCGATGATGCGCCTGAGGCGCGAGGACCCGCGCGTCGTCGGCTCGTTCAGGCTTCACAGGCGGCTGGGCGCGGGTGGGATGGGCGTGGTCTACCTGGGCTCCGACAAGAAGGGGCAGCGGGTCGCGCTGAAGGTCATCCGGCCCGATCTGGCCGAGGACCAGGAGTTCCGGTCGCGGTTCGCGCGCGAGGTGTCCGCCGCCCGGCGGATCCGGGGCGGCTGCACCGCGCGGCTCGTCGCCGCCGATCTCGACGCCGACCGGCCGTGGTTCGCCACGCAGTACGTTCCCGGGCCGTCCCTGCACGACAAGGTCGCCGACGAGGGCTCGCTGATCGCGGCCGAGGTCGCCGCGATCGGGGCGGCCCTGTCGGAGGGGCTGGTCGCGGTGCACGAGGCCGGGGTCGTCCACCGGGATCTCAAGCCGTCCAACATCCTGCTGTCCCCCAAGGGACCGCGGATCATCGACTTCGGCATCGCCTGGGCCACGGGGGCCTCGACGCTGACCCACGTGGGCACGGCGGTGGGCTCGCCCGGCTTCCTCGCGCCCGAGCAGGTGCGCGGCGCCGCCGTCACCCCGGCCACGGACGTGTTCTCGCTCGGCGCGACCCTGGCGTACGCCTCGATGGGCGACTCGCCCTTCGGGCACGGCAGTTCCGAGGTGATGCTCTACCGCGTGGTGCACGAGGAGCCGCAGCTCCACGGCGTGCCCGACGCGCTGGCGCCGCTGGTGCGGGCCTG
Source organism: Streptomyces sp. NPDC002779 (assembly GCF_042888685.1). Taxonomy (NCBI): domain Bacteria; kingdom Bacillati; phylum Actinomycetota; class Actinomycetes; order Kitasatosporales; family Streptomycetaceae; genus Streptomyces; species Streptomyces sp. NPDC002779. The sequence goes on from NZ_JBIAQC010000009.1 coordinate 66,277, forward strand.
TCTCGCCAAGGCGCCCGAGGAGCGGCCGACCACGCTCCAGCTGTCGCTGCGGCTCAAGGAGATCGCGGCCCGCGAGGCGCAGGGCGTCGCCGAGCTGCGTCCGCCCGCGCCCCGCGCCGGGGACGGGGACCGGCCGACCGGACGGCTCACGGAGAGCTACCCGGACCGTGCTCAGCGGCGCCCGCAGGGGACGACTCCCACGCCGCGCGCCACCGGTCCCGGCTCCCGCGGTACCGCTCCCTCCCGGGGCGGCGCCGCGCGCGGTGGTCCGGCGCCCTCCTCGTCCGGCCGGTCGGGGCCGCGGCCCACGCCCACCTCGCGGAACACCGGACGGACGGGCAGCGGCAGCCGGCCCGGCCCGCGCAGCGGAACCCGGCGTACGGCTCCGCGGACCACGGGCACGGGCCGCCGGCCCGCCAACCCGCAGCTGCTGCGCCAGCGGCTGATCGTGTTCGTCGTGGTGACCTTGCTGGTCGCGCTCGGCATCGCCGCCGCCCAGGGCTGCCAGGGCCCGAGCCGGGGACTGGGCGGCCAGCGGGACGTCGTACGGCAGGAGCGGTCGGCCTCGCCCGCGCCGGGTCACCAGCCGTCGGACGGGGCGCTCATGTCGCAGCGGTACGAGTCGACGTTCGAGGCGTCGGACTAGTCACGCTTCGGGGCGGCCGGTCGCCACCGCGTAGAAGGCGACCGCGGCCGCCGCGCCCACGTTGAGGGAGTCCACGCCGTGGGCCATGGGGATGCGGACCCACTCGTCCGCGGCGACCAGGGCCTGGCGGGACAGGCCGTCGCCCTCGGCGCCGAGCATCAGGGCGACCCGGTCCATCCGGTGCGGGGCGGCCTCGTCGAGGGACCTGGCCTTCTCGTCCGGCGTGAGGGCGAGAAGGGTGAACCCGGCCTCGCGGACCGACTCCAGGCCCTTGGGCCAGCTCTCCAGACGGGCGTACGGCACCGAGAAGACGGCGCCCATCGACACCTTCACGCTGCGCCGGTACAGCGGGTCCGCGCAGTCCGGGGAGAGCAGGACCGCGTCCATGCCGAGGGCCGCCGCCGAGCGGAAGATCGCGCCGATGTTGGTGTGGTCGTTGACCGACTCCATGATCACCACCCGGCGGGCGGTCCCCAGCAGCTCGGCCGCCGTGGGGAGCGGCTTGCGCTGCATGGAGGCGAGCGCGCCGCGGTGCACGTGGTAGCCGGTGACCTGTTCGGCCAGCTCGGGGCTGACCGCGTAGACGGGGGCCGGGAGTTCGTCGATCACATCCCGCATGACGTCGACCCACTTCGCGGACAGCAGCATGGAGCGCATCTCGTAGCCGGCGTCCTTGGCCCTTCTGATGACCTTCTCGCCCTCGGCGATGAACAGGCCCTCGGCGGGCTCGCGCTTGCGGCGCAGTTCTACGTCGGTCAGGCCCGTGTAGTCGCGCAGGCGCGGGTCGGCGGGGTCCTCGACGGTGATGAGATCGGCCACAGGGTGATACTGCCTTGTCGTGCGTGCGGTGCCAACGGCTCGGGAGTCGGTGAGTTACCTCGGGTTACGGCAAGGTCGCCGGGCCGACCTTCACGACCTCGCCGATGACGATGACGGCCGGTGGCCGGACCTCCTGGGCGATGACCGCTTCGGCGGCCGTCGCGAGGGTCGCGTCGACGCGACGCTGGGCGGCCGTGGTGCCCTCCTGGACCAGGGCGACGGGCGTGTCCGGGGACTTGCCGTGCGCGATGAGCGTCTCGGCGACCTTCCCGATGGTGCCGACGCCCATCAGGATCACCAGCGTGCCGGTCAGCTTGGCGAGGGACGGCCAGTCGACCAGGGAGCGCTCGTCGTCGGGGGCGATGTGGCCGCTGACCACCGTGAACTCGTGCGCCACGCCCCGGTGGGTGACCGGGATGCCCGCGGCGCCCGGGACCGAGATCGAGCTGGAGATGCCGGGCACGACCGTGCACGGGATGCCGGCCTCGGCCAGCGCCTGGAGCTCCTCCATGCCGCGGCCGTAGACGTAGGGGTCGCCGCCCTTGAGGCGGACCACCGACTTGCCCTGCTTGGCGTGCTCGATCAGGGCGTTGTTGATGGCCTCCTGGGCCATGAACCGGCCGTACGGCAGCTTGGCCGCGTCGATGACCTCGACGCTGGACGGCAGTTCCGCGAGGAGGTCGCGCGGGCCCAGGTGGTCGGTGATGACCACGTCGGCCTCGGCGAGCAGCCGGCGGCCGCGGACGGTGATCAGGTCCGGGTCGCCGGGGCCGCCGCCGACCAGGGCGACGCCCGGGGTGCGGGTGCGGTGGTGGGGGGCGACGAGGGTGCCGTCGCGCAGGCCCTCGACGACCGCGTCCCGGATGGCGGCGGTGTGCCGGGGGTCGCGGCCGCGGGCCTCGGTGGTGAGGACGGCGATGGTGACGCCCTCGCTGGTGCCCGTGGCCGGGGTCCAGGCCGTGGCCCGGTCGGCGTCGTCGGAGCGGACGCACCAGACGCGGTGCCGCTCCGCTTCGGCGGAGGCCGCGTGGTTGGCCTCGGTATCGCTGGTCGCGATGAGGGCGTACCAGGCGTCCGCGAGGTCGCCGTCCGCGTAGGGCCGCTGGTGCCAGGTGAGCTCGCCCGCCTCCGCCATGGCCTCGACGGAGGGGGTCACCTCCGGGGAGACGAGGTGGAGGTCCGCGCCCGCCGCGATGAGTGCCGGGAGGCGGCGCTGGGCGACCTGGCCACCGCCGAGGACGACGACCCGGCGGCCGGTGAGGCGGAGGCCTACGGGGTAGGCGGGGTTTTCGGCCATGAGGGTCTGGCTCCCTTTTGCGGCAGTGGTGCGATGCCCTGACGTGCGGATTTTACGGGGCGGGTGCGGGGGACGGCTCGGGTGTCCGATGGCTGAGCAGCGTCACCGCCGGGTGGGGCAGTCGGGGATGTGGGCAGTCGCTCCGCCGTGCGGAACGACTGCCCACGCCGTGCGCCGGCCGCCTACTTCTCGGTGACGCCCGCCGAGTCGAACGTCGCCACCTCGTGCATCGCTCTCGCCGTACTCTGCACCAGAGGCAGCGCCAGGAGCGCGCCCGTGCCCTCGCCGAGGCGGAGGTCGAGGTCGACCAGCGGGCGCAGGCCCAGCTTGTTCAGCGCCGCCACATGGCCCGGTTCCGCGCTGCGGTGGCCCGCGATGCACGCGGCCAGGACCTCCGGGGCGATGGCACGGGCGACCAGGGCCGCGGCGCCCGCGCTGACGCCGTCCAGGATCACCGGCGTCCGCAGGGACGCGCCGCCCAGCAGCAGGCCCACCATCGCGGCGTGCTCGAAGCCGCCGATCGCGGCGAGGACGCCGATGGGGTCGGCCGGGTCCGGCCGGTGGAGTTCGAGGGCCCGGCGGACCACCTCGGTCTTGCGGGCGAGGGTCTCGTCGTTGATGCCGGTGCCGCGGCCGGTCACCTCGGCCGGGTCGGCGCCGGTGAAGACCGAGATCAGGGCCGCCGAGGAGGTGGTGTTGGCGATGCCCATCTCGCCCGTCAGCAGCGCCTTGTTGCCGGCCGCCACCAGGTCGCGGGCCGTCTCGATGCCCACCTCGATGGCCTGCTTGGCCTCCTCGCGGGTCATCGCGGTGCCGGTGGTCATGTCGGAGGTGCCCGCGCGGACCTTGCGGGGCAGGAGGCCGGGGGTGGCGGGCAGGTCCGCCGCCACGCCCACGTCCACCACGCACACCTCCGCGCCGACCTGGCCGGCGAAGGCGTTGCAGACCGCGCCGCCGCCGAGGAAGTTGGCGACCATCTGGGCCGTCACCTCCTGCGGCCAGGGGGTCACGCCCTGGGCGTGCACCCCGTGGTCGCCGGCGAAGATCGCGACGGCCGCGGGCTCCGGGATCGGCGGCGGGCACTGGCGGGACAGCCCGGACAGCTGGGCGGAGATGATCTCCAGCATGCCGAGCGCGCCGGCCGGCTTGGTCATCCGCTTCTGCCGCTCCCACGCCTCGCCGAGCGCCTTGGCGTCCAGCGGGCGGATCTGCGCGACGGTCTCGGCGAGCAGGTCGTGCGGGTCCTCGCCGGGCAGGGCGCGACGGCCGTACGTCTCCTCGTGGACCACCCAGGACAGCGGGCGGCGCTTGGACCAGCCGGCCTGCATCAGCTCGGGCTCGTCCGGGAACTCGTCGACATACCCGACGCACAGGTAGGCGACGACCTCCAGGTGGTCGGGCAGGCCGAGGGCGCGGACCATCTCGCGCTCGTCGAAGAAGCTGACCCAGCCGACGCCGAGGCCCTCGGCGCGGGCGGCGAGCCAGAGGTTCTCGACGGCGAGCGCGGAGGAGTACGGGGCCATCTGCGGCTGGGTGTGGCGGCCCAGGGTGTGCCGGCCGCCGCGGGTCGGGTCGGCGGTGACCACGATGTTCACCGGGGTGTCGAGGATGGCCTCGATCTTCAGTTCCTTGAACTGCTTCGCCCGGCCCTTGGGCAGCGACTTCGCGTACGCGTCGCGCTGGCGCATCGCCAGTTCGTGCATCGACCGCCGGGTCTCGGCGGAGCGGATGACGACGAAGTCCCAGGGCTGCGAGTGGCCGACGGACGGGGCCGTGTGGGCGGCCTCCAGCACGCGGAGCAGCACCTCGTGCGGGATGGGGTCGCTGCGGAAGCCGTTGCGGATGTCACGGCGCTCGCGCATGACCTTCAGTACGGCCTCGCGCTCGGCGTCGTCGTAGGCGGGCGCGGCCGGGCCGGTGGACTGTCGTGCTTCTGCCACGGGGGCCGTGCTCTCTTCCTGCTCGGCGGCCCGGGTGTCCAGGTCCTCCGCGTGCTGTACGAGTCCGGGGTCGCCCGCGCGCGGTGCGGGGACCTCGGGGGCCTCCTCGACGGGGAGGACGATCGGCTGCGGCGGGGTCGGCGCGAGGTGCGGGGTGGTCGGCACCTGGCCGTCCACCGGCACGAACTGCCCGAGCGGCTGCTCCGGCCCGGGCTCTCTCGGCACGGCGGCCTCCGGCATCCGCAGCTGGGGCCCGGCCGGGTCGGCGACGTAGGGCTGCGGGGCGGGTGCGGGTGCCTGCGGCGCCTCGGCGAGCGGGGGGACGGGGTGGGGTTCGGCGGGGGTGGCGTCGGGGTGCGCTTCGACCGCGGCAGGCTCGGGGTGCGGGGTGGGCTCGGGGATGACGGCCGGGGCCTCTGCTGCGACGGGCGCGGCGGGCTCGGCGGGGGTGTCCACCAAGGGCTCCGCGGGGGCGTCCACGAAGGCGGCGGGGGCCTCGGGGGTCTCCGGGGCGGGTACGGGTGCCGCCTGCGGGGCCTCCGGGGCGGGCGGCACCTCGGCCACGGCCGCGACCGGCTCGGGGGTGAGGGCCGCGGGGGCCTCGTGCGCTTGCGGGGCGTCGGGTACGACGGACTCGGGGGCCTCGGCGGTCTGCGGGGCATCCGGTACGACGGACTCCGGGGCCTCGGCGGTCCGCGGGGCATCCGGTACGACGGACTCCGGGGCCTGGAGGGCTTGCGGGGTGCCCGGCACGACCGACTCGGGCAGCTCGGTGGCCTGCGGGGCGTCCGGTACGACGGACTCCGGGACCTCGGGGGCTTGCGGCGCGGTCGATACGACCGACTCGGCAGCCTCCGGCGCGTCCGGTACGACCGACTCCGGCAGCTCGGTGGCCTGCGGGGCATCCGCAGCGACGGAGTCCGCGACCTCGGCAGCCTGCGGGGACTCCGGGGCCTCGGGAGTCCGCGGCGCGTCCGGTACGACGGACTCCGGGGCCTCGGGAGTCTGCGGCGCGTCCTCAACGACCGGCTCGGGGACCTCGGCAGCCTCCGGCGCGTCCGGTACGACCGACTCGACAGTCGCCGGAGCCTCCTGGGCAACCGCCTCTACCGGAAGCTGCTCCGCGACCCCCGCTTCGGGAGCCGCGACCTCCGGCGCCGCCACCTCGTCGCCCGGCGCCTGCACAGCCTCGACGGACTGCCCATCCGCAGGCGCGATCTCAGGCTCTGCCACCGGCACCGCGTCCGCGACCGGCTCCCCGGCCTGCACACCCTCGAAACCGCCGACCGAGCCGTCCTCCGCCACGGGCACGGAGAACGCCTCCGCCACCGGTGCCGCCGGCATCTGCTGCTGGGCCTCCTCCGGCGCGGGCACCGTCTCCGGGGCAACGTGGGCCATGGCCGCCTGGGCCGGGTCGGGAGCCGGGGCGGGCGCCGGAACAACCGTTTCCGCAGCCGAGACCTCGGTGCTCACCGGCGCGGCGGCGGGCACGGGCATCGGGGTGCCCCAGGGCGTCGCCGGCTGGGGGCCCGGGATGTCGAGGTACTCCGGACCTGCCATGGACGGACTTGCCATGGACGGGCCCGCCATGGACGGCCCCGGCTGCCGTACCGGCGGCGCGCCCACCGCGCCGCGGTCGGCGAGGGAGCGGACCGGGCTGGCGGAGGCGTCCGGGGTCGGCGGGCCGAGGTGCAGCGGGCGCCGCGGGGTCGTCGGAGGCACCGGCGCCGGACCCGGCACCCGGACCGCACTGAGGTCCACCGAGCCGCTGTCGCGGCCGGACATCTCGTGCGCACCGGGTTCGTGCAGGGCCTCCACGACCGGCTCCGGCGCGGGCGGAGCGACCTCGTTGCCCCAGGCGCCCTGGGCACCGGGCAGCAGCAACAGGTCGTCGTCCTCGGCGGTGGTCTCGGAGAGGTAGGTGTACGCACCGGGCGCGGGGACGCCCGGCTGCTCCACCATGCCTGCGTTCTCCGGCAGTCCCTCGCCCGGGACCTGGCCGGTGTCGGTCATGCGTACCCCTCGCCCATCGGTTAGTGCTTCCACGACCAGCTCACCCGGAGCGGCGCACCGACCGCCCCGTAGTGAAGAACGAGCGTGCGCGCCCAGCGGCACGAACGACCCGTCCACAAAGACGACAAAGCCATTAACTGGCATTGTCGCGGCCGTTCCCCCGTCACGACAGCTTCATCCGCGACGATCCCGCTGTGGACTGCGCCACGTTGCGCGTCCTCCGGTTGTGCCGTACCACACCCACCCCAAACCGGGCGTGTTTTCGGGACATTGACCTACGAAGCGTCAGGTGTCCGAGTGCGGTGCAACGATCGGCCAGCCTACCGCGCGCGGTACGACAACAGGATCACGGGGACGGGATCGGGGTCAGCCCGTTCTGTCCGGCAGCAGGCCGCTGAGCAGGAACGCGACACTCCGCTCCCGCTCCGTCCAGGCCCGGGTGTCGAGTTCGACGGACTGGAGCAGGGCGCACTCCACCCGGTAGCCGTGCTCGGTCAGGTCGCGGCCGACGATCTCGGCCTCGTCGCGGGTGGCTGCGTGCGTGACGATGCGCTGCGGGCGTCGGTCGGCGACCGCGGAGACGACCGCCGCTCCCCCGCCGCCGACGCGTACGACATCCGGTTCGGGCAGGTTCTCCAGGACGTGCGGCGCGGTGCCCTGGACCACCTGGAGCTGGACGCCGAGGGCGCGGGCGTTGGCCTCGGTGCGGTCGCAGGCCCGTGGGTCGTGGTCGACGGCGATGACGGCCGCCCCGGCCCGTGCGGCCTCGGTGGCGAACGCGCCGCTGCCGCAGCCGATGTCCCACACCAGGTCCCCCATGCGCGGTCCGAGCCGGGCGAGTTGGGCGGCGCGCAGCGGTTCCAGCTCGCCCTCGCCCATGAGGCCGCCGTAGGTCTCGGCGGGCAGGGTCCAGCCGCGCGGGGTGGCGGACGGGTCGCGGCCGGCGATCCAGCCGCCGTCCTCCGCGGCGCCGGCCGGGCCGCCGATGACGATGACGACGTTGGGGTCGCGCCAGGTGTGGTCTGCGGCCTTGTCGGAGGTGACGACGGTGACCTGTTCGCGTGCGGTGCCGAGTTCCTCGCAGATGACGAAGGTGCGGTGGACGCCTTCGAGCAGGAGGCCGAGTTCGGCGGGGCCCGCGCCGGGCGAGGTGAGAACGGCGACCTTGGGGTGGGCCCGGCACACGTTCACCGCGCGTCGCAGGGTGCGCGGGTGTGCGACGACCACATGGGCGTCGTCCCAGGGCATACCGGCGCGGGCGAAGGCGGCGGCGACCGAGGAGACGCCGGGCACGACCTCGACCTCCAGGCCGAACTCGGGCGCGCGCAGGGTGCGTACGACTCCGAAGAAGCCGGGATCGCCGTCCGCGACGACGACCGCCGTGCCGCGATGGCCGGCGATCCGGCGGGCGGCGAGGGCGACGCTGCCGAGGCGGATGCGCTCGGCGGTGGCGGGCACCTCGGGCAGCGCCAGGTGGTGCGCGGCACCGGCCACCAGCGTGGCGGCTCCGAGGGCGGAGCGTGCCGCGGCGGTCAGCGGCGAGCCGTCCCATCCGATCACCGTGACCCGGTCGGCCATCGTCGTCAGTCTCCAGGGGTTTTGCGCAGGTGGACGGGGCAGCCTGAGGGTATCCCGTCCGGCCGGGGTCAGTTCCAGTCGGAGTAGGACGTGAACCCGCCGGAGTCGGCCGGCTGCTCCGCCGCGCCTTCCAGGTCCTCCGGCAGCAGGCTCCAGACGATGAAGTCGGTGCGCAGGTCGCTCCAGGTGCCGTCGTCGCCGCGGACGTGCGCTATGCAGGCGTTGCGCAGGACGCCCTCGCTGATGCAGCCGATCTTCTGGGCGACCTGCTGGGAGGCGGTGTTGCCGGCGGCCGTGCGCAGCTCGATGCGCTCGAACTTCTGGTCACCGAAGAGCCATTGGGCGGTGGCGAGGGCGGCCTCGGAGGCGTAGCCCTCGCCGCGGGCCCAGGGGGCGATGATGTACGACAGCTCGGTGGAGCGGATGTGCCAGTCGGTCCTGCCGAGTTGGACGAGGCCGACCAGGCGCTGGGTGAGGAACTCGGTGACGGCGAGGTCGAGACCGTGGCCCCCGGTGCGCTGGGCGGGGGCGTACTCGGTGATCCAGGTGTGCGCGCCGGCCCGGGTGAAGGGCCGCGGGACGTCCGTCCAGGCGGCGACCTGCTCGTCGTTCATCATCTCGGTCAGGGCGGGCACGTCGTCCTCGTCCAGGGGACGCAGCACCAACCGCTCCGTGCTGATGGAGATGTTGGGGAAGGTGCTCGTCATGCGCCGCTCCGTAACCTTCGAAACCGTCGGCCTGCTGAACTGCCCAGCATGCAGCATGAAAGCACCGGGCCGCACCACGGGGTCCGCCCTGTTCGGTGAGGGCGGACCCCGTGCTGCGGCGCGTCGCCGGACGGCTGCGGTCAGAAGGAGGCGATGACGGAACCGGCGTACTTGTCCTCGATGAACTTCTTGACCTCGGGGGAGGTCAGGAGCTTGGCGAGCTTCTTCACGCGCGGGTCGTCCTCGCCGCCCTCCTTCACGGCGAGGAAGTTGCCGTACGGGTTGTCGTCGGCGGACTCCAGGACGAGGGCGTCCTCGGCGGGCTTGAGGTCGGCCTCGATGGCGTAGTTGCCGTTGATGACGGCGGCGTCGACGTCGTTGAGGGAGCGCGGGGTCTGGGCCGCCTCCAGCTCCTTGAACTTGAGGTTCTTGGGGTTCTTGACGATGTCGGCCGGGGTCGCCTCGTTGCCCACGCCGTCCTTGAGCGTGATGATGCCGTTGGCGTCGAGCAGCTTGAGGGCCCGGGCCTCGTTGACGCTGTCGTTCGGGACGGCGATCGTGGCACCGCTCTTGAGGTCGTCGGCGCTCTTGACCTTGCTGGAGTAGAGGCCGAGCGGCTCCAGATGGACCGTGACGACGGGCACGATGTGGGTGCCGTTCTTCTTGTTGAAGTCGTCGAGGTACGGCTGGTTCTGGAAGTAGTTGGCGTCGACCGAGCCGTCCTCCGTCGCCGTGTTCGGCGTGACGTAGTCGGTGAACTCCCGGACCTCCAGGTCCAGGCCCGCGTCCTTCGCCAGGTTGTCCTTCACGTAGGTGAGGATCTCGGCGTGCGGGACGGGGCTCGCGGCGACGACCAGCGGTCCGCTGGTGTCGGAGGAGGAGTCGCCGTCGGAGGAGCCGCAGGCGGTGAGCCCGAGGGTGAGGGCTCCGGCGGCGAGGGCGGCGGTGGTGAACTTGGCGGTGTTACGCACGAAAAGTGCCTTTCCTGAGGTGGTGCGACCCCGTGATGGGTTGTACGGGGGGTTTCAGACGGTCTTGCTGGTGGCCGTCGCGGCCTTCAGCAGCCGAAGCCTGGGGGCGGGGCCCGAGGTGCCGCTGCGGCGGTGCAGCGAGCGGGCCGCGTAGTCGCCGGCGAACTGGATGAGGGAGATGACCACGGCGAGGATGGCCACGGTGATCCACATCAGTTCGGTCTCGAAGCGCTGGTAGCCGTAGCGGATGGCGATGTCGCCGAGGCCGCCGGCGCCGACCGTGCCGGCCATCGCGGAGTAGCCGATGAGGGCGACGATCGTGGTCGTGGTGGAGGCGATCAGCGAGGGCAGGGACTCCGGTACGAGGACCTTGCGCACGATCGTCCAGGTGTTGCCGCCCATCGACTGCACGGCCTCGACGAGCCCGCCGTCCACTTCGCGGACCGCCGTCTCGACCAGGCGCGCGAAGAAGGGGATGGCGCCGATGGCGAGCGGCACGATGGCGGCCTCGCGGCCGATGGTCGTGCCGGTGATGGAGCGGGTGAAGCCCATCAGCGCGACCATCAGGATGATGAACGGCATCGAGCGGGCGACGTTCACGACCTGCCCGATGACCTTGTTGGCGACGACGTTCTGGAGCAGGCCGCCGCGGTCGGTGAGGACGAGCAGGACGCCGAGCGGAAGGCCGCCGACGACGGCGATGAGCGTGGACCAGCCGACCATGTAGAGGGTGTCCCAGCACGCCTGCTCCAGCAGCGGCTGCATCTCGGACCAGGTCACTTGGCACCTTCCTTCAGCAGAACGGGCTCCTGGCCCAGTACGTCGATCTGCAGGCCCTGCTCGCGCAGGAAGCCGATCGGCACGACGTTGTCCTCGTACCGGCCGGGCAGCTCGATGCGCATCCGGCCGACCTGGAGGCCGCCGACGGTGTCGATGGCCGCGCCGAGGATCGATATGTCGACGTTGTAGGTGCGCGCCAGCTGGGAGATGACGGGCTGGGTGGCGGCCTCGCCGTGGAAGGTGACGTCGACGACGGTGCGGTCGGTGCCGGTGGCGTCGCCGGTCACCGGGAACAGCGCGGAGGCCAGTTCGGAGCCGGGGGTGGCGAGCAGTTCGCTGACGGTGCCGGACTCGACGATGCGGCCGTTCTCCATGAGCGCGGCGGAGTCGCAGACCGACTTCACGACGTCCATCTCATGGGTGATGAGCAGGACCGTGAGCCCCAGTTGGCGGTTCAGGTCGCGCAGCAGCTGGAGGATGGAGCGGGTGGTCTCCGGGTCGAGGGCGCTGGTGGCCTCGTCGGAGAGCAGCACCTTGGGGTCGCCGGCGAGCGCCCGGGCGATGCCGACGCGCTGCTTCTGACCGCCGGAGAGCTGGGCGGGGTAGGCCCCGGCCTTGTCGGCGAGGCCGACCAGGTCGAGCAGTTCGAGCGCCTTGCGGGTGCGCTCCTTGCCGGACCTGCCGAGAATCTCCAGCGGCAGTTCGACATTGTCCCGCACGGTCCGCGAGGACAGCAGGTTGAAGTGCTGGAAGACCATGCCGATACGGCTGCGCGCCTGCCGCAGCTCCCGGCCGGCGCGCGGGCCGCGCCCGGCGAGCGCGGTGAGGTCCTGGCCGGCGACGGTGACCGTGCCGGCGGTGGGGCGCTCCAGGAGGTTGACGCAGCGGATGAGCGAGGACTTCCCGGCGCCGGACTGGCCGATGACGCCGTACACCTCGCCTTCGCGGACGTGCAGGTCGACGCCGTCGAGGGCGGTGACCTCTCGACCTCGGGTGCGGTAGACCTTGGTCAGGCCCGATGTGGTGATCACTGGGGTTTCCGTCACTGTCGAGTACGCGGGCGTGGGTGTGCCCTGGTACGGGAGGGAAAAGGTGCGCGGGGCAGCTGGGTCACGTACGGCTGGAGGCGTACGGACAGGCCGTGGCGGCTCGCTTCGGGGCGCGAGGCTCGAAAAGTGGTGCGGGGGCCCTCTAGAAGGCGCACATTCGACACATACAACGAGCACCGGGCGTCATGGTCGCCTCGGTCGCAAGGGTGCGGCAGCTCGTCGTGGTCATGCGATCAGTAAAGCAGACATGGAGCGGTGAGCGAGAACCGCTGTCCGGCATCCGGACAGCGGTGGACAGGCGTCAGCCCCGGACGGAGATCTCCACGCCCCGGGCGGTGACCAGCGCGGACAGGACCGAGAGGTCGGTGACCACCAGGTCTGCGTCCAGCTCGTGGGCCTGGTGGGTTGTGGCCAAGGCCACGGTGGTCATCCCGGCGGCACGGCCGGCCTGCAGACCGGCGGGCGCGTCCTCGAAGACGACGCAGCGGGCCGGGTCGACGCCCAGCCGGCGGGCGGCGAGCAGATAGGGCTCGGGGTCGGGCTTGCCACGGGTGATGTCGTCCGCGGCGATCAGGGTCTTGGGCAGGATGCCGACGGCGTCCAGACGGGCCTCGGCGAGCCGGCGGGTGGCGGAGGTGACGACCGCCCAGCGGTCGGCTGGCAGTGAGTCGAGGAAGGCGCGGGTGCCGGGCAGCAGCTCGACTCCCCCGTCGGGCACGTCCTCCACCTCCAGCGTCTCGATCCGGGCCACGGCCTGCGGCACGATGCCTGCGGGCAGCAGGTCGGCGGCTATCTCGGCGGCCGGCCGGCCGTGCAGTTCGATACGGGCGAACTCCTCGGCGGTGATTCCGTACTCCCCCGCCCACCGCGTCCAGCAGCGGTCGACCGAGGCGAGCGAGGAGACGAGGGTGCCGTCGTTGTCGAACAGCAGGGCTTCGGCGTGGATGTGCATGCCCTCGACCCTACGGTGCCACCCGGGGCCGCCCGCACCAGGCCTTTTGGCCCGTAATAGGGTCGCTGCATGCTTGCTGCCCTGACGCTCGTGACCGGCGTCTTCGCCCTGCTGCTCGCCGCGTGGTGCGGCTTCGCCGCGTACCGCGACCAGCCGACGAAGGACTGGCACTTCATCGGCATGGCCGTGGTGACCCTGCTGGCGCTGGTCCAGCTGGTGGTCGGGATCGTGCTGCTGGCGCGCGGCGAGGACCCCGAGCAGGGGACGACGATCTTCGTCGCCTATCTGCTGGGCTCGTTCGCGTGCGTGCCGGCCGCGGGGTTCCTGTCGCTGGCCGAGCGGACCAAGTGGGGGTCGATCACGGTCGCGGCCGGGGGCGTGGTGCTCGCGGTGCTCCAGGTCCGGCTCTACGACATCTGGGGAGGCTGAGATGACGGCCGTGGAGGGAAAGCGCACCCGGCTCATCAGCGGGCCCGGCATGCTGCTCGTCTGGCTGTACGGCGTGATGGTGGTCGGCGCGGTGTCGCGGTCGGCGGTGCAGATCGCCACGGAGTTCGACCGGGCCCCGCTCGCCTACTCGCTGTCGGCGGTGGCGGGGCTGGTGTACGGCTTCATCACGTACACGCTGGTCCGGGGCGGGGAGATGGCCCGCAAGGCGGCGCTGGTGTGCTGCGCCGCGGAGTTGCTGGGCGTGCTGGTGGTCGGCACCTGGACGCTGGTCGAGCCGTCGAGGTTCCCGGACGCGACGGTGTGGTCGGACTACGGGATGGGCTACCTGTTCATCCCGGTGCTGCTGCCGCTGTCGGCGATCTACTGGCTGCGCAAGGCCGCGCGGCCGGGGGATGCCGCCTGAGTCGTCGGGCGACACCCGGCCGGTCGTGGCTGGTCGCGCAGTTCCCCGCGCCCCTTCGAGGCGCGTTCGTCAGGCCGTGGCCGCGTAGTCGCCGACCGCCTTCTCCAGGATGATCATCGGTACGCCGTCCGTGCCCTTGGAGGTGCCGACCGCGGTGTAGCCGACCTTGCGGTAGAGGCGGAGGCTGGTTTCGCTGCGGTGGCCGGTGTGCAGGCGGAAGCGCTTGGCGCCGCGCTCCTCGGCGAGGGCGGATTCGGCCGCCCGGAGGAGACGGGCACCGATGCCGTGGCCCTGGAGGCGGGGGTGGACGCAGAGCTTGCCGATGGCGGCGGCGCCGTCCTCGGTGACCGAGCCGCGGACCGAACCGACCACCTCGTCGCCGAGACGGGCCACGAAGACGCAGTCCCGGACGACCTCCTCACGCACCGAGTCCAGCGTCTGGACGAGCGGGTCGATGCGGTAGTTGCCGTACAGCGCCGCCTCGCTCTGGAAGCACAGGTACTGCAGCTTGTAGATCTGCTCCGCGTCCTGCTCGGTCGCCGCAGAGATGGTCACGCTCATGCCCATGTGCGCACGCCTCCCGCTCACCTGATCACCTGTTGTCCCTCACTCCTATCCCCGTGCTCCGGAAGCCGCAACCTCCGGCGTCAGCATTCGCCGCAGACAACCCAGGCATCTGGAACGTTCCGGGCCAAGACTGCCCTGTGAGATACCCAACTCCCCCGCGATCTCCCGGTATGTCAGGTCCCTCGGCGAGAGCAGCGCCTCCACCAGGCCGGGGCAGCGGCCGGGCAGCCGGCGGACGGCGTCGCGCAGGGCCTGGTGGCGGGCGGAGCTGAGGGCCAGTTGCTCGGGGTCGCGGCCGGACTCGTCCGCGGGTTCGGCGCCGTACGGCCGTTCGAGGCGGTGGGTGCGGCGGGTGCGGCGGACCTCGGAGCGCACGGCGGAGCGCAGCCAGCGCTCGGGGTCGGGCGGCGGACCCTGGGCGTCGAGGAGCTCCAGGAGGCGGAGCCAGACCGCCTGCTCCAGGTCGCCGGGTTCGGTGCCGGAGGCGTGCGCCTCGGCGGAGGCCTCTGCGGTGAGCAGGGGACGCAGGGCGAGAACGTCGGCAACAAAGTCGTATGTCATATGCGGCACGACGCGGCCGCCCGGGCAGCGGGTTGCCCGGGCGGCCGCGTGTCACCCCAACCGGGGCGTGGGGCTCAGCCGTTGACGAAGTCCTCGCGGGCCAGCAGACCGGTGTCCGGGTGATCCGTGAAGACACCGTCGATGCCGGTGGCGAAGTACGCCCGGTACGCGCCGAAGACATCGCCGTAGGCGTCCGGGTCCGTGCCCTTGCGGAAGTCCGCCGGCAGGAACGGGTTCTCGTTGCGCAGCGTCCAGGGGTGCAGGACCAGGCCCACCTTGTGCGCGTCGGCGACCAGGGTGGTGGGGGTGGTGAGCCGGCCGCTTCCGTCCCTCGGGATGATCAGGTCGAGGGTCGGGCCGATGCCCTGGGCGTAGGAGGCGATCTCGCGCAGCCCGGCCGGCTTGATCAGGTCGGCGACGGTCCGCGGGTCGCCGCTGTCCACGAAGTCGTACGGCCGCGTGCTCGCGCCGGACAGCAGCACCACCAGCGGGTTGTCGATGAGCTTGTGCAGGCGCTGGATGCTGGTCGGCTCGAACGACTGGACGATGACCGGCGAGTTCCACTTGTGCTTGCCGTACTTGCGCAGCACCTTCGCGATCCGCTCCTCCAGGCCGAGGCCCAGCGTGCGGAAGTAGGTGGGGTGCTTGAGCTCGGGGTAGATCCAGACCTGCTTGCCGCGCTTGCGGGTCTGCTCCTCCTGCCAGCGGAGCACCTCTTCGAAGGTGGGGATCTCCCAGCGGCCGTTGTAGAGGGTGTTGTGCGGGCGGGTGGCCGGGATGCGCTCGATCGCGCGGAGCGTCTTGAGCTCGGCGAGCGTGAAGTCCTCGGTGAACCAGCCGGTGGTGGCGACCCCGTCGAGCAGCTTGGTGGTCTTGCGGCCGGCGAACTCGGGGTGGTCGGCGACGTCGGTGGTGCCGCCGATCTCCGGCTCGTGGCGGCAGACCAGATGGCCGTCCTTGGTGGGCACCAGGTCGCCGGCCTCGACGACGTGGGCGCCCATGTCCAGGGCCAGCTGGTAGGCGCCCAGGGTGTGCTCGGGCCGGTAACCGCTGGCGCCGCGGTGGCCGATGATCGTGGGCTTGGGCAGGCTCTTCACCCCGCCGCCTCCGTGTCCGGCGCCCGCGGCCCGGGCCGTACCGGACAGTCCGAGGACCGCTCCGCCCGCCCCCAGCACCGCGGCGCCCAGCAGCGCCCGGCGCCCGGTTCCGCGCACCTGCTCGTCCGACTCCTGCGTTCCCATGAGCGCCCTCCAGCCCTCGGCTCTTCAGTGCGGGCCGATCGTAGGTTGCCTCCCATGACCGGCGGGAGACCCCTGATCGAACACGCGGGTGACTCGGGATGTCGTGTGGGGACGGAGTTCTGACGAGCCGTCGGCATCGGGCGCGGCTTCCAGGGTAGTCGTCAGGCGTACCCCCTCACCCGGGTCGGCGCGATGTCGGTCACACCGTTCCGCGCGGGTTTCCGGCGGGCGACGGCACAGCACCGCAGGTAAACCTGCGTCAACAGTGCGTAAGACCTCCGTGAACCCGATGTGCGCCACCCCGGGGACCGCGAGTATCGTCCTCACCTGCACAGATTTATATCGACCCCTTGACACCGGAGGGCCCGTTGTCCCGCTTCGCGCTCATCAAGGCAGTGCTCGGACCGATCATGCGCCTGATGTTCCGCCCACAGGTGGAGGGCGCGGAGCACATCCCGGGCGACGGTCCGGTCATCCTGGCCGGCAACCACCTCACGTTCATCGACTCGATGATCCTGCCGCTCGTCTGCGACCGGCAGGTCTTCTTCATCGGCAAGGACGAGTACGTCACCGGCAAGGGGTTCAAGGGCCGGCTGATGGCCTGGTTCTTCACCGGCGTCGGCATGATCCCGGTCGACCGGGATGGCGGCCGGGGCGGTGTCGCGGCGCTGATGACCGGACGCCGGGTGCTGGAGGAGGGCAAGCTCTTCGGCATCTACCCCGAGGGCACCCGCTCGCCCGACGGCCGCCTCTACCGCGGGCGGACCGGTATCGCGCGGCTGACCCTGATGACCGGGGCGCCGGTGGTGCCGTTCGCGATGATCGGCACGGACAAGATCCAGCCCGGGGGTGCGGGGATGCCTCGCCCCAGCAAGGTGACGGTGCGCTTCGGCGAGGCGATGGAGTTCTCCCGCTACGACGGCATGGACCGCGACCGCTACGTCCTGCGCGCGGTCACCGACTCGGTGATGACCGAGGTCATGCGACTGTCCGGCCAGGAGTACGTGGACATGTACGCCACCAAGGCCAAGGCGGCGTAGCCGAATTCCCCCCGTCCCGGCGGGCCGCTCCCCGAGCGGCCCGCCGTTCGCGTTCCTCCGGCTTCTCGCCGGGCGGGGGGCAGGTGCTCGACGCGGCGGGTCGTCCCGGGGGCCGCTGCAGACGGCGCGTGCCTGCGGGTTCCTCGTCGGGCGCCGATGTCGACGAGGGGGCCGCCGCGCGGGTCACCTTCCGGTCGCCGGGGCGGATGCGCCGGTCGGCGGTCGAAGGCCACCGAGCCCACCATGCCGCTCCTCATTACGCCCGGTTGTCCAGCTTCTGGTGGCGGAGCATGAACCACGCCGCCACCGATGCCAGCAGCAGGACCGTCGCTCCGGCGCCCGCCGCGAGTGCCAGACCGTCCACGAAGGACTGACGGGCCGCGTCCAGCATGCTCTGCGCGGACTCCGCCGGCATTCCCGCCGCCGCTTCCACGGCGCCGCCCAGCGACTCGTGCGCCCCCGCGGGAGTGCCCGCCGGGCCCGTGAAGTCCCGGTAGACGCCCGTGACGATCGAGCCCAGTACGGCGATGCCGAGGGCCGCGCCCAGTTCGTACGCCGTTTCCGACACCGCCGAGGCCGCGCCCGCCTGTTCCTTCGGTACGGAGGACAGGATGACGTCCGCCGTCACCGTGAAGGAGAAGCCGGCGCCGATGCCGACCACCAGCAGGGCCGCGCCGAGCAGGGGGTAACCGGTCGACTGGTCCAGGACCGTCAGCGCGGCCAGGGCCAGGCCCACCGCCGCCAGGCCGCCGGAGACCACCGCGCGCACGGAGTAACGGCGCGCGGTCCGGCCCGCGATCAGGCCCGCCGCCACCGCGCCCACGGCGGCGGGGAGTTCGGCGAGACCCGCCTCGAAGGGCCCGCGGCCCTGGACGAGTTGCAGGTACTGGGAGAGGAAGAAGACCAGTCCGGACAGGCCGAGGATGGTCAGCAGGTCGGCCAGGACCGCCCCGCTGAAACCGCGGTTGCGGAACAGCCGCATGTCCAACAGCGGCGCCGGAAGCGTCAACTGGCGGCGTACGAAGCCGTACAGCGCGGCGGCGCCCAGCAGGCCCACGGCGAGGGAATCGAGGGCCGGTCCGTGTGCCGCGGCCTCCTTGACGGCGTAGACCAGGCCGACCATGCCGACCAGCGACAGCAGCACGCTGGGCAGGTCCCAGGGGCCGGGGTTCGGATTGCGCGACTCCGGCAGCATCTTGATGCCGACGAGCACCAGGACCGCCATCACGGGCAGGTTGATCAGGAAGACCGAGCCCCACCAGAAGTGCTCCAGCAGGAAGCCGCCCACGATCGGGCCGACCGCCGTACCCGCGGAGGCGGTGGCGCCCCAGATGCCCACGGCGAGGCTGCGTTCGCGCGGGTCGTGGAAGAGGTTGCGGATCAGGGCGAGCGTGGCCGGCATCAGGGTGGCACCGGCGACGCCGAGCAGCGCGCGGGCCAGGATCATCAGCTCGGGGGTGGTGGCGTACGCGTTGAGCACGGAGACCGCGCCGAACGCCGTCGCGCCCACGAGCAGGATCTTCTTGCGGCCTATTCGGTCGCCGAGGCTGCCCATGGAGACGAGCAGACCGGCGATGACGAAGGAGTAGACGTCACCGATCCACAGGAGCTGGGTGCCCGAGGGATTCAGGTCCTCGCTGATGTAGGGGGTCGCGAGACCGAGGACGGTCGCGTCGACGGCCACCAGCAGCACGGCGAGCACCAGGACGGACAGCGCGAGCCACCGGCCCGGACGCTGCACCGCCTCGGTCGGGTCCGCCGGCCGCAGGGTGCTGGTCATGATTCCTCTCTCCGTAGTGCGCCGCCGAGCAGCAGCTCGGTGATCATGTGTGTGAAGTCGTTGGCCGCGACCCTGCCCTCCTGGACCGCCCAGGCGGCGGAGGCCGTCAGGCCGTACAGCGCCTCGGTCAGCCAGGCCGGGGTGAGGTCGATCCGGAACTCACCGCGGTCCTGGCCCCGCCGGAACAGCGCGGCGATCCGGACGTCGAGCCGGGACCAGCCCTCGTGCTGCCCGTCGCCCTCGAACAGCTGGTTCTCGGTGTAGAGGAAGGCGAGCAGACCGGCCGCGGGCTCCATCTCGCGCACGAGCCGCCGTACGGCCTCACTGGCGCTGCCCTCCTCCAGGCGGGCGGCGTCCAGCGCGGCCTCGCACTCCGCGATGCCGAGCGCCTCCAGCGCGCGGACGAGCGCGTCGCGCCCGGCGAAGAGGCGGTGCAGCGTGGCCCGGCTGATCCCGGCGGCCTTGGCGACCTCGTCCATGGTGGACGTGGATTTCCGGGTGAGCAGGGCGGCTGCGCTGCGCAGCACGTGGTCACGATCGACAGCCATGAGACAACCATAACCCACATGAGACATTCTTGTCTCACAGTGGGCGTGCGCGTCTCACGGTGCCGTCACGCAGTCAACAACTGGGTCCGTCAGTGCCAGGGCAACCGGCCGCGCCGCTCCCAGTACGCCCCCGGTTCCTCCACCAGCTCCGCCAGCCTGCTCAGCTGGTCCTCGTCGAGGTCCACGACGGCCGCGTGCAGGTTGGAGGCGAGCTGCAGGGCGGTCGCGGCGCCGGAGAGGACGACCCCGGCCCAGGGCTGGCGCAGGACGTGCGCGAGGGCGACGGCGTCGGCGCCCAGGGAGGTCTCGGCGGCCACGGCCTTCAGGACGTCCGGGGCGTGGGGCTCCGCGAGCCTGCCGTTGGCCATGGCCTCCTTGACGATCACCGTGAGCCCGGCGTCACGGGCCTCGGCCAGGGCGGGGGCGGCGGAGGTCTCCAGGAGGTTGTACGTCGACTGCACGGTACGGAAGAGGGGCTCGCCGTCGACCGTCACGGTGAGGGCGGCCCGGATCGCGTCCGCCTGGGCGGGCCCGCTGGTGGAGAAACCGACGCTGAGGCCCTGGGCGGCGGCCTCCGCGAGCCGGGCGTGCAGTTCCTTGTCGGTGAGGGCGGGGCTGTCCGGGGTCACCGAGTGGATCTGGTAGAGGTCGAGCCGGTCTCCGAGCAGGGCGTCGGTCTCGGCGCGCTGGCGCTCGTACGTCGGGAGGCTGTGGTCCTTGACCTCGTGCGTCTCGGCCTCGGCCGACCAGCCCGCGGTGTAGGTGTAGCCCCACTTGCTGCCGATGACCACGTCGTCGATGTCGGGGCGGGCGTTCAGCCAGTCGGCGAGGAACTCCTCCGAACGGCCGTAGGAGCGGGCCACGTCGAAGTAGCGGACGCCTTGGGCGTAGGCGGCGTCGAGGAGTTCGTGCGTCCGGGTGCGCAGGGCGTCGACACTGCGGTTCTCTCCGAGGTCCTGGTCCCGGCCGAGGTTGATGTAGCCGGGGCGGCCGACGGCGGCGAGGCCCAGTCCGATGTGGCAGGTGGGGGTGGTGGCGGTGGCCAGTCGGGCGAAGGGCATCGCGGGCTCCGTTCGGTCGTTCCGGTACGGCTTCGACCAACGTAAACCCGCGATGACCTTCGCGTCGGAGTGCGGTGGCTCGGCGAGTGCGGGCGCGTCGTGGCTCGGCGCGCGCAGTTCCCCGCGCCCCTAGGCCTGCTTTGCCTTCGCCCAGTCGTGCTGTGCCGCCACGTCCGCCTTGATCTCCGCCAGCTGAATCGCCACCGCGCTCGGTGCCGTGCCGCCGCGGCCGTTGCGGGAGGCCAGGGCGCCCGGGACGTTCAGGACCGAGCGGACCTCGGGGGTCAGGTGCTCGGAGATCTTCGCGAACTGGTCGTCCGTCAGCTCGTCCAGTTCCTTGCCCTCCGCCTCGGCGGCCTTGACGCAGGCGCCGGCCACCTCGTGCGCGACCCGGAACGGGACGCCCTGCTTGACCAGCCACTCGGCCACGTCGGTGGCGAGGGAGAAGCCCGCCGGGGCCAGCTCCTCCATGCGCTCCCGGTGGACCGTGAGCGTGGCGATCATGCCGGTGAAGGCGGGGAGCAGCACGTCCAGCTGGTCGCAGGAGTCGAAGACCGGCTCCTTGTCCTCCTGGAGGTCGCGGTTGTACGCGAGCGGAAGCGCCTTGAGGGTCGCCATCAGGCCCGTCAGGTTGCCGATCAGACGGCCCGACTTGCCGCGCGCCAGCTCCGCGATGTCCGGGTTCTTCTTCTGCGGCATGATCGACGAGCCGGTGGAGAACGCGTCGTGCAGGGTCACGAAGGAGAACTCCTTCGTGTTCCAGATGATGATCTCCTCGGCGATCCGGGAGAGGTTCACGCCGATCATCGCGGTGATGAAGCTGAACTCCGCGACGAAGTCACGCGAGGCCGTGCCGTCGATGGAGTTGGCGACCGAGCCGTGCTCGAAGCCGAGGTCGGCGGCGACCGCCTCCGGGTCGAGGCCCAGGGAGGAACCGGCCAGCGCGCCCGAGCCGTACGGCGACACGGCCGTCCGCGCGTCCCACTGGCGCAGCCGCTCGGCGTCCCGGGACAGGGCCTGCACATGGGCGAGGACGTGGTGGGCGAAGAGCACCGGCTGGGCGTGCTGGAGATGGGTGCGGCCGGGCATCGCCACGTCCGGATGGGCCTCCGCCAGGCCGATCAGGGCGTCCTGGAGGTCGGCGATCAGACCGGCGATGCTGCGCGCCTGGTCCCGCAGGTACATCCGGAACAGGGTCGCCACCTGGTCGTTCCGGGAGCGGCCCGCGCGGAGCTTGCCGCCGAGGTCGGGGCCGAGGCGCTCCAGCAGACCCCGTTCCAGGGCGGTGTGCACGTCCTCGTCGGCGATGGTGCCGGTGAAGGTGCCGTCGGCGACGTCCGCGGCCAGCTGGTCGAGCCCGGCGATCATCCGCGTCAGCTCGTCGTCGGAGAGCAGTCCCGCCTTGTGCAGCACGCGCGCGTGGGCCCGCGAGCCGGCGATGTCGTACGGCGCGAGCCGCCAGTCGAAGTGGACCGAGGCGGACAGCCTGGCCAGGGCCTCGGCGGGCCCGTCGGCGAACCGTGCGCCCCAGAGCCGGACGTCTGAGCTGTTGCTGCTCACTTGGTGTGCTCCTCGAAGGATCTGGATGTGGCACCGCCTCCCCGTGGCGTGAACGGGGAGGCGGCCGTCGGGGGCGGGGCCGCTCACGGCGCCCGGGCCGGTCAGGACAGGTCTCGCCGGGCGGCGATCTTCGACGACAGACTGTAGATGTCGATGAAGCCCTTGGCGGCGGCCTGGTCGAATGTGTCGCCGGTGTCGTAGGTGGCGAGGTCGAAGTCGTAGAGCGACGCCTGCGAGCGCCGTCCGGTCACCACCGCGCGGCCGCCGTGCAGGGTCATCCGGATGTCACCGGTGACCTGCCGGCTCGCCTCCTCGATGAAGCCGTCCAGGGCGCGCTTGAGCGGGGAGAACCACTGGCCGTCGTAGACGAGTTCGCCCCAGCGCTGTTCGACCTGGCGCTTGTAGCGGGCGAGTTCGCGCTCGACGGTGACGTTCTCCAGCTCCTGGTGGGCGGTGATCAGGGCGACGGCGCCCGGAGCCTCGTACACCTCGCGGGACTTGATGCCGACGAGACGGTCCTCGACCAGGTCGATCCGGCCGACGCCCTGGGCGCCGGCGCGCTCGTTGAGCTGCTGGATCGCCTGGAGAACGGTGACGGGGCGGCCGTCGATCGCGACGGGGGCGCCCTCCTCGAAGGAGACGATCACCTCGTCGGCGTCCCGGGCGACGGCCGGGTTCTGCGTGTACGCGTAGATGTCCTCGGTCGGCGCGTTCCAGATGTCCTCCAGGAAGCCCGTTTCGACCGCGCGTCCAAAGACGTTCTGGTCGATGGAGTAGGGGGACTTCTTGGAGGTGGCGATCGGGAGGTTCCTCGCCTCACAGAACGCGATGGCCTTGTCCCGGGTCATCGCGTAGTCGCGGACCGGGGCGAGGCACTTCAGGCCGGGGGCGAGGGCGACGATGCCGGCCTCGAAGCGGACCTGGTCGTTGCCCTTGCCGGTGCAGCCGTGGGCGACGGTCGTGGCGCCGAGCTTCTTCGCGGCGGCGACGAGGTGCTTGACGATCACCGGCCGGGAGAGCGCGGAGACCAGCGGGTAGCGGTCCATGTAGCGGGCGTTGGCCTTGATCGCCGGGAGGCAGTACTCCTCGGCGAACTCGTCCCTGGCGTCCGCGACCTCGGCCTCGACCGCGCCGCATGCCAGGGCGCGCTTGCGGATGACATCCAGGTCCTCGCCGCCCTGGCCGACGTCCACCGCCACCGCGATGACCTCGGCGCCGGTCTCCTCGGCGATCCAGCCGATGGCGACGGAGGTGTCCAGACCGCCCGAGTAGGCGAGTACGACGCGCTCGGTCACGGTGCTCTCCTCACCTGCGCTCCCGACTGATATGCATGAGTATGCAGAACCCTGCATGATTCGTCAATCTGGTCGGGCTTTGAACGGGGGAAAACGCTTTCCCGTATCTCTCGGCGGACGCAGGCGCCGCGTCCGTACCGAGATTCCCGAGCGAACACCCCCGACCCGAGTGAGGCTTGCGCATGTCCAGGGCTCTTCCGAAGTACCACAAGCGTCGTGTCGCGCTGATCGGCGGCGCCGCCGCGCTGGCACTGTCCGGAGCGGTGATCGTCAACTCCGCGCTCGCCGGGGAGACGCCCGGCAGCGACGCGCGTACCCTGGCCGGCCCCGGCACGATCAGCTGCCCGGACGTCGCCTCCCAGCTCCCCGCGATCCCGGCCACCGCCCAGGCCGAGGTCGACCGGAACCTCGCCCTCCTCCAGACCCAGATCGACGAGGCCGACAAACGGCTCACCGAGACGGTCGGCCAGGGCGGGCCCAACTTCGTCCAGAACGCCATCCTCGGCCCCCTGGCCAGCAAGCGGACGGCGGCCATCGACCGCATCGCCATCTCCATCGGCCGCACCGCCGAAAAGCCCCAAGGTCTCGGCGCCCTGGCCGCCTGCACCCTGAACGCCGACGGGGCCGCCGACACGGGCGAGGAGGTCGAGGCCACTGCCCCCGCGACCGCCCCGGAGGAGGGAGGCGGAAGCGGCACCGGCGCCATCAGCTGCCCGGACGTCGCCTCCCAGCTCCCCGCCGTCCCGGCCACCGCCCAGGCCGAGGTCGACCGGAACCTCGCCCTGCTCCAGACCCAGATCGACGAGGCCGACAAACGGCTCACCGAGACGGTCGGCCAGGGCGGGCCCAACTTCGTCCAGAACGCCATCCTCGGCCCCCTGGCCAGCAAGCGGACGGCGGCCATCGACCGCATCGCCATCTCCATCGGCCGCACCGCCGAAAAGCCCCAGGGCCTCGGCGCCCTGGCCGCCTGCACGCTCGATCAGTGAGCTGACAGGCAGCCATGGCCGCCCCGTTGCACGCCGGCCGGGGCGGCCATGACCGGGCGGCGGAGCCAAGAATTCCTTAGACAAACGAAATACTTGCCCGCATAATCATGAATCATGGGAAAGACCTATGAGCGCATAGACGGCAGACTCCGCACCTTCATCGAGGCACAGCCCCTCTTCTTCACCGCGACCGCGCCCCTCTCCGAGGACGGCACGGTCAACCTCTCCCCCAAGGGGCTCAAGGGCTCCTTCGTGGTCCTGGACGAACGGACCGTGGCCTATCTGGACTTCGCCGGGTCCAACGCGGAGACCATCGCGCACCTGCGGGAGAACGGCCGGATCACCCTGATGTGGTGCGCCTTCCAGGGCCCGCCCAACATCGTCCGGGTACACGGCCGAGGTGAGCCGGTCTTCCGCGACGACCCGCGCTTCGCCGCACTCCTCGCCCACTTCCCCGACATCGACCCCGGCCCGCACGGGCTGCGCGCGATCATCGTGGTGACGGCCGAACTCGTCCGGGACACCTGCGGATACGCGGTGCCCTTCATGTCGTACGACGACGAGCGCGACCTGCACCGGAAGCGGTTCGCGCGCGAGGACGACGAGTCGCTGAACGCCTACTTCACCAAGAAGGAGCACATCGCCACCAGCCTGGACGGCCTACCCGGGCTGCCGTTGCCGCTGCCGCCGTCTACGGTCTGAGCCATGCGTCCCGGTGTCGTCGCCCTCGCCCTTGCCTCCCTGCTCGCACTCGGTGCCGCGCCCGCCGGTGACCCGCCGCTGCCGGCGCGGATGGCGGACACCGGCGGCGGCACCCAGCTGATCACCGCCGTCGCCGACCGGACGGACGCCACCACCGGCACGGTCACCTGGTGGGACCTGCGGCACGGCCGCTGGGTGCGGGCCGGTACCGCCGCCGCCCGCTTCGGGGCGAACGGCCTGGTCGAGGGCGCCACGCGCCGCCAGGGCACCAGCACCACCCCGACCGGGCTGTACGACCTGCCGTACGCCTTCGGGATCAAGGCGGCGCCGGCCGGGACGGCGTACAAGTACCGCCCGGTGCACCGGGATTCATGGTGGTGCCAGGACAACGACTCGCGCTCCTACAACCGTTGGACCGAGCCCCGCCCGGCGGACTGCCGGGCCGCCGAGTCCGAGCAGCTGATCACCTACACCGGCCAGTACGCGCACGCCCTCGTCATCGGCTTCAACTACGCGCAGCCGGTGCGCGGACGAGGGGCGGGGATCTTCCTGCACGTCCACGGGCGGGGTGCGACCGCCGGTTGTGTGTCCGTGCCCGCCGAGGACATGCGGCGGATCCTGCGGTGGGCCGATCCGGCCCGAAAGCCGCACATCGCCATCGGAACGACGAGCGGACCGACCGCGATCACGCGGTACTGAACACACCGGCCGCCCCGCACGTACCTCTGGGCCGAGGGACCACGCCACTCCCCCTTGTCCGTCCCCGGAGGAACCGTGACCACCACGCTCGCAGGCGGCCGTGCAGCCCGCCGCCAGACGATGCGCCGCATCCGTCCGCGCCGCTCCCCGGCCGTCCCGCTGGTGATCGCCCTGTGGGCCGGCGCGGCGGCGGTGCTGTGGCTGTGGTGGGACAACACGCCGTCCCTCGCGGACAACACCGCCAGGATCCTCGCCGCCGGCCGGATCACCGGTCTGCTCGCCGGCTATCTGATGGCGCTGGTCGTGCTCCAGATGGCCCGGGTGCCCGCGCTGGAACGGCGGGTCGGCTCCGACCGGGTCGCGCGCTGGCACGCGATGAGCGGCCGCTACACGATCTGCCTGGTCATCGCGCACGTCTTCCTCATCATGTGGGCGTACGCGCTCCAGGCGGGCAGGACGCTCGGCGACATCGTCCAGCAGACCGTCGACTCGATCAACACGCTGCCGGACATGGGCAAGGCGGCCATCGGCACCGGGCTGCTGTTCCTGATCGCGTTCCTGTCGATCGGGGGCGTGCGCCGCCGGATCCCGTACGACACCTGGTACCACGTGCACCTGCTGACGTACGCGGCGGTGTACCTGACCTTCTGGCACCAGATCACCACCGGCAACGAGTTCGCCGTGGAACCCTCCGCGAAGACCTTCTGGTACGCCCTGTACGGCGCCGTCACCGCGCTGGTGGTCTGGTACCGCGTCCTCACCCCGATCCGCCTCAACCTGCGTCACCGGCTGTACGTCGAGGCGGTCATCGAGGAGACCCCGGGCGTGGTGTCGGTGCTGATCGGCGGGCGCAGGCTGCACCGGATGGGCGCGGAGGCCGGGCAGTTCTTCCGGTGGCGGTTCCTGGCACCGGGCATGCGGTTCAGCTCCCACCCCTACTCGCTGTCGGCGGCACCCCGCCCCGACATGCTGCGCATCACCGTCAAGGCGATCGGCGACCACAGCGCACGGCTGCGCGAGCTGGAGCCCGGCACCAAGGTGTGGGCGGAGGGCCCGTACGGCGCACTCACCGCGCAGCGACGCAGCCGGGGCAAGGTGCTGCTGGTGGCGGGGGGGGTCGGGATCACGCCGATGCGGGCACTGTTCGAGACACTGCCCGGCGCGTCCGGGGACATCACCCTGCTGTACCGGGCCAACAGCACCCAGGACCTGGCCCTGTGGGACGAGCTGTCCGCCATCGCCGAGGAGCGCGGGGCGCGGCTGATGTACGCGGTCAACAGCCCGGACGGCGAGCGCCCCGACATCTCGGCCGAACGGCTGCAGCAGAAGCTGCCGGACATCGACCAGCACGACGTCTTCATGTGCGGGCCGCCCGGCTTCGCGCAGTCCGTCTACGAAGCACTGCGCGGCGCGGGAGTGCCCGCCCGCCGCATCCATCACGAGTCGTTCGAGATGTGAGCGACGGGACTTCAGGAGCTGTAGGAGCGATGAGGAAGACTCACCCCATCCGGCGTGTCGTGCTCGCGGGCGCCGCCACCGTGTCCGGGATCGTGCTGCTGCTGTCGCTGAAGCCGGCGTCCGACCCGGCGTCGGCGGCGGGCAGCGCGGCCCCGCAGCAGACCGCGGCCGCCCAGGAGTCCGCGCAGGGCGGCAGCGCGGACCCGGCGGGCACCGTCACCGGCGACGCGGTGCGGACGCAGTACGGGCCGGTGCAGGTGCGGCTGACCGTGAGCGGCGGCAAGGTCACCGATGTGCGGGCCGTGCAGGCGCCGAGCGGTGGCCGCAGTACCGAGGTCACCAACACCGCGGTGCCCCGGCTGAACCGGGCGGCGCTCGCGACCCAGAGCGCGGAGATCGACGCGGTGTCCGGAGCGACGTACACCAGCAGCGGGTACAAGCAGTCGCTGCAGTCGGCGCTGGACAAGATGGAGAAGGCGGCCGGTGGTGCCGAGGCCGGTGACTCCGGGACCGGGGGTTCCGCCGAAGCCGGGGGTTCCGCCGAAGCGGGGGGTTCCGCCGAGGCCGCCGCCCGTACGGTCACCGGGGAGACGGTGACGACGCAGTACGGGCCCGTGCAGGTGCGGATCACCGTGAGCGGCGGGAAGATCACGGCGGCGGAGGCCGTGCAGGCGCCGAGCGGCGGGCAGAGCACGCGGATCAACGGCAGTGCCGTGCCGAAGCTGAACGCCGCCGCCGTGGCGGCCGGGAGTGCCGACATCGACGCGGTGTCCGGCGCGACGTACACCAGCAACGGCTACCAGCAGTCGCTGCAGTCGGCGCTGGACCAGGCCGGTGGCTGAGTCGGTGACCGATCCGGCGCAGGCTCCCGCCGCGGTGCGTCATGCGGAGGAGGTCATGGGGACCGTCTTCTCCTTCGACGTCCGTGGCGGGGATCCGGAGGCGGTGCGGGCGGCGCTCACGGAGGCGGTGGCCGGGCTGCACCGGGTCGACGAGGTGTTCAGCACGTACCGGGAGGACAGCGAGGTCTCGCGGCTTGCGCGCGGGGAGCTGACGGTGGCGGAATGCGCACCGGAGGTCGGTGAGGTCCTGACGCTGGGCGCGGAGGCCGAGCGGCTCAGCGACGGCTGGTTCAGCACCTCGTACGAGGGCCGGCTCGATCCCACCGGGATCGTGAAGGGGTGGGCGGTCGAGCGGGCGGCCCGGCGGCTGGCGGAGGCCGGGGCGAGCGGGGTGAGCGTCAACGGCGGCGGGGACGTGCAGCTGTTGGGCATGCCCGGTCCGCAACGGCCGTGGCGGGTAGGGGTGTCCGACCCGCTGCGCCCGGGCGGGCTGGCGGCGGTGATCTCGGCGGCGGGCGCCGCGGAACTGGCGGTGGCGACCTCCGGTACGGCGGAGCGGGGCGCGCACATAGTGGACCCCCGCACCGGCCGCTCGGCGGTGACGGACCTGCTGGCGGTGACGGTGGTGGCCCCCATGGTGACCTGGGCCGACTGCTGGGCCACGGCGGCGTTCGCGATGGGCTCCCGGGACGGCTTGCGCTGGCTGGAGACACTGCCCGACGTGGAGGCCCTCCTGATCACGGCAGGCGACGAGGTCCGCTGCACGGGGGGCCTGGCGGCGCGCCTGGGCTGACGGCGACTGCACCCACCCAGGTGCGCGGGGCTGTGTCGCAGTGCGGCGCGCGACCAGCCCTCACGCACCCGCACCCGGCCCCGCACCGAACCGCCCCTCTCAGTGGCCGTTCTGAGCCAACCGCAGCAGATGTTCCGCCAGCGCCTGACCCCCCATCGCCTCCCGGCTGATCAACAGCAACGTGTCGTCCCCCGCGATCGTCCCCAGGATGTCGTGCAGTTCCGCCTGGTCGATCGCCGACGCCAGAAACTGCGCCGCCCCCGGAGGGGTCCGCAGGACCACGAGGTTCGCCGAGGCCTCCGCCGAGATCAGCAGCTCCTGCGAGAGCCGCCGCATCCGCTCTTCCTTCGCCGACCCCCCCAGCGGAGCCCGGGGGGTACGGAAACCGCCCTCGCTGGGCACCGCGTAGATCAAGTCACCGTCGGTGTTGCGGATCTTGACCGCGTTCAGCTCGTCCAGGTCCCGGGACAGCGTCGCCTGCGTCACCGTCAGCCCGTCGTCCGCCAGCAGTTTCGCCAGCTGACTCTGCGACCGCACCGGCTGCCGGTTGAGGATGTCCACGATCCGGCGGTGGCGGGCGGTCCGGGTCTGCGGTACGGCAGGCCCGGCGCCCGCGTGCTCGTGATCCTGCGCCTGACTCATCGTCGTCTCATTCTCCGGCTCATCCGTCCACCCCTTGGGCCTCGTCCAGAACGCCGGGCAGCGCCCGGAGGAACGCGTCCACCTCGTCGTCGCCGAGATTCAGCGGCGGCATCAGCCGTACGACATCGGGGGCGGGCGCGTTGACCAGGAAGCCGGCGTCCTGAGCCGCCTGCTGCACCCGCGGTGCGAGCGACTCGGTGAGCACGATACCCAGCAGGAGCCCCGCACCCCGGACATGGGAGACCAGCGGATGCCCGAGCGACTCGATTCCGTCCCGCAACTTCTCGCTCTGCCGCTTGACGTTCTCCAGCAACCCCTCGTTCTCGATCGTGTCGAGTACGGCGAGTCCGGCGGCGCACGCCACCGGGTTGCCGCCGAAGGTCGTGCCGTGGTGACCGGGCCCGAGCAGTTCGGCGGCCCGCCCGAAGGCGACGGTGGCGCCGAGCGGCAGCCCGCCGCCGAGCTGCTTGGCGAGGGTGACGACGTCGGGCAGCACGCCCTCGTGGGCCTGGTACTCGAACCAGTGGCCGGTCCGCCCGATGCCGGTCTGCACCTCGTCCAGGACGAGCAGCGCGCCGGTCGCGGCGGTGATGGCCCGCGCGGCCTTGAGGTAGCCGGGGGGCGGGACGACCACGCCGTTCTCGCCCTGGATCGGCTCGATGATCACGAACGCGGTCTCCTCGGTGACCGCCGCGGCCAGCGCCTGCGCGTCGCCGTAGGGCACATGGGTGACGTCGCCGGGCAGCGGCAGGAAGGGGTCCTGCTTGGCGGGCTGGCCGGTGAGCGCGAGGGCGCCCATCGTGCGGCCGTGGAAGCCGCCGTCGGTGGCGACCATACGGGTCCGCCCGGTGAGCCGGCCCAGCTTGAACACGGCCTCGTTGGCCTCGGCGCCGGAGTTGCAGAAGAAGACCCTGCCGTCCCGGCCGAAGAGCTGGAGCAGCCGCTCGGCGAGCGCGACGGGCGGCTCGGCCATGAACAGGTTGGAGACATGGCCGAGGGAGGCGATCTGCCGGCTCACGGCCTCGACGACCGCCGGATGGGCGTGGCCGAGGGCGTTGGTGGCGATCCCGCCGACGAAGTCGAGGTACTGCCTGCCGTCCGCGTCCCACAGCCTGGCGCCCTCACCGCGCACGAGGGCGAGCCGGGGGGTGCCGTAGTTGTTCATGAGGGCGCCCTGCCAGCGGGCGGTCAGCTCCTGGTTGGTCATGACTCCCCCTGATCGGTTCCGTCGGGCACGACCATCGTGCCGATGCCCTCGTCCGTGAAGATCTCCAGCAGGATCGAGTGCTGGACCCGGCCGTCGATGACGCGGGCGGTGTGCACGCCGTTGCGGACGGCGTGCAGACAGCCCTCCATCTTCGGCACCATGCCGGAGCTCAACTCCGGCAGCAGTTTCTCCAGTTGGGCGGCGGTGAGGCGGCTGATCACCTCGTCGCTGCGCGGCCAGTCCTCGTAGAGGCCCTCGACGTCGGTGAGGACCATGAGGGTTTCGGCGCCCAGTGCCGCAGCGAGTGCCGCAGCCGCCGTATCAGCATTGACGTTGTAGACATGTCCGTCGTCCTGGCTACGGGCGATCGACGAGACGACCGGGATCCGGCCGTCGGCCAGCAGTGCCTCGATCGCGCCCGTGTCGATGTCGGTGATCTCGCCCACCCGCCCGATGTCGACCAACTCGCCGTCGATCTCGGGCCGGTGCTTGGTGGCGGTGATGGTGTGCGCGTCCTCGCCGGTCAACCCCACGGCCAGCGGCCCGTGTTCGTTGAGCAGGTTGACCAGCTCGCGCTGCACCTGCCCGGCCAGCACCATCCGTACGACGTCCATGGCGTCCTCGGTGGTGACGCGCAGGCCCGCCTTGAACTCGCTGACGATGCCGTGCCGGTCGAGGGCGGCGCTGATCTGCGGGCCGCCGCCGTGCACGACGACCGGCTTGAGCCCGGCGTGGTGCAGGAACACCACGTCCTGGGCGAACGCGGCCTTCAGGTCCTCGTCGATCATGGCGTTGCCGCCGAACTTGATCACGACGGTCTTGCCGTTGTGGCGGACCAGCCAGGGCAGCGCCTCGATGAGGATCTGGGCCTTGGGCAGGGCGGTGTGCTTGCGTGTCGATCCGCTGCTCATGAGGAGTACGCGCTGTTCTCGTGGACGTAGTCGGCGGTGAGGTCGTTGGTCCAGATGGTGGCGGTCTCGGCGCCGGCGGCGAGGTCGGCGACGATGTGCACCTCGCGGTAGCGCATGTCGACCTGGTCGCGGTCCTCGCCCACGCCGCCGTCCTTGCAGAGCCAGACGCCGTTGATGGCGACGTTGAGCCGGTCCGGCTCGAAGGCGGCCCGCGTGGTGCCGATCGCGGAGAGCACCCGGCCCCAGTTGGGGTCCTCGCCGTGGATGGCGCACTTGAGGAGGTTGTTGCGGGCGATGGAGCGGCCCACCTCGACGGCGTCGTCCTCGGTCGCGGCGTTGATCACCTCGACCTTGATGTCCTTGCTGGCGCCCTCGGCGTCCCGGATCAGCTGCTGCCCGAGGTCGTCGCAGACCTGCCGTACGGCCTCGGCGAACTCCTCGTGGGCGGGGGTGACCTCGGCCGCCCCCGACGCGAGCAGCAGCACGGTGTCGTTGGTGGACATGCAGCCGTCGGAGTCGACCCGGTCGAAGGTCGTCCGGGTGGCGGCCCGAAGCGCCGTGTCCAGCACGTCGCTCGGGAGGTCGGCGTCGGTGGTGAGGACGACCAGCATGGTCGCCAGGCCCGGCGCGAGCATGCCGGCCCCCTTCGCCATCCCGCCCACGGTCCAGCCGTCCTTGGTCACAACGGACGTCTTGTGGACGGTGTCGGTGGTCTTGATGGCGATGGCGGCCTTCTCGCCGCCGTGCTCGGAGAGCTGCGCCGCGGCGGTCTCGATGCCGGGCAGCAGCTTGTCCATCGGCAGCAGCACGCCGATGAGACCGGTCGAGCAGACGGCGACCTCGATCGCGCCCCGGCCGAGCACCTCGGCCGCCTTCTCGGCGGTGGCGTGCGTGTCCTGGAAGCCCTTGGGTCCCGTACAGGCGTTGGCGCCGCCGGAGTTGAGGACGACCGCGGAGACCTCGCCGCTCTTGAGGACCTGCTCCGACCACAGCACGGGCGCGGCCTTCACGCGGTTGGCGGTGAAGACGCCCGCGGCGGCGCGGCGGGGACCGTTGTTGACCACGAGGGCCAGGTCAGGGTTGCCGTTCTCCTTGATCCCGGCGGCGATGCCCGCCGCCGTGAATCCCTTGGCTGCCGTCACGCTCACGGCGCAACTCCGATCGTGGTCAGCCCCGTGGTCTCGTCGAGTCCCAGGGCGATGTTCATGCTCTGGACGGCACCGCCGGCGGTGCCCTTGGTCAGGTTGTCGATGGCACTGATCGCGATGATGCGTCCGGCGGCCTCGTCGTACGCGACCTGCACCTGAACGGCGTTGGAACCGTGGACGGACGCCGTGGCGGGCCACTGGCCCTCGGGGAGCAGATGGACGAAGGGCTCGTCGGCGAAGGCCTTGTCGTAGGCGGCGCGGACGGCCTCGTCGCTCACCCCCGGCTTCGCGGCGGCGCTGCATGTGGCGAGGATGCCGCGGGACATGGGCGCGAGGGTCGGGGTGAAGGAGACGGTGACCTTCTGCCCCGCCGCCGCGCTGAGATTCTGGCTCATCTCGGGCGTGTGCCGGTGGCCGCCGCCGACGCCGTACGGCGTCATGGAGCCCATGACCTCGCTGCCCAGCAGGTGCGGCTTGGGGGTCTTGCCCGCGCCGGAGGTGCCGGACGCGGCGACGATCACGGCCTCGGGCTCGGCCAGTCCGGCGGTGTAGGCCGGGAAGAGGGCGAGGGAGACGGCGGTCGGGTAGCAGCCGGGCACCGCGACCCGCCTGGACCCCTCCAGCGCGGCGCGGGCGCCCGGCAGCTCGGGCAGGCCGTACGGCCAGGTGCCGGCGTGCGGGGAGCCGTAGAACGTCTCCCAGTCGGCCGGGTCGGTGAGCCGGAAGTCAGCGCCCATGTCGACGACGAGCGTGTCCGGGCCGAGCTGTTCGGCGACGGCGGCGGACTGGCCGTGCGGCAGGGCGAGGAAGACGACCTCGTGTCCGGCGAGCACCTCGGCGGTGGTGGGCTCCAGGACACGGTCGGCCAGCGGCAGCAGGTGCGGCTGGAGCGCGCCGAGCCGCTGACCCGCGTTGGAGTTGCCGGTCAGGGCGCCGATCTCGACCCGCGGATGCGTCAGGAGCAGACGCAGCAGCTCTCCGCCCGCGTATCCGCTCGCTCCGGCCACGGCCGCACGTACCGTCATGGATTCCTCCTCCGTGATGGCATGACTATACGTTTCGCTGCACGTTTATGCAATGCTGTTCCGCTCCACGCGGCCCTGCCCCGCCGACGCGGTCGTCGGCGGGGCAGGGCCTGGGACGATCTTCGGCTAGCTCTGCTTGATCCGCAGGAAGGTGACCGAGTTCGCCGGGAAGGTGTACTCGAACGTCGAGGCGATCCCGGAAACCGTGGACGTCACCGGGGTGACCGGAGTGTTCGTCTCCGTGTTCACCGAGTCCGGGTCGCCCGCCAGGGTGGTCACCCGGGCCCGGGAGGCGACCTTCGCGCCACCGAGGTCGACGGTCGTCCGGGCGTCGGCGGACTGGGCGTTGACGACCTTGACGATCAGGTCACCGGTCGCCGCGTCCTTGGTGACGACCTGCCGGAACGGCTCGGCGGGCTTGTCGTCGGTGAAGCTGCCCCACTCCTGGCCGTCGAGGTAGAGGGTGACCTGGCGGCCCCGCACCTTGATGTCGATGTCGTAGGCGCGGCCCGTCTCGATCGACCCGGCCTTGGAGATCAGCGTCGACTTGCCGCCCTCCGAGGCCTGCTCGACGGCGGACTGGGTGTTGTTCCAGCCGCCCAGGTTCCACCAGTAGTAGTTGCCCGTGTCCTTGACGCCGAAGGCGACCAGGAAGCCCTCCTTGCCGGACTTCTTGGTGGCCTTCACATGCAGGTCGTAGTCGTGCCACGCGGGGTCACCGGCCGTGACCAGGGTGTTCTCGGCGGCCTCGTCGGTCTGGACGTAGGCGCCGTCCCGGACGGCCCAGCTGCCCGTGCCGTGGTGCGTCCACTTCGATGCGTCACCGGAGAAGTCGTCGCCGAGCAGCGGGGTTCCGTCCGCCGCCGTCACCGACACATCGTCGTACGCCGCACTGGTCGCCCACGTCGACAGGCCGACGGCGCCGGAGATCGGGCCGCTGACGTCCGGGGTGCCGGTCGCGGTGGACGGGACGACGCGGTCGCCGACGTTGGTCATGAACAGCTTCTGGACCTCGTAGTTGGCGGAGTTCCAGGAGGCGTGGTTGTTGAACCAGATCAGGTCGGGCCGCCACTGGACGTAGTCCTCGTTGGCGAGCAGCGGGGCGTACGAGGCGAGTTTGACGATGTCGGCGTTGCGCTCCAGGCCGGTCATGAACGCGGCCTCGGCGAGGGCGTTCTTCATGGCGTTGCCCTGGGAGGCGTACTCACCGAGGAAGACCTGGGGGCCGTTCCTGTCGTAGCTGTCGTAGCGGTCGTTGTTCTGCAGGAACCACTGCGGGCTGTTGTAGTAGTGCTCGTCGACCATGTCGACCTTGCCCTCGCGGTTGAGGTCCCAGTGCCGGTCGAAGGTCGAACCGGTGTCGTCCGGGCCGGAGTTGGAGATCACCGTGATGTCCGGGTACTTCGCCTCGATCGCGGTGCGGAACTTCTGGAAGCGGGCGAAGAACTCGTCCGGGAGGTTCTCCTCGTTGCCGACGGCGAGGTGGGTCAGACCGAAGGGCCTGGGGTGTCCCATCTCGGCGCGCTTCTTGCCCCAGGTGCTGGTGGCGGGGCCGTTGGCGAACTCGATGAGGTCGAGGGTGTCCTGGATGTGCCGCTGGAGCAGCGCCTCGTCGTCGGTGGCGCGGTTCTGGCCGCAGCCGGTCACCAGGGCGGGGACGACGGGCAGCGGCATGGCGCCGATGTCCTCGGAGAAGCGGAAGTACTCGTAGTAGCCGAGTCCGTAACTCTGGTTGTAGCCCCAGAAGTTGGCGTTGGTGGCGCGCTGCTCGACCGGGCCGATGGTGTCCTTCCACTGGTAGGAGCGCTTGCGCTGCCAGCCGGACGCCTCGCTGTAGTCCTGCATGGAGCCGGTGTTGACGATGCAGCCGCCCGGGAACCGGACGAACGACGGGTCCAGGGCCTCGATCTTCTCGGCGAGGTCCTTGCGCAGGCCGTTCGCCTGGCTCTTGTAGGTGTCGCGCGGGAAGAGCGAGACCATGTCGAGCGCGGCGGCCCCGGTGGAGGCGACGGCGAGGCGGCCGTGGGAGCTGGTGCGGCTCGCGGTGAAGGTGGCGGTGTACTTCTTCCAGCCGCCGGAGACGGCCACCTGGCGGGCGGTCGCGAGCGTGCCGGCGGCGTCCTTCAGGCCGACGGTGAGGGTGCTGCTGGCCTCGGCGCGGGCCCACACCGAGAAGTCGTACCGCTTGCCCTGCTCGACACGGATGCCCGTGTTGTAACCGGCGTTGGTGACGGACGAACCGGCGCCGAGGGCCAGGTAGTTGCGGTTGCGCTCGTTCAGGCGGCCGGTGTCGTCCCGGACCTGGGCGGTGCCGGAGGCCGCCCAGGAGGTGAGCGGGGTGTACGAGCCGTTGTCGGCGGTGGAGTACTCGAAGGACCGGTTCTGCACCAGCTCGGCGTACAGACCGCCGTCGGCGGCCCGGTTGATGTCCTCGAAGAAGACGCCGTACATGGTGTCGTCGATGGCCGCGCCCCGGGCCGTCGGGTCGACGGTGATCGTGTAGTCGGTGACGTCCTCGGCGTGCGCGGGTGCCGGGACGAGTCCGGTGGCCGCCACCAGGAAGGCGGTGGCGGCGAGACCGAGTCTCCAGCGGGTGCGGGTGCGTGACATGGATACTCCGCGGCTCGATGGTCGTGATGCAGGTCGCTCAAAAGTGTTCGGGATATCGGACGTTGACCAGAAGGTCGAACGGCAAGATAGGGAGGGGGCAGGGGCCCGTCAATGGGTCGCGCAGGAACGGACGGGACGGAGACAGCGGCGTCATGGGCGAGTTCTGGCCAGTACCAGATGTGCTGGCGTACCTGACGGGCTCGTGGCGGGTGCGGCGGTCCGTGCGGGATCACGCGAGCGAGGCGTGGGGCGAGTTCACCGGGACGACTGTTTTCGGCCCGCTGGAGACGGGCGGGCTGCTGCACGAGGAGTCCGGAACATTCGTCTGGCAGGGCGTGCCCCGGCCCGCCGAGCGGACCCTGCGCTTCCTGCCCGGGAGCGCGCCCGGCACGGCCGACGTCCGCTTCGCCGACGGCCGCCCCTTCCACGACCTGGACCTGTCCACGGGCCGGCACCTGGCGGACCATCCCTGCTCGGCCGACCTCTACCGCGGCGAGTTCACCGCGGTCGACGAGGACCACTGGCGGACGGTGTGGCGGGTGCGCGGCCCCGCGAAGGATCTCGTCCTGACCACCGACTACGCCCGGGAGCGTCGGCCCCTACGCCCATGAGGGCTGGACCGGCGCCCCGTCGAAACGGAGGTTCCAGCGGCCCGCCCGACCGCTGACGGTCGTCGTCGACAGCGAGCGGACGTCGAAATTCCAGTAGGTGGCGGGCGGCGCCTTGAGGGCGTAGACCAGGGCGGCGCGGATCACCGAGGGTTCGGCCACGGCGACGACCCGGCCGCCGTCCTCCACCGGCCGGGTGTCCAGCCAGCCGCCGACCCGGCCGATGAACGCCGACAGCGACTCCCCACCGTGTGGAGTGGCTCGCGGATCCGCGAGCCAGGCGTCCACCGCCGCCGGTTCCCGGGCCATCGCCTCGCCGAGCGTCAGCCCGCGCCAGCGGCCCATGTCACAGTCGCGCAGGGCGAGTTGCACCAGGGGCGCGTACCCGAGGGCGTCGCCGGTGGCGCGGCTGCGCGGCGTGGGCGAGCAGTAGCGCAGCTCGGCCGCCGACAGCGGCACCAGATCATGGGCGAAGCGCTGCACCTCGTCCCACCCGGCCTGGTCCAGCGGACGGTCGTCCTCGAAACGCTCGGCGAGCAACGAGGAGCTGCGCGCGGCGGCGACGAACGTGACCCGAAGTGACATGCCGAGATGGTGATTCCCGGAAGTGCGCAGGTCAAGTGGCGTTACCTCTGAGTCACCCAGCGTACCCAAGGCCTTACTCGCAGGTCAGGACCGGCCGCCCTCGGCTAGCGGACCTCCGCCAGGGCCCGCCGCAGCCGCCGTACCCCTTCCGCGATCTCGCCCGTCCCCGCCACCGCGGCGAAGCTCAGGCGCAGGTGGGCGGCCGGGGGTTCGGCACTGAAGTACGGGCGGCCGGGGGTGATCGCGACGCCCGCGCGCAGGGCGGCCGCGGCCAGGGCGGTCTCGTCGGTGCCGTCGGGCAGCCGGGGCCAGAGGTGGTAGCCGCCGGACGGGATGTGCGGCAGGGCCAGTTCGGGCAGCTCGCTCAGCAGCGCGGCCGTCATCGTGTCCCGGCGCAGCCGCAACTGCGTGGAGATGGCGCGCAGATGGCGGGTCCAGGCGGGCGAGCCGACGAGCTCCAGGGCCGCCTCCTGCAGCGGCCGGGGCACGAAGAAGGTGTCGACGACCTGGATGGCGCGCAACCGCTCCAGCACCGGACCGCGGGCGGCCAGCGCGCTGACCCGGAAGCTCGGCGAGGTGGCCTTGGTCAGGGAGCACACGTGCACCACCACCCCGTCGGGATCGTCCGCGGCCAGCGGACGCGGCAGCGGCCCGGCGTCCTCGTGCACCAGCCGTCGGACGAAGTCGTCCTCGATCACGAACGCGCCGGCCGCGCGCGCGATGCGCAGCACCTCGGCGCGGCGGTCCGGGGCGAGCACGGCGCCGGTCGGGTTCTGGAAGAGCGGCTGGCAGACGAAGACGCGGGCGCCGGTGGCCCGGAACGCGTCGGCGAGGAGGGCGGGGCGCACCCCGTCCGGGTCCACCGGGACCGGCACCGGGCGCAGGCCGGCGGCCCGGGCGATGGCCAGCATGCCGGGGTAGGTGGGCGACTCCACCAGGACCGGCGCCCCGGGCGGTGCCAGCGCGCGCAGGGCCGTGGTGAGCGCCGACTGGCCGCCGGAGGTGACCAGCACCTCGGCCGCGGTGACCGCGCCGCCGATGCTCCGCGCGAACCACTCGCGCAGCTCCGGCAGCCCCTCCATGGGCGGCCGCCCCCAGGCCCCGGGCCGGCGCCCCGCCCGGGACAGCGCCGCCGCCATGGCGCGCTCCGGCTGCAGGGAGGGGTGCAGATAGCCGCCGTTGAACTCGATTACTCCGGGCGGCGGAGCGGCGAGCGACACGAGGACACCGGAGGCGTCCACCGAGCGCGGCACGAGTTCGGCGGCGCTGTCCGCGCTCAGCGACACCTCCTGCCAGGAGGTGTCCCCGGCGGGCGTCGCCTCCGCCCGCGGCCGGGCCCGGAAGGCTCCGGCGCCGGGCCGGGTGACGACCAGGCCCTCGGCCGCGAGCTGCGCCAGGGCGCGCGAGACGGTCACCGGGCTCACCCGGAACCGCTCGACGAGGGCCCGGCTCGACGGGAGCTTTCCACCGTATGAGTAGCGGTCGAGTTCTCGCCGCAGTTGATCCGCCAGTTCACCGACGCTGCTACGCTCTTGCATGAGAGCACAGAGTAGCGCTACCGCTCCGAGCCGGATAGCGGTCGACACCCCGAGCGGCACCTCACCGGCGTACGGCACCCTGCTGGCCGCGCTTGGCGTGACCGCCTTCTCCCTCACCTTCCCCGCCACCGCCTGGGGCCTGGAGGGCTTCGGCCCCTGGTCGCTGGTGGCCGTGCGCAGTGTCCTCGCCGCCGTGCTCGCCGGTGGCTGCCTGCTGGCGCTGCGGGTGCCGCTGCCGGACCGCCGGCACTGGGCGGGGCTCGCCATGGTGGCGGCCGGAGTGGTCGTCGGCTTCCCCCTGCTGACCACGCTCGCGCTCCAGACGTCCACCACCGCGCACGCGGCGGTCGTCGTCGGCCTGCTCCCGCTGACCACCGCGCTGCTCTCCGCCCTGCGCATGGGCACCCGGCCCTCGCGCACCTTCTGGACGGCCGCGCTGGCCGGCGCCGCCGCGGTCGTCGCGTTCACCGTGCAGCAGAGCGGGGGCGCCCTCACCACCGCCGACCTGTACCTCTTCGGGGCCCTGCTGGTGTGCGCGGCCGGTTACACCGAGGGCGGCCGGCTGGCCCGGGTCATGCCGGGCTGGCACGTCATCGGCTGGGCGCTGGTGTGCTGCCTGCCGGTGTCCGTGCCCGCCGCCGTGCTCGCCCTGGCCCAGGAGCCGGTCCAGCTCACCGCGCACAGCGTGACCGGACTGCTGTGGGTCGCGGCCGGCTCGCAGTTCGCCGGCCTGGTCGTCTGGTACCGGGGCATGGCGGTCATCGGCATCCCCAAGGCCAGCCAGTTGCAGTTGGCGCAGCCGCTGCTCACACTGGTGTGGTCGGTGCTGCTGCTGGGCGAGCATCTGACAGTGGCCGCCCCGCTGACGGCCGCGGCGGTGCTCGTCTGCATCGCCGTCACCCAACGGGCGCGCGGTTGAGCGGGTCGTACGACCCCCTTACCGCCGCCGCCCGCGGCCGTGGGCTCAAGGCCACGGACCGCTGCTCCCGCACATGCCGAGGAGGCCCCCAGATGCGTGCAACCGTGGGCGACCAGCTTGTCCAGCACGGCAGGGTGGTCGGACAGCACGACAAGGTCGGCGAGATCGTCGAAGTCCTGGGCCAGGAGGGCAATCCGCCTTACCGCGTCCGCTTCGAGGACGGGCACGAGGGCCTGTGCTCGCCCGGCCCCGACACCGAGATCCGCCACACGCGGATGCCCCACCGGGACATCACCCCGATGTAGGCCGGCGCGGGGTCGCCGCCGGCTGCCGGTAGTGGTCGGCGACCACCCGCGCCATGGCCCCGATCGGGTCCGCCGCCACCTCCTTGGCGGCGAAGAAGACATGCCCGCGCGCCTCCGGGTGCTCCTTGGCCAGCGTGAGGTGCCGGGACAGCTCGGCCGGCTGCTGCCAGGCGGCGCCCTGCGCCGGGTCGCCCGCCCGGTACAGCCCCTCACCGACGTACAGCTGCGTCGCGGTGCCCCGGACCGTGCGGGCCCACCAGGGCAGCAGGACGGCGTAGTCGGCGGCGGCGTGGCCGATGGGCCAGTACAGCTGCGGGCAGATGTAGTCGAGCCAGTTCTGCCGCACCCAGCTGCGGGTGTCCGCGTACAGGTCGTCGTACGCCTGCAGGGCCCGGGTGTCGCTGCCGAGCGGGTCGGTGCCCGCGTTGCGCCACACCCCGAAGGGGCTGATCCCGAACCGGGCGCCCGGCCGGATCCGCCGGACCCGGGCCGACGTCTCCTGGACCAGCCGGTCGATGTTGTGGCGCCGCCACGCGGCCCGGCCCGAGAACCCGCCGCCGTGCCGGTCGTAGGCCTCGTCGTCGTCGAAGGTCTGGCCCGCCCGCGGATACGGATAGAAGTAGTCGTCGAAGTGCACGCCGTCCACGGCGTACCGCTCGACCGCGTCCATCATCGCGTCCTGCACGAAGGCGCGGACCTCGGGCAGCCCGGGGTTGTAGTAGAGCTTCCCGCCGTAGCGCACCACCCAGTCGGGGTGCCGCCGGGCCGGATGCGAGGCGACGAGCGCGCTCAGGTCCGTGTGGTTGGCGATCCGGTACGGGTTGAACCAGGCGTGCAGCTCCAGGCCGCGGGCGTGGGCCTCCCGGACGGCCGTGCCGAGCGGATCCCAGCCCGGCGCCTTGCCCTGCGTCCCGGTCAGCACGGCCGACCAGGGTTCGTGCGGCGAGGGCCACAGCGCGTCGGCCGTCGGCCGCACCTGGAAGATCACCGTGTTCAGCCGGCGCCGTACCGCGGTGTCGAGATGGGCGATCAGCTCGGCGCGCTGTCTCGCCGCGCTGAGGCCCGCGGCGGAGGGCCAGTCGCGGCCCGCGACCGTCGCCAGCCACATGCCCCGCATCTCGCCGCCCGCCGCATGCCGCCGCTCCGGCGCCGCCGACGCTCCCGAGGCCGTCGAGAAGGCTCCCAACGCGGCCAGGGCGAAGGCCCGACGCGTGATTCGGCCCATTTCGCGCACCCCCATCGCACTGCGGATCCGCACGGTCACGGATCGTCTTCGCGCCCCAGGATGCCCCCACCCCGGCGATCGATCATCGATACTTGGCGGTAACGTGCACGAACGGAGCAGGCACCGGGACCCGGGGTCCTGCCACAGCCGAAGTTCAGCGAAAGGGACGATGTGACCGACATCGAACGCGTCGGAGTGGTGGGCTGCGGCCAGATGGGCGCCGGCATCGCCGAGGTGTGCGCCCGGTCCGGGCTGGACGTGAAGGTCGCCGAGACCACCGGCGAGGCCCTGGAGATCGGCCGTACCCGGCTGTTCAACTCCCTGGCCAAGGCCGCCGAGCGCGGCAAGATCAGCGAGGACGAGCTGGCGGCCACGCAGGCGCGGCTCAGCTTCACCACCGACCTCGGCGAGTTCGCGGACCGCGATCTGGTGATCGAGGCCGTCGTGGAGAACGAGCAGGTCAAGACCGAGATCTTCCAGGTGCTGGACCAGGTCGTGACCCGGCCGGACGCGATCCTGGCCTCGAACACCTCCTCCATCCCGCTGGTGAGGCTCGCGGTCGCCACCTCGCGGCCCGACCAGGTCATCGGCATCCACTTCTTCAACCCGGCCCCGGTGCAGAAGCTGGTCGAGCTGATCCCGGCGCTCACCACCTCCGAGGGCACCCTCAGCCGCGCCCAGGTCTTCACCGAGAAGGTGCTCGGCAAGCACGCCATCCGCGCCCAGGACCGCTCGGGTTTCGTGGTGAACGCGCTGCTGATCCCCTACCTGCTCTCCGCTATCCGGATGTTCGAGTCGGGCATCGCCAGCCGCGAGGACATCGACAACGGCATGGAGCTCGGCTGCGCCCACCCGATGGGCCCGCTGAAGCTGTCCGATCTGATCGGTCTGGACACCGTCGCCTCGGTCGCGTACTCGATGTACGAGGAGTACAAGGAGCCGCTCTACGCCGCTCCCCCGCTGCTCCAGCGCATGGTCGACGCCGGCCGCCTCGGCCGCAAGTCCGGTTCGGGGTTCTACAGCTACTGATTGCACAGTGCCCGATGCAGGGTGCTGATTACACAGTGCGACGAGCACGGGCCCGGCACTCCTCGGAGCGCCGGGCCCGCGGCATTCACACACCGTGTGCGCGCCGGGCTCGCATATGCCCTTCGCACACTCTCCCCACGCGCCCACCAGGGGAGTTGACTCTTCATGCGCATGCAAGAGCGCACGCAGGGATGTGACGACTACGGAAAGGAGCGGACTCGTGACCGCCGAACCCGAGCATCCCGTGGTCCATGGAGAACTCGCAGAGTTACGGCGTCGCCTCGACGTGGCCTATGCCCGTGTCGAGGGAGGCCTGGCCCTGCTCAGCCATCGCACCGAGGAGACATGCAAGGAGCTCGATGATCTGTCCGCGCGCATCGTCGCCCTGGAGCACGCCCGCTGGCCGCTGCCCGCGGTGGCGGTACTGACCGCGCTGGGCGCGCTCGTCGTGGCGATCTGGCAGGCCCTCGGGCATTAACTCGCAGGGCGCGGCGGGGGGATCAGGGCAACGCGTCCTGCCCGAGCCTGAGGTGGTGCAGCAGGAGTAACGCGGCCGCCATGTTGGCGGCCGGGACCTCCCCACGGGCGACCATGTCGGGGACGAGCTTGAGGGGGACCCATTCCCGGCGGTCCGACTCGAAGTCGTCCACGGGGTGCCCGACGTACTCACCCTCGTCGGCCCAGTAGATGTGGTGCCTGGCGTCGGTGAGTCCGTTGGACGGCTCCACGCTCATGAGGTGGTGCAGCCGTCCCGGCCGCCAGCCGGTCTCCTCCTCCAGTTCCCTGGCGGCCGCCACGGCGATGTCCTCGCCGTCCTCGACCACTCCGGCCGCGAGTTCCCACCCCCAGCTGTCGGTGATGAACCGGTGGCGCCACAGGAGGAGGACCTCATTGGCCTCGTTGACCACCGTGGCCACGGCGACCGGCCGCAGCCGGATCAGGAAGTGGTCGAGGTGCCGGCCGTCCGGCAGTTCGACATCCGCGAGATTGACGCTGAACCAGCGATTTGAGTACACAGTTTGTTCGCTCTGTTTCGCCCACTGCACGGTTCTGCCACCTTCCGTCGAGTAAGTGGCAATATCGCAGCAGGGACTGTGAGCTGTCGGTGGTCGAGCACCGACCTACAGCGGTACGCGTAGTGCGCCGTCGATGAGTTCGGCGGCCTCGGAGGTGCCCGCGCAGCCGCTGCGCACCAGGTATTCGCGTACCGCGCGGAGTCTGTCGCGCAGCCGCT
Source organism: Streptomyces sp. NPDC002779 (assembly GCF_042888685.1). Taxonomy (NCBI): domain Bacteria; kingdom Bacillati; phylum Actinomycetota; class Actinomycetes; order Kitasatosporales; family Streptomycetaceae; genus Streptomyces; species Streptomyces sp. NPDC002779. Next base: position 110,004 of record NZ_JBIAQC010000009.1, read on the forward strand.
GGGACTCCATTCCCCTCGCCTGTTCGGCCATCTGCACCGCGGTGGCCACCGCCTTGTCGGCGTGGCCCTGACGCAGTTCGATCGTGCTGAGCATGGCGAGCCGGTGCACCCGGCCGCGGTCATGGGCGGGATTGTCGACGGCCGCGGCCGCGTGCTCGCCGGCCGCCGCGAGTTCGCCCAGGCTCAGCAGCGCCTCCGCCACCTGGACGTTGACGAGCCCCGGCTGGACATAGCCCGTTTCGTCGGGTTCGTATCCGCGCCGGATGCGTTCGGCGGCCTGCTCGGCACGCCGGATGCAGGACAGGGCGCTCGTGCCGTCACCGAGGTGTGCGTACGCCTTCGCCTGCATCGCGTACAGATCCGAGGCGAGCGCCGGCGTGATGTGCCGGCCCGCGGCACGCAACGCGGCCTCCGCGAAGGCGACGGCCTGGCGGAACTCCCGCATGAACAGCGCCTGGTTGACCAGCAGGGCGATCACATAGGCGCCGAGCCCTCGGTCACCGCTGGCCTTCGCGAGCCGCAGCGCCTGGTGGAAGTAGCGCTGGGCCAGGCCGTGCGCGTCGGAGTCGTAGGCACAGATCCCGGCGACGGCCACCAGACCGCCGGTGGCGCGGTGGAGTTGGCGGCCGATGGCGTCGGTGTAGCTGCCGCGCAGCAGCGGGGCGGCCTCGGCGTTGAGGAAGCCGACGATCCGGGTGCGGGTCGCGATGCCGCCGGCCTTGCGGTACATCTGCTCGTAGTGGGTGCGGGCGGCCCGCAGCATCTCCAGGTCGGCGGGCGTGACCCGGTGCCGGCCGCCACGCGAGACGTCCACGTCCTCGGGCGGGTTCTCCCACTCCCACACCGGCATCACGGCGGGGGTGCCGGTGACGGCGGGCGCGCCGAGGATGTGCGGACGCTGCTGTTCGTCGGAGCGCCACAGGGCGGTGGCCCGCTCGACGAACCCGGACAGCGAGGTGGCGTGCGGGGCGGAGGGCTCGCCGGGTACGCCGAGTCCGATGTCGTCGAGGGTGACCGGGCGTTGGAGGCGGCCGGCCAGCACCTCGCAGATCAGGTCGGGGACTTGACCGCGCGGCCGCTGCCCCTTCAACCACCGTGCGACGGCGGTGTGTTCGTACCTGAGCGCGAGCCCGCGCGCCCGTCCGGCCTGGTTCACGTGTGCTGCCAGCCCCGCGTGCGAGATCCCCGCCTCGTCCAGGATCGCGTCGAGCAGAGTGTTGGGCTGCATATATGCCCCCCGGGTGGCTCGGTTCCGTCAGAGTAGTGGTTCCGGCTTCACACGGGGTGTGAACGGAGTGCTCGAATCCGCGCAGTGTGCGCACTGTCGCGGAGAGTTTCCAGCCGGTTGACTGAATTGCCTCGCAAGAGGCCGGCCGGGCCGCCGGCTCCCCCTCGTACAGTGCGGCGGCCCTGCCGGGACGCTGCGCTCGCTGCGCCGGGCGACTGTTCACCGTGGCACTAGTGGTGCTGTGTCGGCTGCGGGTTCGATGTGGCTGGTCGCGCAGTTCCCCGCGCCCCTATGGAGTTGCCCCTCACGTGAGTTCGGTCGTTCCGCAGGATCAGCAGTGCGATGTCGTCGGAGGGTGTGCCGCCCGCGTGACGCATCAGCGCGCTCAATACCGTACGGAGGATCAGCTGTGGGGAGCCGGGGTGTGTGCGGGAGGCGCCCAGCAGAGCCGCCGGAAGTGAAAAGAACCGGCCACGCGCGTCCCGCGCGTCTTCCGCACCGTCCGTGTACAGGGTCAGGGACTCGCCGGGGAGCAACGGTCCGCACGAAAGGGCCGCCAGTTCCCTCGGCAGCGGGAAGGGACCTAGCGGCGGCAGCGGATCCGCGCGCGCCAGGGGCTCCACCCGCGTGCCGCTGATCAAGTAGGGCCAGGGATGGCCGCAGTTGAGGGCCCGCACTTCCGCGTCCCGGCCGATCTCCAGCAGCAGGACGGTGGCGAACTCCTCCGCCGCCTCGGGTTCGTCCCGGTACCGCTCCCGCAGGTGCCGGGCGAGGGCGCGGTCCATTCGACGGAGCACCCGCCCCAGGTCCGGCTCGTCGTGGACCGCCTCGCGGAAGCTGCCGAGGAGTGCCGCGGCCGTGCCGACGGCGGCGATGCCGTGTCCCCGTACGTCGCCCATCACCACGCGCACCCCGTGCTCGGTTGCGATGACCTCGTACAGGTCCCCGCCCACCGAGGCCCCCCGGTCCGCGGAGAGCTGGGTGGCGGCGATGTTCAGTCCGTCGATCCGCGGCGGCAGCGGCCGCAGCAGCACGCTCTGCGCGACCCCGGCGACCCGGCGGATCTGCCGCAGCTCCCGCAGCAGGACTTGGCGGACATGGAGGATCAGCCCGGTGCCGACCGCGAAGAAGACGGCGCTGGTGACCGCGCGGGCTCCGATGCCGTCCTGCTGGGCGAGCGGACAGGTGAGCTTGTAGGTGATCGCCATCGCGCCCCAGGCGGTGGGCAGCCCCAGCGCGAGCAGCCGACGGGGAAACACAGCCTTGATGCGGATCATGCCGGTGGCCCCCAAGTAGGCCGCGTCAACGCAGAATCGGACCGACCCCGAAAGGCCGGTCCGATTCTGTCGACCGCATGGCCCAAGAGGACCAGTACACCGGCAGTTCTCACTCGAACGAGTGAGGTGACCGGCAACAACCCGCAGGCGTACGAGGACTAGCCCCGCAACACCGCCCCGGTCCGCTCGCCCGCGAGGGCGACCGCCGCGTCCCGGGCCGCCGAAGCCTCGTCCACGGTCAGCGTGCGATCCGGCGCCCGGAACCGCAGCGCGTACGCCAGCGACTTCTTCCCGTCACCCAGCTGCTCCGCGTTCTCGTACACGTCGAACAGCCGGATGGCCTCCAGCAGGCCCCCCGCGCCCTCGCGCAGCGCGGCCTCCACCTCGGCGTGCGGCACGAACTTGTCGAGGACGAGGGCGACATCCTGCGTGGCGACCGGGAACGAGGAGATGCCCGGCGCCTGCGGCACCCCGTCGCCCACCTGCTCCAGCGCGTCCAGGTCCAGCTCCATCGCGCAGGTGCGCGCGGGCAGTCCCAGCGCCTTGAGGACCCGCGGGTGCAGCTCACCGGCGTGGCCCACGACCCGCTCGGCACCGTCGACGGTGACGACCAGCTCGGCGCACCGGCCCGGATGCCAGGGCCCGTACTGCCCGGGCCGCACGATCAGTTCCGCACCCGCCTCGGCGGCGACGGTCCGCGCGGCCTGCACCGCGTCGGCCCACCCGGCCGGACGGCCCGCGCCCCACCAGCCGGCCTGCTCGCGGGCGCCCGCGAGGACGACGGCGACATGGCGCGGCTGCTCGGGCAGGACGGCGTCGAGCGCGGCGATCTCCTCGTCGGTCGGACGCCGGTCCACGGGCAGCTGCGCGGCGACCCGCTGCTCCTCGCGGGGCAGGAAGACCAGGCCGGTCTCGAACAGGGCCAGGTCGTGCGAGCCCCGTCCGTCGTTGCGCCGCAGCGCACCGAGCAGGCCCGGCAGCAGCGACGTACGGAGCGCGGGCTCCTCGTCGTTGAGCGGGTTGGTCAGCTTCACGACTCGGCGGGCCGGGTCGTCGGCGTCGAGACCGAGCTGGTCGAAGACCTGCTCCCCCACGAAGGGGTAGTTCGGCGCCTCGACGTACCCGGCACCGGCCAGGGCGCGGCCGACGCGCCGGTGCAGCCGCTGACGGGGGGTCAGGCCCCGGCCGGACGGCGGCTTGGGCAGCGTGGAGGGCAGGTTCTCGTAGCCCTCGAGCCGGATGACCTCTTCCGCGAGGTCGTTCTGCTCCAGCAGGTCGGGACGCCAGGACGGGACGGTGACGATCAGCTCGTCCTGTCCGTAGACGTCGCAGCCGACCTCCTGGAGGCGGCGTACGACGGTCTCGCGGCCGTACTCGACGCCGGCGACCTTGTCCGGGTGGTCCGCCGCGACCGTGATGGTGTGCGGCGCGGACGGGGCGATGACCTCGGTGACGCCGGCGTCGGCGGTGCCGCCCGCGAGCAGCACCAGCAGGTCGACGGTGCGCTGGGCGGCCGCGGCGGCGGCCATGGGGTCGACACCGCGCTCGAAGCGGCGGGACGCCTCGGAGGACAGTTTGTGCCGGCGGGCCGTCCGCGCGATCGCCACGGCGTCGAAGTGCGCCGCCTCGATGACCACGTCCGTCGAGGCGTTCTCGACATCGTCGTGGTCGGCGATCTCGGTGTTGGCGCCGCCCATGACACCGGCGAGGCCGATGAGGCCGCTGTCGTCGGTGATGACCAGGTCCTCGGCGTGCAGCGTCCGCTCGACGCCGTCGAGGGTGACGATCTTCTCGCCCTCGGCCGCGCGGCGGACGCCGATGGTGCCCTGGACCAGCTTGCGGTCGTAGGTGTGCAGCGGCTGGCCGAGCTCCATCATCACGTAGTTGGCGACGTCGACGGCGAGCGAGATCGGGCGCATGCCGACCTTCTGCAGCCGCCGCTGCAGCCAGATCGGGGACCGCGCCTCGGCGCTCAGACCGGTGACCGTACGCGCGGTGAAGCGGTCGCAGCCCACGGGCTCGGAGACCTGCACCGGGTAGCCGAAGGCGTTCGGGGCCGGGACGTCGAGCAGCGCCGGGTCGCGCAGCGGCAGACCGTAGGCAATGGCGGTCTCGCGGGCGACGCCGCGGATGGACAGGCAGTCTCCGCGGTTGGCGGTGACGGCGATGTCCAGGACCTCGTCGAACAGTTCCAGCAGCTCGATGGCGTCCTTGCCGACCTCGGTCTCCGGCGGCAGCACGATGATGCCCTTGGTGCCGTCGTCACCCATGCCCAGCTCGTCGCTGGAGCAGATCATGCCGTGCGAGGTACGGCCGTAGGTCTTGCGCGCGGAGATCGCGAAGCCGCCGGGCAGCTCGGCGCCGGGGAGCACGACCACGACCTTGTCGCCGGCCTGGAAGTTCCGGGCGCCGCAGACGATCTCCTGGGGCTCACCGGTTCCGTTCGCGGTGCCGACGTCGACGGTGCAGAAGCGGATCGGCTTCTTGAAGCCCTCCAGCTCCTCGATGGTCAGCACCTGGCCGACGACCAGGGGGCCCTTGAGGCCGTCGCCGAGCTGCTCGACCCTCTCGACCTCGAGGCCGGCCGAGATGAGCTTGGCCTGCACATCGCGGCCGGTCTCGGTGGCCGGCAGGTCGACGTACTCCCGCAGCCAGGAAAGCGGGACCCGCATCAGATCTCCATCCCGAACGGCCGGGTGAACCGGACGTCACCCTCGACCATGTCTCGCATGTCCTCGACGTTGTGGCGGAACATCAGCATCCGCTCGATGCCGAACCCGAAGGCGAAGCCGCTGTACTTCTCCGGGTCGACGCCGCAGGCCGTGAGCACCCGCGGGTTGACCATGCCGCAGCCGCCCAGCTCGATCCAGCCCTCGCTGGAGCAGGTGCGGCAGGGCCGGTCGGGGTTGCCGACGGACTCGCCGCGGCAGACGTAGCACACCATGTCCATCTCGGCGGACGGCTCGGTGAACGGGAAGAAGTTCGGCCGCAGCCGGGTCTTCATGCCCTCGCCGAACAGGGACTGCACCATGTGGTCCAGCGTGCCCTTGAGGTCCGCCATGGTGAGGCCCTCGTCGACCGCGAGCAGCTCGACCTGGTGGAAGACCGGGGTGTGGGTGGCGTCCAGCTCGTCGGTGCGGTACACGCGGCCCGGGCAGATCACGTACACCGGCAGCTCACGGTCGAGCAGCGAGCGGATCTGGACCGGCGAGGTGTGGGTGCGCAGCACGACACCGGACTCGGTGCCGCCCTGCGGGCCCTCGACGAAGAAGGTGTCCGCCTCGCCGCGCGCCGGGTGGTCCGGGCCGATGTTGAGGGCGTCGAAGTTGAACCACTCGGCCTCGACCTGGGGGCCCTCGGCGACCTCGTAGCCCATGGCCACGAAGATGTCCTCGATGCGCTCCGAGAGCGTGGTCAGCGGGTGGCGGGCGCCGGCCGGTACCCGGTCGAACGGCAGCGTGACGTCCACCGCCTCCTCGACCAGCACCCGGGCGTCACGCTCGGCCTCCAGCTCGGCCTGGCGGGCGGCCAGCGCCTTGTTGACGGCGCCGCGGGCCTGGCCGACCAGCTTTCCGGCGGCGGCCTTGGCGTGCGGGGGCAGGGCGCCGATCTCGCGGTTGGCGAGGGCCAGCGGGGAGGTGCCGCCGGTGTGGGCGACCTTGGCCTCCTGGAGCTTGTCGAGCGAGTCCGCGGCGGCGAAGGCGGCGAGCGCCTCGTCCCGCATGCGCTCGATCTCTTCCGGTTTCAACGCCTCGACCTCTACAGGGTCGTACGACTTATTCGGTGCCGACATCTCTTCCCGTGCTTCCGATCTGCTGGCTGAAGGTCCCCGTCACCGACTCAGTGGGCCGTCTCCGGGACGCAAAGGTGCCAAAGGCCGAGTCTAACGGGGTGCGGACAGGCGGATGCGCCCGTGGCCGTCAGGCGAGATACGCCGGAGCCGCCACGGGCAACGTAAATCGGAACTCGGCGCCGCCGCCGGGGGCGCGGCCGACCGTGATGGTGCCGCCGTGGGCCTCGACGATGCCCTTGACGATGTAGAGCCCGAGGCCGGTGCCGCCGCGCTTGCTGCCCCGCCAGAAGCGGGTGAAGACGCGGTTCATGGACTCCTCCGGGATGCCGGACCCCTCGTCGCTCACCGTGACCGACGTGCCGGCGTCCTCTCCCTCGCGGGGCGACGCCGTGGGCGTGACGTCAATGGTGACGGTTCCCTCGCCGTGCCGCACCGCATTTTCCAGCAGGTTGCTGAGCACCTGGTCGATCTTGTCGGGGTCGGCCCACAGATCGGGCAGCGGCTGCTGCAGGCGGAGCAGGAAGCGGTCGGCGGGCTGCCCGGCGGCGACGTACGCCTGGATGTGCCGCCCCACCGCGGCGCCGATGTCGACGGGCTGGCGCCGCACCTCCAGCCGCCCGCTGTCGATCCGCGAGATGTCCAGCAGCTCGGCGATGAGCCGGGTGACGCGGTCGGCGTCGGCGTCGACGGTCTCCAGCATCAGCCGCTTCTGGTCGTCGGTGAACCTCTCCCACTTGGCGAGCAGGGTCGCGGTGAAGCCCTTGACGGAGGTGAGCGGCGAGCGCAGTTCGTGGGCGACCGTGGCGATCAGTTCGGCGTGGCTGCGCTCGGTGCGGCGGCGGGCCTCGGTGTCCCGCAGCGAGACGACGACGCGGCGGACGGGGCCGGTGGGCTCGGCCCGGACGTACCGCACCGAGACCAGGACCTCGCGCCCGCCCGGCAGCAGCAGGTTCCGCTCGGGCTGGCGGTTGCGGATGGCCAGTCCGCCGTACGGGTCGGTGACCTGCCACCAGCGGCGGCCCTCCAGATCCTCTAACGGCAGGGCCTTCTCCAGACGCTGTCCGAGGGCCTCGGCGGCGGAGACGGCGGTGATGCGCTCGGCCGCGGCGTTGAAGCAGACGACCTGGCCGTGCTCGTCGGCGACGACGAGGCCGTCGGGCAGGTCGTCGGGGGTGATGCCGAGTTCGGCGAGGTCGCCGTACCGGGGCGCGGGCGGGTGGCTCATGTCCCGTGCTCCCGGTGCGCTGCTCGTGCCGACACTCATCCCCGTACCCCACCTCTCGAACGACCGAGGGGCCCCGAGCTGGTCACCCTACTAGCTCTCGGTGACGGAGCGGCACCCTCCGAAGGCGCGCTGTGCACGGGCCGACGCGTAGAGACATACGGCTGCGGCGGTGGCGAGGTTCAGGCTCTCGGCCTTGCCGTGGATCGGTACGCGCACGACGGCGTCCGCGAGCGCGCGGGTCTCCTCCGGGAGCCCCCAGGCCTCGTTCCCGAACACCCAGGCGGTCGGCCCGCCCATGGTCCCCTTGTCGAGCTCGTCGTCGAGGTCGTCGGCCCCGGCGCCGTCGGCGGCGAGGATGCGCACCCCGGCGTCCTTGAGCCCAGCGACGGCCCGCTCGACGGGCACTCCCACGGCCACGGGCAGATGGAACAGCGACCCGACGGAGGCGCGTACGGCCTTGGGGTTGTAGAGATCGACGGAGGCATCGGTGAGTACGACGGCCTCGGCGCCCGCGGCGTCGGCGCACCGCAGCACGGTGCCCGCGTTGCCGGGGTCCCGGACGTGCGCGAGGACCGCGACGAGCCGGGGCCGGGCGGCCAGGATCTCCTCGAAGGGGGTGTCGAGGAACCGGCAGATCCCGACGAGGCCCTGCGGGGTGACGGTGGTGGAGATGTCGGCGATGACGTCCTCGGAGGCGAGGTGCACCCGTGCTCCGGCGGTACGGGCCTCGCCGATGATGTCGGCGTACCGCTCCGCGGCCTCGACCGTGGCGAACAGCTCGACCAGGGTGCCGTCGTGTCCGGCCGCCTCCCGCACGGCCTGCGGCCCCTCGGCGAGGAACAGCCGCTCCTTCCCCCGGAAGTTCCGCTTGCCCAGCCGCCGGGCGGCGGAGACACGGGGGGAACGGGGGGAGATCAGGTCGGGGGCAACGGGGGGCATGGAGCTCACTTTCACCATCTTTTCCGCCGCAACGGCGATCAACCACAGGGGCGGATTCCGGCGGTGCCGAACCCGCCGCACCGCGCAACGCAACGGACCCGCAGGAAACAACCCACGGGTCCGTCACTCACGTCGGCTCAGGCCAGCGCAGCGTCACGCAGCCTTCGGCGCGTTGACGTCGCTCGGCAGGGCCTTCTGCGCGACCTCGACGAGCGCGGCGAACGCGTTCGGGTCGTTGACGGCCAGCTCGGCGAGGATCTTGCGGTCGACCTCGACGTTGGCGGCCTTCAGGCCCTGGATGAAGCGGTTGTACGTGATGCCGTTGGCGCGGGCAGCGGCGTTGATGCGCTGGATCCACAGCTGGCGGAAGTCACCCTTGCGCTTCTTGCGGTCGTTGTAGTTGTAGACCAGCGAGTGGGTGACCTGCTCCTTGGCCTTGCGGTACAGACGCGAACGCTGACCGCGGTAGCCGGAGGCCTGCTCGAGGATCGCCCGGCGCTTCTTGTGGGCGTTGACTGCCCGCTTGACGCGTGCCACTTGTTAACTCCTTGTAGCGGGGCCGTGGGTGTCCTCACACGACCCGAAATCGATTGGGTCCCGGTCCTGACGTGCGGCGGCGAGGCGCCGGAACGTCACTTGCCGAGAAGCTTCTTGATCTTCGCGGCGTCGCCCGGGGCCATCTCGGCGTTGCCGGTGAGGCGACGCGTCACGCGGGACGACTTGTGCTCGAGCAGGTGGCGCTTGCCGGCACGCTCGCGGAGCACCTTGCCGGAGCCGGTGATCTTGAAGCGCTTGCTGGCACCGCTGTGCGACTTGTTCTTCGGCATAGCGCCGTTCTCTCCTCGTCGGTGGCGCTCCGGTGCCCGGTCGTGAAACCGGGCACGGTGGAGCGTCGTTCTGGTATCGGATACATCCTTGGGGACTCGCGTCCCCCGGGATCACGCCTCGGCGGATGCCTCGGCCGGAGCCTCGGCGTCCTCGACGTCCTCGGCGAAGTCGGACTCCGCGGCGTTCTGCGACTTGCCGGGGTTGGCCTTCGCTTCTGCCTTGCGGGCTTCCTGCGCCTGACGGGCCTCGGCCATCGCCTCGGTCTTCTTCTTGTGCGGACCGAGAACCATGATCATGTTTCGGCCGTCCTGCTTCGGATTCGACTCCACGAAGCCGAGGTCCTGGACGTCCTCCGCGAGACGCTGCAGCAGTCGGTAGCCCAGCTCGGGCCGGGACTGCTCGCGACCACGGAACATGATCGTGATCTTGACCTTGTCGCCCTGCTTGAGGAACCGGACGACGTGACCCTTCTTGGTGTCATAGTCGTGCGGGTCGATCTTCGGCCGGAGCTTCATCTCCTTGATGACCGTGTGCGCCTGGTTCTTGCGCGCCTCACGGGCCTTCATGGCCGACTCGTACTTGAACTTCCCGTAGTCCATGAGCTTGCACACAGGCGGACGGGCGGTCGCCGCCACCTCGACCAGGTCCAGGTCGTACTCCTGCGCAAGCTCCAGTGCCTTGGCCAGGGGGACGATGCCCACCTGCTCGCCACTGGGACCGACAAGTCGCACCTCTGGAACGCGAATCCGGTCGTTGATGCGGGGCTCGGCGCTGATGGATCCTCCTCGGTAGCACCACACGGCGGTCTGGCGGACAGCCGCGTATGTCTGATTGACATAGGACCAACCATCGCGGCGCATGAAAAATGCCCCGGACGGGACACAGGCGGGGCTCCTTTGATGCCGGAACACCGCCGCGTCGACCGCGGGGCGCAATCTCGGGCGACTCTCCACCGTCCGTACGGAACGGTGGTGGCCGCCTGACCGGTGACCCGCCGTCCCGGAGGACAGTCGGGTGGGAGTTCGGAGCCTCCACTTGCGGGCCGGACACATGCGTGTTCGGCCGGTCGTCACCCAAGGTTAGCAGCTCCCGCCGGTCGGGGCTAACCGAGGCAGTGTCGGGCCGGGCCGGTGCGTGCACCTATCGTGGGCGCCATGAGTGACACCTCTTCCCCGGACAGCCCCGAGACGCCCGACTTCGACGAGATGACCCGCGACATCGCCGAGGTCCCCGCCGTCGAGGTGATCGTGACGGTCGCCGTGAACCTGATGAGCGCCGCCGCCGTGAAGCTCGGACTGACCGAGGAGGGCGACCGGTACAAGGACCTGGACGAGGCCCGCAAACTGGTCACCGCCCTGGCCGGGCTGCTGGACGCGAGCACCACCGAGATCAGCTCCTTCCACGCGGCCCCGCTGCGGGACGGCCTGAAGTCGCTCCAGCTGGCGTTCCGCGAGGCCTCGCTCGTCCCGGACGAGCCGGGCCAGGGCCCGGGCGAGAAGTACACCGGGCCGGTCTACGGCTAGGCCCCGGCTTCCCGTACGAACAAGGGCTCGCCCGGAGGGTTGGCCTCGGCCGGCAGTAGTGCCAGGTCGAAGCCGCGCACCAGGCGGGCCCTCAGTGTTTCGTCGGCGGCGAGCCGGCGCGCGACCGCGTGGACACCGGCGTCCTGCGGCACGGAGGGGTGGAGGACCAGGGCGAGGGTGCCGTCGGCCCGGCCCGGGCCCAGGTAGGCGCGCAGCACCGCGTCCACGTCGGCGACCGCGGCGCGCACCGCCGCCACGACCGCCGGGTCGGCCAGCGGGTCGGTGCTGGTCCGCCCCTCGGCCAGGGCGAGCAGCGCCGGTCCCGTCAGCTCGAATGGCACCGGTCCGGCCAGGTCCAGCACGACCGTGTCGGCCTTCTCGTGCGCGGCGGCCTCCAGGGCCTGGTGCAGGGGTACGGCGACGGGGCGGGCCGTGGTGTCCCAGCGGGCGAGGGAGTCGGTGGAGGTGAAGGCGGGCAGTGCCTTGCGGTCGCCGGCCCGCAGGGTCGGTACGGCCATGTCGCTGGTCTTCTCGTGACGCAGCCCGTTCTCGTCCTCCTCGACCTCGCCGAGGACGGCCACGACGGGGACGAGCAGCCGGGCGCCCTTGAGCGCCCGGAGCACCGGTGCCACGGCGGTGCGGTCCTCGGCCCAGGCGGCGAGCGCCGCGCTCAGCCGGGGGTCGGCGGAGCCGTCGTCGTCCGGGAAGGGGGAGTCGGGAATGTTCTTGTTCGCCACGGTCACCGACCCTATCGGGGGGATGCTGCTGCGCTTGTGCGGGCCCGGAAACGCGCCCGTCACCCGGCTCACGCGTTTCTCAGGCATCCCTGACACAGATCTGACCCGCGTCTCACGCGAGACACAGTCACCGGCCCGACGATCACGGGCATGGAGTCCTGCAGAGCGCGTCGGCGCCGTGTGCCCCTGCTGTCCGTCGCCCTCGCCTCCGCGGCCGTGGTCGGTGTCATGACGGCGCAGCCGCACTCAGCTCCGGGCGCGGGGAGCGCCGTATCGTCGTCGGCGACGCCCTCCGGGGTCGCGGCGAGCGGGGAGGCATCCGTGGAATCGGTGGCGCGGCCGACGGTGGACCGGGACGGGCTGCTGGCGGACGCCATGGAGTCCGTCGCCGTGGCGGAGGGCGCGGAGGTGTCGGTGGCGGTGCTGGACCTGGACTCCGGCGCGAGCGCCAGGTACGGGGACGGTTCCTTCGACACGGCGAGCATCGTGAAGGTCGACATCCTGGCGGCGCTGCTGCTCCGGGCCCAGGACGAGGGGCGGGCGCTGACCTCGGCGGAGAAGGCGCATGCCACCGCGATGATCGAGCGCAGCGACAACGCCTCCGCGTCGGCCCTGTGGGAGACGATCGGCAGGGCGCAGGGGCTGGCCGCCGCGAACGAGCGGTTCGGGCTGCGGGCCACCGAGGGCGGCGACGGGACGCTGTGGGGGCTGACGCAGACCACGGCGGCGGATCAACTCGTGCTGCTCCAGCAGGTGTTCGGGGAGGAGTCGGAGCTGGGCGAGGCGTCGCGGTCGTATCTGCGAGGGCTGATGGGGCGGATAGCCGTGGATCAGCGGTGGGGTGTCTCGGCGGTGGCGGACGGTTCGCGGTGGGCGCTGAAGAACGGGTGGCTGCCGCGGAGCACGACGGGGCTGTGGGACGTCAACAGCATCGGGCGGGTGACGGTGGACGGGCGGGAGTGTCTGGTGGCCGTGCTGTCCAACGGCAACGCGACGAAGGCCGCGGGGGTCGCGCTGGTCGAGGCGGCGGCGAAGGCGGCGGTGCCGGTGCTGGCGAGGGGCTAGAAGCGGCCTCGGTGCTCGCGAGGGGCTAGAAGCGGGCCCGGTGGTCGTCCTGCCGGGGGCGCCGGCCTCGCCACAGGACGATCGCCGCGACCAGCAGGACGCCTCCGGTGCCGCCCGCCAGGGGGGCCGCCCAGCCCGTGGCGTCGTCCGAGGCCTTACGGGTGTCGGGACCCGGGCCGAAGTACTCGTCGCCGTGTCCCCTGGCCCGCAGGCCCGCCGGTTTGAGGCCGGCGGCCTTCGCGATGGCGGCGGCGGGGTCGATGAAGCCGTAGCCGCGGGAGTCGTCGCGGCCGTCGGCGGGGGCGTTGCGGGCCGTGTCCTCCAGGAGCTTCTTGATCTGGGCCGGGTCCAGGCCCGGGTGGGCGGACTTGACCAGGGCCACCGCGCCGGAGACGAAGGCCGCGGCGGCGCTGGTGCCCCAGCCCTCGTAGTACTTGCGGTCCGGGTCGGCGATCACGACGTCGACGCCGGGGGCGCTGACCGTGGCGTACCAGCGGCGGGTGGAGAAGGAGGCGCGGGTGCCGAACTTGTCGACGGCGGTGGCGGCGATGACGCCCGGATAGGCGGCCGGGTAGGAGATGTGGTCGCCCTTCTCGCCGCCGTTGCCGGCCGAGGCGACGACGACGGCGCCCTTGCGCAGGGCGTACTGGACGGCCTCGTCCTCGGCGGGTTCGGGGTGCGCGGACTTGGAGTCGTCGCCCAGGGAGAGGTTGATGACGTCGGCGCCGTGGTCGGCGGCCCAGCGGATGCCCTCGGCGAGGGCGTTGCCGCGGGTGGTGCGGGCCTTGGCGCGGGCCGGGTCGCCGTCCTCCAGGATCACGCGGACGGGGAGGATCCTGGCCTCGGGGGCGATGCCCAGTACGCCGTCGCCGTTGCCGGGGCCGTGTCCGTGGCCCGCGATGATGCCAGCCATGGCGGTGCCGTGGCGGGCCCAGGCGCGGTCGCCGCGTTTCGCTCCGAAGCCGACCATGTCCTTGCCGGGCAGGACGTTGCCGGCGAGGTCGGGGTGCTCGTCGTCGACGCCCGTGTCGAGGACGGCGACGGTGATGCCCTCGCCCTGGGTGGTCTGCCAGGCCTCGTCGGTGTGCATGGCTTCCAGGGCCCACTGCTGGCCGCGGATGCCGTCGGCGTGGGCGGCGGTGGACGGGACCAGGGCGAGGGAGGCGGCGAGGAGGACGCCGAGCAGGCCCGTGCGGCGGGCGCGGGCGGCGGTCATGAGGCCGGCTCCGTGGCGTAGGGGCCGACGTGCTTGCGCAGGGCGCGTTCGACGCGGTCGGCGAGGCCCTTCGCCTCGTGGCCGAGGCCGGCCTGGGCGGGGGCCGTGGTGGCGCCGGACTCCATGGCGTCCTCGGCGGGCTGCGGCTCGTCGACGTCGCGGCCGTCGGCCCAGCCGGAGACGGAGTAGACGACGACCGGGGCGTCGGTGAGGACGGACACGGTCCAGGTGGCGCGCTGGTCGCTGTCGAAGCCGGGGCCGTACGGGCGGGGCATGAGGTCGGTACGGCTGTCCAGGCCCTCCTCGGTGAACCGCTCGGCGAGGGAGGTCATTGCGGTGGCGTCGGCCTTGGTGAAGAGCAGGCCGACGGTGGTGACGTAGGTCTGGGTGGCGTCGGTGTAGGTGGCGCGCAGGAGCCGCTGGCAGCCGACGGGGGCGAGGGCCTTGCGCAGGAGCGGGTCGAAGGCGTCCGCGCAGCCGCTGTCCGGGGCGACGGCGATCCGGGTCCAGGTGCGGTCGGCGCCGCCCGGGCCGGCGCCCTGCCCCTTGACGCTCGCCGGGAACAGCTGATCGACGGGGAGGCTGTGCCACAGGCTACGGGCGGCGACGAAATCGTCCCGGGAACCGGCGGCCTCGGAGTCCCCGACGAGCCAGCTCCCGGTGACGGCTCCCCCGACGAGTCCGAGCCCCAGCACGAGACAGGCGGCGACGGCGGCCACCCGGCCCCCGCGCCCCCGCGTCCGCCCTCCCCCGTCGTACCCCTCGGGCTCCCCGAACGACACCACGGGCCGCTCCCGCGGCGCCGCCACGGGAGCACTCCAGGAAAACGCAGGATCGGGCCCCGCCCCCTCACCCGGAACGGGCCGCAATCGCCGAGTGGTCTCCGAGCCGGCCTCAGGGTGACGGCTACCGGAACGCCCGACCTGGTGAGCCGAGGAACCGGTGACCTGCGGAGGCACGGTGGGAGGTCCCTGCGAGGGGCCGGGCGCGGCGGGGCGGGGCGGGACGGCGGGAGCTGCCGGAACCATGCGACGCGAGGAGTCAGGCGCGCCAGGCGAAGGCGGGGTGGCGGACGGAACCGTGCGACGCGAGGAGTCAGGCGCGCCAGGCGAAGGCGGGGTGGCGGACGGGGCCGGGCAATGCGAGGCGGCAGGCGCGCCAGGCGAAGGAGTGGACGGGGCCTGGCGATGCGACTGCGAGGAAGCAGGCGCGTCTGGCCGGGGCGGGGTAGCGGACGGGGGTGTGGCGGGGCGCGCCGGAGCGACGGCAGGGGTAGACGCCGGGCGCGGGGGCATGCCCGCCGGGCCAACCGGAGCGGAGCTCGGGCGCTGTGACGCGCCGTCTGCGGCAGCGGGGCCGGAGGCCGGGCGAGGGGGGAGGCCCTCGGAAGCAGTCTGAGCCGGAACCGACGGCGAATCCGCGCCTGGGCGCTGGGGCGGGGCCCCGAAAACCGTCGAGCGACCTGAAGCCGAGGGCGCAGCAGAATCCGAACGCTGGCCCGCGCCACCGGCGGCAGCCGGGCTCGATGCTGGGCGGGGCGGAACCGGCGGCGGAGCCGAGGCCGGATAGTGGGCCCCGCCATCAGCAACAGCGGGGCTCGACGCCGGACGCGGGGACACCTCGTCGGAAGCCGTCGGGCGAGGGACAGCCGAGCCCGGCCGCTCGGGCGCCGGGCGCCGGAGCGGGCTCTCGAAAACCGGCGGGCGCGCCGAAGCGGCGTCCGGGCGCTGGGCCGCGCCGCGGGAGGCAGTCGGGCTGGCAGCCGGACGCGGGGGCAGGCCGTCGGAAGCCGTCGGACGAGCCGAGGGCGAAGCGGCATCCGCGCGGCGGGCTACGCCACCGGCGGCAGCCGGGCTCGATGCTGGGCGGGGCGGAACCGACGGCGACGGCGCGCCCGGGCGCCGAGGCGTGCCGTCGAAAAATGTCGGGACGGACGGAACCGACGGCGGAACCGCGCCCGGGCGCCGAGGCGTGCCGTCGGAGGATGTCGGGGTGGCCGGAACCGGCGGCGGGGCCGCGCCGGCGGGGGTAGCCGGGCTTGACGCCGGGCGGGGCGGGACCGACGGGGGGGCCGCCTCGTCCGCGGGGGGAGGGGTCGTGTCCGGGAAGCGGGCGGAGGGGGTGCGGAGGGTCGGGAAGCGGGAGTCCTGCGCAGTCGGCGCGCTCTCGCCCTCCCCCGACCCGGGCGTCGGCTGGCAGGCGCGCTGCGCTTCCGTGTTCATGCGCCCCCCGTTTCCTCGTACCCGGGCCTGGTGTCCTGCGCGGGCCCCGTTCCGTTCGCCCGAGCCCGGTGTCCCGGGCACCATCTACCCGCACGCGGAGCCCGGCATCCCGGCCCTCACATGCGTGCGCGTCACTCTACGGCTTGCCCCCGGCGCCGCGGGAACCAGTCCACGAGCCCGGGGCTTTAGCCCGGAACGTCCCCCTACCCTGCGGTAATCCAGTCTGGCAGGCTTCGTTCATGACTGCGCGCGCCGCCGACCGGGCCCGTTACGACCGGGCCACCGCCCATCTCGACGCCCCCCTCGCGATCGTGGACCTGGACGCCTTCGACGCCAACGCGGACGACCTCGTCCGTCGCGCGGCAGGCAAGCCCATCCGCGTCGCCAGCAAGTCCGTACGCTGCCGTGCCCTGCTCGAACGCGTCCTCGCGCGCGACGGCTTCGCGGGGATCATGTCCTTCACCCTCGCCGAGTCCCTGTGGCTGGCCCGCTCCGGCTTCGACGACATCCTGCTCGCCTACCCGTCCGCCGACCGCGCCGGATTCGCCGAACTCACCAGCGATCCCAAGCTCGCCGGCGCCGTCACCGTGATGATCGACGACCCGGCCCAGCTCCGGCTCATCGACGACGCCCGCGACGGGGGACGTGAAGTCGTCCGGATCTGCCTGGAGTTGGACACCTCGCTCAGGCGGCTCGGCGGCCGGATCCGGGTCGGCGCCCGCCGCTCCCCGCTGCACACCCCGGGCCAAGTCGCCGACCTGGCCCGTCTCGTGGCCCGCCGGCCGGGGTTCGAGGTCGTCGGGCTCATGGCGTACGAGGGACACATCGCCGGCGTGGGCGACTCCGTCGCCGGGCACCCCCTGCGCTCACGTGCCGTCCGGCTGATGCAGGCCACCGCGCGCCGGGAACTCGCCGGGCGCCGGGCCGAGGTGGTGCGGGCTTTGCGGGCGGTGGCACCGGAGTTGGCCTTCGTCAACGGCGGCGGTACCGGCAGCGTCCAGCACACCGCCGCCGAGGACTGCGTCACCGAGATCGGCTCCGGGTCGGGACTCTACGTACCGCGGCTCTTCGACAACTACACATCCTTCCGCGGACGTCCGGCCGCCCTGTTCGCCCAGCCCGTGGTCCGGCGCCCCGGCGTCGGCGTCGTCACCGTCCTGGGCGGCGGCTACCCGGCCTCCGGTGCCGCGGGACCCGACCGGCTCCCGGTGCCGTACCTTCCGGAAGGGCTGCGCTACGACCCCCAGGAGGGCCCCGGCGAGGTCCAGACCCCGCTGCTCGGCTCCCCCGCCGACGACCTGCTCATCGGCGACAAGGTGTGGTTCCGGCACGCCAAGGCGGGCGAGCTGTGCGAACGCTTCGCGCAACTGCACCTCGTCGAGGGCGACACGGTGACGGCGACCGTCCCCACGTACCGAGGCGAGGGCCACACCTTCCTCTGACGCGTCTGCATCCCCCGGCCGGGTCCTACCCCTCGCCGGGGCCCACGCTGCTGCCCACTCCCCCGCCGCCGTCCGGGTCGGCGAAGGACCGGATGCCCTTGGTGATCCGGTCCATGTCGGCCAGGGGCGGTCCATCCGGGCCCGCGTCGAAGACGTAGCGCACGCAGACCGGTGACTCGGTGCCGACGCGGGACGGGAAGACCGTCGACTGGACGTAGCCGCCGGGGCCCTCGGCCGTGGTGACCCGCCAGCGCACGAACCAGCCGGCCCGGCCCGCCACCGCGACCGGGCCCGACGTGACGACCTCGTGGGACTCCATGCCGCCGTAGGGCCGCCTGCCGATCGTGTCGCGGTCGTACGCGGACTCGGCGGCGTCCTCGATGTCCTGCTCGGCCAGCACCCGCGGGGACCGCTCGTCGTTCTCGGTGACCGTCCGGGACATGACGAGGCCGTGGCGGCAGACGCCGTCGTCGCCGGGGCAGTCGTAGGTGCCGTCCGTGGTCATGACGACGTCGTCCTCGGCGACGTACTTCGGCCGGACCCAGCCGTCGAGCAACGGCAGGGTGATGCCGTTGAGTTCGTCGGTCACGACGGCCGGGTCGTCGGCGGACGGTTCGCTCCCGGTCGGGGTCGGCGAGGGAGGGGCCTCGGTGGAGTACGTGGGCGCCGTCTCCAGCTCCGCACCGCCCTGGTCCTCCCCCTGCCCCAGCACCACCGCGCCCGTGACGATCGCCGCCACGAGCACGACCGCCGCCGCGGTGACGGCGACGGCCCTGGACCGCCCGGAGGCTCCCGCGACCGGCATCGGCGCCGTCACCTCGGGGGTGCGCCGGTACTCGGTCCAGGCGGTTCCGTCCCACCAGCGCTCCAGGTGCGGGGCCTTGGGGTCGCGGTACCAGCCGGGTGGTGGCGTCATGCTCATGCAGGCACTGTAGGACGCGGCCTACAGCGGAGTGACGTACGCCCCCGAGATCCCGCCGTCCACCAGGAAGTCGGTGGCGTTGACGAAGGAGGAGTCGTCGCTGGCCAGGAAGGCGACGGCGGCGGCGATCTCCTCCGCCTCGGCGAACCGGCCGAGCGGGATGTGCACCAGGCGGCGCGCGGCGCGCTCGGGATCCTTGGCGAACAGCTCCTGCAGCAGCGGGGTGTTGACCGGCCCGGGGCAGAGCGCGTTGACGCGGATGCCCTCGCGCGCGAACTGCACGCCCAGCTCACGGGACATCGCGAGGACGCCGCCCTTGGAGGCCGTGTAGGAGATCTGGGACGTGGCCGCGCCCATCCGCGCCACGAAGGACGCGGTGTTGATGATCGAGCCCCTGCCCTGGCGCCGCATGTAGGGGATCGCGGCCTTGCAGCACAGGTAGACGGAGGTGAGGTTGACCTCCTGGACGCGCTTCCAGGCCTCCAGGCCGGTCTCCAGGATGGAGTCGTCGTCGGGCGGCGAGATCCCGGCGTTGTTGAAGGCGATGTCGACGCTGCCGTAGGTGTCGTGGGCCGTCCGGAACAGCGCCTCCACCTGCTCGGCGTCGGTGACGTCGACCTCGACGAAGGTGCCGCCCACCTCGTCCGCCGCCGCCTTGCCGCGCTGCTCGTCGACGTCGCCGCAGACCACGTGCGCGCCCTCGGAGGCGAGCCGGCGGACGGTAGCGAGACCGATGCCGCTGCCGGCTCCGGTGACGACGGCGGTACGGCCGACCAGTCGGCGGCAGACGGGCTGTTCGGTTGCTGAGGTTGATGAGGTCACTGTGCGGGGCCCTCCGTGCTGATGAAGACGTTCTTGGTCTCGGTGAAGGCGGTCAGCGCGTCCGGGCCGAGCTCGCGGCCGACGCCGGACTGCTTGAAGCCGCCGAAGGGGGTCCAGTAGCGGACGCTGGAGTGGGAGTTGACGGACAGGTTGCCCGCGCGGACGGCTTGCGAGACGCGCAGGGCGCGGCCGACGTCCCGGGTCCAGATCGAGCCGGACAGGCCGTAGTCGGTGCCGTTAGCGAGCGCGACGGCCTCGGCCTCGTCCGCGAAGGGGAGGACGACGGCCACCGGCCCGAAGACCTCCTCGACGGCCACGCGCGCGTGCGGGTCGACGCCGGTGAGGACGGTGGGCGGGAACCAGAAGCCGGGGCCCTCGGGGGCCTTGCCGCGGATGCCGGCCGCGTCCGGGTCGACGTAGGAACTCACCCGCTCCAGCTGGGCCCTGGAGATCAGCGGGCCCATGTCCGTGGTCTCGTCCGCGGGGTCGCCCACGCGTACCGCCTCGATCGCCGGGCCCAGCAGCTCCAGGAAGCGGTCGTACACCGTCCGCTGGACGAGGATGCGGGTGCGGGCGCAGCAGTCCTGGCCGGAGTTGTCGAGGAAGGACATGGGGGTGGCCCGGGCGGCGGTTTCCAGGTCGGCGTCGGCGAAGACGATGTTGGGGCTCTTGCCGCCGAGTTCGAGGGTGACCCGCTTGAGGTGCGCGGCGCCCTTCGCCCACACCTGTCTGCCCACCGCCGTCGACCCGGTGAAGACGATCTTCGCGACGCCGGGGTGTTCCACCAGGGCGTTCCCGGCGACCGGACCGTGGCCGGGCAGCACCTGGAACAGGCCCTCGGGAAGACCGGCGGCCAGGGCCAGCTCCGCCAGTCGCAGAGCGGTCAGCGGGGTCGTCTCGGCGGGCTTGAGGAGCACGGCGTTGCCCGCGGCGAGCGCGGGCGCGGTGCCCCAGGCCGCGATGGGCATCGGGAAGTTCCAGGGCGCGATGACGCCGACGACGCCGAGCGGTTCGAGGAAGGTGACGTCGAGGCCGCCGGGGACCGGGATCTGGCGTCCGGTCAGGCGCTCCACGCCGCCCGCCGCGTAGTCGAGCAGATCACGGACGTTGCCCGCCTCCCAGCGGGCGTTGCCGATGGTGTGCCCTGCCTCACGGACCTCCGACTCGGCGAGTTCTTCGAGGTGTTCGTCCACGACGACGGCGAACCGGCGCAGCAGCCGGGCCCGGTCGGCGGGGGCGAGGGCCGCCCAGGCGGTCTGGGCGCGGGCGGCCCGTACGACGGCCGCGTCGACGTCCGCCGCGGACTCCGCCGGGACGGTGGCGACCACCTCTTCGGTGGCCGGGTTCAGTACCTGGAGCTGGTCGGACACAGCGGGCCTCACATGCGTTCGAAGGAGCGGCGCAGCTCCCAGTCGGTGACCGCGGCGTCGTAGGCGTCGGTCTCGACGCGCGCCATGTTCCGGTAGTGCGCGACGACCTCGTCGCCGAAGGCGGCCCGGGCGATGGGGCTGTTCTCCCAGAGCTCGGCGGCCTCGCGCAGGGTGGTCGGGACGTGCTGGTACCCGGCGGTGTAGGCGTTGCCGGCGCAGGCCTCGGGCAGCTGGAGCTTGTGCTCGACGCCGTACAGGCCCGCCGCCACCATGCCCGCGACCGCGAGATGGGGGTTGACGTCGCCGCCGGGGAGACGGTTCTCGAAGCGCAGCGAGCGGCCGTGGCCGACCACGCGCAGGGCGCAGGTGCGGTTGTCCTGCCCCCAGGCGACGGCGGTCGGCGCGAAGGAGCCGGGCTGGAACCGCTTGTAGGAGTTGATGTGGGGGGCGTAGAGGAGGGAGAAGTCGCGCAGGGCCGTCAGCTGTCCGGCGAGGAAGTGCCGCATGACCTCGGACATCCCGTCGGGCCCGGCCATGGCGTTGTCACCGGCCTCGTCCGTGAGCGAGAGGTGGATGTGGCAGGAGTTGCCCTCGCGCTCGTTGTACTTGGCCATGAAGGTCAGGGACATGCCCTCCTGGGCGGCGATCTCCTTGGCGCCGGTCTTGTAGATGGCGTGCTGGTCGCAGGTGACCAGGGCCTCGTCGTAGCGGAAGACGATCTCGTGCTGGCCGGGGTTGCACTCGCCCTTGGCGGACTCGACGGTGAGTCCGGCGCCGGCCATCTCGTTGCGGATGCGGCGCAGCAGGGGTTCGATGCGGCCGGTGCCGAGGACGGAGTAGTCGATGTTGTACTGGTTGGCCGGGGTCAGGCCCCGGTAGCCCGCGTCCCAGGCCTGCTCGTAGGTGTCCTTGAAGACGATGAACTCCAGCTCGGTGCCGACCTGGGCGGTGAGCCCGAGCCCGGCGAGGCGCTCCAGTTGCCGCCGCAGGATCTGGCGCGGGGCGGCGACGACCGGGGAGCCGTCCTCCCAGGCGAGGTCGGCGATGACCATGGCCGTGCCGGCGTTCCAGGGGACGCGGCGCAGGGTGGTCAGGTCCGCGTGCATCGCGAAGTCGCCGTAGCCGCGGTCCCAGGACGACATGGCGTAGCCGTCCACGGTGTTCATCTCGGTGTCGACGGCGAGCAGGTAGTTGCAGCCCTCGGTGCCGTGGTGCAGTACCTCGTCGAGGAAGAAGCGCGCGGCGAACCGCTTGCCCTGGAGCCGCCCCTGCATGTCCGGGAAGGCCAGGACGACGGTGTCGATCTCACCGCCGGCGACGAGGGCGTGCAGCTCCTCGACGCCGAGCGGCGGTGTGCGGTCTGCCACGGGAAAGCCTCCTTAAGGCTTCTTCGGTCAGCTCCGGAGCCATAAGGTATTGCTCAGAACCATTGCTTGGGAAGGGGGCACGGCCGGATGTCGGTGGAGACGGAACCGGGCCCGGAGGACCGGCTCACCCCGGTGCTGCGGCCGGTGCGGGCGGGCAACGGCTTCGAGGAGGCGCTGGAGCAGATCCTCCAGGTGGTCCGGCTCGGTCTGGTGCCGGGCGGCGAGCGGCTGCCGGCCGAGCGGGAGCTGGCGGAGCGGCTCGGCATCAGCCGGGTGACGCTGCGCGAGGTGCTCAAGGTGCTCCAGGACCAGGGCCTGGTGGAGTCCCGGCGCGGGCGGTACGGCGGAACGTTCGTGCTTCCGCGCGCGGACGCCGCCGGCGAGGACGAGCTGCGCCGCCGGATCGCCTCGGTGGACATCGAGGACGTGCTGCGCTTCCGGGAGGTGCTGGAGGTGGGCGCGGCCGGGCTGTGCGCGGCGCACGGGCTGAGCGGGGAGCAGCGGGAGCGGCTGCGCGGCGCGCTGGCCCGCACCCGGGACGCGCCGCTGGGCGACTACCGGCGCCGGGACACGCTGCTGCACCTCACGCTGGCCGAGCTGTGCGGTTCACCGACGCTGACCGCGCAGTACGCGGCGGTGCGGGCGACGGTGAACGAACTGCTGGACTGCATCCCGATCCTGGTCCGCAACCTGGAGCACTCGCAGCGGCAGCACGCGGCGCTGGTGGAGGCGGTGCTGGACGGGGACGCGGACGCGGCGCGGGAGATCATGCGGGAGCACTGCTCGGGAACCGCGGCCCTGCTCAGGGGGTTCCTGACGTGAGGCAAAGGTATGAGAACGGTCCATTGAAAGGGCGGGGCATGCCGGACAGGCCGCTGATCGGGGTCAGTACGTATCTGGAGACCGCCGCGCGCTGGGGCGTGTGGGAGCTGGAGGCGGCGCTGCTGCCGGCCGGCTATCCGCGGCTGGTGCAGCGGGCGGGCGGGCTCGCGGTGATGCTGCCGCCGGACGTCCCGGAGCACGCGGCGGCGACGGTGGCCCGGCTCGACGGGCTGGTGATCGCGGGCGGACCCGATGTGGAGCCGGTGCGCTACGGCGTCGAGCGCGATCCGCGGACGGGACCTCCGGCGCGGGAGCGGGACGCGTGGGAACTGGCCCTGATCGAGGCCGCGTTGGCCGCGCGGGTGCCGCTGCTCGGGATCTGCCGGGGCATGCAGCTGCTGAACGTCGCCCTCGGCGGCACGCTGGTGCAGCATCTGGAGGGCCACGCCGAGCTGGTCGGCATCTTCGGCCGGCACCCGGTCAAGCCGGTCCCGGGCACGCTGTACGCCGGTATCGCCCCGGAGGAGACGAGTGTGCCGACGTACCACCACCAGTCGGTGGACCGTCTCGGCGCGGGGCTCGTCCCGTCGGCCCATGCGGCGGACGGCACTCTGGAAGCCGTGGAACTGCCCGGGGAGCACTGGGTATTGGGCGTGCAGTGGCACCCGGAGATGGGTGAGGACGTGCGGGTGATGAGGGCACTGGTGGAAGCGAGCCGCACGGCCACGCCCTGAAGGGAGAGCCCGGCGCGGCACTCAGCCCCGCGTCAGATGCAGCAGATCCCGCGCCGGACCCACCGGCCGGTGCCCCGTCGGCCACACCGCTCGCAGGTCCCGGGCCAGCGACACGTCCGCCACCGGGATGCTCACCAGGCGGCGCATGGACAACTCCTCGCGGACGGCGAGTTCGCTCAGCACGGCGGGCCCCGCCCCGCTCACCGCCGCCGCCTTCACCGCCGTGGTGGAGGAGAGCTCGATCAGCGGGCGGGCCAGGCCGCCCAGGGCCGTGTCCAGGACCTGCCGGGTGCCCGAGCCCTTCTCGCGGAGGATCAGCGGGGTGGCCGCCAACTCCTCGGGGGTGAGCGGGCGTCGGCGGCGGGCCCAGGGGTGGCCGGGGGCGGTGACGACGATCAGCCGGTCGTGGGCGATGACCACCGAGTCCAGGCCCGTCGGGACCGTCAGGCCCTCGATGAAGCCCAGGTCCGCCTCGTCGGCGAGCAGCCGTTCGGCCACCGCGGCCGAGTTGCCCGCGAGCAGCGACACCGCGGTGTCCGGGCGGCCCGCGCGCAGGGCCAGGAGCCAGCCCGGCAGCAGGTACTCGGCGATCGTCATGCTCGCCGCCACCCGCAGCCGGGAGTCCCTCCGGTCCCGCAGCGCCTGCGCGCCCACGTCGAAGGCCTCCGCCGCCTCCACGATCCGCCGCGCCCAGTCGGTCACCAGCGCACCGGCGTCGGTCAGCCGTGAGCCCCGCGGTGAGCGGTCCACCAGCGCCACCCCGAGCTGCCGTTCCATCGACCGGATCCGGCTGCTGGCCGCGGGCTGGGTGATGCCCAGTTCCCGGGCCGCCCCGCCCAGACTGCCCAGCCGGGCCACCGCCAGCAGCAGTTCGAGGGCGCCGAGATCCGGGACTCGATGGGCCAGGGAGGTCGTCACCGCACTACTCATAAAGCCAGCTTATGTCCTCATAGAGACGTCCTCCCTGGTGGTGGGCGTCGAGGGGCGGGACGGTGGCAGCATGGTCACCGCCGCCCCGACCCTCCCCCGTGCCCCGGCCGTCCGTCACCTCGGACCGAACTGGTACGCCTCCGTGATGGGAACCGCCATCGTCGCCACCGCCGGCGCCGGGCTTCCCGTGCCCCGGCCGCTGTGCACCGCCGTGTGGGCGCTCTCCGCGCTCCTGCTGGCCGCCCTGCTCGCCGCCCGCGCCCTGCACTGGGTCCACCACCGCGACCAGGCCCGCGCCCACCTCATGGACCCGGCGACGGCCCCCTTCTACGGCT
Organism: Streptomyces sp. NPDC002779; assembly: GCF_042888685.1. Lineage (NCBI taxonomy): Bacteria > Bacillati > Actinomycetota > Actinomycetes > Kitasatosporales > Streptomycetaceae > Streptomyces > Streptomyces sp. NPDC002779. The sequence continues at coordinate 134,801 of NZ_JBIAQC010000009.1, forward strand.
GCCTCGCCATGGCCCTGCTGGCCGTCGGGGGCGGCGCCCTGGCCGTCGGCCGGGACTGGATCGGCATCGGAGCGGCGGTCGCGCTGGACGTCGTGCTGTTCACGGCCGGCACGGCTGTCGGACTCGCGGCGGCGGTGACCGTCCCGTACCTGATGGCCGTACGGCATCGGGTCGAGCCGCGTCAGGCCACGCCGGTCTGGCTGCTGCCGCTCGTGGCGCCCATGGTGTCCGCGGCCCTCGGCCCGTCGCTGGTGCCGTACCTGCCCGCCGGACAGGCCCGGACGACGCTGCTGCTGGCCTGTGTCGCGCTGTTCGGGCTGAGCCTCCTGGCGACCCTGCTGATGCTGCCGCTGGTCTTCGCGCGTCTGATCACCACCGGCCCGCTGCCGCTCGCACTGACCCCCACCCTGTTCCTGGTGCTGGGTCCGCTGGGCCAGTCGACCACCGCGGTCGGCAACTTCGCCGATCACGCGCCGGGCGTCGTACCGGCCCCGTACAGCGAGGGCTTCGATGTACTGGCCGTGCTGTACGGCGTGCCGGTCATGGGCTTCGCGCTGCTCTGGCTCGGTCTCGCCACCGCCCACGGCGTGCGCGCCCGCCGGCAGGGCATGCGGTTCGCGATGACCTGGTGGGCCTTCACCTTCCCGGTGGGCACCTGCGTCACCGGCGCCGAGTCCCTGGCCCGGCACACCGGCCTGGTGGTCTACGACGGCCTGGCCGCCGTGCTCTACGCCGTCCTGGTCACCGCCTGGCTGACAGCCACGGTATGCACCGCACGCGGCCTCCGCACCGGCGCACTGCTCGCGGGGCCAGGCCCGGCGCGGCTCAGCGGCGCACTGCCCGCAGGGCCGCGCCCAGCACGTCCGGCGCCTCGGTCAGAGACGGGCCGTACCAGGTCAGGTGCCGGCCGCTGAGCAGCGCGCAGGGCCGGCCGGGGAAGGCCTCGGGGCCGTCGTCGGGGGTGAAGCGGTAGGGCTCGTCCGGGAGGACGACGACGTCGGGGGCCGCCGCCCGCAGCTCCTCCAGCGGGACGCGCGGATAGCGGTCCTCGTGCGTCGCGTACAGGTGGTCCACGCCGAGGCGGGCCAGGACGTCGCCGGCGAAGGTGTCGCGGCCCAGCAGCATCCAGGGGCGCCGCCAGACCGGCACCACGGCGGTCGTACGGCGGTCGGAGGGCCGCAGCGCCGACCAGGTCCGCTCGGCCTCGTCGAGCCAGCGGGGCCGGGACCCGGTGCCGCAGGCGGTGAGCACCCGGTCCACTTCCCGGAACGCCCCCGGCACATCGCGGATCCCGGTCACGAGCACCTCGATCCCGGCCGCCCGCAGGGCCGCGAGGTCGGGGGCGCGGTTCTCCTCCTCATTGGCGATCACCAGGTCGGGGGCGAGTGCGGCGATCCGCTCGATCCCGGGGTTCTTGGTGCCGCCGATCCGGGTCACGCCGAGGCCCGCCGGATGCGTGCACCAGTCCGTGGCGCCGACCAGGACGCCGGGGGCCGAGAGGGCCACGGCCTCCGTCAGGGACGGCACCAGGGAGACCACGCGCATCAGCGCGGCCGGTCCTGGACCGCCTCGATGTGCTCGGCCACCGCGACGACCACCACCCGGGTCTCCGGCACCGTGGCCCGCCAGCGATGGCGGACCCCGCCGGTGAGGTACAGGGTGTCGCCGCGGCCGAGCCGGTAGGCGCGTCCCTCCGCCTCGATCTCCACGGCGCCGTCGGCGACGTACATCAACTGGTCGTTGCGGTACTGGAACTCGCGTCCCGCCTCATGGTCCCCGGTGAACTCCGAGGCGTGCATCTGATGGTGACCGCGCACGAGGGACCGCGTGCGCGGCTCCGGGGCCACCTCGGCGCACTCCGAGCGGACCACGTCCACGCTGCACGCCGGGTCAGCCGCGGCGAGGAGTTCGACGGCCGTGGTGCGCAGGGCGTCGGCGAGCTTCTCCAGGGAGCTTCTGCTCGGGCGGGCGCGGTCGTTCTCCACCTGGCTCAGGAAGGGCACCGACAGGCCGCTGCGCTCGGCCACGACGGCGAGGGTGAGCTCCAGCGCGCGACGCCGCCGCCGTACGGCCGCGCCCACCCGCAGGGGCTGCTCTTTGTGGTCGCCCATCGCTCCGGCTCCCTCCTTCACCCGTCGTCCGGTGCCGACTCCTCTGGTGAGTTCTCTGCACCCTACGCATGTTCGGCAAACCGTTTCCCACGCCCGTCACATCGACGACACACGGCGGGAGCCGGACCTCACAGTTCGCGCCATCGTCCGGCCCCGGCCGGCCCGCCGCCGCGGGCACCGCCCGCCGCACCGGCGCCCGGGTCCCGGGCGAAGCGGCAGGTCGACCCGGTGAACGACATCCCCTCACCCTACTTGGCCGGATTTCGCGCACAAAGAGCGCGCACAAAGAGAAGGCGGGCGTCCGGCACCGTCAGGTGTGCCGGACGCCCGCCGTATTCGGGGGTTCAGGCCGCGGGGGTCATGCGGTCGACCATCTCCGGGTGCTCCTCGAGCCACGCGGCGACGGCCTCCTCCTCATGCCCCTGACCACGGTCCTTGATCTCACGCTCCAGGGTGCCGAGCTCGTCCTCGCTCATCCTGAAGTTCTTGATCCACTTCGTGAGCTGGGGGTACCGCTCGGGGAAGTCCTTGTTGGAGATCGTCCGGATCGTGTTGCCCTCACCGAAGAACTTCCGCGGGTCCTTCAGCTTGGTCAGCTCGTACTCGCTGTACGCCCAGTGCGGGGACCACAGCACGACGGCGATGGGCTCCTTCTTGGCGTAGGCGCGCTTGAGCTCGGCCAGCATCGCGGGCGTGGAGCCGTCGACGACCTGGTACTCGTCGTCCAGCCCGTACCCGGGAAGCACCTTGGCCTTGAGCAGGTTCATCTCCCCGGTGCCGGGCTCGATGCCGACGATCTTCCCGTCGAAGGTGTCCGCCTTGCCCTTCAGGTCCGCCAGCGAGTCGATGCCCTTCACATAGGACGGCACGGCGAGCTCCAGCGAGGTCGGTTCGTACCAGGTCCCCAGGTCGTGGAGGTTGTCCTTGCTCTTGTCCCAGTAGTTCTTCTGCGCGTACGGCAGCCAGGCGTCGAAGTTGAGATCGAGGTCGCCGGAGGCGAGGCCGGTGTAGACGGGGCCGACGTCCATCTGCTTGAGGTTCAGCCGGTAGCCGCGCCGCTCCAGGACGTTCTTCCACAGGTAGGTGACGGCGATGTCCTCGTCCCAGGGGAACCAGGCCACGTCCAGCGGGCGCTTCGCCTCGGGCGGGGTCTGGGTTTCCTTGACCGGCGCGAGCTTGTCGACGAGCCCCGGCTCACCCTTCAGCCAGGCCCGTACGGCGTCCTGCTGCCGGCCCTTGCCGGCCTTGTTGATCTCCGACTCCAGCCCGGTGAGCTGCTCCTCGGTGAGCTTGAAGTCCTTCAGCCACTCACCGACGACCGGGTTCTCCTCGGCGAAGCCCTTGCGGGACAGGGTGTGCACCCCGTCGCCCTCGCCCCAGGCACCCTTGGGGTCCTTGAGCTTCTTCAGCTTGTAGTCGCTGTACGCCCAGTGCGGCGACCAGAGCGTGACGACGATCGGTTCCTTCTTGGCGTACGCCCGCTTGAGCTCGGCCAGCATGGCGGGCGTGGAGCTGTCGACGACCTTGAACTCCTGGTCCAGGCCGTACTCCTTCAGCACCTTGCTCTTGAGCAGGCTCATCATCCCGGCGCTGGACTCGATGCCGGTGATCCGGCCGTCGAACTGCCCGGCCTTGCCCTTGAGGTCCTCCAGCGAGTCGATGCCCTTCATATAGGCGGGCACGCTCAGTTCGAGGGAGGTCGGGCCGTACCAGGAGCCCAGGTCGTCCAGCTGGGAGCCGTACTTCTTCCAGTACTGCTCGTGGGTGGTGGGCAGCCAGGCGTCCGTCTGGAAGTCGACGTCGCCCTGGGCGAGGGAGGTGTAGAGGGGGCCCGCGTCGAACTGCTTGGCCTCGACCTCGTAGCCACGCTGCTCCAGGATCTCCTTCCACAGGAAGGTGGAGGCGACGCCCTCGTCCCAGGGGATGTAGCCGATGCTGATCTTCTTGCCCTGGCCGACGTTGTCGCCGCCCGCGACGGGCTCGCTCTCGTCGGCGCCGCCGAAGACACCCATGCCGCCCGCGACCAGCGCCAGCACCACGACACCGACCACGGCGACGGAGGCGCGGGGGCGGTACGACCAGATCCTCAGTCCCCGGGCGGCACGCGCCCGGGCGGCGGCGCGGCGGCCGAGCGGGGAGACCTGGGTGCCCAGCGCGCTGGTCATCCGGTCCAGGTAGATGGCGAGGATGACGATGGCGATGCCCGCCTCGGCGCCGAGGCCGATGTTGAGCTGGCCGATGGCCTCGTTGACGTCACCGCCGAGACCGCCGGTGCCGACCATGCCGGCGATGGCCGCCATGGACAGGCCGAGCATGATGACCTGGTTGACGCCCGCCATCACGGTGGGCAGGGCCAGCGGGAGCTGGACGCGCAGCAGGGTGTCGCGCGGGGTGGTGCCGAAGGCCTCGGCGGCCTCGACGAGCTCCTTGTCGACCTGGCGGATGCCCAGCTCGGTCATGCGCACACCGGGGGCGAGCGCAAAGACGAGGGTGGCGACGATGCCCGCGGCGGCGCCGCTGCCGAAGAAGAGGATCGCCGGGATCAGGTAGACCATGGCCGGCAGTGTCTGCATCAGGTCCAGGCCGGGCCGCACGATCGCGCTGACCCGGCTGGAGCGCGCCGCCCAGATGCCAAGCGGCACCGAGATCACCAGCGCGATGAGGGTGGCGACGAGGACCAGCGACAGGGTCACCATCGCGTCCTCCCACAGATCGAGGGAGATCACGAAGGCGAAGCCCACGAAGGTGAGGACCCCGGCGAGGGTGCCGCGCAGCCAGCACGCGATCACCGCGAAGATGCCGGTGAGCAGCAGCGGCTCGGGCGCCTGGAGGACGGCGTCGACGCCCTCGTAGGCGCCGCGGAAGACCTGCTCCAGGAAGTCGAACAGCCAGCCCATGTGGGTGGTGAGCCACTCGACCGCGTCGTTGACCCATGAACCGAACTGGATCCTAGGCACGGGCGGTCACCTTCTCTCCGTCCTTGTCCCGGGGGGCCGGGCACGGCTCGGGTTCGGCGGTCTCGTCGCCGAGGAAGCCGACGAGGCGCTGCCGGGGCACGACGCCGACCAGCTGCTGCTGTCCGTCGAGCACCGCGACCGGGTGGGAGAGGCGGGCGCTGAGGGCGCACAGGTCGTGGAACGGGGTGTCGGGCGTCGCGGTCGCGCAGGCGCAGTCGGCCTCGTCGCCGCGGACCTCGCGGTTCATGACGGAGGAGGCGGTGAGCACCCGGGAGCGGTCGACGTCCTGGGTGAAGGAGGCGACGTAGTCGTCGGCGGGGCGCACCAGGATGTCCTCGGCGGTGCCGATCTGGACGATGCGGCCGTCGCGCATGACGGCGATGCGGTCGCCCAGGCGCATGGCCTCGTTGAGGTCGTGGGTGATGAAGACGATGGTCTTCTTCAGCTTCGTCTGCAGCTCCAGCAGCTGGTCCTGCATGTCGCGGCGGATCAGCGGGTCCAGCGCGCTGAAGGACTCGTCCATCAGCAGCAGGTCGGCGTCGGTGGCGAGCGCGCGGGCGAGGCCGACGCGCTGCTGCATGCCGCCGGACAGCTCGTCGGGCCAGGACTTCTCCCAGCCCTTCAGGCCGCACAGTTCGAGGGCCTCGGTGGCGCGCGCGAGCCGCTCCGCCTTGGGCACGCCCTGGACCTCCAGGCCGTAGGCGGCGTTCTCGACGACACTGCGGTGCGGGAAGAGCGCGAAGTGCTGGAAGACCATGCTGATCTTCCTGGCCCGGACCTCGCGCAGCTCGCGGGGGCTGAGCGCGGTCAGGTCCTGGCCGTCGAAGCGGACCTGTCCCGCGGTCGGCTCCAGCAGGCCGTTGAGCATCCGCAGCAGCGTGGACTTGCCGGAGCCGGACAGGCCCATGACGACGAAGATCTGGCCCGGTTCAACGGTGAAGGAGGCGTCGATGACGGCCGCGGTGGTGCCGTCGGCGCGCAGCTCCTCCCGGTCGGCCCCGGCTCGGAGCCGCTCCACTGCCTCGTCCTGTCGTCTCCCGAACACCTTGTGAAGATGTTCGGCTTCCAGCCTGGCTGACACGCGTACCTTCTCGTTCTCGACGGCAAAGGGCTCCATAAAGAGAGAGCGACGCGGCGCACGAGGCGGCATCGCTCCGGGGCGGCGCCTGCCCTTCCGCGTCGGACACAAACGCACAAGTGTTCCAGCCCACAGCCGACGCGCCTGACGCACCCCGTTGCGCCGGGACAGCCCCCTGTCAGTGGGGTACGGCATGATGCGGGGCGTGACCGGACGACTGATGCTCCTCGACACCGCCTCGCTCTACTTCCGCGCCTACTTCGGCGTGCCGGACTCCGTGAAGGCCCCGGACGGCACCCCGGTGAACGCCGTGCGCGGGCTACTGGACTTCATCGACCGCCTGGTGAAGGACCACCGCCCGGACGCCCTGGTGGCCTGCATGGACGCCGACTGGCGGCCGCAGTGGCGGGTGGACCTGATCCCCTCGTACAAGGCGCACCGGGTCGCCGAGGAGCATGAGGCCGGCCCCGACGAGGAGGTCGTCCCGGACACCCTCTCGCCGCAGGTGCCGGTGATCGAGGCGGTCCTGGACGCACTCGGCATCGCGCGGGTGGGGGTCGCGGGGTACGAGGCGGACGATGTGATCGGCACGTTCACCGCGCGGGCGAAGGGCCCGGTGGACATCGTCACCGGGGACCGCGACCTGTACCAGCTGGTGGACGACGCGCGGGGGATCCGGGTGCTGTATCCGCTCAAGGGCGTGGCCTCGCTCCAGCTCACCGACGAGGCGTGGCTGCGCGAGAAGTACGGCGTCGACGGCCGCGGGTACGTGGATCTGGCGCTGCTGCGCGGCGACCCGAGCGACGGTCTGCCGGGGGTGCCGGGCATCGGGGAGAAGACGGCGGCCAAGCTGCTGACCGAGTTCGGGGACCTGGCCGGGATCATGGCGGCGGTGGACGATTCGAAGTCGAAGCTGACCCCGGCGCAGCGCAAGCGGCTCGACGAGGCACGGCCGTATGTAGCGGTGGCGCCGACGGTCGTGCGGGTCGCGGACGACGTACCGCTGCCGGACGTGGACACCGCGCTGCCGCGCACTCCGCAGGATCAGGCCGCGCTCCAGGGGCTGGCGGAGCGCTGGGGGCTCGGGGGATCTCTGCAGCGCCTGCTGACGACGCTGGCGGCGTGAAGGGCGTTCCCCCATCGAGTGAATGAGGTTCACTGGGCTGGGAATTCGTCCCTTGAATTCTCCTTCACGCGCTTTGCCGCAGGAACCATTCGACGGGCCGAGGTGCTAACTTAGGTAACCCTAAGCTTATTCGAGGGAGGCCGTCATGGCAGAACGCCCTGCCCGCAAGCCGCGCAAGCCCCACGCCGCGCAGGTCGTCCGTACTGAACGGCTGACCCCGCACATGCAGCGCGTGGTGCTCGGCGGGGAGGGCCTGGCCGACTTCTCGGCCGACACCTGCACGGACCACTACGTGAAGCTCCTCTTCGGCCCCGACGGGGTCACCTACCCGGAGCCCTTCGACCTGGAGCGGATCCGGGCGGAGTTCCCCCGCGACCAGTGGCCGGTGACCCGCACCTACACCGTGCGCGCCTGGGATCCCCAGCACCGCGAGCTGACGCTGGACTTCGTGATCCACGGCGACGAGGGCCTCGCGGGACCCTGGGCCCTGCGCGCCCGGCCCGGGGAGACCGTGCGGTTCATGGGCCCGGGCGGCGCCTACGCCCCCGACGCCACCGCGGACTGGCATCTGTTCGTCGGCGACGAGAGCGCCCTGCCGGCCATCGCCTGCGCCCTGGAAGCGCTGCCGGCCGGCGCCAGGGCGTACGCCTTCGTGGAGATCGCGGGCCCGGAGGAGGAGCAGAAGATCGACTCCGACGTGCCAGTGAGCTGGCTGCACCGCGGGGACCGCCCGGTCGGCGCGGCCGTGACCGAGGCCGTCCGCGCGCTGCCCTTCCCCGAGGGCCGGGTGCACGCCTTCGTCCACGGCGAGGCGGCCTTCGTGAAGGACCTACGCCGCCTGCTCCGCGTCGAACGGGAGATCCCCCGCGAGGACCTGTCGATCTCCGGCTACTGGCGCCTCGGCCACAACGAGGACGGCTGGCAGGCCTCGAAGCGCGAATGGAACGCCCGAATCGAAGCAGAACAGGAAGGCAAACCGGCCGCCTGATCCCTGGGGGAGGACGCGACGGGGCCCCATCATGGCCCCCGCCCTGAGCGCCACCGCGGACCCGCCGCCCTGAACCCCACCGCGGGCCCCCTGCCCTGAGCCCCACCGCACGACCGCCGCGGGAGACGCCCGCATGGAAACGCTGCATGAGCCCATCGGGCAGGCCTTACGCCCCACCGCACGACCGCCGCGGGAGACGCTCGCGTGGAAACCGCAGCCTGAGCCCCTCGGGCACGCGCGGACCCGCCGCGAAGCCCCGCCACGGGTCGCCGCCGATGCTCCCGCGGCCACGCCCTCCGCGCCCCACCACCGGTCGGCCGGATCGGGGACACCGGTGATGCAGCCGGCGCACCCACCACCAAGCCTCACCACGGGCCCGCTCCGAAGCCTCACCACGGGACCGCCGCCAGATCCCCGGCAGCCAAGCCTTCCGCGCCCCACCACGGACCCGCCGAGCCCCACCGCGCACCCGCCACCAAGCCCCACCACCGGGGCCTCCACCGGACCGCCCCCTCAGCCCGACCACCGCACCACCACCGGGGCCTCAACCGGACCGCCCCCTCAGCCCGACCACCGCACCACCGCCGGGGCCTTCCACCGACCGCCCCCAACCCAACCGCCGCACCACCGCCAGCGTCCCCACCCGTACCCTTGATCATGATGCGACGCCGGATTCCTCCCCCGCCCTCCCCGCTCCCCCAGCGCGACGGGGTCGATCCGGTGCGGGTGCGGTTGCCGGGTGGGGGTGGCTGGGCCACCGTGCGGGAGCATCTGGTGGAGCGGCTCGCCGCCGGGGACGGGGTCATCGACCGGATGTTCGAGGCGGGGCTGTTCGTCGGGGCCGACGGGCGGCCCGTCGAGGGCGACGCCCCCTATGTGCCGGGGATGTTCGTGTGGTTCCACCGCGAGCCGCCGGACGAGGCACCCGTGCCGTTCCCGCTGGAAGTCGTCCACCGCGACGAGCACATCGTCGTCGTCGACAAACCGCACTTCCTCGCCACCACCCCCCGCGGCAGCCACATCAAGGAGACCGCGCTGGCCCGGCTGCGGCGCGAGCTGGAGCTGCCGACGCTCGGCGCCGCGCACCGGCTCGACCGCCTCACCGCCGGACTCGTGCTGTTCACCGTGCGCCCCCAGGAACGGGGTGCCTACCAGACGCTGTTCCGCGACAAACGGATCCGCAAGGAGTACGAGGCCGTCGCGCCGTACGACGCCTCCCTCGCCCTGCCCACGACCGTGCGCAGCCGGATCCTCAAGGAGCGCGGGGAGCTTGCCGCCCGGGAGGTGGCGGGCGAGGTCAACGCCGTCAGCCGGATCGAGCTGGTCGAGCACCGGGGCGACGGACTCGGACGGTACCGGCTGTTGCCCGCCACCGGGCAGACCCACCAGCTGCGGGTCCACATGAACGCCCTCGGCATCCCCATCCTCGGCGATCCGCTCTACCCGGTGGTGGCCGCCCCCGCACCGGCCGGTGACTTCCGGCGCCCGCTGCAACTGCTCGCGCGGGCACTGGAGTTCACCGATCCGATCACGGGGGCGGAGCACCGCTTCCGCAGCGGGCGGGTGCTCGGGGCCTGGGCGTCGTACGGCACCTGGGCCGGTCAGTAACCCCTCCACCAGCGGACCAAGCGGCGCCACGCGCCCGGCCTGCGGGGCGGTTCGGGCGCGGGGACCGGTGGCGGGACTGCGGGCACCGGCTGGGGTGCGGGTGCCGGCTGGGACACGGAACCCGGCTGCAGCACGGGCGCCTGCTGGGACACGGACCCCGGCAGCGGACGCGACCCCGTGCTGATCTGCCACGCCGGACGCGGGGCCGGCACCTGGTTGAGGCTCGGCTTCATCGTCACGTCCTGCTGCGGCTTCGGCTCGAAGCGGACCGGGAGCTCCACCAGGTGCCGGGAGGAAATCGACTGACGCCAGGTCAGCTCCTCCTCGGCGCAGTCGAGCCGGACGTCCGGCAGGCGCATCAGCAGCGCGTCGACGCCGACGTCGGCGATGCCACGGGCGATGTCCTGGCCGGGACACTCGTGCGGACCCCCGCCGAAGGCGAGATGGGACCGGTTGCCCTGCATGTTGGCGGCGAGGTCGGGCCGGACCCGCGGGTCGACGTTGCCCGGTGCGATGCCGAAGAGCAGACCGTCGCCCTTGCGAATGCGCTGGCCGCCCAACTCCGTGTCGTGCTTGGCGTAGTAGGCGAAGACGGTGCTGAACGGCGGCTCGTCCCACAGGGACTGCTCGACCGCCTCGGGCACCGTCATCTGGCCGCCGTTCAACTGCGCCCGGAAACCGGGGTCGGTGAGGACCATGCGCAGCACATTGGCGAGGAGGTTGGCCGTGGCCTCGTAGGCCGCCATCAGCACGACCCAGAGGTGTTTGGTGACCTCGTCGTCGGTGAGCCGGGCCGGGTGGCTCATCAGCTGACTGGCGAAGTCGTCGGCGGGCTCGACCCGGCGGCGCTCGGTGAGCCGCTGCAGGGCGCCCATCACGTACGCGTGACTGGCGATGGCGGTCTCGGTGCCGCGCAGCATGTCGCGGGTGGCCTGCACCATCCGGTCGTTGTACTCCTCGGGCATGCCGAGGATCTCGCACATCACCGCCATCGGCAGATGCTCGGCGAACTGGCCGACGAGATCCGCCCTGCCCTGCTCGCAGAACTGGTTGACCAGGCGCTGGGTGGACCGGTTGATGTACCGCCGGATGCCGCGGTGGTCGATGGTGGACATGGCGCCGGTGACCGCACCGCGCAGCCGGAGGTGCTCGTCGCCCTCGGCGTAGGAGCAGATCGGCTCCCAGGCGATGTGCGGCATCAGGGGGTGGTCGGGCTTGACCATGCCCTCCAGCAGCGGGGTCCAGATACGGCTGTCCCGGCAGAACTGCGAGGGGGTGCGGAGCATGTGCATGTTCTCGGCGTGGCCGAGCACCACCCACATCGGCACGTCGTCGTGGAGCAGCACCGGCGCCACCGGCCCGTGCTCCTCGCGCAGTTCCTCGTACAGCTCGTCCAGGTCCTCCGCGTCGGGACCGTAGAGCCGGCGCAGTCCCCCTGGCCCGAGGCGATGGGCGGGGCAACCGGGCGGCGGGCCGGACCGCGGGTCGTCCGTGCCGGTCAGGGAGTGGGATTCAGGCGTCACGTGGTCGCTCCGAAGTGGATCCGGTGTCAGGGGAGTTCGGGATACGCCGGTCAGGTCAGCGCGCCCGTCATGGCGAGCGAGTGCAGGAAGCGCATCAGGGTCATGAGGGTGTCCCGGCTGGAGGCGCGGCGGCGGGCGTCGCACTCCACGATGGGGATCTCCGGGGGCAGGTCGAGCGCCAGCCGCAGCTCCTCGACGGGGTAACGGGGCGCGTCCGGGAAGGAGTTGACGGCGACCACGAAGGGCACCCCGCGCTCCTCGAGGCGCCCTATGACGTCGAAGCTGACCTCCAGCCGGCGGGTGTCGATCAGCACGACCGCGCCCAGCGCGCCCTCGAACAGGCCGTTCCACAGGAACCAGAAGCGCTCCTGGCCGGGGGTGCCGAAGAGATAGAGCACCAGCTTCTCGGTGATGCTGATGCGGCCGAAGTCCATGGCGACGGTGGTGGCGGTCTTGGTGTCGGAACCGAAGTTGTCGTCGACACCGATCCCGGCCTGCGTCATGGTCTCCTCGGTGGTCAGCGGCCTGATCTCGCTGACCGAACCGACCATGGTCGTCTTGCCGACGCCGAAACCGCCCACGATCACGATCTTCACCGCGGCCTGTGCCGTCTGCGGCAGCCGGTCCTCGGCGCGTGGTCCCGGGATGGTGTCAGAGCTTTTGAAGTCCATGCATCACCGCTTCGAGGAGGGAACGGTCGGCGACCGACTGCCGCACCAGCGGCTTGTGCGCCTGCACCAGTTCGTCCGCCAGCATGTCGGTGAGCACCACGGTCACCACGCTGAACGGGAGGTTGAGATAGGCGGACAGCTCGGCCACCGACAGGGGGGCCGTGCAGAGCCGGAGCAGCGCCGTCTGCTCGGGCGTCGCGGAGGGCGGTGGATCGGCGCGCGCCGTGATTAAGGTGACCAGGTCGAGGTCGGCGCGCAGCTCACCGTCGCCGCCGACCACGAACATCCGCTCGGGGTTCCTGCGCTCGCCCTCTTTGGCCGGCTGCGCGACGGGCGGTGGCTTCGGGGACCGCCGCCGGCGTTGCGGAGGAGTCATACGGTCTGCCCATTGCGCCGGGGCGGGCTGGTCAGATGCGGTCCGATCCGGTCCACCAGGTCCCGCATGCGGTTGCTCATCAGACCGGGTTCGGCGAACGTGTCGGAGAGCACCGCGAGATAGGCGTTGGGCCCCGCGGCCATCAGATAGAAGTAGCCGCGGTTGATCTCGATGATGACCAGCTTCATCTTGCCGTCGCTGTCCGGGATCTCGTGCGCAACTGCGCTCGCCAGGCTCTGCAGGCCGGCGCAGGCCGCGGCGACCCGGTCGGCGGCGTCGGGGTCGCCGCCGTGCCGGGCGATGCGCAGGCCGTCGGCGGAGAGCACGACGATCATCTCGATGCCGGGTACGCCGTCGGCCAGATCCTTGAGCATCCAGTCGAAGTTGGCTCGCTGCTGGATCACTTGAGGTCCCCCTCGTCATCGGCCGGGGCGTGGGCCGGTTCATTGGTCGGCTGGCGGAATGCGTTGGGATCAGGGTCGCGCTTGAGGCCCTCCCAGAAGGCCTCCACCCACAGTCCGGGGGGCGTGTCGTCCTCCGGCGCCGGCTCGGGGGCGGGCGGCTTGATGGCATCACCCCACACGGGCTTCTCGCCGCGGGCGATGCGCTCCTGGTCCTCGCGTTCGAGCTTGGCCTGCTGGGCGATGCGCTCGCTGAGCGGGGTCTTGACCCGGCTGCGGCGCTGCGGCAGGCCGCCCGGCGTCCACTCGGTGACGACCGGGACGTCGTCCTCCAGGGAGAGCCCGGCGGGGATGCGCGGGTTGGTGGGGCGGCGCGTCTTGGGCTTGCGCTTGGGGCCTTCGAGCGCGCCGAGCTCCGGCAGGGGGGCGGCGGTGGCACCGATGCCGTGGGCGTACCCGGGGGCGGGTTCGGTGGTGATCATCTCGCGCGGCACGATGAGGACGGCGCGGACGCCGCCGTACGCCGACGTGCGCAGCGACACCTGCATGTCGAAGGCGGTGCACAGCCGGCCGACGACGGCGAGGCCGAGGCGCGGGGTGTCGCCGAGCTCCTGGAGATCGATGCCGGCCTTGGCGGCCTCCAGCATGCCCTCGACCTTGGCGCGAGCCTCTTCGCTGAGGCTGACGCCGGCGTCCTCGATCTCGATGGCGACGCCGGTCTGCACCTCGCTGGCGGTGACGTGCACCTTGGTCTGCGGCGGCGAGTAGCGGGTGGCGTTGTCGAGGAGTTCGGCGGCCGCGTGGATGACCGGCTCGACGGAGATCCCGCGGATGTTGACCTTGCAGATGTTGTCGAGCGAGATGCGCCGGTACTCCAGGATGCGCGACATGGCGCCGCGCAACACGCTGTAGAGCGCGACGGGTTCGGGCCACTGACGGCCCGGGCGGCCACCGCCGAGGACGGAGATGGAGTCGGCGAGCCGGCCGATCAGCGCGGTGCCGTGGTCGATGCGCAGCAGGTCGTCGAAGACCTCGGGGTTGCGGCCGTGGTCCTCCTCCATCTCGAGGAGTTCCTTGTTCTGCTGGTGCACGATCGCCTGGACGCGGCGGGCGATGTTGACGAAGGAGCGCTGGGCGGAGTCCCGCAGCTGTTCCTCGTGGTCGATGATGTAGAGCACGCGCTCGATCATCGACAGTTCGGGCGGGGTGAGTTCACGGTAGGACGGGTCGAGTTCACCCAGGTGCTGAATCACCTCTGCGGGGGAATTGCCGCGGTGCATGTAGTCGATCGCGACGGGCACGATCTCCCGGGCGAGCCGGTCCATCTGGTACTCGTGGGCGGCGACCCGCCGCTCCAGATACGCGGTGTCACGAGCGTGCTCCTCGCGCGCGCTGCGCAGGGCGCGGCCGCGGCGTACGACTTCGGCCGCCGTGGCGATCACCAGGACCGTGGCGACGGCGCCGCACCAGCCGACGGCCGTCCGGGCCGGCCCCGTCACCAGGGCGGCGGCGGCTCCGGTCGCCGCGGCCATCAGTATGGCGGGCGGCAACAGCACGCGCGCGTACGGCAGTTCACGCCGTCGTGGCTGGGCGGGAGGGGGTTGAACACTCACCATGTGGGCCCTCTGAAAGGAATCGGCTCGGAGTCGGGGGAACTTGCAGGGGGGTACGTCATGGAACGTTCTGGATCTACGGGAGGTTTAGGGAACAAGCGCACGAATACGCCTCAACTCGGTGCGCTGCGGGCGAGCTTAGTCCGACCGGATCATCGCCGTGTCATATTCAGCAAGCACCTGAAATCACCCCCGTGGCAGGAGTACTCTCAACTCCATTTGCACGCTGGGGAATCACTCGCACACACCGTGTCACGACGTACGCCGGTGCGAAAACACTCACCGTGACGGGTGAACGCGCTCCTGTGGAACGCGAAGGGCGGGGCGGGACACGGCATCCCGTGTCCCGCCCCGCCCTTCACCCAGCCCGGTACGGCCGGGCCGTCATCCCACCGAGGAGTAGGCCACGACTCCCCGCAGCAACTGATCGACCGCCTTGCGCGCGGCCTTCGCCACGGTCGACCCCTCCCCCGGCGCCGCCGCCGAGATCTGGCCCAGCACGTCGATCACCTGCTTGCACCAGCGCACGAAGTCACCCGCGGGCATCTCCGCCTCGCGCAGCACCTCGTCCAGGCCCTTGCCGCCGGCCCACATGTACGCGGCCCAGGCGAACCCGAGATCCGGCTCCCGCTGTCCGACCCCCTCGGTCTGACTGATCCGGAAGTCCTCCTCCAGGGCGTCCAGCCGGCCCCAGATGCGGACCATCTCGCCGAGCGCGGCCTTCGCCTTCCCGGACGGCACCTTCGGCGCCATCGCGTCGTCGCCGACCCGGGACTCGTACACCAGGGCCGAGACGCACGCGGCGAGTTCGGCGGGGCCGAGCCCCTCCCAGACGCCCGCCCGCAGGCACTCGCTGGCCAGCAGATCCAGCTCGCCGTACAGCCGCGCGAGCCGCTTGCCGTGCTCGGTGACCTCGTCGCCGCGCAGATAGTCCAGCTCGGTCAGCAGCGCGACGATCCGGTCGAAGGTCCGCGCGATGGTGTTGGTGCGTCCCTCGATCCGCCGCTCCAGCTGGGAGGTGTCCCGCATCAGCCGCTGGTAGCGCTCGGCCCAGCGGGCGTGGTCCTCACGGTCCTGGCACCCGTGGCAGGGATGGGCGCGCAGCGCGGTGCGCAGCCGGGCGATCTCCCGGTCGTCGGCGGCCTGCGCGCGCTGCTTGCGGGCCCGCTCGGGCGGGATGTGCCCGGCCTTGGTGCGCAGCGCGGACGCCAGGTCCCGGCGGGACTGCGGGGAACGCGGGTTGAAGGACTTCGGGATCCGCATCCGCTCCAGCGCCTCGACCGGCACCGGGAAGTCCATCGACGCCAGCCGCTTGACCTGCCGCTCGGCGGTGAGCACCAGCGGGCGCGGCCCGTCGTGGTGCTCGAAGCCCCGGTGGCCGTTGGACCGCCCGGCGGGCAGCCCGGGGTCCAGCACCAGCGCGAGTCCGGCGTACTTGCCGGTCGGGACATGGATGACATCGCCCGGCTTGAGCTTCTCCAGCGCCACCGCCGCCTCGGCGCGCCGCTGGGCCACGCCCTGGCGGGCCAGCTCGGTCTCCCGGTCCTTCAGGTCGCGGCGCAGCCGCGCGTACTCCTCGAAGTCGCCGAGGTGGCAGGTCATGGAGGCCTTGTAGCCCTCGAGCCCCTCCTCGTTGCGCTGCACCTGCCGGGAGATCCCGACGACCGACTTGTCGGCCTGGAACTGCGCGAACGACGTCTCCAGCAGCTCGCGGGAGCGATGCCGCCCGAACTGCTCGACGAGGTTGACCGCCATGTTGTACGAGGGCTTGAAGCTGGAGCGCAGCGGATACGTGCGCGTGCCGGCCAGCCCCGCGAGATGCTCCGGGCTCATCCCCCGCTGCCACAGCACGACCGCGTGGCCCTCGACGTCGATGCCACGCCGTCCCGCTCGCCCGGTGAGCTGGGTGTACTCACCCGGGGTGATGTCGGCGTGCTGCTCGCCGTTCCACTTGACGAGCTTCTCCAACACCACCGAGCGGGCGGGCATGTTGATGCCGAGCGCGAGGGTCTCGGTGGCGAAGACGGCCTTCACCAGACCGCGGACGAACAGCTCCTCCACGACTTCCTTGAAGGTCGGCAGCATGCCCGCGTGGTGGGCGGCGATCCCGCGCTCCAGGCCCTCCAGCCATTCGTAGTAGCCGAGGACATGCAGGTCCTCGGTGGGAATGGACGCGGTGCGCTCCTCGACCAGGGCGCGCACCTTCTCCCGCGCCTCGTCGTCGTTGAGCCGGAGTCCGGCGTACAGACACTGCTGTACGGCGGCCTCGCAGGCGGCGCGGCTGAAGATGAAGGTGATGGCGGGCAGCAGCCCCTCGGCGTCGAGGCGTTCGATCACCTCGGGCCGGCCGGGTGTCCACACCCGTGAGCGCTGTCTGCGCTCCCGCTCCCGATCGGCCTCGCGCATCGCGCGCCCGCGTCTGCGGTCCTGGTACGACGGCCGGGTCGCCTCCATGCGGGCGAGCCGCGCCAGATCGGGGTTGACGGCCTTCTTGTGCCCCTCACCCTCCTCGAACAGGTCGTACATCCGGCGGCCGGCCAGCACATGCTGGAACAGCGGCACGGGCCGGTGCTCGGAGACGATCACCTCGGTGTCACCGCGGACGGTGTCCAGCCAGTCGCCGAACTCCTCGGCGTTGGACACGGTCGCCGAGAGGGACACCAGGGTCACCGACTCGGGCAGGTGGATGATCACCTCTTCCCATACGGCGCCGCGGAAGCGGTCGGAGAGGTAGTGCACCTCGTCCATGACCACATACCCGAGGCCGATGAGGGTCTGGGAGCCCGCGTACAGCATGTTCCGCAGCACCTCGGTGGTCATCACGACCACGGGGGCGCCGGAGTTGACGCTGTTGTCGCCGGTGAGCAGGCCGACCTTGTCGGCGCCGTAACGGCGGGACAGGTCGGCGTACTTCTGGTTCGACAGCGCCTTGATGGGTGTCGTGTAGAAGCACTTCTTGCCCTGCTGCAGGGCGAGGTGGACGGCGAACTCGCCCACAATCGTCTTGCCGGAGCCGGTGGGGGCGGCCACCAGCACGCCCTTCCCCGCTTCGAGCGCCTGGCAGGCCTCGATCTGGAAGGGGTCGAGGCCGAAGTCGTACATCTCGCGGAAGGAGGCGAGCGCGGTGGCCTGCTCGGCGGCCCGCAGACGGGCAGCCGCGTACCGCTCGGCCGGTGAGAGGTCCTCTGTCATCGTGCTTTCGAGCGTACCGGGCCGCACTGACAACAGGACGATCATTATCCGGATCCGGGTTCCGTAAACTCCGGATCCGCGCAGCTCACGGCGCTACGACCCGCACCGCCCCCGGTATGCAGCGCGCGATCAGCGGCAGCGGCCCGAACGGCTCCCCGTCCGCGTAGCCGGTGATGTCCTGGGCGGCGATCTCGACCTGCGCGGCCCGCACCACGGTGACCTTGGGATGGCCGACGTGCCCGCCCCGGTAGACACTCGGGAAGACTTTCAGCAGGGTGGCGCGGGAGCAGTCCCCGACGACGGTGATGTCGAACAGCCCGTCGGTGAGGTCGGCGCCGGGACAGATCCGCATGCCGCCGCCGTACGACGGGCCGTTGCCGACGGCGACCAGCGTGGCCTCGAACTCGCGGACCTCGCCGCCGTCGAGGGTGACCCGGTAGGGGAAGGGCCGGAAGGCGGCCAGCTCGGCGAGCATCGCGAGGTCGTACTTCAGGCGGCCGGAAGGGCGGCGCATCCGGTTGCCGCGGTCGTTGACCCGGGAGTCGAACCCGGAGGCGAGGACGGTGCCGAACCAGCGGTCGCCGACCCGTCCGAGGTCGATGTCGCGCAGCCGGGCGCCCTTGAGTCCTTCGGCGATCACCCGGCCCGCGGCGGCCGGTTCCCGTACGGGCAGGCCGAGCGCGCGGGCCAGATCGTTGCCGGTGCCGACCGCGACCAGGCCGAGCGGGGTGCGGGTGCCGGCGACGGCCTGGAGCGCGAGGTTGGCCATCCCGTCACCGCCGACCGCGACCAGCGCCCCGGTGCCGTCCGCGACGGCCGCACGCGCGCGTGCCAGGGCGTCCTCGGCGTCCGTCCCGAGGACCGTCCGTACGGTGAATCCCGCGTCCCGGAAAGCGGCGGCGGCCGGCTGCGCCGCACGGGCGCCCCGGCCGCGGCCCGCGGTGGGATTGACGAAGAGAGTGATCTCGCTGCTCACGGATCAGACCCTATGAGCTGCCCCACGGTCCTCAGGTCACGTCGTCATAACCGTTGACGCGCTCCGTGGTCGCCTGCTCGGGCAGCGCCCGGCTGGCGGAGACGGTCTCGACCTCGCCGATCTCCTCGGGCGTGAGATCGAGCTCGGACGCCTCGTCGTCGGCGGGGCCCAGTGCGTCGCGGCGGCGTCTGCGGCGGTCGTTGAGCAGGGAGACGGCGACGGCGGCGAAGTACAGGATCCAGATGGGCCCGGCGAGCGCCAGCATGGTCAGCGGGTCGGTGCTCGGGGTCGCGATGGCGGCGAACACGGTGATGCCCATGATCATGCCGCGCCACCAGCCGAGCATGCGCTTGCCGGTGATCGCGCCGCTGAAGTTGAGCATGACCAGCAGCAGCGGCAGCTCGAAGGAGAGGCCGAAGACGACCACCATGCGCGTGACGAGGTCGAGCAGATCGTCGAGCGGCAGCAGGTTGTCGACGCCGAACGGGGTGAACTCGATCAGCACCTTCGCGGTGGTGGGCAGCACCTTGTACGCGAAGAGGGCGCCCAGCAGGAAGAGCGGGAAGCCGGTGGCGACGAAGGCGTACGCGTATTTCTTCTCGTGCCGGTGCAGGCCCGGGGCGACGAAGGCCCAGAGCTGGTAGAGCCAGATCGGCGAGGCCAGGACCACGCCGGCCATCAGCGACACCTTCAGCGCCAGCGTGAAGGGGGTGAGCAGACCGTTGATGGTGATCTGCGCGCACTGCTCGTCGGAGCTGGTGTTGGCCAGTTCCTCGAAGCTCTTCGCACAGCCGACCGACTCGAGGATCGGCTTGGTGAAGAAGCTGATGATGTCCATGTAGAAGAAGGCGGCGACGATCGTCACGGCGACGATGGCCAGCAGTGCCTTCGCGAGCCGGTTGCGGAGCTCACGAAGGTGCTCCGCGAGGGGCATCCGCCCCTCGGGATCCTTCTCCGTGTTGCGGGCAGGCTTCAGCAACCCACGTTCCCATCTCGTGCGGCGGGCCGGAGGTCACCGGCCCTGCGTCAGCGCTTGGTCGTGTCCGTCGGCTCGGTGACCGGGCGCGAGCTGGTCACGTCGCCGGGCGAGGCCTGGATGACGCGCTGGGCGGGGGGCTGCTCGTCGTTGTTCGGCGGGTCGGCCGGGGCGGGGGTCTTGCCCTCGTCCTTCATGGCCTTGGCCTCGCTCTTGAGGATGCGGGCGGACTTGCCGAGCGACCGAGCCATGTCCGGAAGCTTCTTCGCGCCGAACAGCAGGATGATGACGACGAGGATGAGAATGATCTCGGGAGCGCCGAGCCTTCCGAACATAAGTCTTTACCTTCTCACCGAGGCGGCTTTGGGTGGGATGCTGTCCGATCGGTCGGACACGCGTCCGAAGGATCGTGCTGACAGCGATCGTAACGCTCAGGGGTGAACGTGAGGCAATCCCCGTGCGTACTCCCGGTCCGCGGTCCGGGCCTCGTTCTCCGGGCCGCGACCAGCAGCGTACCTGGCGCTGGTGGCAAGTTGACAGGGCGAAGTGGCCCAAAACGCATGCGGCTCAGGACTCACACCGGGTTCTCAGCCGGACTCACAGGGAGTCCACAGCCCGCGCGGTGCTGACCGCGGCCCGTTCCAGATCCTCCGCCGCCCTGTTGATGCGCCGCGCGGAGTCGGCGACCTGCCTGCCGAGGCGCTGGGCCTCCAGGAAGACCCGCACCGCGAGCACACCGAGAACGGCGAGACCCAGGAAACCCACAGCGATCGCGAACATCGGCCAGAACATGACGCCGAGCCTAGAGGGTCGAGTGCAGCCGCAGGGTACGGACCCCGCCGCCGGTGAGCAGCTCGACGATCCGCTCCCCGGCCGGCTTGCGCACGGACGCGCCGCACTCCGGGCAGGTGAAGGAGTAGAAGGTGGTACGGCTGGAGGCACCGATGGCCAGTCGCAGGGCGCTCGCGGCGAGCTCGAACCGCCCGCGGCAGTCCGGGCAGCCGGCCCTGAACCGCACCGGGGTCACGCTGCGCATCCCCGCGAACGCGGACGCCACCGACGCACCGGGCACCACGGAATCACTCATGCCCCTCCACCCCTTCTGACTGCTCGTACGCCTGGCGGGGCGCCCCCGGACGGTGCCGGGGCGCCCCTCCGGCTCACTCCCGGATGCCGTTGTCCTGCGTGCTCTGCGCCTCGACCCCGTCGTACGCGGCCAGCGCCTCCTGGGCCGCCCGGCGGGCGCTCTCGGCCAGCTCGGGCGGCGCGACGATACGGCCCTCACGGCCGAGCCGGAGCGCGAGGCGCTTCAGTGACGCCGGGTCGGGCGTCCGCAGACAGATACGCAGCCCGCCGTCCGGCAGCTCATCCGCACTGTCGTGCGGGTAGTACTCCGCGACCCACCGCCCGCCCGGTCCGACCTCGACGATGACCTCCGGATCCTCGGCGGCGGGCTGCACCAGCCCCTCCGAGAGGTCCCGCAGCTCGACCTCGGGCGGCGCGGACGGCTCGTCGAGGATCTTGATCTCGGCGACCCGGTCGAGCCGGAAGGTGCGGCGCGCCTCGGAGCGGCGGCACCAGGCCTCCACATAGGTGTGGCCCACGCTGACCAGGCGGATGGGGTCGATCTCGCGCTCGGTGACCTCGTCACGGGCCGGCGAGTAGTAGCGGATCCACAGGCGCCGGCGCTCCGAGATCGCCCGGTCGACGTCGGCGAAGACACCGCCCTCGGACTCGAAGGTCACCGAAAGGCGGGCGCTGGCCCCGGCGGCCTCGCCGGCCGCGGCCTCCACCTTGGCGGTGGCCCGCAGCAGCGCCTGCCGGTCGCCCTCGCGCAGACCGGGCAGCGTGGACACCGCGCGGGCGGCGACCAGCAGCGCCGTGGCCTCGTCGGAGGCGAGCCGCAGGGGCTCGGCGACATCGTCGGGGTTGTGCCACCAGATGCGCTCGCCGTCGGTGTCGATGTCCAGCAGATCGCCGCCGCGGAAGCTGGTGCCGCACATCGGCAGCACATCGAGGTCCGAGACCAGCTCGTCCTCGGTGATGCCGAAGGCGCGCGCGACGTCCTCGACCCGGGCGCCGGGCCGCTCCTTGAGATAGGTCACCAGGGAGAGCATCCGCCGGGTCTGATCGATGGCGTTCACTGGTCTGACCGGTTTGCCTGCCACAGTCCTCGTCCGCTCCCCCTCAGCCCTTGGCCACGGCACGCAGCCGGTCCATCACGTCGGCCCGCAGTTCGGCGGGCTCCAGCACGACGACATCGGGACCGAACTCCACCAGCCAGGCGTCCAGGCCGTGCCCGTACGGAATCTCCAACTCGTCCCAGCCGTCGCCGAGTTCCCGGACCCGGGTGGCTTTCGCCCGCAAGGGGTACCCGGCGCCGCTCCGCAGCCGGATCAGCGCGGAACGGTCCGCGGTCTCCCCCGCCCAGCCGGCGACGGTCTCCCGCACGGTGACGACATCCGGCACCGGGGCGGTGTACTTGCCGCCGCGCGAGCGGACCTTGCCGGTGATCCGGGAGAGCCGGAACACCCGCTCGGCGCCCCGGTCGCGGTCCCAGCCCGCCAGGTACCAGTGGCCGCGCCAGCACTCCAGCGCCCAGGGCTCGACATGCCGGGGCTCGGGGCGCGCGGCGGTGGCCTTGCGGTACTCGAAGACGACCGGGCGGCGGTCGCGGCAGGCCAGCATCAGCGGCTCGAAGGCGGCCTCGTGCACGGGGATCCGCGGCTCCAGCGCGCCATGGGCCTCGTAGGGGTCGACGTCCTCGGGCAACCCCGCCGCGCGCAGCTTATGCAGGGCACCGCTGGCCGCTCCGGCGAGCCGGACCTGCTGCCACACCTTGGCGGCGAGACCGAGGGCGGCGGCCTCCTCGGCGTCCAGGGTGATGGGCGGCAGCCGGTTGCTGTCCCGGCGGGCCAGATAGCCGACCTCACCGTCCAGGCTCTCCACGGTCTCGATGACCAGGCCGAGCTCACGCAGATCGTCCTTGTCCCGCTCGAACATGCGGTTGAAGGAGTCGTCCGAACCGGCTTCCAGATAGGCCTCGATGGACTCGCGCAGCTCGCGCTTGCTCAGCGGCCGCCGCGTCCCGAGCAGACACAGCGCCAGATTCATGAGCCGCTCGGCCTTGGCAATGGCCATCGATGCCCTTCGCCTTCCCTATGGTGCTTACGACCGATGACCGTACCGCTCCCAGGTGGCGCGGCAAAAGCCGAGGGCCCATGCCCGGACAGGCATGGGCCCCAGGTGATCGGGTCCGGTCGTACGACGATCAGACCCCGAGTGATCGGACGGCGAGTGATCAGACTCCCAGGAGGTCGACCACGAAGATCAGGGTCTCGCCCGGCTTGATCGCCGGCGTCGGGCTCTGGTTGCCGTAGGCGAGGTGCGCCGGGATGGTCAGCTGGCGGCGGCCGCCGACCTTCATGCCCTGCACGCCCTGGTCCCAGCCCTTGATGACGCGGCCGCCGCCGAGCGGGAAGCGGAACGGGGTACCGCGGTTCCAGCTGGCGTCGAACTCCTCGCCCGTGCTGAAGGCGACACCGACGTAGTGCACGGTGACGGTCTGGCCGGCCTGGGCCACCTCGCCGTCGCCCTCCCAGATGTCCTTGATCTCGAGGTCCGCCGGCGGCTCGCCACCCGGGAAGTCGATCTCCGGCTTGTCGATGCTCACGTGTTCAGCTCCATGCTTGTGGTGTAGAGACAACGGTCACAGTCTTACATCCCTCGCGGGGTCACATCTTCGCCAGGATGTCGACCGAGAAGACAAGCGTGGAGTCCTTCTTGATGCCGCTGCCCTGCGGCGGATTGTCGCCGTAACCGAGGTCCGGCGGGATGACGATGAGGACGCGGCTGCCGACCTTCTTGCCGGTCAGGCCCTGCGCCCAGCCCTTGACGACCTGCTGGAGCGAGAAGGAGGCGAGCTGCTTGTTGGTGTACGTGGCGTCGAACTCCTTGCCGTCCTCCCACAGCACGCCCTTGTACTGCACCAGCACGCTGTCCTCGGCGCCGACCTTCTCGCCGTCACCCTCCAGGACGTAGCTCGCCACCAGCTTGGTCGGCGCGTCGGTGTCCGGTACCTCGATGGAGGGCGCCTTGCCGTCGGTGTCGGTGCCGACCTTGGGCAGGTCCACGTTGTCCTGCGCGACCTCGGTGCCCTTGGCGGAGCTCTTGGCGTTGAAGGTGCCCTGCACATCCACCACGAAGACCAGCGTGTCGGTGCCCTTGATGCCCGCCTGGCTGTTGCCCTGCGTGCCGTAGCCCCAGGTCGGGGGGACGGCCATCTGGACGCGGCTGCCGACCTTCTTGCCCGCCAGGGCGTAGCGCCAGCCGTCGATGATGCTGCCCTTGGCGAGCTGGATGACCAGCGGGGTCTTGCGGTCGTAGGAGTTGTCGAAGACCTTCGCCGTGGCCCAGACCTGGCCGAGGTAGTGGGCCTGGACGTAGTCGTTCTCCGCGACGGTGCCGCCGTTGCCCGCGATCACCGTCTTCACGGCGAGGTCCTTCGACGGGTCGCCGCTGCCCTTGGCGATGGTCGGCTTCTCGCCGAGCTTCGCGCCCGCGGTGATCGCCGGCAGCGGGCCGTCCACGATCTTCGGCGACGGCGCGGCCGAGGTCTCGGGGGCCGAGGGCGACGCGCTGTCGCTCGCCTCGCTCGATCCGGAATCCTCGTCCCCGCATGCGGCGAGCGTGGCGAGTCCGGCGGGTACGGCAATGAGAAGTGAGCGTCGGCGCACGGTGGGGGCCTCGTAATCGGTCGATCTTGTAGATGGCGTGCGCGCAACTCTACGGCGTGAGAAGGGCGCCGTACGGGAAACGTACGGCGCCCGTGTTGCGTTCCGGCACAGGGGCCGAAACGCGTTGCTCACATACCGGCGATCAGTTTCTCCACCCGGTCGTCCACGGAACGGAACGGGTCCTTGCACAACACGGTGCGCTGGGCCTGGTCGTTGAGCTTGAGGTGGACCCAGTCGACGGTGAAGTCCCGGCGCTGTTCCTGGGCCCTGCGGATGAAGTCGCCGCGCAGCCGGGCCCGAGTGGTCTGCGGCGGAACGGACTTGCCTTCGAAGATCTTCAAGTCGTTGCAGATCCGGGCTGCTTGACCCTTCTTCTCCAGCAGGTAGTACAGGCCCCGGCGGCGGTGGATGTCGTGGTAGGCGAGGTCTATCTGCGCGACCCGCGGATGCGACATGGTCATGTTGTTCTTGGCGCGGTAGCGCTCGATGAGCTTGTACTTCATGACCCAGTCGATCTCGGTGCCGATGCGGTCGAGGTCCTCGGACTCGATCGAGTCCAGGGTGCGGCCCCACAGCTCCAGCACCTGCTCGACGGTGCCGGTGCGGATCCCGCGGCGCTCGCAGAAGTCCACGGCCTTCTCGAAGTACTCCCGCTGCACCTCCAGCGCGGAGGCCTCCCGGCCACTGGCCAGCCGCACCTTGCGCCGGCCCGTGATGTCATGGCTGACCTCGCGGATCGCCCGGATCGGGTTCTCCAGGGTCAGGTCCCGCATCACCGTGCCCGCCTCGATCATGCGCAGCACCAGGTCGGTGGCGCCGACCTTGAGCAGCATGGTCGTCTCGGACATGTTCGAGTCGCCCACGATGACGTGCAGCCGTCGATAGCGCTCGGCGTCCGCGTGCGGTTCGTCGCGGGTGTTGATGATGGGCCGGGAGCGGGTCGTCGCCGAAGAGACGCCCTCCCAGATGTGCTCGGCGCGCTGGCTCACGCAGTACACGGCCCCGCGCGGGGTCTGCAGCACCTTGCCGGCCCCGCACAGCAGCTGGCGCGTGACCAGGAACGGAATGAGGATGTCCGCGAGCCGGGAGAACTCCCCGTGCCGGGCGACGAGATAGTTCTCGTGGCACCCGTAGGAGTTGCCGGCCGAGTCGGTGTTGTTCTTGAAGAGGTAGACGTCGCCCGCGATTCCTTCCTCGTGCAGGCGTCGTTCTGCGTCTACCAGTAGCCCTTCCAGAATGCGTTCGCCGGCCTTGTCGTGGGTGACCAGCTCGGTCACGTTGTCACATTCGGGTGTCGCGTATTCCGGATGTGAGCCCACGTCGAGATAGAGGCGGGCGCCGTTCCGCAGAAAGACATTGCTGCTGCGGCCCCATGACACGACACGGCGGAAGAGGTACCGCGCCACCTCGTCAGGCGACAGGCGGCGCTGTCCCCTGAACGTGCACGTGACGCCGTACTCGTTCTCCAGCCCGAAAATGCGGCGGTCCATGACTGAACATTACGCCCGATCCCCTGTGCTGAAACGGGGTTCGACGGCACGGTTTGGATCATTTTCCGATGAAGCCGCAATGACCGCTCCCGGCCCGGACGCCGCGAGGACCCGCCCGGTGGCCAGCAGGACCAGCAGCGACACGCCTCCCGCGGCCCCCGGAACGGCGAAGCCCCACAGGGCCCCACCGGCCTCGACGACCGGACCCGTCAGCCCTGTTCCGACCGACGCGCCGACGGTGAACGTGGTCACCAGCCAGGAGAACGCCTCGGTGACCGTCCCGCGGGGGGCGTGCCGGTCGACGAGCACAAACGCACAAGCGATGCAGGGCGCCAGGAACACACCCGACAGCAGCGTCAGCAGCACCATGGGGACCGTGCCCGGCATCAGCATCAGCGGCAGGTAACACACCGCCAGAAGGGCCGTCAGGACCGTCAGTCGCCGCGCGGGCTCACCGGCCCACTGCCGGGCCCCGTACACGGTGCCGCCGATCAGCGCGCCCAGCCCCAGCGCCGCCATCAGCCAGCCGTACACCGCGTCACCGCCGTGGTCGTCCGCGTACGACACGGACGCGACCGTGATGGAGCCCAGCGCGATGCCCACGAACAGGAAAGCGGCCAGCAGCGCCAGCAGTCCGGGCGAGCGCAGCGCGCCCAGCCAGTGCGCCTCACGCGGCGCCGAACGCCACGCGCGCGAGGGCGGCGAGACGACCACGGAGAGCGCCCCGAGCACACCGATGACGTTCAGCACGAGCAGCGCCGTCTGGGCGGACCACAGCGCCGTGCACAGCGTGACCAGCAACGGTCCGACCGTGAACATGACTTCCTGCGCCACGGCGTCCATGGCGTACGCCGTGTGCACCTGGCCCTCCTTGGGCAGGACCGAGGACCACAGCGCCCGCAGTCCGCCCTCCAGCGGCGGCGTGAACAGTCCGGCGGCCGCGACCGCCGCGTAGGCGAGCGGCAGCGGTCCGATGCCCGCGAAGGCGAACACGGCCATCGCGAGCGCGGAGACGACCGCGGACGGCAGCTGCACCCGCGGCTGCCCGTGCAGATCGACCAGCCTGCCGAGCAGCGGCTGCCCTGCGGCGTTGGCGACACCGTAGACCGCCGCCAGCACCCCGGCGAGGCTGTAGCTGCCGCCCTCGGCACGGACGAACAGCACGATCGCGATGGCGGCGGTGGCGTTCGGCAGCCGTCCCACCAGCGTGCCGACGAGCAGGCGCGTGGCGTGCCTCGCCCTGAGGATCTCCAGGTATCCCGCAGCCATGTTCGCCCACTCCTCGCCGTGACCCATGAGGTTTTACGTATAACGTCCTTCGTCATACGTACCATGTGCGCTGTTCACACGTCCAGACGAAAGCGCAGGCCCACGGTGGTACGAGGCAGTACGCGCCCCACGAGCCGTGACGTCGCCCAGGCCGCCGGCGTCTCGCAGGCCGCGGTCTCCCTCGTGCTCGGCGACAAATGGCGCGGCCGGGTCTCCGAGGCCACCGCGGAACGGGTCCGGGAGGCCGCCCGCGACCTCGGTTACCGGCCCAACCTGGCCGCCCGCAATCTCCGCCTGGGCCGCACCCGCACGGTCCTGCTGGTCGTCCCCGCGCTCACCACCGAGTTCTTCGCCGGTGTCTACACCGGCGCCGCCCGGGTCGCCGCCGCGCACGGCTTCGGCGTCGTCCTGTACCCCTCCCCGGAGGGCATCGGCCCCGCCCGCGACCCCTTCGCCTCCGCCCAGGCCGCCCTCGACGGTGTCATCGCCTCCTCCATGGCCGCCGACGCCCTCACCGCCATCCGCGGCGACCAGCTGCCCCTGGTGATGCTCGACAGCGACCCGGCCGGCAGCCTCGGCGCGGCCACCGTCAACCTCGACATCGCCGACGCCGTACGCCAGGTCGCCGAGCACCTGCTGGGCCTCGGCCACCGCCGCTTCCTGCACCTGGCCGCGGACGTGCCCTCCTGGACCTTCGAGGTCCGCGCCCGGGAACTGCACGCGCGCGTGGCCGCCGTCCCGGGCACCGAACTGACCACCGCCCGGGCACCCATCTCGATCGAGGACGCTCAGCGCGCCGCCGAGACCGCCCTCGCCACGCCCGGCCCCCGCCCCACCGCTCTGATCTGCGACGACGACAAACTTGCCGCCGGTGCCTACAAGGCCGCCCGGCGCCTGGGCCTGCGCGTCCCCGAGGACCTCTCGGTCACCGGCCTGGACGACCTCGCCCTGGCCACCGCCATCGACCCGGAGCTGACGACCGTACGCCTGGACGCCGAGCTGTTCGGGGAACGCGGCATGCGAGCCCTGCTGGCCGTCCTGGAGGGCCGTGAGCCCGAGGCGGGCGACATCCCCGTGGAACTGGTCGTACGGGGCTCCACGGCCCCGCCGCGCGCCTCCTGAGACGCCTGTGCCCCGGCCGAGGGATCGGCCGGGGCGGGTACCGCGGGGTCAGGCGGGTGGGATCAGCCGGGCGGGGTCACTCCTCGTCGGTGTCGTCCGGGCCGTCCGCGCTCTCGGCCTCGGTGGACGCGCCGCCGACCTCCAGCAGCCGGCCGAGCTGACGGCCGACGATGCGCTTGAACTTGCGCTGCTGCGGACGTGTCCGGTCCAGCACCGCGACCTCGAGCCGCTCGGTGGGGATCTCCCGCTGCGAGCCGTTGGACTCCCGGGACAGCGCCTGCACGGCCAGCTTCAGCGCCTCCGCCAGCGTCATGCCGTCCTGGTGACGCTGGTCCAGGTAGGTGCTGATCAGCTCGGCGTTGCCGCCGACGGCCACCGAGCCGTGCTCGTCGACGATCGAGCCGTCGTGCGGCAGCCGGTAGATCTGGTCGCCCTCGGGCGTCTCCCCGACCTCCGCGACGACGAGCTCCACCTCGTACGGCTTCTCCGCCGCGGACGAGAAGATCGTGCCCAGCGTCTGGGCGTAGACGTTGGCCAGACCGCGCGCGGTCACGTCGTCCCGGTCGTAGGTGTAGCCACGGAGGTCGGCGTACCGGACGCCGCCGATCCGCAGGTTCTCGTACTCGTTGTACTTGCCGGCGGCCGCGAAGCCGATCCGGTCGTAGATCTCGCTGAACTTGTGCAGCGCGCGGGACGGGTTCTCGCCGACGAACACGATGCCGTCGGCGTACTGCAGCACGACCAGGCTGCGACCGCGTGCGATGCCCTTGCGGGCGTACTCCGCCCGGTCGGCCATGGCCTGCTGGGGGGAGACATAGAACGGCGTCGACACCGGTTATCCGTCCCTTTCTGTCGGAGTCACAGGATCACCTTGATAAGACCGGACCGCCGCCTACAGCAGCGCGGCCCGCGGGCCGTCGGGCTGCTCCAGGCGCCGCTCCAGGATCGAGCGGGCGATCTCGGAGGACTCCTGATCGGTCAGCCGGCGGAAGCCGTCCTCGGTGATCACGGTGACGATCGGGTAGATCCGGCGGGCGACATCGGGACCACCGGTCGCCGAGTCGTCGTCTGCCGCGTCGTACAGGGCCTGCACCACCAGGGTGGTGGCCTCGTCCTCGGTCAGGTCGCTGCGGAAGAGCTTCTTCATGGCACCGCGAGCGAAGATCGAACCGGAGCCGGTGGCCGCGTAGCCCTGCTCCTCGGAACGGCCGCCGGTCACGTCGTAGGAGAAGATGCGGCCCTTGCCGCGGTCCACGTCGAAGCCCGCGAAGAGCGGCACGACGGCCAGGCCCTGCATGGCCATGCCCAGGTTGGAGCGGATCATGGTCGACAGCCGGTTCGCCTTGCCCTCCAGCGACAGCTGGGCGCCCTCGACCTTCTCGAAGTGCTCCAGCTCCAGCTGGAACAGCTTCACCATCTCGACGGCGAGACCGGCGGTGCCGGCGATGCCGACGGCCGAGTACTCGTCGGCGGGGAAGACCTTCTCGATGTCGCGCTGGGCGATGACATTCCCCATCGTCGCCCGCCTGTCACCGGCGAGCACGACACCCCCGGGGAACGTGGCGGCCACGATGGTTGTCCCGTGCGGCGCCTCGATCACGCCCTGCACGGGCGGCAGTTGACGCTTGCCGGGCAGCATTTCGGGCTGATGCTCGGAGAGAAAGTCCATGAAGGACGAGGACCCAGGCGTCAGGAAGGCAGCTGGTAGACGCCCGGTGCTACGAGTGTTGGCTTCCACGCGATTCCTTCCAAGTAAGCGGCGGCCCGGCGGACGGCGTCGGGGTCGTCTCCCAACTTGCCGATGGCCGAATTGCAGTTGAAGCACAGTACGCCACGGACCCTACCCGTCTTGTGGCAGTGATCCACATGAACGGCCGGAGCCTTCAGACAGATCACACAGAGCCCCATCTGAGAGGCGACCATCGCGTCGCGTTCGGCTTCGGTGAGGCCGTAGTGGCGCTTCAGGTGGCCTGCGCGCCCCTCGACGGCTCGACACGCCTTGCAGCGCGTCGATAACCCGTCCGAGGCCGTTGCATTGCGGTGCCACTCGCTCCACGGCTTGACCTCACCGCACTTGAGACAGAGCTTGTGCCCCTCGGGCACGCCCACCTTGGGGCGCACCTTCCGCCCCAAGCTCAGCTGCTGTTGCCGGTGATAGTCCGATGCGCAATCCCGACAGTGGTGCTGCAGACCGTCCAGATTGGAACGCTTGCGAGCGAAGGCTGCGTACGGCTTGTCCTCGCCACACCGCACGCAGCGCTTGCCGCCCTCTTCATTCGCCAATTCGATCCCCATTTACCTTCGATTCGAAGGCTACTGGCCGCCTTTCTGAACGAATGACCGAACGAAGTCCTCGGCGTTCTCCTCCAAGACGTCGTCGATCTCGTCCAGGACGGAGTCGACGTCGTCGCTCAGCTTCTCCTGCCGCTCCTTGAGGTCCTCGGAAGCCTGGGCCTCTGCGGCCTGCTCCTCGACCTCCTCGGTGGAGCGTGTGGCCTTCTGCTGTCCGCCGCCGGTGTCCTTGGTTGCCATAACCCTCACCCCGCTCAGTTCGCCCGACATGGTCGCCAGGTCGACATTCCTGCCGATCGGTGATGATCAGACCCTACAAGCCCGGTCTGACATCGGCCCCGCACTTTCCACAACGTGCGGGGGCCACCTCGATGATTCCCGGACGGCGGCTTTTCCACCCTGCCCGGCTGCCTCGCCCCGGGTACCCGCTCAGCCGCCGGACAGCACCTTGACCAGGTCTTCCGCGGTGCGGCAGCGGTCCAGCAGCTCCTTGACGTGATTACGCGTTCCGCGAAGCGGTTCGAGGGTTGGGACCCGCTGGAGGGAGTCCCGGCCCGGCAGATCGAAGATCACCGAGTCCCAGGATGCCGCGGCGACGTCGTCGGCGTACTGCTCCAGGCAGCGGCCGCGGAAGTACGCGCGCGTGTCCTCCGGCGGCTTGGTGCGGGCCCGGTCGACGTCGGCCTCGTCCAGCAGCCGCTTCATCCGCCCGCGGGCCACGAGACGGTTGTAGAGGCCCTTCTCGGCGCGTACGTCGGCGTACTGGAGGTCGACCAGGTGGAGCCGGGCGGCGTCCCAGTCGAGGGTGTCCCGGCGCCGGTAGCCCTCCATGAGCTCCCGCTTGGCGACCCAGTCCAGCTCGCCGGCCAGGCTCATGGGGTCGTTCTCCAGGCGGTTGAGGGTGTCCTCCCACCTGGCCAGGACGTCCTTGGTCTGGTCGTCGGCGTCGGCCCCGAAGCGTTCCTCGACGTACTTGCGGGACAGCTCGTAGTACTCCATCTGGAGCTGGACCGCGGTGAGCGTCCGGCCGCTGCGGAGCTTGACCAGGCGCTTGAGGCCGGCGTCGTGGGAGACCTGGTGGAGGGTGCGCACGGGCTGGTCCACGGCCAGGTCGACGGCGATGAAGCCGTCCTCGATCATGGACAGCACCAGCGCCGTCGTACCCAGCTTCAGGTACGTGGAGATCTCCGAGAGGTTCGCGTCCCCGATGATCACGTGCAACCGGCGGTACTTCTCGGCGTCGGCGTGCGGCTCGTCGCGGGTGTTGATGATCGGGCGCTTCAGCGTCGTCTCCAGGCCCACCTCGACCTCGAAGTAGTCCGCCCGCTGGCTGAGCTGGAAGCCGTGCTCGTGGCCGTCCTGGCCGATGCCGACGCGGCCCGCCCCGGCGAAGACCTGGCGGGAGACGAAGAAGGGCGTGAGGTGGCGCACGATGTCCGAGAAGGGGGTCTCCCGCTTCATCAGGTAGTTCTCGTGCGTGCCGTAGGAGGCGCCCTTGTTGTCGGTGTTGTTCTTGTAGAGGTGGATCGGCTGGGCGCCCGGCAGCTGGGCGGCGCGTTCCGCGGCCTCGGCCATGATGCGCTCGCCCGCCTTGTCCCAGAGCACGGCGTCGCGCGGGTTGGTGACCTCCGGGGAGCTGTACTCGGGGTGGGCGTGGTCGACGTAGAGCCGCGCGCCGTTGGTGAGGATGACATTGGCCAGGCCGATGTCCTCGTCGGTGAGCTGGCTGGAGTCGGCGGCCTCGCGGGCGAGGTCGAAGCCTCGCGCGTCGCGCAGCGGATTCTCCTCCTCGAAGTCCCAGCGGGCCCGGCGGGCCCGGTGCATCGCCGCCGCGTAGGCGTTGACGATCTGGGATGAGGTGAGCATGGCATTGGCGTTGGGGTGACCGGGGACGGAGATCCCGTACTCCGTCTCGATGCCCATTACTCGCCGTACGGTCATGCGGCCCTCCTTGCCCGGCGGCGCCCTCGGTCGGGGGCGCTGCTCAAGTACCGCTGGCGCTCCGGTGCGTGTGCGGTGCCCGTCCCCGCACTGCGCGACTCGGCGGTACGGAAGAGCCTAGAACGCCTTTGCGCTGGTGGGGAGATCATTTGCGTCATTCCCTGCTCCGGTCGTGGCCGCAAAAACAGTCGGCTGCGGGTACCCGCTGAGGGCACCCGCAGCCGCCCTGTGTTTTACAGGTACTGACCGGTGTTCGCCACCGTGTCGATGGAGCGTCCGGTGTCCGCGCCCTGCTTTCCGGTGATCAGGGTGCGGATGTAGACGATCCGCTCGCCCTTCTTGCCGGAGATGCGGGCCCAGTCGTCCGGGTTGGTGGTGTTCGGCAGGTCCTCGTTCTCCTTGAACTCGTCCACGCAAGCCTGGAGGAGGTGGGAGACGCGCAGGCCCTTCTGGTTGTGCTCCAGGAAGTCCTTGATCGCCATTTTCTTGGCGCGCCCGACGATGTTCTCGATCATGGCGCCGGAGTTGAAGTCCTTGAAATAGAGGACTTCCTTGTCTCCGTTGGCGTAGGTGACTTCCAGGAAGCGGTTCTCCTCGGATTCGGCGTACATCTGTTCCACCGCGGTCTGGATCATGCCCTGGACCGTGGCACCCCGGTCGCCGCCGTGCTCCCCGACGTCCTCGGGGTGCAGCGGAAGGCGCTCGGTGAGGTACTTCTGGAAGATGTCCTTGGCCGCTTCGGCGTCCGGACGCTCGATCTTGATCTTCACATCGAGCCGGCCGGGACGCAGGATGGCGGGGTCGATCATGTCCTCGCGGTTGGAGGCACCGATCACGACCACGTTCTGGAGGCCTTCCACACCGTCGATCTCGGCGAGGAGCTGCGGGACGATGGTGTTCTCCACGTCCGAGCTGACACCGGAGCCGCGGGTGCGGAAGAGGGACTCCATCTCGTCGAAGAAGACGATGACGGGGGTACCCTCGCTGGCCTTCTCACGGGCACGCTGGAAGACCAGGCGGATCTGCCGCTCGGTCTCGCCGACGTACTTGTTGAGGAGCTCGGGGCCCTTGATGTTGAGGAAGAAGCTCTTGCCGGTGGCCTGGCCGGTGACCTCGGCGACCTTTTTGGCCAGCGAGTTGGCGACCGCCTTGGCGATGAGCGTCTTGCCGCATCCGGGAGGCCCGTAGAGCAGCACGCCCTTGGGCGGGCGCAGTTCGTGCTCCTTGAACAGGTCCGGGTAGAGGTACGGAAGCTCGACCGCGTCGCGGATCATCTCGATCTGGTTGCCCAGACCGCCGATCTGCTCGTAGCCGATGTCCGGGACCTCTTCGAGGACCAGTTCCTCGACCTCGCTCTTGGGGACCACCTCGTAGACGTAGCCGGAGCGGGGTTCGAGCAGCAGGGCGTCGCCGGGACGGATGGTGACGTCCAGCAGCGGCTCCGCGAGCCGCACCACCCGTTCCTCGTCGGTGTGCCCCAGTACCAGGGCGCGCTCGCCGTCCTCCAGGATCTCCTTGAGGGTGACGATGTCCCCGACGCGCTCGTACTCCATGGCCTCGACCACGTTGAGCGCTTCGTTGAGCATGACTTCCTGGCCGCGGCGCAGGTCGTCGAGTTCGACGCTTGGGCTGACGTTCACCCGGAGTTTGCGTCCTCCGGTGAAGATGTCGGCGGTGCCGTCCTCGTTCGCCGTGAGGAAGACACCGAAGCCGGCCGGCGGCTGTGCGAGCCGGTCGACTTCTTCCTTGAGGGCCACGATCTGGTCGCGGGCCTCACGGAGCGTGTTGGCGAGTCGCTCGTTCTGGGCGGACACGCCGGCCAGGTTGGTCTGCAGCTCGACGATCCGCTCTTCGAGAATCCTCGTGTGTCGCGGAGAGTCGGCGAGCTTACGTCGCAGGACGGCGATCTCCTGCTCAAGGTAGGCGATCTGCCCGGCAGGGTCTTCGGACCCTCGTCCCGGGCGGATGCCGCGGTTCATGTCGTCGTCGTGGGCTGCCACGGTCCTCACCTCCTCCAAGGGGAGCTGGACGCTTCCAGACCCTACCTGGGTGGGTGTCGATTGAAACCCCTAGATCACAAAGACTGTCAAGGTGTGTCGTCGGCCACACCCTGAGCTGTTCTCACGCCGTGTGGATACCCACTCAACGTCTTTCGGAAGCGGCCTGTTCCGGGCCGGAGTGGTCAAACACCGTCAAGTTTGGCTGGAGTTGCGGGTCGGAGGCACGGAGAGAGCCGCCGCGGGGCCGGTCGGGGCCGCATATGGCGGGGCCGAATCCGGTGACCCGGGTCCGTGACCCTGGGTGCCCGTGCGGGCGGGTCGGGTGACGATCGGGCGGCGGTCGACCGGCGGTGGAGCGGAGGTAGGGTCGAAGTCGGTCAACGGCCGCCGGTGCGGGCCCGTCCCGCCAGGGGGCCGGTCGGACGGCGTGGGAAACGGCAGGAGACATGGACGTGGAGCTGGAGGCCGGGGTCGGCGAGGCGCTGGAGGTCTGGATCGATCAGGACCTCTGTACCGGCGACGGCATCTGTGCCCAGTACGCGCCCGAGGTGTTCGAACTGGACATCGACGGCCTCGCCTATGTGAAGAGCGCGGACGACGAGCTCCTCCAGGACAAGGGCGCCACGACCCGGGTGCCGCTGCCGCTGCTCACGGATGTCGTGGACTCGGCCAAGGAGTGTCCCGGCGAGTGCATCCATGTCCGCCGGGTCGCGGACCGGGTCGAGGTGTACGGGCCCGACGCGCCGTGACGCGCCGGGCGCCGAGGGTCGTCAGACGCTCTGGGCGCCGGCCGGGGTGGAGCGGGCGAACGCGCCGTCGTCCCACTGCCATTTCGCGCGGTCGGTGACGTCGGGGCAGCAACTGGGCACGTCGGCCGTCGAGTAGCCGAGCAGGGTGGCGGTGAC
Organism: Streptomyces sp. NPDC002779; assembly: GCF_042888685.1. Taxonomy (NCBI): domain Bacteria; kingdom Bacillati; phylum Actinomycetota; class Actinomycetes; order Kitasatosporales; family Streptomycetaceae; genus Streptomyces; species Streptomyces sp. NPDC002779. The sequence goes on from NZ_JBIAQC010000009.1 coordinate 170,152, forward strand.
GGCCCCCTCGCGTACGGCGAACTCGCTGACGGTCTGGCGGTCCTTCGGGTCGACGAGGGTCGCCACCACCCGGGGCCGCTCGCTGCCGGTCCCGCGCGTGAGGACGTAGACGCCGTCCGGCGGGGTGCCCATGGGGGCGTCGCAGTGCACGACGACCACGGTCTCGGGGCGGCCGTCGCCATCGAGGTCCCCCGACGCCTTCTTGACCACGATCGCCTTCACCGGGCCGCATTCGAGCGGGAAGTCGACGCCTTCGGGGTCGGGTGCCGCGACGGCGGCGGGGGCGGTCCTGGACTGCGGGCCCGCCGCCTGGGCGGCGTTGGCCGCGTCCGGTTGCAGGACCGACGAGAGCGCCACGACAGCGGCCAGGGCGGTGGCGGTCGCGAGCCAGTGGATCGGACGGGTGTGGGTGTGGGCCAGTTCCGGGACGGCGGAGTGCTGCACTAGGGGTGTCTCCCGCGAGGGCTGTGCCGGTGGGGGGGGTGCCAGGCATGGTGCCACACGTCACACCACGGGGGAACGGCGGGGGTGTGCCGTTCCGGTGACGAAATGGGGACCACGGATGGCGGGCCGTCAGCACAACGGCGCCGCGGTGGAGTTCCCAGTGCTCCAGGGGAACTCGACCACGGCGCCGATACGTTGTACGCGGCGGGGGGCCACCCTCAGCGGCCGGAGCCGCCGTCGGCGTTGGGTCCCGCGTAGTCCTCGCCGTAGGCGCCCTTGGCGGGGCGGCGGCGGCGCATGGGCGGCTCGACACCGTCGGCGAGGCGGCGGGCGGTGAGCAGGAAGCCGGTGTGGCCGATCATCCGGTGGTCCGGGCGGACGGCCAGGCCCTCGACGTGCCAGTTGCGGATCATCGACTCCCACGCGGTCGGCTCGTTGAAGCAGCCGATCTCGCGGATGGACTCGACGGTCCGGGCGAGCTGGGTGGTGGTGGCGACGTAGCAGCACAGGATGCCGCCGGGGACGAGCGCCTTCTTGACGACGTCCAGGCACTCCCAGGGGGCGAGCATGTCGAGGATGACCCGGTCGACGTCGGTGTCGGACAGGTTGTCCTGGAGGTCGCCGACGGTGAGCTGCCAGGCGGGGTGGGGGCCGCCGAAGTAGCGCTCCACGTTCTGCCGGGCGATGTCGGCGAAGTCCTCGCGGCGCTCGTAGGAGTGCAGCATGCCCTGGTCGCCGATGGCGCGCAGCAGGAAGCTGCTGAGCGAGCCGGAGCCGACACCGGCCTCGACGACGCGGGCGCCGGGGAAGATGTCGGCGAACGCGAGGATCTGCCCCGCGTCCTTCGGGTAGACGACGGCTGCCCCGCGGGGCATGGACAGGACGTAGTCGGGGAGCAGGGGGCGCAGCGCGAGGTAGGCGACGTTCCCGGTGGTGCGGACAACGCTGCCCTCGGGAGCGCCGATCAGTTCGTCGTGCGGGAAGGAACCCTTGTGGGTGTGGAAATTCTTCCCGGCCTCGAGCGTGAACGTGTAGTGGCGGCCCTTGGGGTCGGTCAGCTGAACCTGGTCCCCGACCTTGAAGGGCCCGCGCCTGCGGGCGGCACCGGTCGGTTCGGACATGTGAACAGACTACCGGGGTTTACCGGGCCCGCCGACCATCAGGAAGGCCGGGCCATCGCCTTCACGAAGGCCCGCTCCACGTCCGCCGCCGACAGCACGCCGTAGATCTCCCCCGTCTCCTCGACCACCAGGTACTCGGTGGCCGGAGTCGCCCGGAGGGCCTCCAGCAGCTCCTCCCCCGACAGTTCCGCGGAGACCCGCATGCCCTCGGTGAGGTCCTGGGCGAGGCCGCCGACGGCGACCCAGGGGCGCCGGTGTTCGGGGACGCCGACGATGGCGGCCTCGCGGACCAGGGAGAGCGGGGTGCCGTCGGCGTCGACCACGACGAGGGCGCGGGCCCCGGCGGTGTTGGCGCGGCGCAGGGCCTCCGAGAGGGGGGTGTCCGCCTCCACGGGGACCGCGCGGCGGGTCAGGGAGCGGGCGCGCAGTTCGGGCAGGTGTTCGCGCAGCCGGGCCATCCGGAGGCTGTTCCCGGCGCCGGTCCAGATGATCGCGGCGAGGATCGCGGCCAGCAGGGCGTCCATGACGGTGTCCATGCCGACGTTGTCCTCGGCGTTGGAACCGAGCGCTCCGGACTGGGTGAGCAGCGGGAGCCCGATCAGCACGGAGACGGCGAGCGCGCGGCCGACCCAGGCGGCGGCGACGGTGCCGCTCATCGGCTTCCCGGTGATCTTCCAGACGACGGCGCGGAGCATCCGGCCACCGTCCAGGGGGAGGCCGGGCAGGAGGTTGAAGGCGGCCACGATGAGGTTGGAGATCATCAGGCCGGCCAGCAGCACGCCGGGCACGGTGCCGGGCTCCACGGCCTGCATGGCGCCGTAGAAGAGGCCGGCCAGGATCAGGGAGAGCAGGGGGCCGACGAAGGCGAGGACGAACTCGCGGCCCGGGGTGTCGGACTCCTTCTCGATCTCGGAGACGCCGCCGAAGAACTGCAGCTGGATACGGCGGACCGGGAGCTTGAAGCGGAGGGCGGCGACGGTGTGCGCGAGTTCGTGCACGAGCACGGAGGCGTAGAAGGCGACCGCGAAGAAGAGGGAGACGAGATAGCGGGCGGCGCCGAGTTCGGGCAGTACCCGGTCGAGCTGGCCGCCGAACACCCAGGTGATCAGGGCGGCGACCAGGAACCAGCTGGGCGCGACGTACACCGGTACGCCGAAGGGGCGGCCCATCAGGAGGCCGCCGCGGGGCGCGGGGGGCTTGGGGGGCTTGCCGGCGCCGGAGTGGGCGAGGGGGCGGTCGGGCGCGGCGGGGCCCCGCTCGTCGGAGGGCGGGGTGTCGGTGGCGGTCCGCCGGGGCGGGTCCGCGTCCTTGCGCCGCGTCTCGTCCCCGGGGGCCTGGGGCGGGTCCGAGGGCTCCTGGGGGGCCGGGTTCGCGGGCGGGGTCGTCGGTGTTGCGTGGTGGCTGGCCGGCTCCTCGGTGCCGGGCCGCGGCTGCCCGCTCCCGCCGCTCTCGTCCACGGTGTCCCCTCGTTCGAAGCGTCTTCCACGCCTGCCGGGCGGAAGGGTCTCTGGTCGATGGTATGCGTCCGGCGCGATGCGATCCGCCCCGGCACCCCCTGTGTTCGCGTGACGCCGCTCGGGTGACTGTCAGTGCCGGGCCGTAAGGTCTGTGGGCATGGAGACGAGCACGGAGGACGGGGAGCCGTCGGTGGCGGCCGAGGCCCCTACGGCATCGCAGGCGCAGGGTGTGGCGGACGGCGGGCGGGCCGTGCCGCTCGCCATAGTGCCAGCCTCGCTGTCGCCCTCGCGTGCGGGTGACTTCATGCAGTGCCCGTTGCTGTACCGGTTCCGGGTGATCGACCGGCTGCCCGAGAAGCCCAGCGAGGCGGCGACCCGGGGCACGCTGGTGCACGCGGTGCTGGAGCGGCTCTTCGACGCCCCGGCCGCCGAGCGGACCGCGCCCCGCGCCAAGTCGCTGATCCCGGGGCAGTGGGACCGGCTGCGCGAGTCCCGGCCGGAGGTCCAGGAGCTGTTCGCCGAGGATCCGGAGGGCGAGCGGCTCGCGCGGTGGCTCGACCAGGCCGAGCAGCTGGTCGAGCGGTGGTTCACGCTGGAGGATCCGACCCGGCTGGAACCGGCCGAGCGCGAGCTGTTCGTCGAGGCCGAGCTGGATTCCGGGCTGCGGCTGCGCGGCATCATCGACCGGGTCGACGTGGCGCCGTCCGGCGAGGTGCGGATCGTCGACTACAAGACGGGCAAGGCGCCCCGGCCGGAGTACGCCGAGGGCGCGCTGTTCCAGATGAAGTTCTACGCCCTGGTGGTGTGGCGGCTGAAGAACGTCGTGCCGCGCCGGCTCCAGCTGGTGTATCTCGGCAGCGGTGACGTCCTGACGTACGACCCGGTGCTCGCCGACCTGGAGCGGGTGGAGCGCAAGCTGCTGGCGCTGTGGGAGGCGATCCGCACCGCGACCGAGACCGGCGACTGGCGGCCGAGGCCGACCAAGCTGTGCGGCTGGTGCGACCACCAGGAACACTGCCCGGAATTCGGCGGCACTCCCCCGCCCTACCCGCTGCCGATCCGGGGGGCGGCCGAAGATGCGGGTGGCGTCCCCCGGCAAGCACAACCGACTGCCGGTCAGGGGCCCACGGCGGTTCGGGGCCGTCCCCGGGAAGCACAGCCCGCCGCCGATGAGGGCGGCTCACGCGGTTCGGGGGGCGTCTCCCGGGAAGCACAAGCCGCTGCCGGTCAGGGCGGCTGAAAAGGAACCGGTCAGGGCGGCGGAGTCGGGTGAGCGCGCGCAGGGCAGAATGGGGCCGGACTAGCGAAGGAGACTTACGTGGCCATCCGCGTCCTACTGGTCGACGACCAGCCGCTGCTGCGTACCGGCTTCCGGATGATCCTGGAGGCGGAGCAGGATCTCGCGGTCGTGGGCGAGGCCGGAGACGGCCTTCAGGCACTCGACCAGGTGCGGGCACTGCAGCCCGATGTGGTTCTGATGGACATCCGCATGCCGCGGATGGACGGGGTGGAGGCGACCCGGCAGATCACCGGCCCCGGGCGGGACGGCCCGGCCAAGGTGCTGGTGCTGACCACCTTCGACCTCGACGAGTATGTGGTGGAGGCGCTGAAGGCGGGCGCCAGCGGCTTCCTGCTGAAGGACGCCCCCGCCAATGAGCTGGTGCAGGCCATCCGGGTGGTGGCCGGGGGCGAGGCGATGCTGGCACCGAGCATCACGCGTCGGCTGCTCGACAAGTACGCCACGCATCTGCCGTCCGGCGAGGAGCCCGTCCCGGACACCCTGCACACCCTCACCGACCGCGAGGTGGAGGTGCTGAAGCTGGTGGCGCGCGGGCTGTCCAACGCCGAGATCGCCGCCGATCTGTTCGTCAGCGAGACCACGGTCAAGACGCATGTCGGGCACGTGCTCACCAAACTGGGCCTGCGCGACCGGGTGCAGGCCGCGGTGTACGCGTACGAGAGCGGGCTGGTGCGCCCCGGCGCGCAGTAGGGACCGACGCGAGGGCGCCCGCTTCCCCGGAAGGAAGCGGGCGCCCTCGCGCGTGTGCGGGCTCAGCCCTTGCTGAGCTCCCAGAAGCGGAACACCGTGGAGGCGTCGAGGCAGTACTCCAGGCCGTACACGCCGTCGTGGACGACCGCGTACTGCTTGGCCTGCCAGATGGGCAGGACGGGGAGCTCCGCGGCCACGATGTCCTGGAGCCGGCCATAGTCGTCCTCGGTCGCGGTGCGGTCGCTCTGGGCGCCGGTGCGCGGGATCAGCGTGCCGGTGATGGTGTCGTTGCTGTAGTTGTTGCCCAGCACGTTGCCCTCGCCGAAGAAGGGCGACGTGAAGTTGTCGGCGTCCGGGTAGTCCGGCACCCAGCCCTTGACGTACACGCCGTACTTGCCGGCGGCGATGTCCTTCTCGTACTGCTCGTACGCGACGGACTTCACCTCGGCGTCGAACAGGCCGCTGGCGTTGAGCTGCCCGGCGATCGCCTTCAGCTCCTCGTCGGTGGCCGGGCCGTAGCGCGACGGGGTCGACCACAGCGTCAGCTTCACCTTGCCGGTGATGCCGTCGGCCTGCAGGGCCGCCGCGGCCTTGGCCTTGGAGGGGCGGGCGCCGTAGGTGTCGAAGAAGGCGGTGTTGTGGCCGCCGATGCCCGCCGGGATGATCGAGTACAGCGGGGTCGCGGTGCCCTGGTACACGTCCTCGACAAGGGCCTCGCGGTCGAGCAGGTAGGCCATGGCCCTGCGGACGCCGAGCCGGCCGGCGACCGGGTCGTCCATGTTGAAGACCAGGTGCTGTACCTCGGCGCCGGTGCCGTCGACGATCTCGACGCCGGAGCTGGAGCTGTCGTCGGCCTTCTCGATCTCGGCGATGTCGGCGGCGCTGAGACCTCGGTAGGCGATGTCGATCTGCTTCTCGCGCAGCGCGGTCCGCAGGGCGGTCCGGTCGCCGTGGAAGAACTTCATGGTGACGCCGGAGTTCTTGGTCTCGGCGTTGCCGGTGTAGTGCTCGTTGACGGAGAAGGCGGCCTCGTCGTCGCTGAAGGAGTCCAGCTTGTAGGGGCCGGAGCCGACGGCCTCGCCGTCCTCGCGCAGTCCGCCCGCGTCGTACTGGCGGTGGTCGACGATGGAGCCGGCGCCCGAGGCGATCTTGCTCGGGAAGGTGGCGTCCGGGGTGTTCAGCCGGAAGACGACCGTCTTCTCGTCCGGGGTCTCGACCTTCTCCAGCATCGGGAACATGATCGCCGGACCGGCGTCGTCGTTGATCTTCAGCATGCGGTCGAAGGAGAACTTGACGTCCTTCGAGGTGAGCGGGTCACCGTTGCTGAACTTCAGCCCGTCCTTCAGCGTGCACTCGTAGACCTTGGTCCGGGTGTCGGTGAAGGCGCAGGATTCGGCGGCGTCCGGCTCGGGGTCGGTGCCGCCCTTGGGGAAGCTGAGCAGGGACTGGAAGACGTTGTTGAACAACAGCCAGGAGCCCGGGTCGTAGCCGGACGCCGGGTCGGTGGCCAGGACGTCGTCGGACATCCCTATCACCACCGAGGAGCTGTCGCTCGCGGAGCCGCCGGTCTCCGTGCCGCAGCCGGTCAGCAGGCCGGAGGCCAGCCCCGCCATCACAGGCAGGACCGGCCACTGGTTGCGCATGTTCACGTGCAGGTGCCTTGTCGTCGTGTCGGACATCGCGGGCCGCCGTCCCGGCGTCCCGGCACGGGATACGTCAGCCGCTCACGCCGCGGCCGAGCTCCCACAGCTGAAGGGTGGAGGAGGAGTTGAGCGCGTAGGCGGTGCCCGTGACGTCGTCGCGCGCGGCGACGTACTGCTTGCCCTGCCACAGCGGGATCACCGGGACGTCCTCGGCGACGATGTCCTGAATGCTCGTCAGGCTGTCGACCGCGGACTGCCGGTCGGCCTCACGACGGGACTCCGGGATGAGGGAGTTGCGGATCTCGCTGTTCGCGTACGGCGAGCCGAGGAAGTTGTCCTTGTCGAGGAACGGCGCGATGTAGTTGTCGGCGTCCGGGAAGTCGGGGAACCAGCCCATGCCGTAGACCTCGTACTCGCCCTTCTGCTCGGCGGGGCGGAAGGTCTCCCAGGGGGTGCCCTTGATCTTCACGTCGAACAGACCGCTGGAGTTCAGCTGCTCCTTCAGCAGCTCGAACTCCTTCTTCGTGGCCGAGCCGTAGTGGTCGGTGGTGTAGTGCAGCGTCATCGACACCGGCGTGCTGACGTTCGCCTTGGCCAGCAGCGCCTTGGCCTTGGCGGTGCTGGGCTCGCCGTACTTGTTGAAGAAGGCGTTGGAGTGGCCGGTCAGGCTGGCCGGGACCAGCGAGTACAGCGGCTCGGCCTGGGTGCCGTAGACCTTGCTGACCAGTTCGCCGCGGTTGATGACCTGGGCCATCGCCTGGCGGACCGCCTTGCTCTCGACGGCCGGGGCATCGGTGTTGAAGGCGAGGTAGCGGATCTCCAGGCCGGACATCTCGACCAGGTCGACCGTGCTGTCGGAGGCCGTGGACAGCCGCTGGATCTGGTCCGGCGACATCGTGCGGGACATCAGGTGGATGTCGCCCTGCTCGATGGCGCTGCTCATGGCGTCGGCGTCGGCGAAGGAGCGCAGCTCGACCTCGTCGTTGTTCACCGTCAGGGCGCCCTTGTAGGAGGGGTTCTTGGTGAACACGGCCTTGACCAGCTTGCCGTCCTCCTCCTCGGCCGCGAAGGTGTACGGCCCCGAGCCGTCGACCTGGAAGCCGTCGCGGAGCTTGCCGGCCTCGTAGTCGTCCGGGTCCACGATGCCCGCGACGGGCGTGGACAGCTTGTACGGGAAGGTGGCGTCGGCGGTGTTCAGATGGAAGATGACCTCGCGCTCGCCCTGGGTCTCCACGGTGTCGACGGTCGACAGCAGCGCGGAGACCCCGCTGTCCGCCTTGAGCTTGAGGGCGCGCTCGATGGAGTACTTCACATCGGCGGCGGTGACCGTGTCGCCGCCTGCGAACTTCAGCCCCTCGCGCAGGGTGCAGGCGTAGCGCTCGTTGCCGGTGTCGGTGAAGCCGCAGCGCTCGGCCGCCTCGGGGACCGGCTCGCCCTCGCCGCGCGGCTGGATCATGAGGGTCTGCACGGTCTGGCGCAGGATGTTCCAGGTGCCGACGTCGTAGGCGTACGCCGGGTCCAGCGGCGCGGGTGCCTCGCTCGTGGCGGTGAACTCGTCCGTGGTACCGACGACGATCGCGTCCCCACCGCCGCTGCCGCTGTCCGATCCGCCGCAGGCGGCGAGGACCGGGGCGAGCAGACCGATGACGGCCGGCAGCACCAAAGTCTTGCGGTTCATGCTCGAGTTTCTCCAGAGCTGTCTCGTCCGTGTACCCGGCATGCAGGGGTGTCGCGGCGGATCACGGCGATAGGGGGTGATGTTCTCGCGATGAGATTAGTCGGCGTCCCGAGGACGCCTCGCGCCCACCGGAGTTGAGCCCCCATCACGCAGCGAAACCGGGTGTGGACGCACCGAAAAGCCGACAGCGGAAGGATTAGTGCAGCGTCATCCCAATCGGGACACAAGGGCACGCCGATGACGCCCCAAAGGGGGTGAACAGCACACGGCCTGCGGCCTGTCGAGGCCGCCCGGGGTGGCGAACCTCACACCTGCGGGCAGCCCGGACGCTCGGCGGAATTCGGCCATCCGGCGGACCCGAATTCCTTGATCTGCGGGGCAGTTCCCGGGGCCCGCCGCCCTGCCGGATTTTCTTTGTATCGCGGCTGCACGCTCGGTGAACGGCTAGCGCATTTCCGTCATCAGGCCGCGCAGAAAAGCCAGGTCCACCTCTTCCAGCGAGCCGACGACGGTCCGCCGGTGGGCCGGGGCGATGGTGGCGACCGAGGGCACCACCACGACCTGGCAGCCGGCCGCCTCCGCCGCCGCGACCCCGGTCGCGGTGTCCTCGACGACCGCGCATCTGGCCGGATCCACGCCGAGTCCGGCCGCGGCGGCCAGATAGGGGTCGGGGTGCGGCTTGGTGCGCGGCACCTCGTCGCCGGCCACCGTCAGCGCGAAGTACTGCGGGCCGAGCGAGGCCAGGACGCGGTCGATGATGCGCCGGTGCGAGGCGGAGACCAGGGCGGTGGGGATCTCGTGCGCGGCCAGTTCGGCCAGCAGCCGGGTGGCGCCCGGCATCAGCGGCAGGGAGCGTTTGATGCGCTCCTCGAAGCCCTGGTTGAGGAGCACCGTGAGTTCGGCGAGGGTGATGTCGGCACCGGTGGCCTCGATCAGGAATCCCGCACTGCGGCTCATGGGACCGCCGACCACGACATGGCGCCAGGAGTCGTCGAGGGTGTGCCCGAGACCGGCGAAGACCTCGGCCTCGACGTCCCACCAGAACCCCTCGGTGTCCACGAGGGTGCCGTCCATGTCGAGGAGTACGGCCTGGAGGGCGGAGCCTTCCGCCGTACGGGTTACTGGCGCGGGGACCGTGCTGGTCATCCGGGCGCACCTCCTTGAGGGACGATCAGGCCGGTTCCCGCGCGGGGAACCGGCCTGCAGTGGACCGACCAGTGTACGTCGTGTGTCGCTGCGCCGCCCTGTTTAACCGACGTGGCCCGGGGCACACCGGAGCCTCGGTCGAGGGCGCCTCGCCTACCGGGGGCCGGCGGGCGTCAGCGCGCGTTGAAGTACTTCGCCTCCGGGTGGTGGATGACGATGGCGTCCGTGGACTGCTCGGGGTGCAGCTGGAACTCCTCGGAGAGGTGCACCCCGATGCGCTCGGGCCGGAGCAGTTCGGCGATCTTCGCGCGGTCCTCCAGGTCGGGGCAGGCGCCGTAGCCGAGCGAGAAGCGGGCGCCCCGGTACTTCAGGGCGAACATGTCCTCGACGTCGCTCGGGTCCTCGCCGGAGAAGCCCAGCTCGGAGCGGACGCGCGCGTGCCAGTACTCGGCCAGGGCCTCGGCCAACTGCACGGACAGGCCGTGCAGTTCGAGGTAGTCGCGGTAGGAGTCGGACTCGAAGAGCCGGGCCGTCTCCTCCCCGATGCGGGAGCCGACGGTGACGACCTGGAGGCCGACGACATCGGTCTCGCCCGACTCCTCCGGGCGGAAGAAGTCGGCCAGGCACAGCCGGCGGCCGCGGCGCTGGCGGGGGAAGGTGAAGCGGGTCCGCTCGTTGCCCTGGTCGTCCAGGATGATCAGGTCGTCGTCCTTGGACACGCAGGGGAAGTAGCCGTAGACGACGGCCGCTTCGAGGAGGTTCTCGGTCTGGAGCCGGTCCAGCAGACCGCGCAGGCGGGGGCGGCCCTCGGTCTCGACCAGCTCCTCGTAGGTCGGGCCGTCGCCGGTGCGGGCCTGCTTGAGGCCCCACTGCCCCTTGAACAGCGCGCCCTCGTCCAGCCAGGAGGCGTACTCCTTGAGCTGGATGCCCTTGATGACGCGGGTGTCCCAGAAGGGCGGCGTGGGCACGGGGTTGTCGGTGGCGACGTCGGAGCGGACGTGCCCCTCCTCCGGGCGCTCCTCGACCACCGTCTGGGCGGTGGCCCTGACCCGGCGCTGCTTGAGCTCGGGCAGCTTCGCGCCGGGCACGCCGCGCTTGACGCCGATCAGGGCGTCCATCAGGCGCAGCCCCTCGAACGCGTCGCGGGCGTAGCGGACTTCACCCTCGTACAGCTCGTGCAGGTCCTGCTCGACGTAGGCCCGGGTGAGGGCGGCGCCGCCGAGGATGACGGGGTAGTCCGCCGCCATGCCGCGCTGGTTGAGCTCCTCCAGGTTCTCCTTCATGATCACCGTGGACTTGACCAGCAGGCCGGACATGCCGATGACGTCGGCCTTGTGCTCCGCGGCGGCGTCCAGGATCGCGGAGACCGGCTGCTTGATGCCGAGGTTGACGACGTTGTAGCCGTTGTTGGACAGGATGATGTCGACGAGGTTCTTGCCGATGTCGTGCACGTCGCCGCGGACGGTGGCCAGCACGATGGTGCCCTTGCCCTCGGCGTCGGACTTCTCCATGTGCGGTTCGAGGTGGGCGACGGCGGCCTTCATGACCTCGGCGGACTGGAGCACGAAGGGCAGCTGCATCTGGCCGGAGCCGAAGAGCTCGCCGACCACCTTCATGCCGTCCAGCAGGATCTCGTTGACGATGTCGAGGGCCTTGCGGGTCTGCAGCGCCTCGTCGAGGTCGGCCTCCAGGCCGTTGCGCTCGCCGTCGATGATGCGGCGCTTGAGGCGCTCCTCCAGCGGCAGCGCGGCCAGCTCCTCGGCCCGGCCGGCCTTGAGGGACTTGGTGGTGGCGCCCTCGAACAGGGCCATCAGCTTCTGCAGCGGGTCGTAGCCCTCGGCGCGGCGGTCGTGGATCAGGTCGAGGGCCGTCCGCACCTCCTCCTCGGTGAACCGGGCGATCGGCAGGATCTTCGAGGCGTGCACGATCGCCGAGTCCAGGCCCGCCTTGACGCACTCGTCGAGGAAGACGGAGTTGAGCAGGACGCGGGCGGCCGGGTTCAGGCCGAAGGAGATGTTCGACAGGCCCAGCGTGGTCTGCACCTCGGGGTGGCGGCGCTTGAGCTCGCGGATCGCCTCGATGGTGGCGATGCCGTCCTTGCGGGACTCCTCCTGACCGGTGCAGATGGTGAAGGTCAGGGTGTCGATGAGGATGTCCGACTCGTGGATGCCCCAGTTCCCGGTCAGGTCGTCGATCAGCCGCTCGGCGATCTCGACCTTCTTCTCCGGGGTGCGGGCCTGGCCCTCCTCGTCGATGGTCAGCGCGATCAGCGCGGCGCCGTGCTCCCGGGCGAGCTGGGTGACCTGCGCGAACCGGGACTCGGGGCCGTCGCCGTCCTCGTAGTTGACGGAGTTGATGACGGCACGCCCGCCGAGCTTCTGCAGGCCGGCCCGGATGACGTCGACCTCGGTGGAGTCCAGCACGATCGGCAGCGTGGAGGCGGTGGCGAAACGGCCCGCCAGCTCCTCCATGTCGGCGACGCCGTCCCGGCCGACGTAGTCCACGCACAGGTCGAGCATGTGCGCGCCCTCGCGGATCTGCTCGCGGGCGATCTCCACGCAGTCGTCCCAGCGGGCGTCGAGCATGGCCTCGCGGAACTTCTTGGAGCCGTTGGCGTTCGTCCGCTCGCCGATCGCAAGGTAGGAGGTGTCCTGCCTGAACGGGACGGTCTGGTAGAGGGAGGCGGCGCCCGGCTCGGGGCGCGGGTTGCGCTCGCCGGGGGTGAGGGTGCGGGCCCGCTCGACGACCTGGCGCAGATGCTCGGGGGTGGTGCCGCAGCAGCCGCCGATGAGGCTGAGGCCGTAGTCGCGGACGAAGTTCTCCTGGGCGTCCGCCAGGCCCTCGGGGCCGAGCGGGAAGTGGGCGCCGTCCTTGGTGAGGATCGGCAGGCCCGCGTTCGGCATGCACAGCAGCGGGATGCGGGAGTGCCGGGTGAGGTAGCGCAGGTGCTCGCTCATCTCGGCGGGGCCGGTGGAGCAGTTCAGGCCGATCATGTCGATGCCGAGCGGCTCCAGCGCGGTGAGCGCGGCGCCGATCTCGGAGCCGAGCAGCATGGTGCCGGTGGTCTCGAAGGCCATGGAGGCCAGCAGGGGCACCTCGACGCCGGTCGCCTCCATGGCGCGGCGGGCGCCCAGCACGGACGCCTTGGTCTGCAGGAGGTCCTGGGTGGTCTCCACGATCAGGGCGTCGGCGCCGCCGGCCAGCAGGCCCTCGGCGTTCGCCTGGTAGCCGTCGCGGATCGTGGTGTAGCCGACGTGGCCGAGGGTGGGCAGCTTGGTGCCGGGGCCGATGGAACCGAGCACCCAGCGGGTACGGCCGTCGCGGGCGGCGTACTCGTCGGCCACCTCGCGGGCGATGCGGGCACCGGCCTCGGACAGCTCGTGCACGCGGTCGGCGATCTCGTACTCCGCCGCCGCCGTGTGGTTGGCCCCGAAGGTGTTCGTCTCGACGCAGTCGACGCCCACCGCGAAGTACGCGTCATGGACGGAGCGGACGATGTCGGGCCGGGTCAGGTTCAGGATCTCGTTGCAGCCCTCGAGGTTCTCGAAGTCCTCGAGCGTGGGGTCCTGCTCCTGGAGCATGGTGCCCATGGCTCCGTCGGCGACCACCACCCGGGTGGCGAGGGCCTCGCGGAGGGCGGACACACGGGTCCGGCTGTCGGCGGAAGGGGTCTGTGGCAACGAGGCCATGAAAGGGCTCCCTGAGGTGCGACGGCTGTCGGCTTTGCGCCCTTGCGGTCTGTTCCGCGGTGGGCGCACGCCGCCAGGGTAGCCGGGACCGGGACCTGATGGTCAGGGCGTCCACGGGACGGACGAGGATGACGGGCGGGCCGCCCGCGGGATACGAGTGACACAACGGATCGCTGCGGACCATTGGCGGTTGGTCGGCATGGACCGGTAGTGTTCGGCATTGCCGAACAACGGCGTCGTCGAGGTCGGCGATCGAGGGGACGGAGGCAGGACGGCGATGGCACGGAACATCCAGTCGCTCGAACGGGCGGCGGCGATGCTGCGGCTCCTCGCGGGCGGCGAGCGCCGGCTCGGCCTGTCGGACATCGCCTCCTCCCTGGGGCTCGCCAAGGGCACCGCGCACGGCATCCTGCGCACCCTCCAGCAGGAGGGGTTCGTCGAGCAGGACGAGGCCTCCGGGCGCTACCAGCTGGGCGCGGAGCTGCTGCGCCTGGGCACCACCTACCTGGACGTGCACGAGCTGCGGGCGCGTGCCCTGGTGTGGACCGACGACCTGGCCCGCTCCAGCGGGGAGAGCGTCTACCTGGGCGTCCTGCACCAGCAGGGCGTGCTGATCGTGCACCACGTCTTCCGGCCCGACGACAGCCGGCAGGTGCTGGAGATCGGGGCCATGCAGCCCCTGCACTCCACGGCGCTGGGCAAGGTGCTGTCGGCGTACGACCCGGTCGCGCACAGCGAGGCGCTGGAGGCCGACCGCAAGGCGTTCACCGACCGGACCGTGTGCGACCTGGAGAGCTTCGAGCGCCTCCTCGACACCACACGCGCGCGCGGGTACGCGGCCGACGTCGAGGAGACCTGGGAGGGCGTCGCCTCGCTGGCCGCCCCCATCCACGACCGACGGCGGATGCCGGTCGGCGCGGTCGGCATCACGGGCGCCGTGGAGCGGCTGTGCCAGGACGGCGAGGTACGCCCCGAGGTGATCGCCGCGGTACGGGACTGCGCCCGCGCGGTGTCGCGGGATCTGGGCGCCGGGCGCTTCTGACCTCACCACCGGATCACCGGAGCGCCGTCGGCGTTCCGGTCTTCGGCCTACCCTGAGACGGACAAATGGGGATGTTCGCGTCAACCTCCCCTCCGCACATCGATAGCCCAGGGCGATCAATAACGATCGTGCTTTCGATAACAGAACTCTTGACTCACCTGTGAAGCCGGAGCAAGACTCCCGTCCATCGGTCGGCATTGTCGAACACCTACCGGCAATAAGCGCTAGAGTGTGGCAACGCCAAGGGCCGGTACAGCTCTCATCCCCGAGGGCGCGAACCACCGGTGGGACCCGGGGTTCGGCTTCCCCTGGACGAAGGACAAAGGAGTCGCGGGTGTCCAGCTCCGACATCTTCATCGGCGAGACCATCGGTACCGCCATACTCATCCTGCTCGGCGGCGGTGTCTGCGCCGCCGTCACGCTGAAGGCCTCCAAGGCCCGTAACGCCGGCTGGCTCGCCATCACCTTCGGGTGGGGCTTCGCGGTCCTCACGGCGGTCTACATCTCGGCGCCCCTGTCCGGCGCCCACCTGAACCCGGCCGTGACCCTCGGGCTCGCGATCAAGGACGACGGCATCCCGTGGAGCGACGTCCCGACCTACGTCGGCGGACAGCTGCTCGGCGCCATGATCGGTGCGGCCCTGGTCTGGGTCGCCTACTACGGCCAGTTCCTCGCCCACCTGACCGACAGGGAGATCGTCGGCGGTCCCGGCGCCGAGACGACCACCGCCAAGGCGGTCGAGGCCCGGGAGAAGGGCGCGGGTCCGGTCCTCGGCGTCTTCTCCACCGGTCCGGAGATCCGGGTCGCCTGGCAGAACGTGGCCACCGAGATCATCGGCACCGTGGTGCTGATCCTCGCGGTCCTCACGCAGGGCCTGAACGCGGCCGGCGACGGTCTCGGTGCCCTGGGCGGTCTGATCACCGCGCTCGTGGTGGTCTCGATAGGTCTGTCGCTGGGCGGTCCGACGGGTTACGCGATCAACCCGGCCCGTGACCTCGGCCCGCGCATCGTGCACGCCCTGCTGCCGTTGCCCAACAAGGGGGGCTCCGACTGGGGCTACGCCTGGGTCCCGGTGGTCGGCCCGCTGATCGGCGCGGCCGTCGCCGCAGGCATCTACAACGTCGCTTTCGTCTAAAGCTCACACGGACGCCCGAAGCACAGGTAGACACGTCCCCTTGAAACCACGGACCCTCCAGGAGCACACAGTGACCGACGCCCACACCGCCGGCCCCTTCATCGCCGCCATCGACCAGGGCACCACCTCCTCCCGCTGCATCGTCTTCGACCGCGACGGCCGTATCGTCTCCGTCGACCAGAAGGAGCACGAGCAGATCTTCCCGAAGCCGGGCTGGGTCGAGCACAACGCCACCGAGATCTGGACCAACGTCCAGGAGGTCGTCGCCGGAGCCATCGCCAAGGCCGGCATCACCCGCGACGACATCAAGGCCATCGGCATCACCAACCAGCGCGAGACCACCGTGCTGTGGGACCGGAACACCGGCGAGCCCGTCCACAACGCCCTCGTCTGGCAGGACACCCGCACCGACTCGCTCTGCAGGGAGCTCGGCCGCAACGTCGGCCAGGACCGCTTCCGCCGGGAGACCGGCCTGCCGCTCGCGTCCTACTTCTCCGGCCCGAAGGCCCGCTGGCTGCTGGACAACGTCGAGGGCCTGCGGGAGCGCGCCGAGGCGGGCGACATCCTCTTCGGCACCATGGACACCTGGGTCATCTGGAACCTGACCGGCGGGGTCGACGGCGGCAAGCACGTCACCGACGTCACCAACGCCTCCCGCACCATGCTGATGAACCTGCACACCATGAAGTGGGACGAGAAGATCGCCGAGTCCATCGGCGTCCCGCTGACGATCCTGCCGGAGATCCGCTCATCCGCCGAGGTCTACGGCGAGGTCACCGGCGGCAAGCTGGGCGACCTGCTCGGCGGCATCCCGGTCGCCTCGGCGCTCGGCGACCAGCAGGCGGCCCTGTTCGGCCAGACCTGCTTCTCCGAGGGCGAGACCAAGTCCACCTACGGCACCGGCACCTTCATGGTGATGAACACCGGCGACAAGATCATCAACTCCTACGCGGGCCTGCTGACCACCGTCGGCTACAAGATCGGCGACCAGCCGACGGTCTACGCGCTGGAGGGCTCGATCGCCGTCACCGGCTCCCTGGTGCAGTGGATGCGCGACCAGATGGGCCTGATCTCCACCGCGGCCGAGATCGAGACGCTCGCGCTCTCCGTCGAGGACAACGGCGGCGCCTACTTCGTGCCGGCCTTCTCCGGCCTGTTCGCCCCCCACTGGCGCTCCGACGCCCGCGGTGTG
This sequence comes from Streptomyces sp. NPDC002779, assembly GCF_042888685.1. Lineage (NCBI taxonomy): Bacteria > Bacillati > Actinomycetota > Actinomycetes > Kitasatosporales > Streptomycetaceae > Streptomyces > Streptomyces sp. NPDC002779. Next base: position 186,689 of record NZ_JBIAQC010000009.1, read on the forward strand.
ATCGCCGGCCTGACCCGGTACGTCACCAAGGCGCACCTGGCGCGCGCCGTCCTGGAGGCGACCGCCTGGCAGACCCGGGAGATCGCCGACGCCATGGTCAAGGACTCCGGCGACGAGTTGGTGACCCTGAAGGTCGACGGCGGCATGACCTCCAACAACCTCCTGATGCAGACGCTCTCGGACGTCCTGGACGCGCCGGTGGTGCGCCCGATGGTCGCCGAGACCACCTGCCTCGGCGCCGCCTACGCCGCCGGCCTCGCCGTCGGCTTCTGGTCCAGCACCGACGAACTGCGCGCCAACTGGCGCCGGGCCGCCGAGTGGACCCCCCACATGGACGCGGAGACCCGCGACCGCGAGTACAAGAACTGGCTCAAGGCCGTCGAACGGACCATGGGCTGGATCGACGACGACGACAACTGACCGGAGCGCGCGGGGAGCTCGGCAGCGAGTTCCCCGGGAGCTTCGCCGCACGCTCTGACGAGGAGTAAGAACCCGAAATGACCAGTCAGTCCACCCTCCAGTCCGTGCCTGCCCTCGGCACGCGCCCGGCCTCCGGCTCGAACCCGAGCCGTGCCGAGACCCGGGAGCAGCTCTCCAAGGCGTCGTACGACCTTCTCGTGATCGGCGGCGGCATCCTGGGCATCTCCACCGCCTGGCACGCCGCGCAGTCCGGTCTGAGGGTGGCCCTGGTCGACGCCGGCGACTTCGCCGGCGCCACCTCCTCCGCCTCCTCCAAGCTCCTCCACGGCGGTCTGCGGTATCTGCAGACCGGCGCGGTGAAGCTGGTGGCGGAGAACCACTTCGAGCGCCGTGCGGTCTCCCGCCAGGTGGCCCCCCATCTGGCGAACCCGCTCACCTTCTACCTCCCCGTGTACAAGGGCGGGCCGCACGGCGCGGCGAAGCTCGGCGCGGGCGTCTTCGCCTACTCCGCGCTCTCCGCGTTCGGTGACGGCGTCGGCCACCTGCTCTCCCCGGCGAAGGCCGCGCAGGACGTGCCCGAGCTGCGCACCGACAACCTCAAGGCCGTGGCCGTGTACGGCGACGACCAGATGAACGACGCCCGGATGGCGTTGATGACGGTCCGCGCGGCCGTCGAGGCGGGCGCCGCCGTCCTGAACCACGCCGAGGTCACCGGCCTGCGCTTCACCCGCGGCCGGGTCACCGGCGCCGAGCTGCGCGACCGGGTGTCGGGCGACGAGTTCGGCGTCGACGCCCGCCTGGTGCTGAACGCCACCGGTCCCTGGGTGGACCACCTGCGCACCATGGAGGACCCCAAGGCCGCACCGTCGATCCGCCTGTCGAAGGGCGCGCACCTGGTCCTGAAGCGGACCTCGCCCTGGAAGGCGGCGCTGGCCACCCCGATCGACAAGTACCGCATCACCTTCGCCCTGCCGTGGGAGGACATGCTCCTGCTCGGCACCACGGACGAGGAGTTCGAGGGCGACCCGGCGGACGTCTCCGTCACCGAGAAGGACATAGCCCAGATCCTGGACGAGGCCGCGTTCTCCATCCGCGACCAGCAGCTGTCCCGGGATCTGATCACCTACTCCTTCGCCGGTCTGCGGGTGCTGCCGGGCGGACCCGGCGACACCGCGAAGGCCAAGCGCGAGACGGTCGTCACCGAGGGCCGCGGCGGCATGCTGTCGGTCGCCGGCGGCAAGTGGACGACCTTCCGCCACATCGGCCGCACGATCATGAAGAAGCTGGAGGCGCTGCCGGGCCACCCGCTGGGCGACGACTTCGAGCCGATCAGCACCCTGCCGAAGAAGATCCCGCTGCCCGGTGTCGCCAACCCGCGCGCGGTCGCGCACCGCCTCCTGGTGGACGGTCCCGCGCCGGGCCCGCGCATGGGCGCCGACACCGCCCGGCACCTGGCCACCCACTACGGTTCGCTGGCCTTCGACATCGCCCGGCTGGCCAACGACAACCCCGAACTCGCCGAGCGCGTCCACCCCGACGCCCCGGAGATCTGGGCCCAGGTCGTCTACGCCCGCGACCACGAGTGGGCGGAGACGGCGGACGACGTCCTGCGCCGCCGTACGACGCTGACGATCCGCGGACTGGCCTCGGACGACGTGCGGGCGAAGGTCCAGGACCTGCTCGACAAGAAGTAGCCCGCGGCGGGCGCCGGTGACGTGCCTCCATAATGTGCTCAGACATCGGATGTCTCAGCACACTGGAGGCCGTCATGGCAGTCACCGACGAGGCGATCGAGAAGATCAAGGGCATGATCGTCTCCGGTGCGCTGCGCCCCGGCGACCGGCTCCCCAAGGAGAGTGAACTCGCCGCCGGACTGGGCCTGTCCCGCAACTCCCTGCGCGAGGCGGTGCGCGCCCTGTCGCTGATCCGGATCCTGGACGTGCGGCAGGGCGACGGCACGTATGTGACCAGCCTCGATCCGCAACTGCTGCTGGAGGCCATGAGTTTCGTCGTCGACTTCCACCGCGACGACACCGTGCTGGAGTTCCTGGCCGTCCGGCGCATCCTGGAGCCGGCCGCGACGGCCATGGCGGCGGCCCGCATCAGCGAGCGGCAACTGGACGAGCTGGCCGAGCAGTTGGACGGGCTCGGCACCTCACCCTCGGTGGAGGAACTCGTCGCCTGCGATCTGGAGTTCCACCGGGCGATCGTGCGGACCTCCGGCAACTCGGTGCTGTGCTCCCTGCTCGACGGGCTGTCGGGGCCCACCACCCGTGCCCGGATCTGGCGGGGGCTGACCCAACAGGACGCCGTCGGCCGCACCCTGTACGAGCACCGGGCGATCCTCACCGCCCTGCGCGACGGGGACGCGGAGGCCGCCCGCTCGTGGGCGACGGTGCACATCGCGAGCGTGGAACAGTGGCTGCGCTCCGCCCTGTGAGGACCACCGGACGAGGGGGTGTTCCGGGGTGGCGATCGGGGCAGTGATCCGTTCACTCCCCCGTGCAAGGGGGCTGCGGGCGCCCCCGCCGCACGCCGTAAGGTTGGGTCGTCAGGCGAGGGCACGTCGGAAGGAGGCACTGGGTGATCGAGCTCGAGGGGGTTCCCGAGCTGATCGACCCGGTCATGGTGGCCGCGTTCGAGGGCTGGAACGACGCCGGCGACGCCGCCTCCACCGCGGTCGCGCATCTGGACAGGGAGTGGAAGGGCGAGGTGTTCGCGGCGCTGGACGCCGAGGACTACTACGACTTCCAGGTCAACCGCCCCACGGTGTGGATGGACGCGGGCGTACGGAAGATCACGTGGCCCACGACACGGCTGTCGGTGGTCCGGGTCGGCGGCGAGAAGCCACGGGACCTGGTGCTCGTCCGGGGCATCGAGCCGTCCATGCGCTGGCGCTCGTTCTGCAACGAGTTGCTGGCCTTCGCGCACGAACTGGGCGTGGAGCTGGTGGTCATCCTGGGCGCCCTGCTCGGCGACACCCCGCACACACGTCCGGTCCCGATCAGCGGGACCACGTCGGACCCGGATCTGGCCCGCCGGATGGACCTGGAGGAGACCAAGTACGAGGGGCCCACGGGCATCGTCGGCGTCCTTCAGGAGGCGTGCACGCACGCGGGCGTGCCGGCCGTCAGCCTCTGGGCGGCCGTACCGCACTACGTGTCGCAGCCACCCAACCCGAAGGCGACCCTGGCGCTGCTGAACCGGCTCGAGGACCTGATCGACGTGCGCATCCCGCTGGGCGAGCTGCCGGAGGACGCGCGCGCCTGGCAGGTGGGCGTGGACCAACTGGCCGCCGAGGACACCGAGGTCGCCGAGTACGTGCAGACGCTGGAGGAGGCCCGGGACACCGCGGAGCTGCCGGAGGCGTCGGGCGAGGCCATCGCGCGCGAGTTCGAGCGGTATCTGCGGCGCCGGGACGGCGGCCCGCCGGTCGGCGGACACGCCACGGACGGCGGGGACGGCACCTACCTGCGGGACAACCCCAGCGGTCGCACCCGCCCGCCGAAGCCACCCAAGCCGGGGCCCGAGGACGACGAGTCGTCGGAGGACTGAGGCCGTGCCAGTAAGCGGATGAGGGCGGTGCGCCGGTGCGCACCGCCCTCATCCGTCACCTCGGCACGGAGACCACGGAGTACGCCGTGGTGGGCGTCGGCGGGGTGGTGAACCGCGCGTTGGGCAGGTAGAGCCGCCCCCGGTACGCGGCCACCGTCGTCGGCACGTCGAAGGCGGGGTCGGTGATCCGGCGCCGGAAGACACCGCTGCGGCCGTCGGCGGCCAGCGTGAAGACGTCGATCGCGTTCTGCCGGTTCTGCACGACGTACAGCGTCCGCCCGGTCAGCAGCAGTCCGTCGCCGTTGGTGAGCGGTGCCGCGTCGCCGAGGTCGACGAGTTCGGTGACGCCGGTGCGCGGATCGACCCGGTACAGGGCGCCGACCCCGGACTGCACCACGAGCAGCGCCGAACCGTCCGGGGTGCGGGTGATGCCGTTGGCGTTGACGACCTCGCCGGGCACCTGGCGCCAGGCGCCGCCGAGAGGGATCCGCACGACCTCGTCGGCGCCCGGCAGTTCGCCGTGCCGGCCGAGCGGGAGGGCGTACAGGGCCGGCTGGTAGGAGTCGGTGAACCAGGCCGCGCGCCGGGTCAGGAACACGTCGTTGGCGAAGGTCGGGGTGGTGGTGGTGAGGACGTACGAGGCGAGGATCTCGCCGCTGCGGGCGTCCACCACCCGGGCGCCCTGGCCACGTCCGGCGACGAACAGCCGTCCCCGGTCGTCGAGTTTGAGCCCGACCGAGGGCGTGCCGGGGCCGGGCGAGACGATCGAGCCCGATCCGGTGCGCAGATCGGCGCGGTAGAGGGAGCCGTCGCCGAGGGAGCCGAGGTAGGCGTACGGCCCGCCGCCGATCGTGATGCCCTCCGGACGGAAGCCGTCGGGCAGCGCGATGACGGTGGGCCCGGCGACGGCCCGGGCGGGGGCGCCGACGAGTGCGGCGCCGGTCGCCGCGGCGCCGGCGGTCAGCAGTCCGCGGCGGGTGAGATGACGTGCGAAGGAACCGTGAGTGGGAGCCACGGGGAGCCCTTCCGCGAGGGGGACCGGCGGGTGGCCGGTCCAGCGGTCAACTACCGCTCCACCCCACCACACGGGCCGCCCGCATCACAGGCCCCGACAGTCCTTCGACAGCGTCTCGACAGCATCCGGCCGCGGTGCCGGACCCGGCGGAGGGCGCTTCCCGGCCACGGCGAAGCGCCCCCACGCGCGTGCTACAGCGCGACCCCGAGCAGCGCGTCCACGGCACGGGAGACGACACCGGGAGCGCCCTCGTCCGTGCCGCCCCGCTCCTCCTGGAGCGCCGCCCAGCGGTCGACCGCGGCGAGCGCGGCCGGGGCGTCCAGGTCGTTCGCGAGGGCCGCGCGGATCTCCTCGACGAGCGCCTCGGCGGGCGGGCCGTCGGGCCGGGACACGGCGGCGCGCCAGCGGCCGAGGCGGGCGACGGCGTCCCGGAGGACCTGGTCGGTCCACTCCCAGTCGGCCCGGTAGTGGTGGGAGAGGAGGGCGAGCCGGATGGCGACCGGGTCGACGCCCTCCCGGCGCAGCGTGGAGACGAAGACCAGGTTGCCCTTGGACTTGGACATCTTCTCGCCGTGCAGGGCGACCATGCCGGCGTGCACGTACGCCTTGGCCATGGGGAACTCGCCGGTCAGCACCTCGGCGTGCGAGGCGCCCATCTCGTGGTGCGGGAAGGCGAGGTCGGAGCCGCCGCCCTGGACGTCGAAGCCCATGCCCAGGTGGTCCAGGGCGATGGCCACGCACTCGATGTGCCAGCCGGGGCGGCCCCGGCCGAGCGAGGCACCGTCCCAGCTCGGCTCGCCCGGACGGGCGGCCATCCACAGCATCGGGTCGAGCGGGTTCTTCTTGCCCGGGCGGTCCGGGTCGCCGCCGCGCTCGGCGGACAGCAACCGCATGGCAGCCGCGTCGAGGTGCGAGACCTTGCCGAAGTTCGGGTCGGCCTCGACGGAGAAGTAGACGTCGCCGTCCAGTTCGTAGGCGGCGCCCGCGTCCCGCAGCCGCTCGACGAGCGGGACGATGCCGGGTATCGCCTCGACGGCGCCGATGTACTGGCGCGGGGGCAGCATGCGCAGGGCGGTCATGTCCTCGCGGAAGAGGGCGGTCTCCTTCTCGGCGAGGGCCACCCAGTCGATGCCGTCACGCTCGGCCCGCTCCAGCAGCGGATCGTCGACGTCGGTGACGTTCTGGACGTAATGGACCTGCCGCTTGGTGTCGAGCCACACGCGCTGCACGAGGTCGAACGCGTTGTAGGTCGCCGCGTGTCCCAGGTGGGTCGCGTCGTACGGGGTGATGCCGCAGACGTAGAGACGGGCGACGGGACCGGGCTCGAGGGTGACGAGTCCACCGGTCGCGGTGTCGTGGATCCGGAGGTCGCGGCCCGTGCCGGGCAGGGCGGGGACCTCAGAAGCGGGCCAGGCATACATGTCATGAGCGTAACCGGACCGGCGTTCCATATACGAACCGGACCGGGCCGGATGGCCGGTAAGGCGCTCTTGCGCGTGACCGGCCCTTGTGCCTTGCGGCTATACCGGCGGCCAGGGGATCGCGGGCCACTCCCCGCTCGGCTCGGGATGGGTGCCGGAGGTGAGCATCGCCTCGACCCGCGCGCGGGTGGCGTCGATCTCCGCCGGGGTGATCAGGGAGGTGAGCGTGGCGGTCAGGGGACCGTCGGGGCCCAGCGCCGCCTGCAGGTCCTTGAGCACCTCCACCGCCTCCCCGGTCAGGGCCTCCCCCGCCCAGCCCCACAGCAGGGTCCGCAGCTTGTTCTCGGCGTGGAAGGTGACCCCGTGGTCGATGCCGTACAGCCGCTCCTCGGCGGCCGGCAGCAGATGGCCGCCCTTGCGGTCGGCGTTGTTGATCACGGCGTCCAGGACGGCGAGCCGTCGCAGCCGTTCGTCGTCGGCGTGCACCAGCAGGGCGGTCCGCCCCTCACCGACCTCGGCGAACCCGATGGCCTTCCAGCCTTCCTCCGGCTCCTCCCGGTCCACCAGCGCGAGCAGTTCGGCACCGGGCACGACGTCGATCCACAGCTGACACATGCCCTCCCCGTAGGGCCCGTCGCGCAACACGGTGGGCGGTACGAGCCCCCAGCCGGTCGCCTCGGAGACCGCGTACGCGGCGACCTCCCGCTCGGCGAGGGTGCCGTCGGGGAAGTCCCACAGCGGGCGCTCGCCGGAGATCGGCTTGTAGACGCAGGACGCCTCCTGGCCCTGGTGGGCGACCGTGCAGAACAGGGCGGCGTTGGAGGCCTCGCGGATGCGGCCGCGGACGGTCAGCTCACCCTCGCTGAGCAGCTCCAGCGGGGTCACGCTCCGCGGCGGTATCCGTTCTGGCGCGGACATACGTGTCCCTCCGGGTCCAGGGGCAGGCTGCACAGCGGGCACGGCGGCCGCCCGGCGTTGACGACGTCCAGGGCGCGCTTGGCGAAGGCCCGGGCCTGCACGCCGGTGAGCCGGACCCGCAGCATCGGGGGGCCGTTCTCCTCGTCCTGGAGCAGTCGCTCCTCGGCCTCGGCGAGGTCCTCCTCGGACTCGGCTTCCAGCTCGACCAGTGCCTGCGCCTCGACGATCATGCGCTGTTCGTCGCCGTCCCAGGCCAGCGCCATGGTGCCGACCCGGAACTCCTCCTCGATCGGGGTCTGCAGAGGTTCGGTGTCGGCGACCTCGGTGGGGGCTACGGCCGGTACCGCGGCGCTGCCGCCACTGCGCCGTACGACCTCGTCGAGCAGTTCGTCCATGCGCTCGGCGAGCGCTGCCACCTGCGTCTTCTCCAGGGCCACGCTGGTCACCCGAGAGCCGGCGGTGGCCTGGAGGAAGAACGTACGGCGTCCGGGCAGTCCGACCGTGCCGGCCACGAAACGCTCCGGCGGGTCGTAGAGGAACACCTGACGGGACACGTCCTGTCTCCATGGGAATCGTGGTCGGACTCGTGATCGGGCCGCTGGCGCGACCGCTTCACCCTACTGCGCCCGACGATCACGGTGCGCCCGCACCGCCCCCTACGGGAGCGTCACCGGCCGGCGGTTCCTCGCGCGGCGCCAGGGACGCGAAGTCGCCGGTGTCACCGAGGCGCAGGAGAAACGGCCTGAGCCGGGTGTAACGGATCGCCGTGATGGAACACGGTTCGACAGCAATCCGCTGGAAGAGGTCGAGATGAAGTCCGAGCGCGTCCGCGACAAGAGATTTGATGATGTCGCCGTGGGAGCACATCAGGTACACGGCGTCGGCGCCGTGCTCGCGCTCCACGCGCGCGTTCCACTCCCGTACGGCCTCCGCGGCCCGCGCCTGCATGGCCCGCATCGACTCACCGCCCGGGAAGGCGGCCGCCGAGGGGTGTGCCTGGACGACGTCCATCAGCGGCTCGTCCTTGAGCTCGGCGAGCTTGCGGCCCGACCAGTCGCCGTAATGGCACTCCCCGATCCGTTCCTCGGTGTGCGCGCGCAGCCCCGGCCGGGCGTCGAGGAGCGGCCGGACCGTCTCCTCGCAGCGCTGCAGGGGGCTGGTGACCACCTCGGAGATCGGCAGCTCGGCGAGGCGCCCGGGCAGGGCGGCGGCCTGCGCGGCGCCGCGTTCGTCGAGGGCGACGCCGGGCGTCCAGCCGGCGAGCAGTCCCTCGGTGTTGGCGGTGGAACGTCCGTGCCGGACCAGGATCAGCGTGGGCATGCGGCCCAGCGTAGGCGCACCACGAGGTGTGCCGAGGAAGAGTGGACAGGAGAATACGCACTGTGATCGTCGACTGCGCCATCTACCGCGAAGGGCGGCGGGCGGACGGCCCCGAGGACCTCTCCGACGCACTCGCCGAGGCACGGTCCGTCGGCGGCTTCGTCTGGATCGGCCTGCACGCTCCCTCCGAGGAGGAGTTCGACCGGGTCACCGAGGAGTTCGCGCTGCATCCGCTGGCCGTCGAGGACGCCCTCAAGGCCCACCAGCGCCCCAAGCTGGAGGTCTACGACGACTCACTGTTCCTGGTCCTCAAGCCGGTCGTCTACGAGCCGCACAGCGACACCGTGTCCTCCGGCGAGATCATGGTCTTCCTCGGCGACGGCTTCGTGGTGACGGTCCGTCACGGCGAGGGTTCCCCGCTGAAGACCGTACGGCATCGTCTGGAGGAGGAGCCGACGCTGCTCGGCAAGGGGCCCACGGCGGTGCTCTACGCCGTCGCGGACGCGGTCGTGGACCACTACCTGGAGGTCGCGACCGAGCTCCAGACCGACCTGGAGGAGCTGGAGGCGGAGGTCTTCTCCCCGGTCGACGGCGGCTCCCGGCACACCGCCTCCCGGATCTACAACTTCAAGCGGCAGGTCCTGGAGTTCCGCCGGGCGACCGGGCCGCTGGCGCCGCCGCTCGGGCGGCTGTCCGGGTCGAGCGGCGGGCCCGGCGGGTCGGTGCCGTTCGTGGACGACCGGGCACGGCCGTTCTTCCGGGACGTCAATGACCACCTCACGCGGGTGAACGAGTCGGTGGAGGGCCTGGACCGGCTGGTGTCGGACATCCTCTCGGCACATCTGGCGCAGATGAGCGTCCGGCAGAACGACGACATGCGGAAGATCTCCGCGTGGGCGGCCATGGCCGCGGTCCCCACGATGATCGCGGGGGTCTACGGCATGAACTTCGAGCACATGCCCGAGCTGCGCTGGGCGTGGGCGTACCCGGCCGTGATCGTACTCATGGCGGCCCTGGAGGTCCTGCTCTACCGGATGTTCAAGAGCAGGGGGTGGTTGTAGCCGCCGTCAGGCGAACTCGGGGGCGGAGGCCGCGGGGCCGCCGAGCGCGTCCCGCCGCCGGGGCGTCTTCAGCGAGACCATGCGCCGCCAGCCCGCGGCCCGCTCCCAGGCGTACACGGCGTGGATACCGGCGGCGAGGACCGCCGACTTCGCGCGCGACCAGCCGAGGATGCGTCCCATGTGGGCCATCACGGCGAGGCTGACGTCCCGGTAGATCCAGATCTCCGCCAGCGCGCACTCCCGGAGGGTCCGCTGGATGGCGCGGCCGTGACCGGCGTGCGCGAGACGCAGCAGTTCCTCGTGGCAGTAGGCGAGGTGGTTGTCCTCGTCGGCGGCGATCATCCTCACCGCGCGGCCGATGTCGGGGTGGTCCGCGAAGTGCTTGCGCAGCAGGTCCATCTGTTCCGCGGCGCGCTGTTCGGTGACCCTGCTGTGGGCGAGGTAGATGACGATGTCCCGCACCGTGAGGCGCTCCTCGTCCTTGAGCTTCTCGTGGGCCAGGCCGATGCCGTGTTTCTCCAGGAGCAGCGTGTAGTCGGTCTCGTGCGGGACGGGGACGGGTTCGAGGCCGCGCTTCTTCATGAGGGCGTTGAAGATCCGCCCGTGCTTGTCCTCGTCGGCGCCATGGCGAGTGATCTTGGGGGCGAGTGCGCGCTCGCCGTCCGGGACGAGCGCGGCGATGCGGGCGTTCTCCCAGCCCCCCTGGGACTCCCCGCTCGCGGCGATGGAGCAGAAAAGGGCGAAGGACTCGTCGTTGTCGATGATCTCCTGGAACAGGCTCTTGGCCGACAGCATCGTGAGCACCTCTCTGCGTGCCTCCGCGCGGGACTCCGCAAAGGACGAGTCAAGTGCGGCGGGAGGGGTGCTGCAACAGTTGTGTCGGACAACTCCTCCAAAAGGAGGACGCTCGGGGTACGACGGAGGCGTAACCGCACGGCCCCGGGCGCGTTGTTCTGCGTGACGGCCGTGGCGGGGAAGACCCCCGAGCCCCCACCACGGCCGCAGAACTTCCCCGGCCGCCTCACGCGAGGCCGGCGCGCTCCAGGGCCTCGGTGCCGGCCCGCAGCGAGGCGAGACGCTCGTCCAGGGTGAAGCCCGCGGGGGCGAGCGTGAGGGTGGTGACACCGGCCGCCGCGTAGGCCGTCATCCGGTCCGCGATCCGGTCGACCGAGCCCAGCAGGGTCGTCTTGTCGATGAGGTCGTGCGGTACGGCGGCCGCGGCGCCCTGCTTGTCGCCGGACAGGTACTTGTCCTGGATCTCGGCGGCTTCCTTCTCGTAACCCATGCGCTGGGCGAGCTGGTTGTAGAAGTTCTGCTTGAAGCTGCCCATGCCGCCGACGTACAGGGCGGTGTAGGGGCGGAAGGTGTCGGCGAGGGCCGTGACGTCCTTGTCGTCGCCCACGGCGAGCGGCAGGGTCGGGCAGACGTCGAAGCCGTCGAACGTCAGGCCGGCCTTCTCGCGGCCCGCGCGCAGGTGCCGCATCGCGGTGTCCTCCAGGTGCTCGGCGGAGGGGAAGATCAGCAGCGCGCCGTCGGCGATCTCGCCGGTCTGCTCGAGGTTCTTCGGGCCGATGGCGGCGATGTACAGCGGGATGTGCTCGCGGGTGGGGTGCACGGTGAGCTTGATGGGCTTGCCGGGGCCGCCGGGCAGCGGCAGCGTCCAGTGCTCGCCCTCGTGGCTGAGGCGTTCGCGGCTCATCGCCTTGCGGACGATCTCGACGTACTCACGGGTGCGGGAGAGCGGCTTGTCGAACTTGACGCCGTACCAGCCCTCGGAGACCTGCGGTCCGGAGACGCCGAGGCCGAGGCGGAAGCGGCCGCCGGACAGGGAGTCGAGGGTGGCGGCGGTCATGGCGGTCATCGCCGGCTGGCGGGCCGGGATCTGGAAGATGGCCGAACCGACGTCGATGCGCTCGGTCTTGGCGGCGACCCAGCTGAGCACGGTGGCCGCGTCGGAGCCGTAGGCCTCGGCGGCCCAGCAGACGGCGTAGCCGAGTCGGTCGGCCTCCTGGGCGACGGCGAGGTTGTCCCCGTCCATTCCGGCACCCCAGTAGCCGAGGTTGATCCCGAGCTGCATGGCCGATTCCCCTTACTGATCAGTAACGTCCTTGTTGCCGAGACCTTAGCGCGGTGGAGGGCATGGCGGGGAGGGCGCGGGGCGCACCGCGGACCCCCACGTCGTGGACGGGGGAACTGGTTATCCACAGGCACCCACGGGGCAGGTTCTGGCCAGTAATCTCGGCGTCCATGGAGCAGAGGCATCTCGGCCGCACCGGCCTTCGTGTGTCCCGTATCGGACTCGGCACCCTCACCTGGGGCAGGGACACCGACGACCATGACGCCGCGGACCTCTTGAAGACGTTCTGGGAAGCCGGCGGCACCCTCGTCGACACGGCGGACGTGTACGGCGACGGAGAGGCCGAGTATCTGCTCGGACAGCTCATAGAAGGGCTCGTGCCGCGCCGGGACCTGGTGATCTCGACCAAGGCGGGCAGCGTGCCCGACCCGGACCGCCGGTTCGACGGCTCCCGGGGGCATCTGCTCTCCGCCCTGGACGCCTCGCTCGCCCGGCTCGGCACGGACTACGTCGACCTGTGGCACGTCCACGCCTACGACCCGGGCACCCCGTTGGAGGAGACCCTCCAGGCCCTCGACATCGCGGTCAGCAGCGGCCGTGCCCGGTACGCCGGCGTCTCCAACTTCTGCGGCTGGCAGCTCGCCAAGGCCGCGACGTGGCAGCTGGCCGCGCCGGGCATCCGGACCCGGCTGGCCAGTACGCAGCTGGAGTACTCGCTGCTCCAGCGGGGCGTGGAGCGCGAGGTGCTGCCCGCGGCGCTCGACCTCGGCATCGGGATGCTGCCCTCCTCCCCGCTCGGCCGCGGGGTGCTCACCGGCAAGTACCGGGACGCCACGCCGCCCGACTCCCGGGGCGCCTCGGAGCACTTGGCGCCGTTCGTCGCGCCGTACCTCGACGACACGGCGAGCCGGATCGTGGACGCCGTGCGGACGGCGGCGGACGGGCTCGCGGTGACCCCGCTGCAGGTCGCCCTCGCCTGGGTGCGGGACCGGCCGGGGGTCGCCGCGCCCATCGTCGGCGCGCGCAACGCGCAGCAGCTCACGGCGGCATTGTCAGTGGAGGCCCTTAGTCTTCCTGACGAGATCTGCCGGGCGCTCGACGATGTGTCGGCGCCCGTGCACCGCTATCCCGATCACGACTGGAGCACGCTGTGAGCACGGAGCCCGAGACCACGGGGGACGCCGAACCGGGGACGCCGGCCGAGCAGCCCGCGCCGGAGGAGGCCGCCGCCGGCGACGCCGCCCCGGCCGCCGAGGGCGGCGACGGCGCCGAGGGCGCGGCTCAGTTGTCGGCGGCCGAGGCCGAGTTGGCCGCGCAGCGGCTGGAGCGGGAGCGGATCGCGCGGCGCAAGGCCGAGAAGGCGGCGCCCATCGAGGCCGGGGCCAAGCTCAGCGGGACGGCCGCGGATCTGCTGGCCGCCGTACGGGCCGTGGAGAGCGGGGCCAAGCCCGCGGCGACCGTGTTCGCCGAGCCCGAGCCGCCGCGGCGGCCCGCCCCGGAGCCGGTGCGGCGGACACAGCCCGTGCCCGCCGAGGCACCCGTGGTGGCGCTGCCCGAGGCCGTGGAGGGCGTGCGGCTGGTGCTGGCCGAGGGCGGCGCCCCGGCCGCGCTCGCGGCACCGGTCGCCGCCGTCCTCGGTGAGGGCGCGCCCGACCGGTTGCGGGCCGATCCCTGGCAGTTGCTGCGGGTCGCCGGGGTGCGGCCCGAGCAGGCCGACGGGTTCGCGCGGGCGCTGCTGGGTGCCGCGTGCGGTCCGGACGACGAGCGGCGGGGGCGGGCGCTGACCGTCTGGCTGCTGGAGCAGGCGGCGCTGGCGGGGCACACGGCCCTGGAGATGCCGACGCTGACCGCCGCGCTGGCCCGGCAAGGGGTGCCCGACCCGGACGCCGCGGTGCAGAGCAGTCTCGCGGAGGGCGAGGCGCTGGCCTTCCAGGACGGCCTCGACGAGGAACCGGCGGCCGAGGAAGCGGCCGAGGACGGCGAGGAGGAGCGGCCCGTCCGGGTCCTGGTCGGCCTCGAGCGGTACGCCCTGGCCGAGGAGAGCCTCGCCGACGGTCTGGGCCGTCTGATCAACTCCGTGCCCAAGCAGGACGGTTCCGCGGGCGCCTGGGAGGAGGCCGCCGCTGCCGGTGGCTCCGCGGGTGAGCTGATCCGGGCGGTCGCCGGGCACGCGCTGGTCCTGCACACCGGCGGTGCGGCCTCGCTCGCCGAGCCCGCGGCGCTGGTGCGCGCGGCGCGCGGCATGGGGCTGCGCGCCTGGGCGGCGGCCCACGGTCCGCTGGGCCGGGACCGGTTCGCGGCGCTGCTGGAGGAGAGCGCGGGTGTCACCACCGTGGCCGGGCTGCTCTCCGGGGCCGAGGGGCCGGGCCGGGACCCGGAGGGGGCGCTGGATCTCGATCTGCTGGTCGTGCTCGACGCGCCTCAGCTGGACGTGGAGACGGGCGCGCTGGTCACCGAGTCGCTGCCGGACGGGGCCCGGCTGGTGCTGGCCGGGGATCCCGGGGTGCTGTGGTCCGTGGGGCCCGGGCGGGTGTTCGCGGATCTGCTCGCCGCGCGGGTGTGTCCGCAGATCGCCTCGCGGCGGCCGGACCCCGGGCCGCTCGGCGAGCTGGTCTCGGGCATCGGCGTCGGCGAGCTGAACCAGGTCGAGGCGCCCGGCAAGGAGGTCGTGATCGTGCCGGTGCGGGACGCCGGGGAGGCCGTGCACCGGACCGTGCAGCTCGTCGCGGACTCGGTGCCGCGCGCGATCGGCGTCCCGGCCGAGGACACCCAGGTGATCACGCCGGGTCATGGCGGCGCGGTCGGCACCCGTGCGCTCAACGCGGCGCTCAAGGAGCGGCTCAATCCCGGCCCCGGTCGCTTCGGCGGCTTCGACCCCGGCGACCGGATCGCCTACTCCCCCGTGCCCGGACGGACCCATATGGGCCGGGTGGTGACGGCCGACGCCGAGGGGCTGCACCTGTCCTGCGCGGGCGAGGACGTCGTCGTGCCCAAGGAGCGGGTGGAGCAGTCCGTGCGGCACGGCTGGGCGCTCACCGCGCATCAGGCGGTGGGCGGACGGTGGCCGGCCGTCGTGGCGGTGCTGCCCGGAGACGCGGCCGGGGCGCTCAGCCGGCCCTGGGTGTACACGGCGTTCGGCCGGGCGGAGCGGCATCTGTCCGTGGTGCACGGCGTGGAGCAGGCCCTGGCCCGTGCCGTGGCGGAGGTCCCGGCCAAGCCCCGGACGACCCGGCTGGCGGAGCTGCTGGCACCGCAGGCGCCGACCGAGGCCCGGTAGCGGCACCCGCGACCGCCGTGCGGGTCGCAGGCCAGGGCAACAGGCCCCGGCCGCGCCGCGGCACCCCACCACCGCGCGAGCCCGTGGTGCAGCGCCACGGGCTGCCGGTCAGGAGAAGCGCGAGGCCCACGCTGCCCGCCAGGGCCCCGGCGGGCAGCGTGTGCTTCGAGACGGTGGCCGGACCCGGCGCCAGCACCGCGGCACGCGAAGCACGAGGCTCAAGCGCCCACCGCCAGTGGCCGGACCCGGCGCCAGCACCGCGGCACGCGAAGCGCGAGGCCCACGCCCACCGCCAGAGCCTCGGCGGGCAGCGTGCGCGTCGAGACGGAGGCCGGACCCGGCGCCAGCGCCCCGGCACGCGCAACGCGAGGCCCACGCCGGACGCCAGGGCTTCGGCGGGCAGTGTGGGGGTCGAGACGGAGGCCGGACCCGGCGGCGGCGCCCCGACACGCGAAGGGCGAGTCCCATGCCGACCGCCAGGGCCCCGGCGGGCAGCGTGTGCTTCGAGACGGTGGCCGGACCCGGCGCCAGCACCGCGGCACGCGAAGCGCGAGGCCCATGCCCACCGCCAAGGCCTCGGCGGGCAGCGTGCGCGTCGAGACGGGGGCCGGACCCGGCGGCGGCGCCGCGGTACGCGAAGGGCGGCGGTCCGCTCCGGCCGCCGCCCGCCCTTCGTGCCGTACAGGATCCTCGCTCAGCGTTCCGCGTCGAGCGGCTCCAGGTCCTCGTCCTCGTCCACCAGCTCCGCGTCGAGGACGTCGTCCGGCTCGTCGTCCGGGTCCTCGACGTCGAGATCGTCGTCGAACACCGCGCTGACGTCGAAGCGGCAGACCGCCTTGTGCGGATCGACCTGCTCGAACGGGGCCTCCAGCCACTCGCCGGGATCGGCCGGCTCGTCGGCGGCGGTCACCCACAGCGTGGAGTCGCCCTCCTCCAGGCCGAACTCCTTGTGCCGGGAGGCGATCTCGTCGGGTTCGAACTCGCCGAAGAGAAGGCCCAGCGCCCCGTGGACGGTTCCGGAGGCCCCGGAGCCCGTGCCCTCGTCGTAGTCCGCGGCCTCGATCCGCTGTGCCTGTGCCAGCAGCCGCTGCGGCTCCACCACGGCGTAGTCGCGGCGGATCAGCACGCTCAGCGCGTTCGGCTCCTCGGGGCCGGCGTAGGGCGGCAGAGCGTCCTCGGTGCCGGGGATCTCGAAGGGCGTGACCTCGTCGTATCGGTCGTAGAGCAGCTCGTCGTACGCCTCTGCGGCCGTGGCCAGGTGGTTGAACGCCTCGTAGACGGCCGGGTCGTCCTCGCCCGACCTGCGTTCGACCGCGGCGAGATGGCGGTCGAGCGCGGTCTTGACCGCCTCGGCGGCGGCGCGTACCTCGGCAGCGGTGGGCTGCGCAGCATCAGACATAGTGCAGACGCTATCCGTACCGGGGCCCAGCCCGCACAATAGATGCGATGCCGGAATACGAATTTGTCGACGTGTACGTACCGCGCGGGGTTTCCCGCAAGGACGCCACACGTCTGCTGACGGACCATGCAGAGTACGGACACTGGGAGTTGGACCGCCTGAGCCTGCTGCGCGACGGAAGCCGCAGGGTGCGGCTGCGCCGCAGGATCATCCGCCAGGTGCGCGCCACGTGGTGAGAGCGGACGGAGACGGAGCGGGCCCCGCCGGGACGGCGGGGCCCGCTCCGTCGTGCGCGGCGTCTCAGGCCGAGGCCCGCGCCTTGCGGTAGAGCACCGCGCCCGCCAGCAGCGCGCCCGCGCCCACGGGCAGGGCGAGTCCCAGCGGCAGCTCGCTGCCGGTGGCGGCGAGCGAGGCGAGGCCCCCGGGCTCGGTGACGGACCCGGCTCCCGGCAGGTCGGCCCGCGGGGTCAGCCCACGCGAGGCGGACGGGGTGTCCGGGGTTCCGCGGCCATCGGTACCGCCCGGATCGCCGTGATCACCCGGATTGTTCGGATTGCCGGGTTGGTTTCCGGAGTTGCCGGGGTGTTCGGGGCTCCCGGGGCTCCCCGGGTTCTCCGGGCCGCCCGGATGCCCCGGCCGCTCCGGCGTACCCGGCGGGTTCCCGTGCCCGCCCCCCGGCGGGTTGTGCCCACCGCCGCCGTTCCCGCAGTCGTTGCCCGTGGTGCCGTTGCCGACCCCGATGACGTCGACGCTGTTGCCGCAGACGTTGACCGGCGCGTACACCGGCACCTCGACATGGTTGCCCGATGCCACACCGGGCGAATCGGCGGCGTGACCGCCGGAGTGCGCGCCCCCGGAGCCGCCCCGGTCGCCGTAGCCCCCGTGTGCGCCGCCCCCCTTGTTGACGCAGGTGTTGCCCGCCGCCGGGTTGAGCACCCCGACGACGTCGACCGTGTTTCCGCAGGCGTTGACCGGTGCGTGCACCGGCGCCTGGACCGTGTTGCCGGACAGCACTCCGGGCGAGCGCGCGGCGGAGCCGCTCGCGCCGGAGTCCGCCTGCGCGGCCCCTCCCGCGGCGGCGATCACCCCGGTCGCGGCGGCCACGGTCATCAGCCCTTTGCGGGTGACCTGTCGCATGCTGAATTCCCTGCCTTCCCCCTCGTGACCCACACGAACATGGCCCACATGAACGCATAAACCGCACGAACTCATGACCCGCATGAATTCAAGCAAAGACCGGTCGGTCCCGGAGCGCATGGCACGCGCTCCGGGACCGACGGTGTCGTACGGAACCTCAGTAAGGCAGCGTCACTTGTTCACGCAGGTGTTGCCGAAGGCGGGGTTCAGCAGCCCGATCACGTTGATCGTGTTGCCGCACACGTTCACCGGGATGTGCACGGGAACCTGGACCACGTTGCCGGACAGGACGCCCGGGGAGTGCACCGCGGCACCCTGGGCACCGGCGTCGGCGACGGCCATGCCCGCACCCGCGAGAACCAGACCACCGGTGGCAGCCGCAGCGGCGACGATCTTCTTGATCATTATTCCTCCTAGTTGGCAATGCGATCCCAAACAGCGGATCGCATCACCTGTAACGAGGAAGAACTAATGGAGCTACGAGCTTATGGTCGGATTCACTCTTCTCAGTCGATTCCGCACAGGCGCGCGAAATTCAGGACGCGTCGAGGAATCGGTCGAGCACCCGTACGCCGAACTTGAGCCCGTCCACCGGCACCCGCTCGTCGACCCCGTGGAACATGCCCGCGAAATCCAGCTCGGGCGGCAGCTGCAGCGGCGCGAAACCGAAGCAGCGGATGCCGAGGTCGTCGAAGGACTTGGCGTCGGTGCCGCCCGAGAGCATGTACGGCACGGCCCGCGCGATGGGATCCTCGGCGCTCAGGGCGCTCTGCATGGCGTCGACCAGCCGCCCGTCGAAGTCGGTCTCCAGGGCCTTGTCGGCGTGCACGTCCTCCCGCTTCACCCGCGGGCCGAGGATGCGGTCGAGGTCGGCGAGGAACTCCTGCTCGTATCCCGGCAGGAAGCGTCCGTCGACGTGCGCGGTGGCCTGGCCGGGGATGACGTTGACCTTGTAGCCGGCGCCGAGCATGGTGGGCGCCGCCGAGTTCCTGAGGGTCGCGCCGACCATCTTGGCGATGCCGCCGAGCTTGGCGAGCGTCTCGTCCATGTTCTCGGGGTCGAGTTCGGTGCCGAGCGCGTCGGAGAGCTCGTCGAGGAAGGACCGTACGGTCTTGGTGACCCGGACCGGCCAGGTGTGCCGGCCGAGCCGCCCGACGGCCTCGCACAGCTCGGTGATGGCGTTGTCGTCGTTGGTCATCGAGCCGTGGCCGGCGGTGCCGTCGACGGTGAGCCGCATCCAGTGCATGCCCTTCTGGGCGGTCTCCACCAGGTACAGCCGCAGCTTCTCGTTGACGGTGAAGGAGAACCCGCCGACCTCGCCGATCGCCTCGGTGACGCCCTCGAAGAGCTCCGGGTGCTTCTGCACCAGGTACTTGGCGCCGTAGGTGCCGCCCGCCTCCTCGTCGGCGAGGAACGCGAGCACGATGTCGCGCGGCGGCTTGCGGCCGCTGCGCAGCCGGTCGCGCACGACCGCCAGGGTCATGGCGTCCATGTCCTTCATGTCGACGGCGCCGCGCCCCCACACACAGCCGTCCGCGATCTCGCCGGAGAAGGGGTCGTGGGTCCAGTCGGCGGCGTTGGCCGGTACGACGTCGGTGTGGCCGTGGACGAGGAGCGCGGGCCGGGAGGGGTCCTCGCCCTCGATCCGGGCGATCGTGGAGGCGCGCCCCCGGTGCGCTTCGATGATCCGTGGTTCGAGGCCCACCTCGGCGAGCTTCTCGGCGACGTACTCGGCGGCCTTGCGCTCGCCCGGGCCCGAGTGGTCGCCGTAGTTGCTGGTGTCGATCCGGATCAGCTCGCGGCAGAGGTCCACGACCTCGTCCTCGCCGGTGACGCTGCTGGCCGTGTCCGTCCCGCTCACGCTGGTTCCTCCCACTGTCACTGCTGGTGGTCCCCCTCATCCTCCTCCTGCGACGGGCCGGGCCCAAGCCCGCCCCGGCCCGTCGCACGCCGTTCACGGCGGGACGGGGGGTGATCGGCCACTGTCGAAAGCCTGGTAATGTTTTCTCTGTCGCCGCGGGGGTAACCCCGCACGACAGACACCTTGTCCGGGTGGCGGAATGGCAGACGCGCTAGCTTGAGGTGCTAGTGCCCTTTATCGGGCGTGGGGGTTCAAGTCCCCCCTCGGACACCAGCTGTTGCAGCATCGAGTGCCGGCCGGGAGCGATCCCGACCGGCACTTCGCGTTGCACGGTGCACTCCTGCGCGTCATGCGCTCTGGGGCAGGCGGCACGGGCTGTGGCTGCTGTCCATCAGCTGGGACCGGTGGGCGGCCGTCTTCGGGGAGGCGCAGGCACCCCAATCGCCGGCCGTGAGCTGTCCCAGGCGTCGGTGGCCATCGATCCGGCGCCGTTCCGCGGGGTGCTGCCGCTGTCCTCGCTGCGCGCGGCGCGGCCGGTGCTCGGCAACCCGGCCAACCTCCACCGTGCGGTGCCGCTGACGTTCGAGCAGTTCCGCTACTCCCTTCGCCGACGCGGTGAGCGAGGAGGAGGCGCGCGAGCTGTGCGACACCTTCGCGGTGCCGGCGCCGGGCGAGCCGCCGTTCCAGGCGGCGGCCAACATCCACCCGTGGACCGAGGTGAAGGTCGACACAAGTCGCCGACACGGCACTGACGTTCATCAAGCGTTTCGCCCGGTGGACACGCACCGCGGTCGGTCTGGCGCTCTGTGTGGGGCATCTCTCCCGCCCTCGCGAAACGCCAGGTCATCGGCGTGCCCACGACAGCCGCACGGCCCGAAAGATCGATTCCGGGTGGCCGCCGGAAGGGGGCGGACATAGCGTCATACTAAAATTTCCGGCTTGTTACGGAGCTGGACCGGACAACCCCAGGCGCACTGCGGGCCCGCCGGCGCCCCGGAGGCTTCCGGGATCGAGACGCGAGGACCCGATGGCAGCCATGTACGAGAGCAGCGCTCTCGGTCTGCTCGACGAAGAGATCCGTGAGCGGTTCGGTGATACGGCACGTTTCTCCGGGGGCCCGGCGGCCTCTCCGCGTACGCTCGTCGACATCCTGGACGCGTCCGTACGCTCCTTTCCGGACGAACTCGCCCTGGACGACGGCACCACGCGGCTGACCTACCGGGCGCTGGCGGCCGAGGTGGCGCGGGTGCGGCGGCTGCTCGCCGGGGCCGGGGTCGGACTCGGTGACCGGGTGGGCGTGCGGGTGCCGTCCGGGACCAACGATCTGTACGTCGCCGTCCTGGCGGTGCTCGCGGCCGGTGCCGCCTATGTGCCGGTCGACGCGGAGGACCCGGACGAGCGGGCCGAGCTGGTCTTCGGCGAGGCGGACGTCCGGGCCGTCATCGGGGCCGGGCACGAGATCACCGCGTACAGCCGCTCGGAGGTCCCCGCCGGGCGGCCCGGCGTGGAGCACGACGCGTGGATCATCTTCACCTCCGGTTCGACCGGCCGGCCCAAGGGGGTCGCCGTCAGCCACGAGAGCGCCGCCGCGTTCGTGGACGCCGAGGCCGCGCTGTTCCTCACCGAGGAGCCGATCGGGCCCGGGGACCGGGTGATGGCGGGACTCTCGGTCGCGTTCGACGCGTCCTGCGAGGAGATGTGGCTGGCCTGGCGGTACGGCGCCTGTCTGGTGCCGGTGCCCCGGTCGCAGGTGCGCAGCGGCGCCGATCTGGGGCCGTGGCTGGTCGAGCAGGAGATCACCGTGGTCTCCACGGTGCCCACCCTGGCCGCGCTCTGGGAGCCGGACACCCTCAACGAGGTCCGGCTGCTGATCTTCGGCGGTGAGGCCTGCCCGCCGGAGCTGGCGCAGCGGCTGGTGACCGAGGGCCGCGAGGTGTGGAACACCTACGGGCCGACCGAGGCGACCGTGGTGGCGTGCGCGTCGCTGATGTCGGGCGAGGAACCGATCCGGATCGGGCTGCCGCTGAACGGCTGGGAGCTGGCCGTCGTCGACGAGTCCGGGGAGCCGGTGCCGATGGGCGGCAGCGGCCAGCTGGTGATCGGCGGGGTCGGGCTCGCCCGGTACCTGGACGCCGGGAAGGACGCGGAGAAGTACGCGCCGCTGACGTCGCTGGGCTGGGACCGGGCGTACCGCAGCGGTGACCTGGTGAAGGCGGAGCCGGAAGGGCTGATCTTCCTCGGGCGGGCCGACGAGCAGGTCAAGCTCGGCGGG
Organism: Streptomyces sp. NPDC002779; assembly: GCF_042888685.1. Lineage (NCBI taxonomy): Bacteria > Bacillati > Actinomycetota > Actinomycetes > Kitasatosporales > Streptomycetaceae > Streptomyces > Streptomyces sp. NPDC002779. The sequence goes on from NZ_JBIAQC010000009.1 coordinate 208,422, forward strand.
CGGCGGATCGAGCTGGGCGAGGTCGACGCGGCGCTCCAGGCGCTGCCCGGGGTCGCCGGCGCCGCGGCCGCCGTGCGCACCGCCCGCAGCGGCAACCAGCTCCTCGTCGGGTACGTCGTCACCCAGGACGGCTGGGACCAGGCGGCCGCCGTCGAGAAGCTGCGCGCCGAACTGCCGGCCGCGCTGGTGCCGCTGCTGGCGCCGGTCGCGGACCTGCCGACCCGCACGAGCGGCAAGGTGGACCGCAACGCGCTGCCCTGGCCGCTGGAGGGCCTGGAGACGGGCCGCAAGGCGGAGCGGCTCTACGGCACCGAGGCGTGGCTCGCCGAGCAGTGGACGGAGGTCCTCGGCATCCCGGTGACCGGTGCCCGGGACGACTTCTTCGCGATCGGCGGCGGCAGCCTGGCCGCCGCCCAGCTCACCACCCGGCTGCGCGAGCGCTACCCGAGCGCGGCCGTCCTCGACATCTACCAGCAGCCCACCCTGCGCAAGCTGGCCCGGCACCTGGAGGAGTCCGCGCAGGGCGACGGCTCCCGGCGGACCATCGCCCCGGTGCCCCGGCGCGCGCAGGCGGTCCAGCTCCTCGTGCTGCTGCCCCTGTTCACGCTGCTCGGGCTGCGCTGGATGGTGCCGCTGGCCGCGCTGGGCAACGTCCTGACCGGGTACGCCTGGCTGCCGACCGCGCCCTGGTGGCTGGTGGTGGCCGGAGCGCTGGTGTTCTTCAGCCCGCCGGGGCGGCTCGCCATCGCCGCGGGCGGGGCCCGGCTGCTGCTGCGGGGCGTGCGGCCCGGCCGGTACCGGCGCGGGGGCGGTGTGCACCTGCGGCTGTGGACCGCCGAGCGGCTCGCGGAGTTCAGCGGGGCGACCTCGCTGACCGGGGCCTGGCTGGAGCGGTACGCCCGTGCGCTGGGTGCCAAGGTCGGGCCGGACGTCGATCTGCACGCGCTGCCGCCGGTCACCGGCATGCTCAAGCTGGGCCGGGGCGCGGCCGTCGAGTCCGAGGTGGACCTGTCCGGGTACTGGCTGGACGGTGACCGGCTGGAGATCGGCGCCGTGAAGGTGGGCGCGCATGCCGTGGTCGGCACGCGCAGCCTGCTCTTCCCGGGCGCCCGGGTCGGCAAGCGGGCCGAGGTGGCGCCGGGTTCCGCGGTGACCGGAGGGATTCCGACCGGTCAGCGCTGGGCGGGGGCGCCCGCGGTGAAGCTGGGCAGGGCCAAGCGGAACTGGCCCAAGGACCGGCCGCGCCGCAGCGCGTTCTGGCGGGGCATGTACGGCGTGAGCGGGCTGGCGCTCAGTGCGCTGCCGGTGGTGTCGGGGGCCGCGGCGCTCGGGGTGGCCTATCCGCTCGTCGACGCCGATGCCCCCCTCACGGGTGCCGCGCTGGCGCTGGTGCCGGCCACGCTGGTCTTCGGGCTGACGTACGCGCTGCTGATCCTGATCGGCGTACGGCTGCTGAGTGTGGGCCTGGGCGAGGGCACGTACGCCACGCACAGCCGGGTCGGCTGGCAGGCCTGGACGGTCACGCAGCTCATGGACCGCTCCCGGGAGACGCTGTTCCCGCTGTACGCCGGGCTGGCCACGCCGGTGTGGCTGCGGCTGCTCGGCATGCGGATCGGCAAGGGTGCCGAGGTCTCCACGGTGCTGGCGCTGCCCGGCCTCACCACGGTCGGCGAGGGTGCCTTCCTGGCCGACGACACCCTGACGGCGCCGTACGAGCTCGGCGGCGGCTGGGTGCGGATCGGGCGCGCGGAGATCGGGCGGCGGGCGTTCCTCGGCAACTCGGGGATGACCGCGCCGGGGCGGAGCGTGCCGGACGACGGTCTGGTCGGGGTGCTGTCGGCGACGCCGAAGAAGGCCAAGAAGGGCACCTCCTACCTGGGTCTGCCGCCGGTGAAGCTGCCGCGCAGTGCGGGCGGCGGCGACCGGAGCCGGACGTACGATCCGCCGGCGCGGCTGCTGTGGGCGCGCGGTGCGGTGGAGCTGTGCCGGATCGTGCCGGTGTTCTGCTCGGCCGGGCTGGCCGTGCTGACGGTGGCGGCGCTGTGCGCGCTGGGCGGTTGGGCGTGGCCGCTGGGCGGCCTGGTGCTGCTCGCGGCGGGCGCGGCGGCGGGGCTGGTCTCGATCCTCGCCAAGTGGGCACTCGTCGGGCGGCACCATGGTGGGGAGCATCCGCTGTGGAGCGGGTTCGTGTGGCGCAACGAGCTGGCCGACACCTTCGTGGAGGTGCTGGCCGTGCCGTGGCTGGCCGGGTCCGTGCCGGGCACCGCGGTGCTGACGGCGTGGCTGCGCGGGATGGGGGCGCGGATCGGCAAGGGCGTGTGGGTGGAGAGCTACTGGCTGCCGGAGACGGATCTGGTGACCCTGGAGGACGCGGCGACGGTGAACCGGGGCTGTGTGCTGCAGACGCACCTCTTCCACGACCGGATCTTGCGGACGGATACTGTGGTCCTCCGTGAGGGCGCGACGCTGGGTCCTGGCGGAATCGTCCTGCCCGGCAGCACGATCGGGGCCCGCACCACGCTGGGTCCCGCGTCGCTGGTGATGGCCGCGGAGTCCGTTCCCGACGACACGCGCTGGCTGGGCAACCCGATCGAGTCGTGGCGGCGTTGACCGGCGCCGTGGCGCCGGGGGACGAGGAACGTCGTACGAGCGCAGCGCAGGGAGCAGACGCAGCAGTGGCAGTTCAGCAGTCCGTGGGTGCGGACCCGTACTTCCCCGACAACGGTGATCCCCGTTATCGGGTGCATCGGTACGAACTCGCGCTGGACTACCGCCCGGGCCCCAACCGGCTGTCGGGGACGGCCCGGATCAACGCCATCGCGGGCCGGTCGCCGCTCGCCGAGTTCCAGCTGAACCTGGCCGACTTCAGGATCGGCCGGGTCCGGCTGGACGGCCGTCAGGCGCAGTACACGCACCGCGGCGGGCGGCTGCGGGTGAAGCCGGCCAAGGCGCTCCGGCCCGGGGCCGCGTTCACCGTCGAGGTGCACTGGTCGGGCAACCCCAAGCCGGTCGCCAGTCCTTGGGGCGGGCTCGGCTGGGAGGAGCTGGAGGACGGGGCGCTGGTGGCGAGCCAGCCGGTCGGGGCGCCGTCCTGGTACCCGTGCAACGACCGTCCGGCGGACAAGGCGTCGTACCAGATGTCCGTCACGACTCCCTCGGCGTACGCGGTGGTCGCGGGCGGCCGGCTGCTCACCCGGACGACCAAGGCGTCGACGACGACCTGGGTGTACGAGCAGTCCGCGCCGACGTCCAGCTATCTGGTCGGGCTGTCGATCGGCAAGTACCAGACGGTGCTGCTGGGCGACCCGGGCCCCGGCGGGGTGCCGCAGCACGGGCACATCCCGGCGCAGCTGCTCCCCCGGTTCTCCCGGGACTTCGCGCGCCAGCCGCAGATGATGGAGCTGTTCCAGGAGCTGTTCGGGCCCTACCCGTTCGACGAGTACGCGGTCGTGGTGACCGAGGAGGAGCTCGATGTGCCCGTCGAGGCACAGGGGTTGTCGCTGTTCGGCGCCAACCACGTGGACGGGGCGCGGGGTTGGGAGCGGCTGGTCGCGCACGAGCTGGCCCACCAGTGGTTCGGCAACAGCGTCTCGATCGCCGACTGGCGGCACATCTGGCTGAACGAGGGGCTGGCGAAGTACGCCGAGTGGCTGTGGTCGGAGCGGTCGGGCGGGCGTACGGCGCAGCAGCTCGCCGCCGTGGCGCACCGGTCGCTGGCCGCGCAGGCGCAGGATCTGAAGCTGGCCGATCCGGGCCGCAAGCTGATGTTCGACGACCGTCTCTACCAGCGCGGCGGGCTGACCGTGCACGCCCTGCGCTGCGCGATGGGCGACGACGCCTTCTTCCGCATGCTGCGCGGCTGGACGGGGCTGCACCGGGGCGGGGCGGTGAGCACGACGACGTTCACCGCGCACGTGGCCCGGTTCGCGAGCGAGCCCCTGGAGGAACTGCTGGAGGCATGGCTGTACGGCACGGCGCTGCCGCCGTTGCCGGCGCCGGTGACGGCGTTGCCGGTGAAGCCGCCGTATCCGCCGAGCACGGGAGCCTCCGCATGAGCCGGTGTCCTTGCGGTGGGGCCGAGCCGTACGGGGCGTGCTGCGGCCGCTTCCACTCGGGTGCCGCCGCGGCCCCGACCGCCGAGGCGCTGATGCGGTCGCGGTACAGCGCCTTCGTGAAGGGGAACGTGCGGTATCTGCTGCGGACGTGGCATCCGCGGACCAGGCCCGCGCGGCTCGACCTGGACCCGTCGATGCGGTGGACCGGTCTGGAGATCCTGGCGGCCACCGAGGGCTCGGCGTTCCACTCCACCGGCACCGTGACGTTCCGGGCGTCCTTCCGGGGCGGTTCGCTGCACGAGCGGAGCCGGTTCGAGCGGGTGGACGGGGCGTGGGTGTACGTGGACGGGGAGTTCCTGGACCAGTAGGCGGGGACCGGCAGGCCGGGCTACGGGCCGGGGGCCAGGATGTCCAGTTCCTGGAGGGCGCCGACCGTGATCTCGCGGACCAGGTGTTCGGCGCGGGCCGCGTCGCGGGCGCGGACCGCCTCCGCCACCTGGACGTGCAGGGTGACGGCGGCGGGGTCGGGGTCCTCGAACATCACCTCGTGATGGGTGCGGCCGGCGAGGACCTCGGCGACCACGTCTCCGAGGCGGGCGAACATCTCGTTGCCGGAGGCGGTGAGGATGACCCGGTGGAAGGCGATGTCGTGGAAGAGGTAGCCCTCCAGCTGGTGGCCGCGGGAGTTGGCGACCATGCCGAGGGCGCACTCGGTGAGTTCGGCGCACTGTTCGGCGGTGGCGTTCCGGGCGGCGAGGCCCGCGGCGGCCGGCTCGATCGCGGAGCGCAGCACGGTGAGCGAGCGCAGCTGGTGGGGACGGTCGGCGCCGGCCAGCCGCCAGCGGATGACCTGCGGGTCGTAGACGTTCCACTCGCACTTCGGGCGGACGGTCACGCCCACCCGGCGGCGGGACTCCACCAGGTGCATGGACTCCAGGACGCGGACCGCCTCGCGCATCACCGAGCGTGAGACGTCGAATTGCTGGGCAAGTTCGTCGGTGCGCAGGACGCTGCCCGGGGGGTACTCACCCGCGGTGATCGCGGGGCCGAGGGATTCGAGTACCTGTCCGTGCAGCCCCCGGCCGGTTGTGCTCATGCACACAGCGTACGGGGGAGCTCACAGGAACAAAAAGTCAGACTTATTTGTCACAGGCTCTTGAATTCGTCGTACCTAATGGGTTTCAGTGTGGCCGACGTCAGATGGCGACGTCGTATGTCGAGGAAGACAGCGAGGCAGTGATGCGTACCCCCTACGTCGTCGTGGTGATGGGCGTCGCCGGAACGGGCAAGACCACGATCGGTCCGCTGATAGCCGCCCGGCTCGGCGTCCCCTACGCCGAGGGTGACGACTTCCACCCGCAGGCCAACATCGCCAAGATGTCGGCCGGCACCCCGCTCGACGACGCGGACAGGTGGCCCTGGCTCGATGCCATCGGCGCCTGGGCGCACAAGCGGACGGGGCTCGGCGGCGTGGTCAGCAGCTCCGCGCTGAAGCGGTCCTACCGCGACCGGCTCCGGGCCGCCGCTCCCGGGGTGGTGTTCGTCCACCTCGCCGGCAGCCGCGAGTTGATCGAGGACCGGATGCGGCAGCGCAAGGGCCACTTCATGCCCACAGCCCTGCTGGACTCGCAGTTCGCCACCCTCCAGCCGCTCCAGGCGGACGAGGCGGGCGTCGTGGTGGAGGTCTCGGGCACGCCCGAGGAGATCACCGCGCGTGCCGTGGCCGCGCTGGACGCCCTCGGCACTCCGCCGGACCCGGCGTCGTAACCCCCCACGCTCCCCTCTCCCCACCCCCGTAACCGCAAGGGAATCCCCCCGTGACCAGTCTCAACGCCGAGCTGCTGGCAGCGGACACCGTCGAGCCCATCACCTCGGCCGGTCATGCCCAGCTGGGCATCGCCGTGCTGGCGGGCATCGCCGTCATCGTCCTGCTCATCACCAAGTTCAAGCTGCACGCCTTCCTGTCGCTGACCATCGGGTCGCTGGCGCTGGGCGCGTTCGCCGGAGCGCCGCTGGACAAGGTGATCACCAGCTTCACCACCGGGCTCGGCACCACCGTCGCCGGCGTGGGCGTGCTGATCGCCCTCGGCGCGATCCTCGGCAAGATGCTCGCCGACTCGGGCGGCGCCGACGAGATCGTCGACACGATCCTCGCCAGGGCGAGCGGCCGGTCCATGCCCTGGGCGATGGTGCTGATCGCCTCGGTGATCGGTCTGCCGCTGTTCTTCGAGGTCGGCGTGGTGCTGCTGATCCCGGTCGTGCTGATGGTCGCCAAGCGCGGCAACTACTCCCTGATGCGCATCGGCATCCCCGCGCTCGCCGGTCTGTCCGTGATGCACGGCCTGGTCCCGCCGCACCCCGGCCCGCTGGTCGCGATCGACGCGGTGCAGGCCAACCTGGGCGTGACGCTGGCCCTCGGGGTCCTGGTCGCCATCCCGACGGTGATCATCGCCGGTCCGCTGTTCTCCCGGTACGCCGCCCGCTGGGTGGACGTCCCGGCCCCCGACCGGATGATCCCGCAGCGCGCCTCGCAGGAGCTGGAGAAGCGCCCCGGCTTCGGCGCCACCCTCGCCACGATCCTGCTGCCGGTCGTGCTGATGCTGTCCAAGGCGCTCGTCGACATCATCATCGACGACCCCGAGAACACCACCCAGCGCGTCTTCGACGTCATCGGCTCCCCGCTGATCGCCCTGCTCGCGTCCGTCCTGATGGGCATCTTCACGCTGTTGCGCCCGGCCGGGTTCGGCAAGGACCGGGTCTCCGGCCTGGTCGAGAAGGGCCTCGCGCCCATCGCCGGCATCCTGCTGATCGTCGGCGCGGGCGGCGGCTTCAAGCAGACGCTGATCGACTCCGGGGTCGGACAGATGATCCTGGAGATATCCGAGGACTGGTCCATCCCGGCGCTGCTGCTGGCCTGGCTGATCGCGGTGGCGATCCGGCTGGCGACCGGTTCGGCGACGGTCGCCACGGTCTCGGCGGCGGGCCTGGTCGCGCCGCTCGCGGCGGGCATGTCCACCGGTGAGACGGCCCTGCTGGTCCTCGCCATCGGTGCTGGCTCGCTCTTCTTCAGCCATGTCAACGACGCCGGTTTCTGGCTGGTGAAGGAGTACTTCGGGCTGAGCGTCGGCCAGACCATCAAGACCTGGTCGGTGATGGAGACGATCATCTCGGTGGTCGCGGGCGGCATCGTGCTGCTGCTGTCGCTGTTGATGTAGCGGCGTTGATGCAGCGGCCTTACGGCACCGCTGGGCCCGCCCCGTCCTCGGTATCGAGGAGGGGGCGGGCCCTGCTGGTCACGGCCGCCACAACGGGTGCTCCCGCTGTGCCCACTCCCGGCTCACCGAGCCGGTGCGCATGCCGCGGCGGCCCTCCGGGTCGGCCAGGGCCATGCCGATGTGGCCCCCGAGGACGATGCCGAGGGTCAGGGCCAGCCAGTCGTGGACGAAGGTGGCACCGGTACGCCAGGTCAGGGGCGTGAGGTGGGTGAACCACATCATCAGGCCGGTGCCGAGCATGACCAGCGTGGCGCCCGCGATCCAGGAGGCGTAGAGCTTCTGGCCCGCGTTGAACTTGGCGGCGGGCCGGGCTCCGGGGGTCCGGTCGCGGCGCAGGGCGGCGCGCAGCCAGCGGCGGTCATGGGGGCCGAAGCGGTTCAGCCGGCCCAGGTCGGCCCGCAGGGCGCGGGAGACCAGGCCCGCCAGGAGCGGGACCGGCAGGGCGAGGCCAGCCCACTCGTGGACGCGGACCACCAGGGCGCGTCGGCCGACCAGCTCCGCGAGCTGGGGGACGTAGAGGCAGGCCGCCGTGGCCACGCAGAGGCCCATCAGGAGTGCGGTGGCGCGGTGGACCCACCGCGTCGCCCGGCCGAAGCGGCGGAGCGTCGGGGCGGGTGGGGGCTCAGTCCGTGGGCTCATCGTCGCGTCCGTTCGAGCGGCCCACCCAGGCGTCGACGTCGTAGCCGCGCTCCTCCCAGTAGCCCGGGCGCACGTCCTCGGTGACGGTGATGCCGGAGAGCCACTTGGCGGACTTGTAGAAGTACATGGGGGCCACATAGAGGCGGGCCGGGCCGCCGTGGCTGTGGCCGAGGTCCTTGTCCCGCATGCGAAGGGCGACCAGGACGTCGGAGCGGCGGGCCTGGTCGAGGGTGAGGCTCTCGGTGTAGACGCCGTCGAAGCAGGTGAAGCGCACCGCCCCGGCCGAGGGGCGCACCCCCGCCGCGTCCAGGAGCCGGGACAGCCGTACGCCCTCGAAGGGGGTGTCGGGGACGCGCCAGCCGGTGACGCACTGGACGTCGCGGACCAGGCGGGTCTGCGGCAGCGCGCGCAGCTCGGCGAGGGTGTAGGACCTCGGGCGGTCCACCAGTCCGTCGACGGTGAGGCGGTAGTTCCCGGCGTTCTTGCGCGGCACGGAGGAGGCGACCGAGTAGTAGCGGAAGCCGCCGCCGTTGGGGAGCAGCCCGGTCAGTCCGGTCGGGTCCCGCTCGGCGGCACCGGCGAGGAAGGACTCCAGGCCGCGCTGGAGGACGGGCGCGGCAGCCACGCCGAGGGCGCCCAGGCCCAGGGTGCCGAGGAGGACGCGGCGGCCGATCGGCGTGCCGCGCTCCTCGGGCCCTGCGGGGTCGTCGGGGTTCACCTGTTCATTCGAGCACCCGTGGCCCGGGGTGGGCCAGAGGCCGCAAGTGCCCGTCAGGGTTCCGTAATCTCAGTTCGTCGTCTCCGACGCCTTCTCCAGCTGGAACGCCTCGTTGCCCTGGCCGATGCGGGCGTGCGCCTCGGGGTCGCGCGCGCGCAGGACGAGGCCCTGGGCCAGGCCGACGACCAGGGCGAGGGCGATGATGCCCGGCAGGATCCAGTGCAGGGACGAGCCGGGTCCCGAGCCGACGAGGACGTCGAAGTCCTTGACGGTGTAGACGACGATGAAGCACAGCGCGACCGTGGCGAGCCCGGCGGCGGTCAGCCGCCAGAACTGGCTGCCCGCGGCCCCGCGGCGGACGAAGAAGGCCACGACGGACACCGAGGCGATGGCCATCAGGAGCGTGACGCCGAGCGCGCCGACGTTGCCCATCCAGGTGAACAGGTGCAGCACCGGCGCGGTCGGGTCACCGGTCGGCTTGTCGTCGGCGAGCGCGAAGGCGCTCACCACCACCAGGGCGATCACCGTCTGGAGCAGGGAGCCGGTGCCGGGGGCGCCGCTCGCGCTGTTGGTGCGGCCGAAGACGGCGGGCAGCAGACCCTCGCGGCCCATGGCGAAGGCGTAGCGGGCGACGACGTTGTGGAAGCTGACCATCGCGGCGAACATGCCGGTCACGAACAGGATGTGCAGCACGTCGGTGAAGGTCTCCCCGAGCAGGCCCTCGGTGAGGAAGAACAGCATTCCGGCGCTCTGCTCCTGGGCGGTGCCGACCACCGCGTCGGGGCCGGTGGCCACCGTGATCGCCCAGCAGCTGATCGTGTAGAAGACGGCGATGCCGCCGATGGCCAGGAACATCACGCGCGGCACGAGGACGTGCGGGCGGCTGGTCTCCTCGGCGTAGACGGGGGCCTGCTCGAAGCCGAGGAAGGCGGCGACGCAGAAGCAGAGCGCGGTGCCGATGCCGGCGCCGCTGAGCGTGTCCGGGTCGAAGGCGGCCAGGGACAGGCCCTCGGGGCCGGGGTCGCCGAGGGCGGCGATGTCGAAGATCACGACGAGCGCCACCTCGATGAGGAGCAGCACACCGAGCACGCGCGCGTTGAGGTCGATCTTCAGCAGGCCGAGCGCGCCGACGAGGAGCACGGCCAGGAGGGCCGGTATCCACCAGGCGAGCTCGATCTCCAGGTAGGTGGCGAAGAGGCCGGAGACCTCGAACCCGAAGATGCCGTAGATGCCGACCTGGAGGGCGTTGTAGGCGACCAGCGCGACCAGGGCCGCGCCGGATCCGGCGGTGCCGCCGAGGCCCCTGGAGATGTAGGCGTAGAAGGCGCCGGCGTTGTGCACGTGCCGGCTCATCTCGGCGTACCCGACGCTGAAGAGGGCGAGCACCACACCGAGCATCACGAAAAGCAGCGGCTGCCCGGTGATGCCCATGACCCCGAAAGTCGTGGGCATGACACCAGCGACCACCATGAGCGGTGCGGTCGCGGCGAGCACGGACAGCAGCAGACCGAGGGTGCCGAGCCGGTCGGCGCGCAGGGCCCGGTCCTGGCCCTTGAACGTGCTGATGCCGCCGTCGGCGGGAGGACTGCTCGTTCTCGAACTGCCCGTGGTCATCGGGGGTGATCCTTTCGGGAGTGGCGGGGGTGAGGAGGGTGGCGGTGCGGGGCGTGCGGGTGGTTCACATCGTGCCGAGCGCGCTGTCGCGGGCGGCACGGAAGGCGGGGTAGGGGTCGCGGTCCGGGTACGACCAGGGCGCCGGGGTGACGTGATCGCCGATGCGGTGGAACAGGGCGGCGGCCTCGGCGCCCCGGCCCTCGCAGTACTTGGCGTGGGCGAGGAAGTTCAGGTCGACCAGGCGGCGCGGATGGCCCTCGTGCTCCCACTCCAGCCACCAGTCGAAGGCGGCCTTCATCACCTGGCGGGCCCGGCGGCCGACCCAGTGCCCCGAGGCGGCCGGGTCGGCGGGCTCGTGCCCGGCGGCGGCCAGCACCCGGTAGCGCTCGGCGTGCGCGATGACGGGCAGGATCGCGAGCGGGGAGTCGGCGGGTGCGCGGTCGGCGGCGCCGTTGGCGAAGTCGTAGACCTCGTGCAGCGGGTCCGGGCCCAGGGCCGGGTGGCGCTCGGCGAGCCGGGCGACCATCAGGTGGTGGGCGTGGTGGTGGTCGGGGTGCCGGGCGCGGACCTCCTCGAAGAGCTTCAGCGCCTCCTCCTCGGTGCCGGTGCCCCGGGTGAGCATGAGCAGGCCGAGCCAGGGGGTGGGGTCCGCCGGGGCGTGCGCGGCCGCGGTGTGGCAGGCCTCGCGGGCGCGGTCCGGCTTCTCCTTGCCGCGCAGGGCGCGCTGGACCTGGGCGAGGGCGAGCAGGACGCGGGCGTCGGCGGACTCGGGTTCGGCGAGCAGCCACTCGCGGGCCCAAGGGGCGCTGTAGGTCTCCTGGGCGAGGACGGTGACGCGGTGGCCCCGGCTGTCCCAGTCGTCGGCGGTGTGCGCGAGCAGGGAGCGGGCGCTCTGCCACCGGCCCTGCGCCAGTGCCGCCCGCGCGGCGCTGAGGTCAAGGTCGTCGAGGGCGCCGTCCGGCGTCTGGGCCGCGCGTTTGCGGCCGCGGCCCAGGGGTGGGGGTGGAGACACCGCGGGAACATCCTCACGCGACGCGGGTCGACGTCTGGTTTCGGTTTGCCATGGTTTCGGTTCGCCATCAAGCGATCACACACAGCCAACCCCCCGCCAATGCTTCGCGTCAAGGGCCGCCGACGCGTTACACGCGTCAACTCCTGTGACGGATGAGGCAGTTGTGGCGTGTTGCGGGGCTTGTGATCGTCCGGATCGTGGGATTGGACCGTACCTGTGGCGTAGGCCATGGTGTTTCCGGCGCCGGGCGCGGACCATGACGGGAAGTCCATCGCTCCCAGGGGCGCACCGGCTCCCGGGAAAGACACGGTCGGCCATCGCGCGGTACGCCTCCCGAGCCCCGGCCGAACGATCGAGGAACGTCGCGTGTCGCTTCAGGTTCTGATTCTCGCCGTGAGCGCCGCCTGCTGCCTGGGCTTCGGCTTCGTCCTCCAGCAGGACGCCGCCCAGAAGGCCCCGCTCAGCGACTTCCTCTCCCCGCGCCTCCTGCTGGACCTGGTGAAGGTGCCGCGCTGGCTCGGCGGCATCGCCTTGATGGTGGCCGGCATGGCGCTCGGCGCGGTCGCGCTCGGCCAGGGCCGGCTGTCCCTGGTGGAGCCCCTGCTCGCGACCAACCTGCTCTTCGCGATGGCCCTGTCCCGGTACCGGACAAAGCAGTCCCTGGGACGGCAGGGCTGGCTGGGTCTGCTGCTGCTCGCGGGGGGCGTGGCGACGTTCATCGTGGCCGGCGAGCCGACCGGCGGCGCCGCGCCGACGGACCCGTTCCGGCAGTGGCTGATCATCGGCGTGATGACCGGCACGGCGCTGCTGCTCACCGCGTACGCCAGGCGCTCGCGCCTCGGCTCCGGGCCGGCCCTGCTCGCCACGGCGGCCGGTCTGCTCTACGGCGTCCAGGACGCCCTCACCCGGGTGACCGGCCAGCGCTTCGGCGAGGGCGGTCTCGTCGCGGTGCTGACCGGCTGGCAGCCGTACGCCGTGCTGGTGCTCGGAATCACCGGTCTGGTGCTGGTGCAGAGCGCCTTCGAGACCGCGTCGCTGCGTGTGTCGCTGCCCGCCCTGACCGCCGCCCAGCCGCTGGCCGGCATCGCCTGCGGGGTCGGTTTCCTCGGCGACCGGCTGCGCACCGACGCGGGCGCCCTGGCCTGGGAGTCGGCGGGGCTCGCCGCGGTCGTCGTGGGCATCGTCCTGCTCGGCCTGCATCCGGCGATGCCGTCCGGCCAGGCGGTCCGGGAACGGGCACGGGCCCTCCAGCCGAGCGCCTGACGTGACGGGCCCTGCTCGGGTGGGCCCCATGAGTTCGGGTGGGCCTGTGCGCTCGGACGGCCCCGTGCGCTGGGAGGGGCCCATCAGCTAGGACGGCCCCGTGCGGGAGGGCCCATCAGCTCGGACGGCCCCATGACCTGAGAGGGCCCATCAGCTCGGACGGCCCATGCGCTTGGCAGGGCCCCATCGGCTACGACGGCCCCATGCGCTTGGATGGCCCCATGAGCGCAGCTGACGAGATCCTCGACGTCGTCGACGAGAACGACCAGGTCATCGGCGTGGCCCCGCGCGGCCGGGTGTACGCCGAGGGTCTGCGGCACCGGTGCGTGTTCATCCAGGCCAGGGACGCCGACGGCCGCCTCTTCGTGCACCGCCGCACCCCGACCAAGCTGGTCTTCCCCTCCCTGTACGACATGTTCGTCGGCGGTGTCGTCGGCGCGGGCGAGTCCTACGCGCAGGCGGCCCTGCGGGAGGCCGAGGAGGAGCTGGGGGTGTCCGAGCTGCCGGAGCCGCGGTTCCTCTTCAAGTTCCTCTACGAGGACGACGCCGGGCACGGCTGGTGGTCGGCCGTGTACGAGGTGCGCTGCGAGCTGCCGGTGAACCCCCAGGTGGAGGAGGTGGCGTGGCACGCCTTCCTGCCGGAGCCGGAGGTGGTGGCGCACCTCGACGACTGGGAGTGGGTGCCGGACGGGCTCGCCGCGTACCAGCGGCTGCGGGCGCACCGGGCGGCGGAGGGCTCCCGGTAGGGTCCGGGACGTGATCGAATTCGTACGGAACGTCCGGCTGTGGTTCGCGCCCGAGGAGATCCGGCGGGAGGGCGGCACGCCGGACTACCGGTTCTCGCTGGCGAACGAGCGCACCTTCCTGGCCTGGCTGCGCACCGCGATGGCGCTGGTCGGTGGCGGTTTCGCGGTGGACCAGTTCCTGCCGGACCTGCGCTGGGCCTGGCGGGTCGGGCTCGCGCTCGCGCTGCTCGCGGCGGGCGTGCTGTGCTCCCTGCGCGCGGTCAATCACTGGGTGGCCTGTGAGCGGGCGATGCGGCGCGGCGAGGATCTGCCGGTGTCCCGGTTCCCGGCGCTGCTGAGCGTGGTGGTCGCGGTGGTGGCGCTCGCGATGGTCGTGGTGGTGCTGGTCGGATGGGAGGGGTGACCCCGCCGCCGGCGCGGGACCCGGGGCTCCAGCCCGAGCGGACCCGGCTGGCGTGGCGTCGTACGACCCTGGCGGGCACCGTCGCCGCGGTGCTCGCCGTGAAGACGGCCCTGCACGGCGGGGTCTCGGCGCCGCGGATCGCGGTGTGCGCCCTGTGCTGTGCGCTGTGGCTGGGCTTCCTCGCGGTCGCCAACCGCCGCATCCGCACCCTCGCGGCGAGCCCGGCACCGACGGCACTCGCGCCCCGGCACGCGACGGCCGCGGTCCTGTGCACGGTCGCGCTGGCGGTGTGCGGAGCGCTGCTGATCCTCTAGGGCGACGGCCGGGACTGAGGGGAGTCCTCGTCCCAGGGAACCGTCACCACGATCTTGCCTCTGGTGCGTCCCTCCTCGTTCGACCGGTAGGCCTCCGCCGCCCGTTCCAGCGGGTACGTCTCCGAGACGTGGACCGTGATCACGCCCTGCTCGGCCAGCTCGGTCAGCCGCAGCAGGTCCTCGGCGGCGGGGCGGACGAAGTAGTAGCGGCCGCCGTAGTCGAAGACCTCCGCGTCGGCGAGGGACACCAGCCGCCCCTCCGGGCTCAGCACGTTCGCCGACACCTTCAGCGCGTCGCCGCCGACGGTGTCGAGGACGGCGTCCACGCCCTCGGGGGCCAGGCCCCGTACCCGCTCGACCAGGCCCTCGCCGTACTCCACCGGCTCACCGCCCAGGCCGCGGACGTAGTCGTGGTGGCGGGCGCTCGCCGTGCCGATGACCCGGGCGCCGAGGTGCCGGGCGAGCTGGACGGCGATGGAGCCGACCCCGCCGGCCGCCGCGTGCACCAGGACGGTCTCTCCGCGCCTGACCTGGAGCACCTTGACCAGCACCTGGTACGCGGTCAGCCCGACCAGCGGCAGTCCGGCCGCCTCCTCCCAGGTGAGGTTGCGCGGCTTGCGCGCGAGGGTGCGCAGCGGAGCCGCGACGTACTCGGCGAGGGTGCCGCGGGACAGGAAGTCCTCGCGCACGTACCCGATGACCTCGTCGCCGACGCCGAACTCGGTGACCGAGACCCCCGGTTGCACCACCACCCCGCACAGGTCCCATCCCGGCACCACCGGGAAGACCGCCGGCAGGGCACCGTCGAGCAGCCCCTCGCGACACTTCCAGTCGACCGGATTCACGGCCGCGGCCCGTACCTTGACCAGCACCGAGTCGGGTCCGACCTTGGGGTCGGCCAGCTCGCCGTGGACCAGCACGTCGGGGCCGCCGTAGCGGGAGTAGCTGATCGCCTTCATGGCTCCGACCCTCCGGGGTACCCGGACGCCACGCAAGCCGAATGAGCGCATATGCGCCGTTCGCGTGGCAGCCTGTCCGACGTCATCCCCCGCACCTCCGAAGGTGAGCACCATGACCACCCCCCACCAGGAACACGCCTCCCACGCCCACTCCCACGGACCCGGTTGCGGACACACCGAGGTGCAGCACGGCGACCACGTGGACTACGCGCACGGCGGTCATCTGCACCGCGAGCACGGCGGCCACTGGGACGAGTGCGAGCCGGACGGCCACGCCACCCACGAGGGCCACGACCACCGGCACGGAGACGGCTGCGGGCACGAGAGCGTCCTGCACGGCGACCACGTCGACTACTTGCACGACGGCCACCGGCACGCGGCCCACGCCGGCCACTGGGACGACCACTGACCCGCCGTCCCGGCCGGAAGGCACCCTCCGACAGCTCCCCGTCGCCCTGCGCGGGGAGCTGTCGGCCTATCGTGGCTCCGATCACTTTGGGCTCACCCCCTGGACGACATACCGACCGGTCGGCATCATTGGTCGGGACTCGTTCACCTGCCCGTAGGAGCCCCGATGAGCCCCGACCACCCGCCCGGACTCGATCTCGACCGGCTGCGCGCCCTGCTGGAGCGCGAGCGCCCCGGCCTGGTGCACGGCCCGCTGACCGGCCGGCTGATCGAGGGTGGACGGTCGAACCTCACCTACGCCGTCTCGGACGGCACCGCCCGCTGGGTGGTACGGCGGCCTCCGCTCGGCCATGTCCTCGCCACCGCGCACGACATGAAGCGCGAGCACCGGGTGATCAGCGCGCTGCACCCGACGAACGTCCCCGTGCCGGAGCCGGTGCTGCTGTGCGAGGACGAGGACGTACTCGGGGCGTCCTTCTACGTCATGGAGTTCGTCGAGGGCACCCCGTACCGCACCGCGGGCCAACTGGCCCCGCTGGGTGCCGAACGCACGCGGCAGGCGGTGCTCGGGCTGGTGGACACGCTCGTCGACCTGCACGCGGTGGACCCCGCCGAGGTGGGCCTCGCGGACTTCGGCCGCCCGGAGGGCTATCTCGACCGCCAACTGCGCCGCTGGGGCAAGCAGTTGGACGCCTCCCGCAACCGTGACCTGGCCGGCATCGACGAGTTGCACGCCACCCTCGGCCGGCAACTGCCCGGCTCCCCCGCGCCGACGGTGATCCACGGCGACTACCGCCTGGACAACGTCCTGATCGGCAGCGACGACCGGATCAAGGCGATCCTCGACTGGGAGATGTCCACCCTCGGCGATCCGCTCACCGACCTGGGCCTGCTGGTGATGTACAGCCTGCCGCTGGACATGCCCGACTCCCCCGTCTCCACCACCGCCGAGGCCCCGGGGCACCCGGATCCGGCCGAGCTGATCGAGCGGTACGCCGCGCGCTCGGGGCGCGATGTCTCCGCGGTCTCCTGGTACACGGCGTTCGCCTGGTTCAAGCTCGCCGTGATCCTGGAGGGCATCCACTACCGCTACACCCTGGGCCAGACGGTCGGACGCGGCTTCGACCGCATCGGCGACCTGGTCCCGGTCTTCATCGAGCACGGTCTGACCACCCTTCAGGAAGGCTGACGGCACATGGACTTCGCGTTCGACGCACGCACCGAGGAGCTGCGCGGCAAGCTGCTCGCCTTCATGGACGAGTACGTGTATCCGGCCGAGGCGGTGGCGGAGGAGCAGCGCGCCGCGCTGGCCTCGCCCTGGGACACCCCGGCCGTGGTCGAGGATTTGAAGGCCGAGGCGCGCCGGCAGGGCCTGTGGAACCTCTTCCTCCCGGACACCGAGTACGGCGCCGGACTGACCAACCTGCAGTACGCCCCGCTCGCCGAGATCACCGGCCGTTCCCCGCACTTGGCGCCGACCGCGCTGAACTGCGCGGCGCCGGACACCGGCAACATGGAGGTGCTGTACCAGTTCGGCGACGAGCAGCAGAAGAAGCAGTGGCTGGAGCCGCTGCTGGCGGGTGAGATCCGCTCGGCGTTCGCGATGACCGAGCCCGAGGTGGCCTCCTCCGACGCCACCAACATCACCACCCACATCGAGCGGGACGGAGACGAGTACGTCATCACCGGCCGCAAGTGGTACATCTCCGGGGCGATGAACCCGGACTGCAAGATCTTCATCGTGATGGGCAAGACGGACCCGGACGGCGAGGACCCCCGCCGCCAGCAGTCGATGGTCCTCGTCCCGCGCGACACCCCGGGCGTGACCGTCCGGCGCGCCATGCAGGTCTTCGGCTACGAGGACCACTCGCACGGCGGCCACGCCGAGGTGGACTTCGACCACGCGCGGGTGCCGGTGGCCAACCTCATCGGCCAGGAGGGCGGCGGCTTCGCCATCGCGCAGGCCCGCCTCGGGCCCGGCCGTATCCACCACTGCATGCGGCTGATCGGCATGGCCGAGCGGGCGATCGAGCTGATGTGCCGCAGGGCGGTGGACCGTACGGCGTTCGGCAAGGCGCTGGCCCAGCAGGGCGTGGTGCACAACTGGATCGCGGACGCGCGGGTCACCGTGGAGCAGCTGCGCCTGCTGGTCCTGAAGACGGCCTGGATGATGGACACCGTCGGCAACCGGGGCGCCCACACCGAGATCCAGGCCATCAAGATCGCCACCCCGCGCGCGGTCGTCGACATCATCGACCGCGCGATCCAGCTGTACGGCGCGGGCGGGGTGAGCCAGGACTTCCCGCTGGCCGAGCTGTACGCGAGCGCCCGCACGCTGATGATCGCGGACGGGCCGGACGAGGTGCACCAGCGGTCGCTGGCGCGCCGGGAGCTGAAGAAGTACCGGTGAGGACCCTTACGGCCTGAGTGCCCTCAGGAGCAGGTCGGCCAGATGGTCGGCCAGCTCCTGGGGGCTCATCGGCCCGTCGGGGCGGTACCACGTCGACAGGTGGTGGACGGAGCCGAAGTGGTAGTCCACCACCAGGTCGGCCGGGGTCGCGGTGGAGAAGACCCCGGCCTGCTGGCCCTCCTCGACGAGCGCGCGGAAGCGCTCGTGGTAGCGCCGCCGCTCGGCGCGCACCTGCTTGTTCTTCTCGGGGCTCAGATGGTGCATCGAGCGGAAGAAGATCGACGCGTCGTCGAGGTTGTCGATCGTGGTGACGACGACGTCGGCCGCCGCGGCCCGCAGCCGCTTCTCCACCGGCTCGTCGGCGCCCGCGAGGGCGTCCAGACGCTCCTGCTGGACGCGCAGCACGCGCGCGTACACCTCGTGCAGCAGGTCGTCCTTGGAGCCGAAGTAGTGGTACAGCGCCCCCTTGGTGACGCCTGCCGCCTCCACGATCTCCTGCACCGAGGTCCGGTCGTAGCCCTGCTCGGCGAAGAGCCGGGTGGCGGCGGCCAGCAGCCGCTGCGGGACGGGGGTGCCGTCCGCGTCCGTCGTCCTGGGCACTGTGCCGCCACCTGCCTTTCGAGTTCTCACTGGCTGTCGTGCGCGCGGGAGCGCAGCTCCCGCCGGAGGATCTTCCCACTCGCCGTCTTCGGCAGGTCGGGCAGGATCTCCACCTGGCGCGGGTATTTGTAGGCGGCCAGTCTCTCCTTGCAGTACACCGCCAGTTCATCCGGGTCCGGCTCGGCGCCCGGCCGCAGGCTGATGTACGCCTTCACGGTCTCCCCGCGGTACCCGTCGGGCACCCCGACCACGGCCGCCTCGCGTACCGCCGGATGGGTGTACAGCACGTCCTCGACCTCGCGCGGCCACACCTTGAACCCGGACGCGTTGATCATGTCCTTCTTGCGGTCGACGACGTACAACCAGCCCTCGCGGTCCATGAACCCGATGTCACCGGTGCGCAGCTCACCGCCCGGGAAGGTCTCCGCGGTGGCCTCGGGCCGCCGCCAGTACCCGGGGACCACCTGCGGCCCGCTGACCACGATCTCGCCCTGCTCCCCGATGGGCACCTCGGCGCCCTCGTCGTCGACGATCCGCACGAGCGTGTCGGGGCCGGGCACGCCCACCGCGAGCGTCCCGGAGGCCGGGTCGACCGGCGCCTCCCGGGCGGGCGGCACGGCGGCGCAGGGCGCGGTGCACTCGGTGAGGCCGTAGCCGTTGCGGATGTACGGCCCGAAGCCGGCCCGGAACTTCTCCACCAGCGCGGGCGGCAGCGGCGCGCCGCCCGAGGAGATGATCCGGAAGGATGCGAAGTGCTCCCGGGTCACGGCCGGGTGGGCGGCCAGCGCCATGAAGGCGGTCGACGGGCCGACGGTGTAGTGCGGGTGGTGCTCGGCGAACGCGTCCAGCACGACACCGGCCTCGAAGCGGTACGCCAGCACCAGGGTGCCCGCGCTGTTGAGGCAGGCGCCGAACTGGCAGACCATGCCGGTGATGTGGAACAGCGGGGCCAGCGCGAAGTACACCGGCGCCTCGGGCAGCGGCAGCCCGGTCCGCTGCCGCTCGGCGTTGTGCATGATGTTGCCGTGCGTGTTGGTGGCGCCCTTGGGGGCGCCGCTGGTGCCGGAGGTGTAGCTGATCAGGGCGAGGTCGGAGGGCAGCGGATCGCGCCCCTCGGGAGCGGGGTGCCCGGCGCGGGCGACGGCCGTCAGGTCGTCGGCGTCGGCGGCCTGCGGCAGCCGCTCGAAGTTCAGCACCCGCTCGTCGCCCCGGGTCTGGAAGTCCAGCTCGCAGCCCGTGAGCACGATCCGCACCGGCGAGTCGGCGGCGGTCTCGCGCAGATACGTCTGCCAGGCGCGGTCCGAGCAGATCAGCGCGGCCACCTCGCCGTCCCGCAGGACGTGTGCCATCTCCCCCGACTTGTACATGGGGTTGACCGGCACGACGGTCGCGCCCGCCTTCCAGGCGCCGAGCACGGCGAGCACGAAGAGCGGGGAGTTCTGCAGCAGGACGGCCACCCGCTCGCCGCGCTCCAGCCCGCGCGCGGCCAGGTGCCCGGCGACGGAGTCGCTCAGCGCGTCGGCCTCGCGGTAGGAGAGCCGGCCGTCGAAGTAGGCGAGGAAGTCGCGGTCCGGATGCTCGGCGGTGGCCCGGCGCAGGGCGTGCACCAGGGAGTCGTCGGGGTCGATCGGGGCGCGCTGGGCGTCGTCGAGGAGGGCGAGCCAGGGCTTGTCGGCGTAGGAGGCGCTCATCGCGTGGCCTCCCACTTGCGCTGGATGTGGTTCATGGTGCCGAGCCAGCGCTCGGGGTCCGCGGCCCGCCCCTGGTAGTACCCGGCGACCTCGGGGTGCGGGAGGATCAGGAACCGGTCCTCGGCCATGCCCTTGAAGAGCGCGTCGGCCACGTCGTCCGGCTCGATGGCGGTCGGCTGGAGGACCAGGTCGCCCGCGCTGCCGCTGGCGGTGAGCATGTCGGTGCGCACTCCTTGCGGGCAGATGGCGTGCACCTTGATCCCGCGGTGCCGGTAGGTCAGCTCCAGCCACTCGGCGAAGGCGTACGCGCCGTGCTTGGTGACGCTGTAGGGCGCGGCCCCGATCATGGTGAGCAGGCCGGCGGCGGACACGGTGGAGACGAACCGCCCGCTTCCCCGCTCCAGCCAGCCCGGGAGGAGTTCCTGGGCGGCCCGGACATGAGCCATGACGTTCACGTCCCAGGCGAGCGCCCAGACGTCCTCGTCGGCGGCCTCGGACCCGCCGGAGCCGACGCCGGCGTTGGCGCAGTACACGTCGACGACCCCGTCCAGGGCGTCCCGGGCCGCCCCGATCACCGCGGAGGCGTCACCGGGTACGGCGATGCCGCCGATCTCCTGCGCGACGGCTTCGGCCTTGCCGGCGTCCAGGTCGTTCACGACGACCCGGGCCCCGGCCCCCGCGAACCGCCGGGCGAGAGCGGCCCCGATGCCTCCGCCCGCTCCCGTGACAACGACTCCGGCATCCTGCAAGGCTTCCACCATCGGTCTCCTTCGACTGCGGCTCGGTCGGCACGGACAGACTAACCAGTCGGTATGTAACAAAGGAAGGGTGCGGCTGCGTCCGGGCAGGGGGCGCGGGGCGGGACGGATTTGCGGCTCCGCCGCAGCTTACGAACAGCCGCGCCAACCCCTACGGTGCCGTCCATGCGCTTCACGAGACGAACTCTCCTAGCCGCAACCCCGGCCCTGGCGGCCACCGCCACCACCACGACCACCGCGGCCGCCGCAGAGACCGGCGGCCGCAGGCTGCACACCGGCTTCGAACGCCTGGTGGCCGACGGATACGCCGTCCTGGACGGCCAACGCGTCGGCATCGTCACCAACCCGACCGGCATCACCCGGGAGGCCCGCCACATCGTCGACGTCATGCACGCCGACGAAAGGGTGAACCTGAGCGCCGTCTTCGGGCCCGAGCACGGCTTCCGCGGCACCGCCCAGGCAGGCGGCTCGGAAGGCCGCTACGACGACCCGGCCACCGGCCTGCCCGTCTACGACACGTACCTCAAGAGCGGCCGGCCCCTCGCCGACATCTTCACCGCGTCCGGCGTCGACACGGTCGTCTTCGACATCCAGGACGTGGGCGCCCGCTTCTACACGTACATCTGGACGCTCTACGACTGCATGGAGGCGGCGCAGCTGGCGGGCAAGCGCTTCGTCGTGCTGGACCGCCCCAATCCGGTCACCGGCCGCTCCGCACAGGGCCCGGTCCTGCACAAGGAGTTCGCCACCTTCATCGGCCGGCAGCCGATCGCGCAGGCGCACGGCATGACGGTCGCCGAGCTGGCCCTGCTGTTCAACGCCGAGTTCCTCGCCACCCCGGTCCCCCTGGAGACCGTGCCGATGACGGGCTGGCGGCGCTCGGAGTTCTTCGACGCCGCGCGACTGCCCTGGGTCCCCCCGAGCCCGAACATGCCGACGCCCGACACCGCCCTCGTCTACTCGGGCACCTGTCTCTTCGAGGGCACGAACCTCTCGGAGGGCCGGGGCACCACCCGCCCCTTCGAACTCCTCGGCGCGGAGGGCATCGACCGCCGCTGGGCCGCCGCGGCCAACGAACTCGGGCTGCCCGGCGTGCACTTCAGGGAGGCGTACTTCACGCCGACCTTCTCCAAGTTCCAGGGCAAGACCGTCGGCGGGGTGCAGGTCCACGTCCACGACCGGGCCGCCTACGACCCCGTCCGCACCGGGATCGGTCTCCTGGTGACCGCCAGGCGGACCTTCCCGGGCTTCGCCTGGCGCCCCGACAACTGGATCGACAGGCTCACCGGCTCCACCCAGGTCCGCACCGCGATCGACGCGGGCGCGAGCACCGACGAGGTGGTGGCGGGCTGGCAGGAGGAACTGGCCGCGTTCCGGAGGATGCGAAAGGAATACCTCCTCTACCGGTGACCCGTGCCGTATGGCCAACTCCGCCCCGTGGCGGGACGATACGCCCACATCGCACCGCCACGGGGGACGGAGGAGTCCGTCATGGCACGACCGGCAGTGAGCGTATCCCCCTACTGGGAACTGGTCTTCGACGCGGACGGGGATCCGGACGCCCGCGCCCGGGACCGGCTGCTCGCCGGAGCCGCCCGGCACGGGGTGCGGGATCTGCTGGTCTTCGCGCACGGCTGGAACAACGACCGCCCGGGGGCGACGCGGCTCTACGACCGCTTCTTCGCACCGGTCCCCAGCCTCGCGCCGGGTGCCCGCGTCGGCTACGTGGGCGTGGTGTGGCCGGCGATGCGGTTCGCGGACGAGCCGATCCCCGACTTCCCGCGCGCCGTGGCGGCCGAACTCGCTCCGCGCCCGGCCCTCGACAAGGACACCCGGCACGCGCTGCTGGAGACGTTCCCCGGGCGGGCGACCGTGATCGACCGGCTCGCCCGGCTGCTGGAGCGGCGGTCGCGCGAGGAGGCCGAACTGGAGGAGTTCGGGCGGCTGGTGCGGCTGCTGGTCGACCTGGTCCCGCCGGGCCCGCAGACGCTGTTCGCGGCGGACACGCTGGCGCAGGGCGCGCCGCAGGACGCGCCGGTGATGTTCGACGGGACCGCGGCCGGGCGGTGCGAGGAGTTCGCGCGGGCGCTCGCGTGGCTGGAGTCGCCGGACGCCGCCCCGGACGCCTCCTTCACCTTGCCCGGCCCCTGGGAGGGGGCGCATGAACTGCTGCGGCAGGCCACGTACTTCGCGATGAAGCGGCGGGCGGGCACGGTGGGCGAGCGGGGCCTGGGCAGGGTGATCGGACAGCTCGCCGCGCGGTCGCCCGGGGTGCGGGTGCATCTGGTCGGGCACAGCTTCGGCGGGCGGCTGGTGTCGTTCGCGCTGCGCGGGCTGCCCCAGGGGGTGCGGACGGTGAAGTCCGTGACGCTGCTCCAAGGGGCCTTCTCGCACTACGCCTTCTCGGCCAGGCTGCCGCACGACGCGCGCGGGGGCGGAGTGCTCCAGGGGCAGCACCACCGTATCGACGGGCCTCTGGTGTGCTGCTTCTCCCGGCACGACGACGCCCTGGGCACGATGTATCCGCTGGCCTCGCGCATGGCGGGCCACGACCGGGAGTTCCACGGATTCGACGTCGGCCGGGCGCTGGGCGCCAAGTGGGGCGCGCTGGGCTTCGACGGGGTGCAGGCGGTGCCCGGCACCCGGCATCTCAAGCTCGCCGAGGCGCTGCGCGGGCCGTTGCCCACGGCGGGGTGCGTGAACGTCGACGCCGCCGCGGTGGTCCGGCGCGGGGGTCCGCCGGCCGGGGCGCACAGCGACATCGTGCACCCGGAGCTGGCCCGGCTGGTGCTGGCGGCGGGCCGCGTGCGCTGATCCGCCGCCCGGGAAAGCGGCGGAAAAGGACCGGTGGCGGCAAAAGACCGGAATGAGTATGCATACGGATGCCGTCTCCTGGAACCCGTGCAATCCGCCGGGAGTTCTCAGTGTGTCGAGTGCGGTGCGGGGGAAGCACGCGGACCG
The DNA here is from genome assembly GCF_042888685.1 of Streptomyces sp. NPDC002779. Lineage (NCBI taxonomy): Bacteria > Bacillati > Actinomycetota > Actinomycetes > Kitasatosporales > Streptomycetaceae > Streptomyces > Streptomyces sp. NPDC002779. Next base: position 232,248 of record NZ_JBIAQC010000009.1, read on the forward strand.
GCTGTTGGGGACCATCGCACAACGGATGGAGCCGAATCGCGTGTCGATACGTCTATTCGTCAACGTCGCACGAAGTCCGTGCGGCGCGACGCCGAAGTGACCGAAGTACAGGTGCACGTGTGACGGAGGTGCAGGGCGATGGCCGGTTTCCGGAGTCTGGCGAGACAGGTACGAGACCCGCGCTGTGATCTGGCGCTACGCCGCTATTCGCTGCGCAAGTGCCTTGAACGGTTCGCCCCTTACGGGCACAGGGCGACCTGGGACCACTTGTGCTCGCGGGCCGGGTTCGGTCCGGAGGACCGGTCCCCCGATCCGGCGCGGCTCGTGGCCGCGTTGGAGGAGTTGGAGGAGGCGCGTTCGGTCTGGCTCGCCTACGAGGTCGAATTCGCCCACCGGCGCAAGAAGGAGAAGCACGACGGACTGCGCAGGCCGGGGAGTGTCGACGACTGGCACCGGCTGACCTGGGGCGGTTTCGGAGTGGCGTGGTGCGACGACCCGCGGGTGCACCCCCGTGAGCCGCTGGCCGAGGTGCTGCGCCGGCTGATCTCCGCCTTGGAGCGCGACCCGGGGGAAGAGTGCCCGGTGTGCGGCGGGGAGCGGCTGACCTGGAAGTACGACCTGGCCCATGAACCCTCCTCGGGCCCGGTCTGCGCGAGCTGCGGGATCGTGGTCCCGCGTCCCGTGCTGACGCCGGAGGCCCTGGCGGCCGCCCGGCGCGAACGTCGGCTGCTGATGACGGCCTAGTACGACGGGGGTGCGACGGGGATGCCGCACCCCCACCCGAGGGATGATTCCGGCATGGTGCAGGTCTGTCTGAACGGAGCCCGGTCGGCGGCCGACGGCGCGTCGGTGCCGCTGTCACCGGAGGCGATGGCCGAGTCCGCGGCCGAGGCCGTGGCCGCCGGTGCCACGGATGTGCATGTCCATCCCAAGACGCCCTGCGGCCGGGACAGCCTGTCCCCGCGCATCGTGGCGGCGACGCTGGAGGCGATCAGGGCGCGGGTGCCGGTGCCCGTCGGGGTGACGACGGGTGCGTGGGCGGAGCCGGATCCCGCGGTACGGGTGTCCCGGGTCCGGTCCTGGACGGTGCTGCCGGATCACGCCTCGGTCAACTGGCACGAGCCGGGGGCGGAGGAGGTCGCGTCGGCCCTGATCGACCGGGGGGTCGGGGTGGAGGCCGGTGTCTGGTCGGGGACCGACGGGGCCGCCCGGTTCGCTCGTTCGCCGCTCGGGCCGAAGGTGCTGCGGGTGCTGGCGGAGGTGACGGACACCTCCCCGGAGACGGCCGAGGCCAGTGCGCGGAGTCTGCTGGCGGAGCTGGGGTCCGCTTTCGGCCGACCGGTGCTGCTGCACGGTGAGGACGGCGGTGCGTGGCCGGTCCTGCGACTCGCGGCGCGGCTGGGGCTGTCGACCCGGGTGGGCCTGGAGGACACGCTGCTGCTCCCGTCCGGCGAACGGGCCTCATCCAACGCCCAGTTGGTCACCCAGAGCCTGATCGAGTACCCCCCGGGACGTTAACAGGTCCTAATTGAGTGGCTCCACACCTTTCCCCTCCGGACAGTTGGAGGCGATGAGACCCAACTGACCGCAAGAACCCGGGAGTCACCGATGTCGACGCTGCGCGTCACCGCCGAAGTGCTGACCGTCCATGAGCATCCGAACGCCGACGCCCTCGAACTGGCCCAGGTGGGCCTGTACCGGGCGGTGGTGGCGAAGGGCGCCTATCGCAGCGGCGAGGCGGCCGTGTACATCCCCGAGCAGTCGGTGCTGCCGGCCGCGCTGATCGAGGAACTGGGGCTGACGGGGCGGCTGGCGGGCGGCACCGCGGACCGGGTGAAGGCGGTTCGGCTGCGCGGGGAGCTGTCGCAGGGGATCGTGTGCCGGCCCTCGGCGCTGGCGGACGTGGACCTGGTGCGGGCGGCGGCGGACGGTACCGACTTCGCGGAACGGCTGGGGATCACCAAGTGGGTGCCGCCGATACCGCCGTCGATGTCCGGGGACGTGGAGTCGGCGCCGGAGCTGCTGCCGTGGGTGGACATCGAGAACATCCAGCGGTACCCGGAGATCTTCGCCACGGGTGAGCCGGTGGTGCTGACGGAGAAGCTGCACGGGTCGGCGTGCCTGGTGACGTATGTGGCGGAGGAGTCCCGGGTGTACGTGTCCTCCAAGGGCTTCGGTGCCAAGTCGCTGGCGCTGAAGGAGGATCCGCGCAATCTGTACTGGCGGGCCGTGCACGGGCACCGGGTCGCCGAGGCGGCGGCCCGGGTCGCGGAGCGGCTGGGGGCGCGGCGGGTCGGGATCTTCGGTGAGGTGTACGGGGCGGGGGTCCAGGACCTGACGTACGGGGCCGACGGCCGGCGGGAGTCCCTGGGGTACGCCGTGTTCGACGTGTCGGCGGAGATCGACGGTTCGGTGCGGTGGCTGGACGCCGCGGAACTGGTCGGTGACGCGCTGCCGTTGGTACCCCGGCTGCACGAGGGGCCGTACGACAGCGCGCGGGTGCTGGAAATCGCGAGCGGCCGGGAGACCGTGTCCGGGCGTGAGCTGCATCTGCGGGAGGGCGTGGTGATACGGCCCGCCGTGGAGCGGTACAGCCCGGTGACCGGCGGCCGGGCCATCGCGAAGGCGGTCAGCCCGGCGTACCTGACCCGGAAGGGCGGCACGGAGTACGAGTGACCCGCGACGCCGGGGTGATCCGTACGAGAGGGCCTAGTCCTTCTTGGCCCCGGCCCGGCGTTCCGCCAGGAGTCGGGAACCGGTGAGGCGTTCGCCGATGGCGTCGTCCGGGTTGGACAGGACGCAGGTGTCCAGCGAGAGGCAGCCGCAGCCGATGCAGTCGGTCAGGTGGTCGCGCAGGCGGTTCAGGCGGGTGATGCGTTCGTCGAGTTCGGCGCGCCAGGACTCCGAGAGGCGGGCCCAGTCCTCGTGGGTCGGGGTGCGTCCCTCGGGGAGTTCGGCGAGCGCGTCGCGGATGGTGGCCAGCGGGATGCCCACCCGCTGGGCGGCCCTGATGAAGGCGACCCGGCGCAGCGTGTCCCGGCCGTAGCGGCGTTGGTTGCCCGTTGTGCGGCGGCTGGTGATCAGGCCCTTGGCCTCGTAGAAGTGCAGGGCGGAGACGGCGGCGCCGCTGCGCGCGGCGAGCTGGCCGACCGTGAGCTCGTGGATCTTCTCGGGAATCTGGGGCACCCCTCGGAGCCTACCCACCCCGGCGGACGGCAGGTCCGTTGACAGGGAGCCCGCACCCGAGCATGCTAAGCAGTCGCTTAGACTTTTGGGAGGCCAGGGACATGGCAGAACCGAGGAGCTTCACCTCCGTCGACGACCTGAAGGCGGCGGTCGGCGAGCAGTTGGGGTACACCGACTGGCTGGAGGTCGACCAGAAGCGGATCGACCTGTTCGCCGAGGCGACCGGTGACCACCAGTGGATCCACGTCGACCCCGAGAAGGCCGCCGCCGGCCCGTTCGGGACGACCATCGCCCACGGATACCTCACCCTGTCGCTGCTGCCCCTGTTCGGTCCGCAGCTGCTGAAGGTCGAGGGCGTGCAGATGGGCGTCAACTACGGCACCAACAAGGTCCGTTTCCCGGCCCCCGTCCCGGTCGGTTCCCGGCTGCGCGCCACCGCGAGGATCGCCGGGGTCGACGACGTCACCGGCGGTGTCCAGGTGACCGTCGCCTTCACCGTGGAGCGCGAGGGCGGCGACAAGCCGGTCTGCGTCGCCGAGTCCGTCGCGCGCTACTACCTGTAGGCGCCGGGGCCTACTTCGCGCCCACCATCCGCAGTACGAGGTCGGCGTACAGCTCGCCGACCTCGTCGGGGGTCCGGGACCCCTGCACGTTGAACCAGCGCGCCACGTCGATGCTCAGCGACAGGATGGCGAGGGTGGTGCCCTTGACGTCCGGCACGTCGAACTCCCCGGACGCCACCCCGTCCTCGATGATGCCCCGCACCTCGGCGTCGACCTGCCGGCGCAGCGCGAGGATCTCGGCGCGGGCCTCGGGGCCGAGCGAGTCCAGCTCGTACTGCACCACCCGGGCGGTCGTCCTGCCGCCGGCATGCCAGCGGACGAAGGAGCTCACCGCGTTCGCGAGCCGCTCGGTCGCGCTGCCCTCGCCCGCCGCCGCCGTGCGCAGGATCTCCAGCGCCTTCTCGTGCCCGATCCGGCTGATCCGGTGCAGCAGCTCTTCCTTGGTCTTGTAGTGGATGTAGAGCGCCGCCGGGCTCATCCCGGCCCGGCCCGCGATGTCCCGGGTCGTCGTGGCGTGGTAGCCACGCTCGGCGAAGGCCTCCACCGCGGCGATCAGCAGTCGCCGGGCCGCGTCGGGCGTGACCTCGCCCCACGCCGACCCCTCGCCGCCGGCCGTCTCCTCCGCCGTACTCATCGCTCGCTCGCCCCTCTCGATGACAGAGGGACCACCATACCGCCGACGGTGAGCGGGCGCTTAGAGCAGCCGTTCAGAGCTTTTCGAACGGGCTGTAGGAATGAGCCGTCGACGCGTCCTGCCGGTCGCGGATGACCTTGGCGAGGGTGAAGGCGGAGGTCACCAGGTAGAGGACGGCTATGCCGAGGAAGGCGCGGACCCAGGGGTCGGCCTCCAGCTGGTAGATGCCGATGGCGGTGGCCGCCATGGCGACGGCGAACGAGGCGACGGACTGGCCGTAGAAGGCGGCCGTGTTCTGCTTGACCGGTGTGTCACTCATGGGGACAAGCTTCGGCGGACGTGGGCCGCGCCACATCCGCCGAAGTACTCAGCCGACGTACTCAGTCATCGCCCTCAGCCGTCGTCCTCAGAAGGCGGAGACACCCGTCAGCGCGCGGCCGATGACCAGCTTCTGGATCTGGCTGGTGCCCTCGTAGAGGGTCATCACCCGGGCGTCGCGCAGCAGCTTGCCCGCCGGGTACTCGTCGATGTAGCCGTAGCCGCCGAAGACCTGGAGGGCGTTGTTGGCGGCGCGGACCGCGGCCTCCGAGGCGAAGAGCTTGGCCTTGGAGGACTCGGTGGCGAAGGGCTGCCCCCGGTCGATGAGGTCGGCGACCCGCCAGGTCAGCAGGCGGGCGGCGTCGACGTCCACGGCGATGTCGCTGATCAGCTCCTGGACGAGCTGGTGATGGGCGATCGTCTTGCCGAACTGCTCCCGCTCCCCCGCGTACCGCACCGCCACGTCCAGCGCGGCCTGGGCCAGGCCCACGCACCCGGCGGCCACCGACATCCGCCCCTTGGCCAGCGCCGACATGGCGACCGAGAAGCCCTTGCCCTCCTCGCCGAGCCGGGCGGAGACGGGCACCCGCACGCCCTCCAGGACGAGTTCGGCGGTGGCCTGGCCGCGCAGGCCGAGCTTGCCGTGGATGGTGCGGCGGGACAGTCCGGGGGTGTCCGTCGGCACCAGGAAGGCGGAGACGCCCTTGTGGCCGGGGGCGTCGGTGGAGCGGGCGAAGAGCAGGACGACGTCGGCCCAGGTGCCGTTGGTGATGAACATCTTGGTGCCGTTGATGACGTAGTCACCGCCGTCCCGGACCGCCCGGGTGGTGAGATTGCCGGCGTCGGAGCCGGTGCCCGGTTCGGTGAGGCCGAAGCAGCCGACCTGCTCGCCGGAGGTCAGGCCCGGCAGCCACTGCCGCTTCTGCTCCTCGCTCCCCCAGGCGGCGATCGTCTTGGCGACCAGCCCGAGGGAGACCGAGACGATGCCGCGCACCGAGGAGTCGCCCCGCCCCAGCTCCTCGGTGACCAGGCAGTACGCGAGATGGTCGCCGCCGGAGCCGCCGTACTCCTCGTCGACGGTCAGGCCCAGGAAGCCGACCTCGCCGAGCTTCTTGACGATGCCCCGGTCGACCTCCTCGGCCCGGTCCCAGGCGACGACGTGCGGGGCGATCTCGCGGGCCACGAAGTCCCGGGCGAGCTGCCGTACGGCGGTCTGCTCCTCGCTGAGCTCCAGGTTCATACCGAGTCACCCCAATGGAAAGCCGTACATTTAAATTAGCACTGCTAGTTTCTGTGCAGCCCTACTATGTGCGCCATGGCCCGACCGCGCAAGCCCCTGCTGAGCACCGACCGGATCGTCGAGACGGCGCGGGTGCTCGTGGACACCGAGGGCCTCGCGGCCGTCTCCACCCGGCGGCTCGCCGCGGAGCTTGGCGTGAGCGGGCCGTCCCTGTACAACCACTTCCGCACGAAGGACCAGATCCTGGAGGCGGTCGCGGACTCGGTGAGCGCGCAGGTCGATCTGTCGATGTTCGAAGACGGGCGGGACTGGCGGACCGCGCTGCACGACTGGGCGGTCTCCTACCGGGCGGCCCTGCGGGACCATCCGAACATCGTGCCCGTCCTGGCCCGCGGGCCCGGGCGGCGGCCGGCCGCGCTGCGGCTCGCGGACGCGGTGTACGGGGCGATGGTGGCGGCGGGGTGGCCGCCGGCACAGGCCACGTCGATCGGGGCGCTGATGCGGTACTTCATCATGGGGTCCGCGCTGGGGTCGTTCGCCGGCGGATTCGTCGACGACGTCAGTGCGTACGACCCCGCGGACTATCCGCATCTGGGGCAGGCGCATCTTCTTGCCGAGCGGCAGGAGAAGATCGACGAGCGGGCGTTCGAGACGGGGTTGGCTGCGCTGCTGGAAGGGCTGGAGCGGCAGTACGAAGGGGTTGTCCGGTCGTCTTGATCTGCGGGGCGGTGGGGGCTGGTCGCGCCCACGCGGCGGAGCCGCATGTCGACACAGCCCCGCGCCCCTTGAGGAGTTCCAGTGCCCCCGGTTCGGTCGTGACCGAAGTGTTCGGGCCCCATCCTGGTTGTCATGACCGACCGTGATCCCCGCGCGCCTCATCTGGCTCGGCTGGCCTCTCTCATCGCCGATGAGACCCGGGCCGTCTGTCTGCTCGCGCTGCTCGACGGGCGGGCCTGGACCGCCGGGGAGCTGGCCCGGCATGCGGGGGTGGCCGCGTCCACGCTCAGTGAGCATCTGGGCAAGCTCGTCGCCGGTGGGCTGCTCGTCGAGGAGCGGCAAGGGCGGCACCGGTATGTGCGTCTCGCCGATGCCCGGGCCGCGCAGCTGGTGGAGGACCTGGCCGCGCAGGTGGCGCCCCAGGCGGTCGTACGGCCGCGGACCCTGCGGCAGTCCGGTGCCGGGTCGGCGATGGCTCGCGGGCGGACCTGTTACGACCATCTGGCCGGGCGGCTCGGGATCGCGGTCACCGACGCGTTCACCGCGCGCGGGCTGCTGCGGCAGGACACCGGGTTCGCGCTCACGGACGCGGGGGTGGCGTGGTTCGACTCCGCCGGGATCCGGCTGGACCGGGCGAGCCGACGGCCGCTGGCGCGGGCCTGCCTCGACTGGACCGAGCGGCGTCCGCATCTGGCGGGGGTCGCGGGCGCGGCGGTGTGCCGGCATGCGCTGGAGGCGGGGTGGTGCGTGCGGATCGGGTCCGAGCGGGCGGTGAAGGTGACGGCGGCCGGGGAGCGGGCGCTGGCCGAACTGCTGGGGATGGACGCGACGATGTTGCGCTGAGCGCCCCGGCAGGGCACCGCACCCCCCGTCCGAAATCCGCGAGCCCTCGGAGAACGGCCCGCCTAGCCTCTGGAGCATGATGAACGCCGCCCACCGCCGTACCGACCTGCTCGCCGCCGGTGCCGCCACCGTCACCGTCGTCCTGTGGGCCTCGGCCTTCGTCTCGATCCGCAGCGCGGGTGCCGCGTATTCGCCGGGCGCGCTGGCGCTGGGGCGGCTGCTGGCGGGGGTGCTGGTGCTCGGCGCGATCTGCCTCGTCCGGCGCGCGGGATGGCCGCCCCGGCCGGCGTGGCGGGGGATCGGGATATCCGGGCTGCTGTGGTTCGGCTTCTACATGGTGGCCCTGAACTGGGGCGAGCAGCAGGTGGACGCCGGTACGGCGGCGCTGGTGGTGAACATCGGGCCGATCCTCATCGCGCTGCTCGGGGCCCGGCTGCTCGGGGACGTCATGCCGCCGCGGCTGCTGGCCGGGATGGCGGTGTCCTTCGCGGGGGCGGTGACCGTGGGGCTGTCGATGTCAGGCGGGGGCGGCTCGTCGCTGCTCGGTGTGGTGCTGTGCCTGCTGGCGGCGGTGGGGTACGCCGGGGGCGTCGTCGCGCAGAAGCCGGCCCTGACGCATGCGAGCCCCTTGCAGGTGACGACGTTCGGATGCCTGGTGGGCGCGGTGCTGTGCCTGCCGTTCGCCGGTCAGCTGGTCACGGAAGCGGCCGAGGCGCCGGTGTCGGCCACGCTCAACATGGTCTACCTGGGCGTCTTTCCGACCGCGCTCGCCTTCACGACGTGGGCGTACGCCCTGGCGCGGACGACCGCCGGCCGGATGGGGGCGACGACGTACGCGGTGCCCGCGCTGGTCGTGCTGATGTCGTGGCTGGCGCTGGGCGAGGTGCCGGGGGCGCTGACGCTGGTGGGCGGGGCGCTGTGCCTGCTGGGGGTGGCGGTGTCGCGGTCGCGGCCGTCTTCGGGCGCGGAGGACGCCGGGAGCACGGAGGACGCCGGGAGCGCCGAGGGTGTCGTCCCCGGGCTCCCGGTCGGTTCTGAACCGGCCTCGTCGCCCGCCGCCGGACGGGCCGGGACCGACTGAACCGGCGCCCCCCAGGCCCTCAGAACATGACCAGCGCCCGGCCGCCCTTGCCCGCCAGCATGTTGTCGAACGCCGCCGGGATGCCCTCCAGGCCGATCCGTTCGGTCACCAGCATTCCGAGGTCCAGGCGACCCTCGCGGACGAGTTCGGCCAGCACCGGGACGTCCCGCGCAGGGTCCGCGTTGCCGTAGACGCAGCCGGAGAGGGTGCGGCCCCAGTGGAAGATCTCCAGGGCGTTGAAGGTGACCACCTGGTCCTTGCCGCCGATGCCGACCACGGTCGTACGGCCGCCGCGCCGGGTGGAGTCCCAGGCGGTGCGGATGGTGGACGCGCGGCCCACGCACTCGATCGCCACGTCCACCCCCTGCTTGCCGGTCAGGCCCCGGATCTCGCGGGCGGTGTTCTCCGAGGCGATCACGAACTCGGTGGCCCCGGCCGCCCGGGCCAGTTCCTCCTTGGCCGCGGAGACGTCCACCGCCACGATCCGCGAGGCGCCGGCGACCCGGGCCGACTGGAGCGCGGCGAGGCCCACTCCGCCGACGCCGTACACGGCCACCGTCTCCCCCTCGCGCACCTGCGCGGCGTGGTGGACGGCGCCGTAGCCGGTGAGCACCGCGCAGCCCAGCAGGGCCGCCTCGGTGAGCGGGACGCCGTCGGGGGCGGGCAGGACGCAGGACTCCGCGACGACCGTCTCCTCGGCGAACGCGGCGACGTTCAGGCCCGGGTGGAGGTCGGTGCCGTCGGAGGCACGGTGGGCGTAGACAGCGGCGGCGCCGCTCAGGGCGTTGGCGCACAGCCAGACCTCGCCCAGGCCGCAGGCGTGGCAACTGCCGCAGGCGGGCGCCCAGTTGAGGACGACCGAGTCGCCCGGCGCCACCCGGGTGACGCCCTCGCCGACCGCGACCACCGTGCCCGCGCCCTCGTGACCGAGGACGGCGGGAACGGGCAGGCGCATCGTGCCGTTGGACAGGGAGAGGTCGGAGTGGCAGACGCCCGCGGCGGTGAGCCGGACGCGGACCTGGCCGGGGCCCGGGTCCGGCAGGTCGATCTCGGCGATCTCCAGCGGAGCGCCCACGGCGGGCAGGACAGCGGCGCGAACCATGGCGGTGAACTCCTCTAGAACTGGAGGGACTTGGTCTGCAGGTACTCGGCGAGACCGTGCGTGCCGAGTTCCCGGCCGACGCCCGACTGCTTGTAACCGCCGAAGGGGGCGAGGGGGTTGAAGCGGCCGCCGTTGATGTCGACCTGGCCGGTCTCCATCCGGCGGGCGAAGGCCACCGCCTCCGTCTCGTCGCCCCACACCGCGCCCGCGAGGCCGTAGACGGTGCCGTTGGCGATACGCAGGGCGTCGTCCTCGTCCTCGTAGCGCAGGATGGACAGGACCGGCCCGAAGATCTCCTCCTGCGCGATCGTCATCTCGGGGGTGACGTCGGCGAAGACCGTCGGGCTGACGAAGTAGCCCTGCTCGCGCGGGGATTCGGTGCCGCCCGCGACGACCCGGGCGCCCTCGGCGACTCCCTGGTCGATGTAGCCGCACACCCGCTCGCGCTGCCGCGCGTTCACCACCGGGCCGATGCGCTCGCCGTACTTCGCGGCGGCGGCGGAGGCGAGGGCGACCGCCTCGTCGTACTGGGAGGTGTGCACGAGCATGCGGGTCCAGGCGCTGCACGTCTGGCCGGAGTTGGACATGACGTTGGCGACGCCGACGTTGACCGCCTTGGCGAGGTCGGCGCTCGGCAGGATGACGTTGGCGGACTTGCCGCCGAGTTCGAGGGCCACCTTCTTGACCGCGGCGCCGGCCGTCGCGGCGATCTGCCGGCCGACGGCGGTGGAGCCGGTGAAGGAGACCAGGTCGACGCCCGGGTGCTCGACGAGGGCCTGGCCCGCGACCCCGCCGAGACCGGTGACCAGGTTGAAGACGCCCGCCGGCACCCCGGCCTCGTGCACCGCCTCGGCGAAGAGCTGGGCGGTCAGCGGGGTGTCCTCGGCCGGCTTCAGGACGACCGTGCAGCCCGCGGCGAGCGCGGGGGCGACCTTGGCGACGATCTGGTGGAGCGGGTAGTTCCAGGGGGTGATCGCGCCGACCACGCCGATCGGCTCGTGCAGGACGGTGGAGTTGCCGACCTTCTCCTCGAAGGCGTACGTCGCCGCGAGGTCGGCGTACGAGCCCGCGACCGCGATCGGTACGGAGGCGTGGACCGCCTGGGAGAAGGCGAGCGGCGAGCCGAGCTCCGCGGTGACCGTCTCGGCGATCTCGTCCTTGCGGGCGGTGAGGACGTCCCGCAGCGCGGCGAGGCGCTCCGCGCGTTCGGCGGGCGGGGTGGCGGCCCAGCCCGTGAGTGCGCTGCGCGCGGCGCGTACGGCGGCGTCCACGTCCTCCGCGGTTCCCGCGGGGACGAGGCCGATGACCTGCTCGTCGGCCGGGTTCACGACGTCGATCGTGTCCCGGCCGGGGGCGGGGTGCCAGGCTCCGTCGATGTAGAAGCCGTCGTGTGCCTTCATCGGGTTCCTTCCGGGCGTTGTGCGGCTGCGGGTGCGTGGGGGCCGGTCGCGCAGTTCCCCGCGCCCCTTACCGGCGTCAGCGAACCGCCCCTAAACTAGCGCCGATAGTTTTACGGCACCAGGGCTGCCGCCGTGGCACGGCTCACCCTGCCCCGAAGGAGCTCAGAAGTCGACCCGTGCCCGGTCGTCCACCCTGGCCACCGACTCCTGCCCGAACTCCTTCTCGTAGGCCCGGCGGATCTCCTCGATCTTGCGGTCACTGGTCCGCGCCGCCTCGACCGGATACAGCAGGATCAGCTCGTACGACCGCTCCTTCTCGATCGTGCCGCTCGCGTCCCGCCACTGGCCGCGGCCGGTCTGGACGGTGAGGCCGTCCGGGAAGTCGGGGGTGACCTCCTCGTCGACGAAGTTCATGAACTGTTCGTCGGTGACGGCCGGGCCGCCGCCCGGGCGCTCGGTGCCGAACAGGAGCCTGCTCTCCACGTAGGGCTCGCCCCGCTGCGGGACGGCGGTGGTCTCGCCGTCGTCGAGGGTGGCGTACGCGGTGGGGGCGGCCAAGGCGAGCAGGAGGCCGGCGGTCACCAGGACGGCGCGGCCGCGGGTCACGGCGGTCTTCGGGGTGGGCTTCGCGGCGGGCTGCGGGGTGGGTGTCATGGGGAGTTTCATGCCCCATCCCTTACGGCCGCTACTCCTCCAGGTCCGGCAGCCGCGCCGGTGCCGGGCAGATCCGTTCGCCGTGCTGGTCGAAGACGAACAGGTGGGCGATGTCGACCAGCAGCGGCACCTGCATGCCGTGCCGGAGGTCGATGTCGGGGGTGGTGCGGACGATCAGGTCGCCGGGCAGCCGGCCCTCGGGCGGGACGGGCTCGGACGGGCGTTCGGGGCGGGTGTCACGCGGGTCCTCCAGCACCACCACCGGCCCGGCCCGCAGCGCGCCCGCCCGCTCCCGGAGCCGGTTCAGCACCGTGCCGCCGTCCCGCCTGCGCCGCCGTACGCGTCCCAGCGGTCGCGGGGCCTCCAGCTCGGGCACGACGGCCGGGCGGGACCCGGTGTTGAAGTGCACGAGCACCTCGTGTCCCTGGAACTCGACATGCTCCACCAGCCCGGTGATCAGCACCTCCCCCGGCCGGGCCTCCGCCGGCTTGGCGATCCGTACGGACTCCGAGCGCAGGCCCACGATGACCTCGCGGCCCTGCTGGACCCGGAGCAACTGGTGGTCCTGGGAGAGGGGTTCGGGCAACCGCAGAAACTGCTTGCCGAGGCTGATGGTCATCGCCCCGTCGAGCGGGGCGCGGACGACTCCGCGCAGCAGGTTGATGCGCGGGATGCCGATGAAGGCGGCCACGAAGACATTGCGGGGCAGGGCGTAGACCTCGCGCGGGGTGCCGATCTGCTGGAGCACCCCGCCGCGCAGGACGGCGACCCGGTCGCCGAGCGACATGGCCTCGCCCTGGTCATGGGTGACGTAGACCGTGGTGACGCCCAGCTCACGGGTGAGCTTGGTGATCTCGGCGCGCAGATGGTTGCGGAGCTTGGCGTCCAGATTGGACAAGGGCTCGTCCATCAGGAAGGCGGAGGGGTGGCGGGCGATGGCGCGGCCCATGGCGACGCGCTGGCGTTCGCCGCCCGAGAGCTGGGCGGGCAGCCGGTCGAGCAGGTCCTCGATGCCGAGCATGCGGGCGGTGGCGTCCACCCGGGGGCGGGGGTCCTCGCCGGGGGTCTCGATGCGCAGCGGGAAGCCGATGTTGTCGCGGCTGGTCATGCTGGGGTAGAGGGCGAAGTTCTGGAAGACCATCGCCATGTCCCGGCCGGACGGGGGCAGGTCGTTGGCCCATTCGCCGTCGAGCCGCAGCTCGCCCTCGTCGATCTCCTCGAGTCCGGCGATCATTCGTAGCACCGTCGACTTGCCGCAGCCGGAGGGGCCGAGCAGGACGAGGAACTCGCCGGGCTCGATGTCCAACGTGAGCCGGTCCACCACGCGGACGCCCTTGGTGTAACTCTTGCTCACGTCGTGCAGAGAGATGGCGCGTGTCATGAGGGGTGCCCCCGGGGGCTACGTGCGGCCCTGGTACTCCGCGGCTTGACACCCCGTGCGGGTCGTACGGGGCCTGTGGGTCACGGAAGTTAACGGAATGTAGGCGGCCGGGGGAAGAGAATGGGCGGGATCGGACGTGGCCGTCCAGCAAGTGAGAAAGCGGACGGCCGAATTCAGCGCCGGGCGGGGGCGGCCGGGGCCTCGCGGACCTTCACCAGGTGGGCGAAGACGACCACGTTGCCCGAATAGCCGGTCTTGCGGTCGTAGTTCCCGCCGCAGGTGATCAGCCGCAGCTCGGGGCGGCTGCGGGCGCCGTACACCTCGCTGCTGGGGAAGCGGTCCTTCTCGTACGACTTGATCGCGTCGACGGCGTAGACGGCGGTCCGTCCGTCGGCGCGCCGGATCTCGACCGTGCGTCCGCGGCGCAGTTCGGTGAGGCCGGAGAAGACGGCGGGGCCGGTGTCGGTGTCGAGGTGCCCCACGGCGACGGCGGTGCCCTGCTCGCCGGGCGACGGCCCGTCGGCGTACCAGCCGACCAGGTTGGGGTCGTCGTCGGGGGGTGCGGGCAGCCGGTGCTGACGGTCCAGGCGCAGGTCCATGACCGGGGCGTCGATGTCGAGGTAGCCGATGGACAGGCGGGTCGCCCGGGAGCGCGGGAGCGGCCGGACCGCGGGCCGGGGGCGGGGGGCGGCCTTCGCCTTGGGCCCCGGCGAGGCCGGCGCGGCCGAGCGACGCGGATCGACCGACGGCCGGGACGCCCCACTCCGCGGGACGCTCCCCGCCGGGGGGCGGGCCGTGTTGCGGGGGGTGGTCCCTGCTGGGGGGCGGCTTGTGTCACGCGGGTTGGCCCCTGCCGGGGGGCGGGCTGCATCACGTGGGTTGGCTCCTGACGGGAGGCGGCCCGTGTCACGCGGGTTCGCTCCTGATGGATGCGGCGCCGTCCCGCGCGGGTCGCTTCCCGCGGGGTGCCGGGAGGCCGCGCCACGCGGATCGGCCCCTCCCGGGTGTGGGGCGGTCCCACGCGGGTCGCTTCCCGCGGGGTGCCGAGGGGTGGTCCCACGCGGGTCGGCTCCTGCCGGGGGGCGGGCCGCCCCACGCGGGTCGGCCCCCTCCGGCTGCCCGGCGCCTGCCCCGCCCCCGTGGGTCCCCTCCGGGCGCCGCGCCACCCCGTTGGGGTCGGTCCCCAGCGGGTGCTGCAAGGGCGCCCCCTGCTGACCGGCCCCCTGGGGTCGCTGCTGCGGTGCACCCCGCGCGTCGGTCCGATCCCCGGCGCCCGGCCGCGCACCGGAGCCCGCTGCCGCACCGGCACCCGCCTGCGCACCAGAGCCCGGTACCGCACCGGCACCCGCCCGCGCCCCGAGACCCGACGACGAACCAGAGCCCGACTGCGTACCAGAATCCGGGTGCGCACCAGAGCCCGACCACGAGCCGGACCCCGACGACGAACCGGAGACCGCCGACGAACCGGATACCAGCGCCGCGCCGGAGCCCGGCAAGGAACCCGGCCGGGCGGCCTCGGCCGCGCCGCCCGCCACCGTCCCGCCGGGCCCCTCGCCCTGGCCCCACCAGGCGACGCCCGCCACCAGCGAGACGGCCAACGCGACCGTTCTCGTCAGGCGGTAGGCGCGCGTCCGGAACCAGGGCCTGCGCCCGCGCCCGCGTCCCGGCGGACGCGGCGCGGTGGCCCGCGGCCCGGCGCCCGCGAGGGGCGCGGGGCCGCGCCGGGGTGCCGCTCCGCGGTGGGATGCGGCCGACCGCGACGGCCGCGCCGCACCCGACCGCCCACCGGTCCCGGCACCCCCGGCCCCGGTACCCCCGCCCCCGGCTCTCCCAGCCCCGGTACCGGCACCCCCAGCCCCGAATCTCCCTTCCCCAGCCCCGGCTCTCCCGGCCCCGGTACCGCCACTCCTGGCCCCGGCACCCCTGGCCCCGGTACCGGCATTCCTACCCCCGGCCCGGCCTCCGGCTCTCCCAGCGGAGCGCTTACGCTCCATGCGGGCGGCGACGGAGTCGGAACCACACCACCCCGCTCACCGCGGCCAGGCCCACGGCGGCGGCGCCGGCGACCGGGGCGAAGGCGTCGTCGCGCGCCATGCCGCCGCCACCGGCCGGCGGACCGCCGTTCGGCACGGGGGGCGCCGTAGGCTTGGACACGGGGCAGTTGACGTTGAACAGCTTCTCCTTGCCCACACCGTGACCGAGGTTGGTCTTCCAGGTGAGCTTGTACTGCCCGTTGGGCAGAGCGAGCGGGATGGTCTGCGCGCTGCGGGTCTGCCCGACGGTGACCGTGTTATCGGGGTACGACGCGTTGGGCAGCTGGCCGCCGCCCGTAATCGGAGGCTGGGTTTTGACGGTCCAGGTGACCACCTCGCCGGGGGCGAAGTTCAACGCGGCGAGGTAGAAGTCGCAGACCTGGGGTTCGTCGCGCTGGTCGTCGAGGGGGGTGCCCACCTTGTGGATCTTGATGTCCCCGATGTCCGGCTGGGCAAGGGCGGCGGGGGCTCCTACGGCCGTCCCGGCGAGGGTCAGGGCCGCGAGGGCGGCGGCGCGCGCTCCGGCGCGGCGTGGCAGAGACGTGGTGGGCATGCGCAGTCCTCCGAGTCAGATGATTGTCGTACAAGTCACGCTGCACCTGACTCTTTGTCACATCTCGCGCATCAAGGGACGAAGCCGCGCCCTACGACCCGTCAGTCATCCCTCTTACGGCTCACAGCCGCCCGGGACCGGCGGGGCGAGGCGCCCTCCCCGCGCTCGCCCTCCCCGCGCTCACCCTTCCCGTCCCCCCGCGACCGCGCGGCAACCCCCGCCGACGCCAGCAGCAGCGCGCCCAGCATCACGAACGGCGCCGCCACTCCGGCGACGCCCGCGACCAGGCCCGCCGTGGCGGGCGCGGCGACCTGGCCGAGGCGGTTGCCGGTGAGCCGCAGGGCGAGGGCGGTGGAGCGGGCGCCGTCGGGGGCGGCCTGGACGACCGTCGTCATGGAGAGCGGCTGGCCGACACCGAGGCAGAACCCGAGCGCGGTGAGGATCAGGGCCAGCGCCCACACCGGCACCGGCAGCGCGACACCCGCGCACAGGACGGCCGCCAGCAGACAGGTGACCGTCAGCAGGGCGGCGCGGCCGAGCAGCCGGAGCAGCGGCGTCAGCACCAGCCGGCAGGCGATGGTGGCCGCGGCGCGCAGGCTCAGCAGCAGCCCGATCACCGAGGGGGCGATGCCCCGGTGTTCGCCGACCACCGGCAGGTAGGCGGTGAGGACGTCGGTCGCGGACAGCACCGACAGGCTGATCAGGATGCCGGCGGGCACGCCCCGGCTGCGCAGGATGCGGTGGACGGGAACCCGGTCGCCTTGCCGCGTACGGGACTTGGGCGTCGTACGGCGCTCCTCGATGCGCCACAGGGAGGTGAGCGCGACCGCCGCCCCCGCGCCCGCGACGAGCAGCGCGAGCGCGCTGGTGCCCGCCATGTCCCGGCCGCCGATCAGCGCACCCGCCGCGATCGGGCCGACGAGCTGGCCGAGGGAGGCGCCGATGGTGAAGTGCCCGAAGTTGCGGTCCTGTTCGTGCGGGGCGGACTGGCGGGCGACCAGGGACTGGGCGCCGATCACGAAGGAGAGGTGCCCGAGGCCCATCACCCCGCTCCACAGGGCCATCGTCCCCAGCGAGTCGGCCAGTCCGCTCAGCGCGCAGCCGCCCGCGATCAGGACCACGCCGGCCGGCAGCAGGGGCGCGCAGCGGCCGTGGTCGGTACGGCGGCCGAGGGGGACGGCGGCGAACAGCGGGAGCAGCGCGTACACCCCGGCGATGACGCCGACGGCCCGCTCGTCGGCGCCCAGCGCCAGGGCCCGGTAGGAGACGGCGGGCCGGGCCATCGACACCGCCCCTTGCGCGAAGCTGAAGGCGATGACGAGGCGGAGCAGCCAGCCGCGGTTCCCACCGGGCGCCATGATTGAAGTCTCCTTGGCCGTAGGTCAGATGATGCCGAAGAGGATGCCCGCGCCGAGGATGACGAGGCAGGTGGCCGCGGCCCACTTGACCACGAACCTCGTGTGGTCGCCGAACTCGACCTTGGCCATGCCGACCAGGACGTACACGGCCGGGACGAGCGGGCTCGACATGTGCAGCGGCTGGCCGACCAGCGAGGCGCGGGCCATCTCCAGCGGCGAGACGCCGTGCGCGGCACCGGCCTCGGCGAGGACGGGCAGGACGCCGAAGTAGAAGCCGTCGTTCGACATGAAGTAGGTCAGCGGGAGGCTCAGCAGGCCGGTCACCAGGGCCATGTGCGGGCCCATGCCCTCGGGGATGACGTCCACCATCCAGGTGGCCATGCTGTCGACCATGCCGGTGCCCTGGAGGACGCCGGTGAAGACGGCGGCGGCGAAGACCATGCCGGAGACGTTGAGGACGTTGTCGGCGTGGGCGGCGAGCCGGGCCCGCTGGTCGGGGATGCGGGGGAAGTTGACGGTGAGGGCCAGCGCGGCGCCGAGCAGGAACAGTACCGGGATGGGCAGCCACTCCAGGATCATGGCGGTCAGGAGCACGACCGTGAGCAGCGCGTTGAACCAGTAGAGCCTCGGGCGCAGGGTGGCCCGGTTCGGGTCGAGGCCCTGGAAGCCGTCGTCCTCGGCGTCCGCGCCGGTGCCGGGGCCGGGGGCGCCGGTGGGCAGCGTGCCCTGGCCGGAGCCCGCGCCGACCAGCACGATCTCGGTCTCCTTCTCCTCGACCAGCACCTCGTCCAGCGTGAGCACTCCGAGCCGCTTGCGCTCGCGCAGACCGAGCACGTACGAGAGGACGAACACGAAGAGCAGGCCGACCAGGAGCGCCGGGATCATGGGCACGAAGATGTCGCTGGCGTCCAGCTTCAGCGCGGTGGCGGCGCGGGCGGTGGGGCCGCCCCAGGGCAGGGTGTTCATCACGCCGTTGGCCATGGCGGCGACACCGGTCAGCACCACCAGGCTCATCTTCAGGCGCTTGTACAGCGGGTACATCGCCGAGACCGTGATCATGAAGGTGGTCGAGCCGTCGCCGTCGAGGGAGACGATCGCCGCGAGGACGGCCGTACCGACGACGATCCGCATCGGGTCGGCCTTCGCGAACTTCAGGATCCCGCGCACGATCGGGTCGAAGAGGCCGACGTCGATCATCAGCCCGAAGTAGACGATCGCGAACATGAGCATCGCCGCGGTGGGGGCGAGGCTGGTGACGCCGTCGATGACGTAGTCACCGAGGTGGGCGCCCTTCCCGACGAAGACGCAGAACAGTGCCGGGATCAGCACGAGCGCCGCGATCGGCGACATCTTCTTCATCATGATCAGGACCAGGAAGGTCGCGATCATGGCGAAGCCGAGGATGGTCAGCATGAAATGGATACCTAACGTTCGCCCTTGAACATCCCACCAGGGCCGGCGGTGCGACGACGTTAGGTCTCTGCAAACCGCGTTAACAAGACGTTGACGTGCGAGCAATAAGCGCAAAACTCCAGGTCAGGGCTTTGCTCAGGTCACCGGGGTGAGCTGGACGGGGAATCCGTTGAGGACGGCGTTGCCCGACAGCGGGTCGAGCAGGCTGCCGTCGAGGAGCTGGTTGACGTTGGCTCCGGGCTCCTTGCGCGCGTGGCTCAGCCGGGTCCCGGGCCGGTCGTGCCCCCAGCCGTGCGGCAGGCTGACCACGCCGGGACGCACAGCCTCGGTGACCTCGGCGGGCGCGGTGACCTCTCCCCCGGTCCCCTTCAGCCGTACGTCCGCCCCGTCCCGCACGCCGAGCCGTTCGGCGTCGTCGGGATGGATGTGCAGGGTGCAGCGGTTGCTGCCGCCGGTGAGGGCGGGCACGTTGTGCATCCAGCTGTTGTTGGAGCGCAGATGGCGGCGGCCGACGAGGACGAGGCCGTCGTCGGGGCGGCGCCGCAGGGCCTGCCTGAGCCGGGGCAGGTCGTCGGCGATCGGCCGGGGCAGCAGCTCGACCTTCCCGCTCCTGGTCTTCAGCGGCTGCGGCAGCCGGGGCCGGAGCGGGCCGAGGTCGATGCCGTGCGGATGCGCCAGCAGCTTGTCGAGGCTCATCCCGTCGGGCCGGGCGCCGAAGCCGTCGCCGTAGGGGCCGAGGCGGAGCATCATGTCGAGCCGCCGCTCGGGTCCCGAGTCACCGCTGAGCTGGGTTTGCAGCTCGCGCGGATCGCGGCCGTGGACCGGCGAGTGCGGCTCCTTGACCGCCTTGCCGAGCGTCTGGTCGAGGACCAGCTGGTCGACGGCGGCCGGGTCGGCGCCGTGCATCCCGCTCGCGGCGAGGACCAGCCGGGCCATGATCTCCGTCTCGGCCATGCGGCCGGGCTCCAGCGGGACGGCGGCCCGGGTGTAGCGGACCTGGTTGCGCACGGCGAGGGTGTTGAACGCGAAGTCATGGTGCGGGCTCTGGGAGGGCGGGGGCGGCGGCAGCACGACCGTGGCGTGGCGCGAGGTCTCGTTGAGGTACGGGTCGACGCTGACCATGAAGTCCAGGGAGTCCAGCGCCTTGTCGAGCCGGTCGCCGTCGGGGGTGGAGAGCACCGGGTTCGCGGCGATGGCGACGAGCGCCCGGACGGGCTCGCCCTGCTCGGTCGGGGTGTCGATCTCCTCGGCGAGGGCGGAGATCGGCAACTCCCCCTTGGCCTCCGGGTACTGGCTCACCCGGGAGTGCCAGCGGGCGAGCTGGAAGCCGTGGCCGGGGCCGGCGGGGCGGGGCGTGCGGTCGGTGGCCGCCTGCGGGAAGAGGGCGCCGCCGGGACGGTCGAGGTTGCCGGTGAGGATGTTGAGGACGTCCACGAGCCAGCTGGCCAGCGTGCCGTGGGCGACCGTACAGCTGCCGATGCGGCCGTAGACGGCGGCGGTCGGCGCGGCGGCGAGTTCGCGGGCGAGCGTGCGGATCGTGTCGGCGTCGACGTCACAGGCGTCCGCGACGGCGTCGGGAGTGAAGTCCCTTACCGCCTCCTGGAGTTCGCCAACCCCCTCAAGATGGGGAGTCAACTCCCCCGTACGCACGAGCCCTTCCTCGAACAGCACGGACGCCATGGCGGCGAGGAGCAGCGCGTCGGTGCCGGGGCGGACGGCGATGTGCCGGTCGGCGAGCCTGGCCGTACGGGTGCGGCGCGGGTCGATGACGGTGAGGGTGCCGCCGCGGGCCTTGAGGGCCTTGAGCCGGCCGGGGAAGTCGGGGGCGGTGCACAGACTCCCGTTGGACTCCAGGGGGTTGGCGCCGATGAGGAGGAGATGGTCGGTGCGGTCGAGGTCGGGCACGGGGATGGCGTTGGCGTCGCCGAAGAGCAGGCCGCTCGACACGTGCTTGGGCATCTGGTCGACGGTGGACGCGGTGAACAGGCTGTGGGTGCCGAGGGCGCCGATCAGGAGGGGCGGGTAGAGGCCGCCGGCCATGGTGTGGACGTTGGGGTTGCCGAGGACGATCCCGACGGAGTGCGGCCCGTACCGCTCCACGACGGACCGGATCCCCGCGGCTACGGCGTCGAAGGCCTCCTCCCAGGTGGCCTCGCGCAGGACGCCGTCCTTGCGCACGAGGGGCCCGGTGAGGCGGTCCGGGTCCCCGTCGACGGCCCCGAAGGAGGCCCCCTTCGGGCAGATGAACCCCTGGCTGAACACATCGTCCCGGTCCCCCCGGGCCCCGGTGACCCGGCTTCCCTCGACGGTGAGCGTCAGGCCACAGGTGGCCTCGCACAGCGGACAGATGCGCAGAGCGGTGCGGGACACGGGTCCTCCTGGGGCGGCGACGGCGGCGCGCGGACGTGAGAGCGAGCATACCGACCGGTAGGGATGCTGGGGAGGGGCTGGTGGAGGTCAGTCGAGCAGACCCCGCCCGGGGAAGCCCCGGCAGCGGCACGCCCCCCGATCAGTCCAGAACCCTCGCCAGATACGCCCGCAGCAGCTCCCTCGCCTCGCCGATGATCCGTTCGTCCCCCTCGGGGGCGACCCGGAAGGCGAGGTGGACCAGGGTGTCGGCCGTTTCCACGGCGACCAGGAAGACGCGGCGCAGGTCCTCGTCGGGGGTGCGGTCGAGGTAGTCGGACAGCAGGTCGGTGAGGCGGTCGGCGACTCGGTGGTTGGGTTCCGCGCGGCGGGCGCCGACCGGTATCTGGTTGCCGAAGTCGACCAGGGCGAAGCCGGGGGCGGTGCGTTTCATCAGCAGGTACTCGTCGAGTACGACGTCCATGGCCGTCCGCCAGTCGCGGACGCCGACGCCCGCCAGGCGCTCGGTGACGCGGTCGGCGTAGCGGTCGAGGTTGCGCTGGGCGAGGGCGTCGGCCATCTGGCGCTTGTTGCCGAAGAAGCGGTAGACCGAGCCGATGGGGACGCCGGCGCGCTGGGCGACCGCGCGGGTGCTCAGGCCGTCGTAGCCGACCTCGTCGAGGAGTCCGGCGCAGGCGTCGAGGATTCTGGTGAGCCGTTCGGCACTGCGTCGCTGGACGGGCGCGCGGCGGAGCGAGGTCGCGTGGGGCACGGGCTTCATGATGCCTTTCCGGCTCGGTCCGGTGAACCTTGCCCTCCTGTACGGACCCCGGTGGCCCCTGCACTCAGTCCCGGCTCCGCTCCGGAGGCCGTGATGTCGGCCGTGCTCTCGATCGGCTCCCCGTCCACCGCCCACACCGTGCCGTCGTCCGCGTAGAGCCGGGCGGTGACGTGGTGCGTGCCGCGCGGGACGAGGTGGGCCGGGAGGCGGTACTCGGGGGTGCGCACCTTGGCGATCAGGCGGCCGTCGAGATAGAGGTGCGCCAGGCCCTGTCCGGCGACCGGCACCTCCTTGGTGCCGGCGGGCGAGAAGCGGAAGTCGCGGACGGTCAGCCGCACGTCCCAGCTCTCGTCGGCGTTGGGCTGCACCTCGACGCCGACCTCGGGCGCCTGGTCCCCGTCCACCTCGCGGTAGAGCCGGCCCTCCTCGTCGGCGTCGTCGAGCAGCTCACCGACCGGCGAGGGCGACTCGCCGTTCTTCTGCTCCTGTGTGCCACTGGAGCCGCAGCCCACGGATCCGGTCAGCAGCAGGACACAGACCGCGAGCGCGGCGAGCAGCGCCCGCGTCCACGACATGCCCGGAGCGTAGAACACCGGTCCGACAACCCGGATCCCCCTGAGGTCTGGTTCCGGTCGTCCCTGATGAGGAGAACCCGGGTACCACCCGTCCCCCTCTTGCGTCCGCCGAGCCACAATCCTACGGTGATGCATAGGATTACTGAGGGCGAGGGAGCGATCATGAGCGGGGACGCGCGGAAGACCGCGGAGGGGCTGTCGTATCTCCAGGGATTCGGCAATGAACACGGCTCCGAGGCGGTGCCCGGCGCCCTGCCCGAGGGCCGCAACTCACCGCAGCGCGCGCCACTCGGGCTGTACGCGGAGCAGCTGAGCGGTTCGGCGTTCACCGAGCCGCGGGCCCACAACCGCCGCTCGTGGCTGTACCGGATCCGCCCCTCGGCGGCCCACCCGGCGTTCACCCGCATGGACAACGGCCCGGTGCGCACCGCGCCCTTCACGGAGTCGGTGCCCGATCCGAACCGGCTGCGCTGGAACCCGCTGCCGGAGCCCGCTCCCGGGACCGACTTCCTGGCCGGCCTGTGGACCCTCGGCGGCAACGGCGACGCGACCCAGCGCACCGGCATGGCCGTGCACCTCTACAGCGCCGACGCCTCGATGGACCGCGTCCTCAGCGACTCCGACGGCGAGCTGCTGATCGTCCCGGAGCGTGGCGGGCTGCTGCTGCGCACCGAGTTCGGGCTGCTGCACGCCGAGCCGGGGCATGTGGCGCTGATCCCGCGCGGGGTGCGCTTCCGGGTCGAGCTGCTGGACGGCACCGCGCGCGGCTACGTCTGCGAGAACTACGGCGCCCCCTTCCAGCTCCCCGACCTCGGCCCGATCGGCGCCAACGGCCTCGCCAACGCCCGCGATTTCCGGGCGCCCGTCGCCGCGTACGAGGACGTCGAGGGCCCGGTGGAGGTCGTGAACAAGTTCTGCGGCAACCTCTGGCGGGCGACGTACCACCACTCCCCGCTCGACGTGGTCGCCTGGCACGGCAACCACGTGCCCTACGTGTACGACCTGCGCCGCTTCAACGTCATCGGGACGATCTCGTACGACCACCCGGACCCGTCGATCTTCACGGTGCTGACGTCGCCGAGCGACACCCCCGGTCTCGCCGGCGTCGACTTCGTGGTGTTCGCGCCGCGCTGGTTGGTGGGCGAGGACACCTTCCGGCCGCCGTACTTCCACCGGAACGTGATGAGCGAGTACATGGGCCTGATCGAGGGCGCCTACGACGCCAAGGCGGAGGGCTTCGTGCCGGGCGGGGGGTCGCTGCACAACATGATGTCGGCGCACGGCCCGGACCGGGAGACCTTCGACCGGGCGAGCGCCGCCGAGCTGACGCCGCAGAAGATCGACGACGGGCTCGCGTTCATGTTCGAGACCCGGTGGCCGGTGACCCTGACCGCGCATGCGGCCGAGGCGGAGCACCTGCAGCGGCGCTACGACGACGTGTGGCAGGGTCTCGAACGCCACTTCCGCCCCTTGCACTGATCAACTCATGCCGGTACGGATGGCCACGTGACCTCCTTCGCCCCGGACTCCATCGTCCTGAACCGCAAGCTGCCGCTGTGGTACCAGGTGTCGCAGTCGCTGCGCGCCTCGATCCTCGGCCGCCGACCCCAGGACCCGCTGCGCCTGCCCACCGAGGAGCAATTGGCGGGGCACTACGGCGTGAGCGTGCTGACCATGCGGCAGGCGCTGAAGGAGCTGGAGGACGAGGGGCTGATCTTCCGGCACCGGCGCCGGGGCACGTTCATCGAACCGCATGTGCAGCGGGGCGCGCCGGTGCGGCTGCTGGGGTCGGTGGACGCGATCGTGGCCCAGCAGTCGGGGATGACGACCCGGATGCTGGACCACGGCAAGGGGCCGGTCCCCGCCGAACTCGCCGAGTACTTCCCGGATCCGGGCGAGGTCGGGACGTACCACCGGCTGCGCAGCGACGAGAAGACGGGCGAGCCGACCAATCACGCCCGCAACTACGTCCGCCCCGAACTCGCCGCCCGTATCGATCCGGCGGACCTGGCGCGCTGGCCGATGACGAAGGTGCTGCGGGATGTGGTCGGGGCGGACATCAGCCGTATCACGGACACGGTGGAGGCGCGGCTGGCGGAGCCGGAGACGGCCCGGCTGCTGGAAGTGCCGTTGCTGAGCCCGATCTTGCACTACACGGGCATTACGTACGATTCGGGCGGCCGGGTGCTGGATGTGGCGGTCATCAACTACCGGGGTGACCGTTTCTCGTTCACGGTGACCCTCGACGCGACGTAGTCGGCCACGTCGTACGATGCCCAGCGTGACGCACGACGACGCGCCGCCGCTGGCGGACCTCATGCCGTGGTCCGTCGCACCGCTGCGGCTGGGGCGGGGGTGGCCGACGGGCCCCGACGCGGCCTGTCTGAAGGCCCGCTGGGACGCCTTCGTCAAGGCCGAGGGCCCCGACCGGGAAGCGCTGCTGGAGCCGACGCGCTCCCGCACCCTGCACTCGGCGGTGGCTCAACTGCCGGGCCACCCGGGCGGTACGGAGAAGCTGCTCCGTGCCTCGGGGCCGTGCCCGGAGCCGGTGCGGGTGCTGTGCGCGCCCTTCGACGAGCAGTGGCTGATCCCGGACCACCGGCTGATCGACGCGGCCCGGCCGGAGTTGTGGCGGGTGGCGGACGACCACCAGACGTTCCTGGTCGAGACCCCCGGCCGGCTCCTCGCCACCGCCCTCCTCCCCCTGCTGCGCCCGGGCCGGATCCGCCCCCTGTACCGCCGCCCCGGCGGCACGGAACCCAACCTGGCCCCGGGCCTGCTGGACCACCTGGCGACCCGCCTGGGCCTGTCCCCGACCCCCGCCGACCTCCTGGCCTGGACCCTCACGGCGGCCCGCCCGGACCTCACGGTCCCCCTCCCCGACGACCCCGGGCTCTGGGCGCGGGGCGTGGAGTCGGGCCACCGCCTCCTGTGGCTGATGCGCCGCGACGGCGACCGCCCCAGACTCCCCGGCGGGCGCCGCCCGTACGTCCGCGCCCCGCTGCCCTCCCGCCCGCTGACCCTCGTCTACGACCGCGAGGAGGAGGCCCTGCACCTGGACGAGGGCCGCATCTCCCCGGTGCCGCCGGAGGCCTGGGACTACGAGGCGGACGGCGTCCGCGTGCTGGAACGGTGGTTCACGGTCCGTACGGCCGAGGCGGCGCAGCCGGGCACCCTGGCGGCGATCCGCCCGCCGACCTGGCCGCAAGTGTGGACGTCAGAGCTGCTGGAGCTGATCACCATCCTCGCGCTGCTGGCCGAACTCCGGCCTTTCGAGGAGGAGTTGGCGTCCCGGATCACCGCGACCGAGCTGCGCGAGGCGGGCGTGTTCCCGGTACCGGACGCAGCACGCCGCCCGGCCTCGGTACTGGACGGCCCCGAAGAGGGCCCCGAGGGGCAGCTCGCGCTGATCTAGCGGCCCATGGCGCCGACCAGCCCCCACCGGGCATGATCGCCCGCATGGAACCGCAGCCGCTGCCCCTCGCCGGGATCACCGTCGTCGCCGTCGAACAGGCCGTCTCGGCCCCCTTCGCCACCCGGCAGCTCGCCGATCTCGGCGCTCGGGTGATCAAGGTCGAGCGGATCGACGGCGGCGACTTCGCGCGCGGCTACGACACCGCGGCCCGCGGGCTCGCCTCGCACTTCGTGTGGTGCAACCGCGGCAAGGAGTCCCTCGCCGTGGACCTGAAGGACCCCCGCGGCCTGGACGTCGTACGGCGCCTCGTGCGCGACGCGGACGTCTTCGTGCAGAACCTCGCCCAGGGCGCCGCCGCCCGGCTCGGCCTGGACGCGGCCACGCTGTGCGCCGCGCATCCGCGGCTGATCGCCGTGGACATCTCGGGGTACGGCGCCGACGGCCCGTACGCGGACAAGCGGGCCTACGACATGCTCGTGCAGTGCGAGGCGGGCCTGGTGTCGGTGACCGGGACGCCGGGGCAGCCGGTGAAGGCGGGGATCCCGGCGGCGGACATCGCGGCGGCCATGTACGCCTTCTCCGGGGTGCTCGCGGCGCTGGTGCGCAGGGGCGTGACCGGGCGGGGCGGCCCGGTGGAGGTGTCGATGCTGGAGTCGCTGGCGGAGTGGATGGGGCATCCGCTGCACCACGCGCTGCACGGCGGCACGGCACCGGCGCGCACCGGCCTGGCGCACGCCGTCATCGCGCCCTACGACGCCTATCCGACGGCGGACGGGGGCCGGGTGCTGCTGTCGGTGCAGAACGACCGGGAGTGGCGGCGACTGGCTGAACAGGTGTTGGAGCGCCCGGAGTTGGCCACCGACCCGGCCTTCGCCACGAACGCGGCGCGGGTGGCGCACCGGGAGCGCACGGACGAGCTGGTCGGGCAGGCGCTGGGCGCGCTCGGCACGGACGAGGCGCTGGCGCGCCTGGAGGGGGCGGGTCTGGCGTGTGCGCGGTTGAGGGATCTGCACGAGGTGGCGGACCATCCGCAGCTGGCGGCCCGGGAGCGGTGGCGGGAGGTGGGCTCGCCGGTGGGACCGCTCCGGGCACTGCTGCCGCCCATCACGCTGCCGGGCGGGGACGCGGCACGCATGGGGGACGTGCCCGCGCTCGGGGAGCACACCGAGGAGCTGCTGCGCGCCGTGGGAATGACGGACGACGAGATCGCAGCGCTGCGCCGGGACGGTGTGGCCGCCTGAGCGCGGGGCGCGAACGCCTAGTGGCCGCCGAACAGCGAGCGGCGCAGTCGGCGCAGCGGCGCGAAGAGCGAGACGCGACGGACCCGCGCCCGCCGGTCGCTCTGCTGACGCACGGGCTCACGGGCGGTCAGCTCACGCATCAGCAGGGTCGCCTCGGCCGCCTCCCGCTGCGGTACGGCAGGGCCACCCAGCACCGAGAGATGGCGGTCGAGGCGCGAACTGGTCGCGCTGCTCCCGCAGGTGATCGCAGGGACCCTGGCCCTGCTGCGCACTGTTATCTGATCCATGTCACTCCCCACCCGTACGAGTCCACCCGGCCCGGGCAGGGTAACCCTATCGCCCCCTCGGGGCACTCGTGTATCGCGGTCACAGGATTCACCTTCCCCGTAAGGGTGTTGACGACTCGTCCGTGATTACTCTCCGAATCCAACCGATTTCAGGGCGAGTTGGACAACCGGCTGTGTAGTGGGCTGCGGCGATCCCCCGTCCGGCTCGACGGTCACAGCCAGTGACGTGGCGGAGGTGTCGAGGCCGGACGCGACCAAGGGCGTGTTGCCGTCGAAGAGCCCGAGGGAGCGCGGTTGCGCGCCCGGGCGCATGAGCCACAGTTGGCGCACCCGGTCGCCCGGAAGGTCGGCGTAGCCGCCGAGGGTGACGACCGCGCTCCCCTCCGACACGGAAGCGATCACCCCGATGCTCCGGCCCTCGGCGTCCCGCCCGGTGCTCGCGCGCGCGTCGGGGGCGGCGAGAACGTGGGCGATCTCACGCGCCTGCGCCCGCTCGGCGTCCAGCTGCTCCTGCTGCCGGTTCGCCTGCACGGCGAACAAGGAGGCGACGACGAGGGCAGCGGCGGCCGTGGCGGTGGCGAACGGCACGAACAGCGGCCGCCGCTCCCGCACCCGGCCCGGCGGCGGCCGCGTCCCCCACACATGCGGCGGCAACTGCGGCTCCCGCGCCCGCACGGGCTCCTGAGCGGTCGTCCGTACGGCGGCCAGGACCCGTTCGCGCAGCGCGGCCGGCGGCGGCGCGGACGTCGACCAGGCCAGCCGTACCGCGTCCTCGGTCAGGGTCCGTACCTCGGCGGCGCAGCGCGCGCACGTGGCCAGGTGCTTCTCGAAGCGCACGCGCTCCCCCGGTTCCAGGGCGTCGAGGGCGTAGGGGGCGGCGAGGGAGTGGAGGTGCTCACGGCCGAAGAGGCTCATGCGGCACCTCCGAGGCACTCGCGCAGCCGGGTCAGGCCGTCCCGCATCCGGGTCTTGACCGTGCCCAGCGGCAGGGAGAGCCGTTCTGCGACCTCCCGGTAGGTGTAGCCGTCGTAGTAGGCGAGGGTGACGGACTGCCGTTGCAGGGCGGTGAGCCGGTCGAGGCAGCGGCGCACCCATTCGCGCTCCAGGCCGGCCTCGACCTCCTCGGACACCTGGTCGAAGGCGGGGTGATGGGACCGCCGTGCCTCGCGCTGCTCGCGTTCGCCGGCCGCGCGGGCGCTGCGCACCCGGTCCACGGCCCGGCGATGGGCGAGGGTGAGGATCCACGCCAGGGCGCTGCCCCGGCCGGGGTCGAACCGTCCCGCGGACCGCCACGTCTCCAGCAGCACCTCCTGCGCCACCTCCTCCGACTGCGCCGGGTCCCGCACGACCCGCCGCACCAGACCGAACACCGGCCCCGACACGATCCCGTACAGCTCCTCGAAAGCCCGCTGGTCGCCGCGGGCCACCAGCATCAGCAGCTCGTCCGCCTCCAACTCGCCTCCCCCTCCCGCGAGACCGCATCTCGGCCGTCCCGTCCCACGAGGTATTCGCAACGCACCCACCTCCGGATGGGGTTACGGATCGGAGGGCCGAAAACGCGGGTCGGCGGGGCGCCGGATCAGTTTCGGCGCGGACCAATCCGCCCGGCACCCCGCTCCGAATCCCGGTGCGTCAGAGAAGCTGAACCGAGGACGGACGGCATGACACCAATCTCCAGGAGCGGCGCGGGACGCGCGAGTGCCGCGACCCTCAACTTGGAGGCGGGCGAGTGACCCTCCGTCGAACGGTCGCCTCCGGCGCGGCCCTGCTCACGGCCGTCGGCGCGCTGGTGCTGGCCGGTTCCCCGTCCGCGAGCGCGCACCCCCTCGGCAACTTCACGGTGAACCGCTACGACGGACTCGTGGCCGCCCCCGGCACCTTGCGCGTGGACCATGTCGAGGACCTCGCCGAGATCCCGGCGACGCAGGCGAAGCCGGACGTCGAACGGCTGGGCCTCGACGCCTGGGCCGGGCGGCGGTGCGCCACCGCAGCCCGGGACAGCGCCCTCACCGTCGACGGCCGGAGCGTCGCCCTCACCGTGGAGACCGGTCACGCCTGTCGGGGGCCCGGACAGGCCGGGCTCGACACGCTCCGGGTCGAGTGCGTGCTGTCGGCTCCGCTGCCCGATGCCGACAGCCTCGCGCTGGACTTCCGGGCCGCCGGTGCCGGGTCGGGGCCCGGCTGGCGGGAGGTCACCGCGCGCGGCGACCGGATGACGCTCACCGCCTCCGACGTACCCGAGGAGTCGCTGTCCCGCGAACTCCGCGACTATCCGGAGGAGTTGCTGTCCTCCCCCGCCGACACCCGGGCCGCCTCCCTGAGCGTGCGGCCGGGTGGTCCCGCGCCGGCCGGGGAGGAGCGGGACGCGCCCGCCGCCTCGGTGCTGCCGCGCGGCGCCGACCGCTGGACGCGGGCCCTGGACTCCCTGGTGGCCCGCCACGACCTCACTGTCGGCTTCGCCGCCCTCGCCCTGTGCGTCGCGGTCGGTCTCGGCGCCCTGCACGCCCTCGCTCCGGGCCACGGCAAGACGCTCATGGCGGCGGTGGCCGCGGCCCGCGGTGGACG
This sequence comes from Streptomyces sp. NPDC002779, assembly GCF_042888685.1. Classification (NCBI taxonomy): domain Bacteria; kingdom Bacillati; phylum Actinomycetota; class Actinomycetes; order Kitasatosporales; family Streptomycetaceae; genus Streptomyces; species Streptomyces sp. NPDC002779. The sequence goes on from NZ_JBIAQC010000009.1 coordinate 261,934, forward strand.
CGCCCGGCTGAAGGACGTCCTGCCGCTCGCCGCCTCGGTGACGGTCACCCACACGCTGGGCGTGGTCGCTCTGGGGCTGCTGATCACCGCGGGGCCCACCGCGGCACCGGGCGTGATCACCTGGCTGGGCATCGCCGGCGGCGCCCTGGTCACCGCCGCGGGCGCGACGCTCGTACGGCGGGCCTGGCGCGGCCGGAGCCACCGGCACCCGCACACCCCGGCGCACGTGCCCGCGCGCACGCCCGTCCTGGTCGGCGCGCACACCCACCAGCACGCCCACCCGGGCACCCACACCCACGTCCACAGCCACGGGGGTCATACGCACACCCACGCCACCGCCCCGACCGTGCGCGGCACGATCCTCCTCGGGTTCGCCGGAGGGCTCGTGCCCAGTCCCTCGGCCGTCGTGATCCTGGTCGGGGCCGCGGCGCTCGGGCACGCCTGGTTCGGGCTGCTGCTCGTGGTGGCGTACGGCGTCGGGCTCGCGCTCACCCTCGGCGCCGCGGGGTTCGCCGTGGTGCGCCTGGGAGCCGGGGCGAGCGGGACGCTGGAGCGGCGCCCGCGCTGGGCCGCCCGTCCGTCGGCGGCCCTGGTCCGCCGTACCGCACCGCTGGTATCCGCGGTGGTCGTCGTAGCTCTTGGGGTCGGATTGGTGTGCAAGGGGGCGGCATCCGCACTCGGTTGAGCTACTTTGTGAGGAAAAGGTGATTTCGCGCGCATGCGAATGGGGGCGCCCGTGTCCGACGCACCGGGCAGTGAACGAGTGATCGCGGGCCGCTACCGTCTCCTGTCCCCCCTCGGCGAGGGCGGCATGGGGACGGTCTGGCGCGCCCGGGACGAGGTGCTGCACCGCGAAGTCGCCGTCAAGGAGGTGCGGGCCCCGCACGGTCTGCCGACCGCCGATGTGGAGCGGCTGTACGCCCGTCTGGAGCGCGAGGCGTGGGCGGCGGCCCGGGTCGCGAACCGGAATGTGGTGACGGTGTACGACGTGGCCGTGCAGGACGGCCGGCCGTGGATCGTGATGGAGCTGGTCCGCGGCATCTCGCTGGCCGAACTCCTGGACGCCGAAGGCCCGTTGGCCCCGCAGCGCGCGGCGCACATCGGGGCCGAGGTGCTGGCGGCGCTGCGGGCCGCGCACGAGGCCGGGGTGCTGCACCGGGACGTGAAGCCGGCCAACGTCCTGCTGTCGAACGACGGCCGCGTGGTGCTCACCGACTTCGGGATCGCCACGGTGGAGGGCAGTTCCGCGCTGACGATGACCGGTGAGGTGATCGGCTCGCCCGAGTTCCTCGCCCCGGAGCGGGCGCTGGGGCGCAGGCCGGGACCGGAGTCCGACCTGTGGTCGCTCGGCGTGCTGCTGTACGCGGCCGTCGAGGGCAACTCCCCGTTCCGCCAGGACACCCCGCTCTCCACCCTGCGCGCGATCGTCGACGAGGAGTTGCCGGCGCCACGCCGGGCCGGTCCGCTCGCGCCCGTGATCGAAGGGCTGCTGCGCAAGGACCCCGCCGAGCGGCTGCCGGCGGAGCGGGCGGAGCAGGAACTGCGGATCGTCGGCGCGGGCGGGACCCCGCGGGCGGGGACGGTCCGGGCGTCGCCGTACGCCCCGACCCCCGCCGGGCAGCGGCCGCCGTCGCCGACCCCGCCCCTGCCCTACTCCGCGGCGGCCACCGCTCCCGCCCACCCCACCGCCGAGGAGCGCCCCGGCCGCAGCCGCCGTGCCGCCGCCGTCCTGGTCGCCGGTCTCGCGGCGCTCGCGCTGGCGCTGGCCGGTCTGATGTACGCGCTGCTGAACGGCGAGAAGGACGGCGACCGCGCCGGGAGCGGCACCACCAGCCAGGCGGAGACGGAGCCGGAGCCGACACCGTCCGAGACGGAGGACGACAGCACCCCGGAGCCGACGCCGAGCGAGACGCGGACGGAGTCGAGCCCGCCGCCGCAGTCGGTGGAGGTCTCCCTGGCCGGGTCGCACACGGAGTACGAGGGTGCCTGCCCGCCGCCGGAGGCCGAGGCCCCGGCCTTCACGGCGACGTTCACGGTGGGCCGGCTGCCCGCGGAGGTCAGCTATCGCTGGGTGTCGCGGGACGGCGAGGTGATGGACCAGGGCTGGAAGACGCTGTCGTTCCCCGAGGGCGGCTCCCGCACCAAGGAGGACCGCGCGTTCGTGACGACATCCGCCGAAGACTCGGACAGCGGTACGTTCGAGAACGAGATCAGTGTCGAGGTGCGGGACCCGGTGGAGACGACGTCGGAATCGGTGCCCTTCTCGGTGACCTGTGTGACGGAGACCCCGACGGACGGGGTCTCCCCTGCACCCTCACCGAGCGACTGAAGGATCAGGCCGTGCGGTTGAGGACCGGCAGATAGCCGCCGGACTGGCCGGCCGCGGTCGGGTGGTACGAGTCGCCGATGTTGAGCCAGTTGACACTGTGCAGCCAGGAGCTGCCGGAGCAGATCTCATGGCCGGTGAAGGTGGGGCGGACGTCGCCGAACGTGAAGGAGTACGCGGCGGCGCGGCGGGCGACGGCGGCGTCCAGGTAGTCGGCCGCGTCGTTGATGGCCTTGCGCTTGGTCTCCGACAGGCCGAGGCAGGCCTGGCCGAGCTGGTAGAAGCGGGGGTAGCCGAGCACGACCACCCGGGCGGACGGGGCCTTGGCGCGGATCGCCGAGTAGACGCTGTCGAGCTTGCCGGGGAGCGTGGAGTCGACGTACGCCTTGGCGGTGTTGATGCGGGAGATGCAGGCACTGTCGGACTGGAGCACACAGGTCGTCATGACGTCGGCGAACCCGGCGTCGTTGCCGCCCACGCTGATGGAGACCAGGGCGGTGCTGGAGCTGAGCGGGCCCAGCTGGTTGGCCAGAACATCACCCGTTCGAGCGCCCGCGCAGGCGGTGAAGGCGAACGACGAGGGTGAGTTGGCGGCCGCCCAGAGGTAGGGGTGGGCCTTCGTGCTGCGCTTGCAGTCACCGCTGGAGCTGATGTAGCTCCCGGCGCCTACGCCCGAGGCGTAGGAGTCGCCGAGGGCCACGTACGGGCCGGGGGCTGCCTGGGCCGGGCCGGCGCCGGTGAGCACGGCGCCGACGGCGAGGAGGAGTGAGCTGACGTAAGCGGCGATTCGGGAACGTCTCATGGAACCTCCCTTTAGCAGGATCTCTGCCATAACTGTGGTAGCAGCTACGCGTGTTGACGGGAAGTGTGCATGTCAACAATTCAGTTGTGCGCCCCCCTCGCCGTCTTGACGCCGTCGCGGGCCTGCGCCACATTGAAGTCCGGCATCCGGCGCTTCGGGGGGCAAAGTCGCCAATGCAGACGTTCAGGCTGAAGACATCTTCATCGGACGGCGTTCAGCGTGTGCGACCGGGACCTGAGGACCTGGCGCCGCTGCTGGCGGGCGCCGCGACGGCCGTGGGGGCGGCCGGAGCGCTGCTCGCGCTGGCCAACAGCGATTCCCCGCTGCGCGGCCCGCTCACGCTGTTCTTCCTGCTCGCGGCACCGGCCGCGGCCATCGCCGCCGCCCTGCGCGGGCTCGACCCCTTCGGCCGGACGCTCGCCTCCCTGGCGGGCGCGGTCGTCGTCAACATGCTGGTGGCCCAGGGGATGCTGGCCCTGCACCAGTGGTCGGCCACCGGCGGCATCGTGACCGTGACCGCGCTGAGCTCCCTGCTCTTCCTGCTGGTTCTGGCGCGGCGGCTGCGCGGCCGTACGGAAAGAAGGCGGAATCCCTGACGTGGACATCAGCGTGTACCGTCCCGGCGAGCTGACGGCCGCTGACCGGACGGCGTGGACGGCGATGCAGTCCAAGGCCCATCTGCACGGCTCGCCCGAGCTGGCGAACCCGTTCCTGTCACCCGAGTTCGCGCTGGCCGTCGGCCGCTGCCGCTCCGGCGTGCGGATCGCCGTCGTACGGGAGTCCGGCGAGCCCGCCGCGTACTTCGCCTACCAGCGCACGGCCGGCGGAGTGGGCCGGGCCATCGGGCTCGGGGTCTCCGACGCCCAGGGCGTGGTGCACCGGCCCGGGTTCACCTGGGACGCCAGGGAACTGTTGCGCGCCTGCGGGCTCGCGGTATGGGAGTTCGACCACCTCGTCGAGGGCCAGCCGGCGTTCCGCGCCGGGGCCACCGGATCCTTCCCATCACCGGTCATGGACGTGGAGCAGGGGTACGAGGCGTATCTCCGCGAACTCCGCGAGCGGGCACCGAAGTTCACCCGGACCACGCTCGCCAAGGAGCGCAGGCTGGGGCGCGACCACCCGGGCGTGCGGTATGTGCACGACGAGCGGGACCCGGCCGCGCTGCGCACCCTGATGGGCTGGAAGTCGGCGCAGTACCGCAGGACCGGGCGCAGCGACCGGTTCGCCCAGGACTGGATCACCCGCCTGGTGGAGCAGCTGTTCCACACCCGCACCGAGTCGTTCGCCGGGGTCCTGTCGGTGCTGTACGCCGGGGACAAGCCGATCGCGGCGCACTTCGGGCTGCGCAGCGAGCGGGTGCTGGCCTGCTGGTTCCCGGCGTACGACCCGGCGTTCTCGAAGTACTCCCCCGGTCTGGTGCTGCACCTGCGGATGGCCGAGGCGGCCGCCGCGGACGGCATCGCCCAGCTGGACCTCGGCCGGGGCCGGAAGGAATACAAGGACTCCCTGAAGTCGCGTGAACTGAGCGTGGCCGAGGGATGGGTGACGCGACGTCATCCGGTGGCGTTCGGACACCGGGCACGACGTGCCCCGGTACGGGCCCTGCGCAATGTCGTGGTGTCCCGGCCGGAGCTGTTCGAGCCCGCCGACCGGCTGCTCAAGAAGGTGGGAAAGATCAGGTCAGGTCGGTTGTAACGGATAAACCGTCAAAAACGTGAGGCCTCGTTCCAGGTCTTGCCATACAGGCGCAATCGTCAATATCGTCGTACATCTCACCCGCATCGGACCACCATTCAGCGGACCAGGGGAGGGCTCAGGGCCGCGGTGGCAGCCGGCGCGGGGCGCGGTAGGGGGGTGCCGCACTCGGTCGGCGTACTTCGAGTACGGGTGACCGAGGCGTGCCGCGCAATCGGCTGCCGCTTCGCGGGAGCCGATGAGCTATGCCAGTAATAACCCCCCTTTCGAACCGGACACACAACCGGGCCGCCCCAGGGGCGGGCGGTCCACCGGACGAGAGGGACCAGACTCATGAGCTCAGTTCTGCGCCCGGCGCTTACGGGTGACGCGTACGAATACCGCACGGCCCGGACCTACCGGCCCGTCTCCTCGCATCTGGCGATAGCGCCGCCGGTGAGCGTGGTGATCCCGGCCATGAACGAGGCGGAGAACCTTCCGTACGTCTTCAAGACCCTGCCGGACTGGATCCACGAAGTGGTGATGGTCGACGGCAACTCCACCGACGGCACCGTCGAGGTGGCCCGCGCGCTGTGGCCGGACGTGAAGGTCGTGGAGCAGCGGGGCAAGGGCAAGGGGGATGCCCTGATCACCGGGTTCGAGGCGTGCTCCGGCGACATCATCGTGATGGTCGACGCGGACGGCTCCGCCGACGGGCAGGAGATCGTCAGCTATGTCTCGGCGCTGGTCTCGGGCGCCGACTTCGCCAAGGGCTCCCGCTTCGCCAACGGCGGCGGCACCGACGACATGACCTTCGTCCGCAAGCTCGGCAACTGGGCGCTGTGCACGATCGTCAACCGCAAGTTCGGCGCCCGCTACACCGACCTGTGCTACGGCTACAACGCCTTCTGGCGGCACTGCCTGGACAAGATCGACCTCGACTGCACCGGCTTCGAGGTGGAGACCCTGATGAACATCCGGGTGGTCAAGGCGGGCCTGAAGGTGCAGGAGATACCCAGCCACGAGTACCTGCGCATCCACGGCACCAGCAATCTGCGCGCCGTGCGGGACGGGTTCCGGGTGCTCAACGTGATCCTCAGAGAACGCTCCAACCGGCGGGCCCTGCGCCGCCGCACCGAGCGCTCCGTGCTGCTCGACTCGGTCCGGGGAGAGGTGTCTTGAGCGGTCCCGGCATCTCCGTGGTGATCTGCGTCTACACCGAGGACCGCTGGGAGGACATCCTCGCGGCGGTCGCCTCGGTGCGGGCGCAGTCCCGCCCGGCGCTGGAGACGCTGCTGGTCGTCGACCACAACGACCCGCTGCGGGAGCGCCTGGCCCAGGAGTACAAGGAAGCCACCGACGTGCGGGTGCTCGCCAACGCGGGTCCCCGCGGCCTGTCCGCCGGCCGCAACACCGGTATCGCCGCCTCCCGCGGCGAGGTGATCGCCTTCCTCGACGACGACGCCGTGGCCGAGCGGGACTGGCTCCGGCACTTCGCCGCCGCCTACGCCGACCCGCGGGTCATGGCGGTCGGCGGACGCACCGAACCGATCTGGGCCTCGGGCCGCCGGCCGGCCTGGTTCCCCGAGGAGTTCGACTGGGTGGTCGGCTGCACCTATCGCGGCCTGCCGGTGGGGCGGGTCCGGGTCCGCAACGTCCTCGGCGGCAACGCCTCCTTCCGGCGTACGGCGTTCGACGCGGCGGGCGGCTTCGCCACCGGTATCGGGCGCGACGGCGACAAACGGCCGCTGGGCTGCGAGGAGACGGAGCTGTGCATCCGGCTCAGCCGGGCCAGGCCCGACGCCGTGCTGCTGATCGACGACCGCGCGGTGATCCACCACCGGGTGCCCGAGGCGCGTGCGCACTTCGGGTACTTCCGCACCCGCGCCTACGCCGAGGGCCTGTCGAAGGCGCTGGTGGCCCGCAGTGTCGGCGCGGACAAGGGACTGGAGTCCGAGCGCCGGTACACCACCCGGGTGCTGCCGGCCGGGGTGGTGCGCGGGCTGCGGGACGCGGTGCTGGCCCGGCCGGGGGGTGCGGGCCGGGCGGGCGCGATCGTCGCCGGGGTGCTCACCGCGGCCGGTGGGTATGTCGTCGGGAGCGTGCGGGCGCGCCGGGGTGCGGTGACGTACTCGGTGGCGCCGATCGGCGACGACCGAGGGGGCGGGGATGGGTGAGCCAGGTGTTCCGGTCCTCATGTACCACGCCGTGTCGGCGGAGCCGAGCGAGGCCACCCGCACGCTGTCGGTGACGCCCAGGGCGTTCGCCGAGCAGATGGCGGCCGTCGCGGACCTCGGCCTCACCCCGCTCGACACGGCCCAGCTGGCCGCCTGCTGGCGCACGGGACGCCCGCTGCCCGCCCGGCCCGTGCTGATCACCTTCGACGACGGCTACGAGGGCGTGCACCGGCACGCCCTGCCCGTGCTCGCCCAGCACGGCTTCCCGGCCACCGTGTTCGTCTCGACCGGCTGGCTGCGCGGCCCGTACGGCACCGGCGGCGCCCCGGACACCATGCTCGACTGGGACCAGGTCCGGGAACTGTCCGCCGCCGGGGTCGAGATAGGCGGCCACAGCCACACCCACCCGCAACTCGACCAGCTCCCGGACGAGGCGCTGCGCCGGGAGCTGATCCTGTGCAAGGAGATCGTCTCGGACCTCCTCGGCGCGGCCCCGGCCTCGTTCGCCTACCCGTACGGCTACTCCAGCCGCCGGGTGCGCGAGGCGGTGCGCGAGACGGGGTACGCCCAGGCGCTCGCCGTCGGCAACACCCTCGCCCGGCGCCGGCAGGGACCGTACGCGCTGCGCCGGGTCACCGTGCGGCGCGGTACGGGCGCCGAGGAGTTCCTGCGGCTGCTCGAAGGCCGCGCGCTCACCCGTACGTTCGCCCGGGACCGCGCCCTCACCAAGGGCTACGCCATGGTCCGCAGAGCCCGACAGGTCCGCCGGAAGGCCATCCGTTCCCGTGTCTGACACGACGACCACGACCGAGACCCCACCGTCCGAGACCGAGCCGCCCGAGCACTCGGGGCGCGGCAACCAGCTGTTCCGCAACGCCTACGCCCTGATGCTCAACACCGGCATCTCCGCGGTGCTCGGTCTCGGTTTCTGGCTGGCCGCGGCCCGCTACTACTCGGAGTCGGCGGTCGGCCAGGGGTCGGCCGCGATCGCCGCGATGAAGTTCCTCGCGGGCCTGACCGCGGTGACCCTGACCGGGGCGCTGGCCCGGTTCATCCCGGTCGCGGGCCGGGCCACCGGACGGCTGATCTTCCGTACGTATGCGGGCAGTTCGGTGATCGTGGCGCTGGCGGCGGGCGTCTTCCTGGTCACGCTGGACCTGTGGGGGCCGTCGTACCGGTTCCTGGACGGGCCGGTCAACGGGCTCGGGTTCATCGTGGCCGTCGTCGCGTGGAATCTGCTGACCCTCCAGGACGGGGTGCTGACCGGGCTGCGCAGCGCGCTGTGGGTGCCGGTGGGCAACACCGCGTTCTCGGCGGTGAAGCTGGGCCTGCTGGTCGCCTTCGCGGCGGCTGTCCCGACGACCGGGGTGTTCGTCTCCTGGGTCGCGGCCATCGCGATCTCGGTGCTGCCGCTGGGCTGGCTGGTGTTCCGGCGGCTGGTGCCCCGGCATGTGAAGTCGACCGAGGGGCACGCCAAGCAGCCGTCGCTGCCGGAGATCGGCAGGTTCCTCGCGGGCGACTACACCGGCTCGCTGTTCTCGCTGGCCGTGGTCTATCTGATCCCCGTGATCGTGGCCGCGCAGGTCAGCTCCGAGAACAACGCCTACTTCTACATCACCGCCACCATCGGCGGCACGGTCAACCTGCTCGCCATCAACATGGGCGCCTCCCTCACCGTCGAGGGCTCGCACGATCCGGCCCGGCTCGCCGCCAACACCCGGGCCGCGCTCAAGCGCATGGCGAAGATCATGATCCCGGTGGCGGCGGTCCTGTTCTTCGGGGCGCCGTGGCTCCTTGGTGTGTTCGGCCCCGGGTACGCGGACGCGGCGACCCCGCTGCTGCGCTGGTTCGCCCTCGGCGGGCTGCTGCGGGTCGTGATGGAGACGTACTTCGCGGTGCTGCGCGCGCAGAGCCGCACCACGGGACTGGCCTGGCTCCAGGGCCTGTTGTGCGCGCTGGTGCTCGGGCTGACCCTGCTGCTGCTCCCCCGGATGGGGCTGACCGGTGCGGGGGTCGCCGAGATCTGCGCGCTGGCGGTGATCGTGGCCATCGCCGCGCCCAAGCTGTACCGGACGGTGCGGACCACCCAGGACGAGGTGCCCGAGGGCCCGGCGGCCCACGGCGGCGCGCGGGCACATGAGTCCGCCGGTCGAGGCACCGCCCGGGTGCTGGACAGCGACACCCTCGCGCTCGGCATCCACGTCGACTTCGACCACCTGGACCGCCGCCCCGACGTCCGGCCGGGGCCCGGCACCCCGCCCACCGGGCTGCCCGCGGTACGGCGGCCCACCTGGGCGGCCGGGCTCCCGGCGGAAAGACGCGAGCCGGAGGTGGACGCGCCGTTCGAGACGGAGGAGAGAGCGGTCGTACCGCAGGTGCCGGAGCCCGTACGGGAGGAGCCCCCGGCCACGGCGGGCCCGACCGCGCTGCCCACCCGGCCCGGGGTCGTCCTCGGCTGCCTGCTGACCGCCGCCCTGTTGCTGTACTGGGTGCCCGCGCTGCGGCTCGGCGAGGCCGACCTGGACGAGATGGGCGGCCTCGGCCTGGTCTCCGTGCTGCCCCTGCCGACGCTGGTCGGTGCCGGGCTGCTGGTCACGGTCTTCGCCTCGCTGCTCTGGCTCGGCCGTGAGCACCGGGCCCTGCTGCTGGTCACCCTGCTGGCGACCGTCGTCTCGCTGCACGCCCTGCCCGCGCTCATCGAGACCGAGCCGCGGTTCGCCACGGCCTGGCAGCATCTGGGCTTCCTCGACCACATCGACCGCACCGGGTCCGCCGTACCGGACCTGGACGCGCGCTGGAGCTGGCCCGGCTTCTTCGCGGTCGCCGCGTTCGTGGCGCGGTCCTGCGGGGTCTCGGATCTCACCGAGGTCATCCGCTGGTGGCCGCTGACCATGCAACTGCTGTACCTGGCCCCGGTGTTCCTGCTGACCCGCTCCCTGCGGGCGAGCTGGCGGGCGCGCTGGACCGGCGTCTGGGTGTTCGTGCTGAGCGGCTGGGTGGGCCAGGACTACTTCTCGCCGCAGGGCTTCACCTATCTCCTCTATCTGGTGTTCGCGGCGATCCTGCTGGTGTGGTTCCGGGCGCCGCGGGTGATCTGGACGACGGTGCGGCCGGGCGAGCTGGAGGTCGAGCCGACGGACCGGCGGCAGCGGGCGGTGCTGCTGCTGGTGGTCATCGGGCTGTTCGCGGTGAGTGTGCCCGCCCACCAGCTGACCCCGTTCGTGATGCTCGGCGTGCTGGCGGTGCTGGTGCTGGTCGGCCGCAGCGAACTGCGCGGCCTGCCCGTGCTGTTCGGGGTGATGGTGGTGTCCTGGATCGGCTTCATGGCCGAGCCGTACTGGTCGGGACACTTCGACGAACTCTTCGGCGGCGTCGGGGGCGTCGGCTCCAATGTGTCCTCGTCGGTCTCCGGCCGGATCGAGGGCGGCAGCTCCACCCACACCCTGGTGCTGTACACGCGCGTGCTGCTGGCCGGCTCGGTGATGGCCATGGCGTGCTGGGGCTGGTGGCGCCGCCGCGACCACAAGTACCGCGAGCGTTCCCTGCTGGTCCTCACCTTCGTCCCGTTCCTCGGCTTCGGCATGCAGAGTTACGGCGGCGAGATGGCGCTGCGCGTCTTCATGTTCGCGCTGCCCGGCGCGGCCCTGCTGGCCGGGCTCGCCCTGTTCCCGCGCACCGGCGTCACCGCCAAGGAGCGCGACAAGGACCGGGTGAGCCTCGCTCCGCTGGCCGCGTTCCTGGCGGGCCTGGTGCTCATGGGCGGCTTCCTGGTGGCCCGTTGGGGCAATGAGCCGTTCGAGCGGGTCCGGCCGGGCGAGGTCGCGGCCATGGAGTACGTGTACGCCCATGACGATCCGAGCGTGCGGCTGCTGTGGCTGAGCAACGACCCAATCAACGTCGTGACGCCGTCGATGCCGTGGGGCGCGCGGGACATGGAGAAGGTCGAGTACCTGCCGACGCTCGCGCCGGTCGACCCGGTGCTGGTGTCGGGCCTGGTCAAGGCGCTGAAGGACGCGGGCCCGAACTCGTATCTGATGATCAACCGCGGTCAGGTCACCTACCTGCGGATGGACGTCGGCTACTCGGAGAGCTGGGAGCCGCGGCTCCTGCGGAACCTGGACCGGCGCCAGGAGCTGAAAAAGGTCTTCGTCAACGAGGACGTGACCATGTACGCGCTGCGCAAGCAGCCCGCGGGCGAGGTCCCCGAGGCCGATCCCGGGCCGATCGGACCCCGGGTGACCTGGACGCCCTGGTCGGTGGTCGGGGCGCTGGCGGCGCTCGCGCTGATCGTGCTGCTGGCGGCGCGCGAGGTGGTCCGGGTGGCGGTGCGGCCGAGCGTGCGCCAACTGCGGTGGCTGCAGGGCAGCTTCTGGTTCTCGCTGCCGCTGCTGGCGGTGCTGCTGGCGTCGCTGGTGCAGCGGTTCCTGACGATCAAGTAGGGGTCAGGTGGCCCGGTCGAGCCACCTGACCTCGTAGGCCTGCAGCTTCAGACGCCTGCCGTCCACCGTGGCGGTCGTGGACCGGTCGAGGGTGTTGACGACCAGGGCCGTCCGGTAGGTGGCCAGGATCTTGATCTGCGGCGAGCCGGAGAGCGTCCGGTACTCGGTGCCCGGCGGGAACTCCTCGGCGAACCGGACCAGCAGGCCGTACAGCGGCAGTGTCCGCCCGCCGTCCGCGCCGCTGGTGGGCGTCCACAGGCAGCCGGGGCAGTCGGTGCCCTCCTCGGCCTGCGGGTTCCAGTAGAAGCCGGAGGTGGCACCGCCCTTGGCCATGGCGATCAGTCCGGTGGCGTGGACGGCGGCGCGCCGGGCCTCGGACCAGTCGTGGCGGTTGTCGTCGCCGTCGGCGGGCTCGACGTAGTACTCGGCCCACCACAGCGGCAGTTCACCGCCGGTCTGCCGGCGCACCCACTCCCCGACGGCCGTGAACTTGTCGGTGGCCGCGAACTCGTCGGGCAGCAGCTCGTCGTCCCGGGTGTAGCTGGAGCCGTCCACGACGACGAAGTCCGCGCCCGCCTTGTGCTCGTTCCAGTAGGAGAAGGCGTCGAGGACCCGTCGGTCCAGCGCGCCCCAACTGCCCCTGAAGCTCGGGGAGGCGTGCTCCTCGCGGGGATCGAGGCTGTCCATCACCAGATACGGTCCGCCGACCATGATGTCCGGGTCGACCTTCTTCAGCGCCCGGTGGACCAGGTTGTACAGCTCGGTGTAGCCCTCGTGGTCCCAGCGGCCCTCGGCGTCGTTCCAGAAGCCCTTGAACTCGTTCCAGACGATGAAGTGCCGGACGTCCGGATAGCGTCGGGCGACGGTCGCCGCGAGCGCGGCGAAGTCGTCGAAGTGCTCGGGCTCGGGCGCGGTCTCCAGGGCGGCCTGGCTCCAGTCGGTGCTGTCGACGCCCGCCTCACCGCCCTTCATCCAGTCCGGGGCGCAGCACAGGGTGACGACGGGGGTGCCGCCGGAGGCGCGGACGAAGTCGATCCGGCGGTCCATCGCCTCGAAGTCGTAACGGCCCCGCACGGGCTCGGGGTTGTCGGCGCCCCAGCCCATGATGTGCTGGATCTGCGGCATCCCGTCGGGCAGCCGCTGCTCGACCCGCCGCACGGCCGCCGCGTCGCCCTCGTCGGCGCTGAACTGGGTGTGGGTGAACCCCCAGCCCACCTCCGGGTCCGTGGCGTCCGGCGGGGTGGTCGGGGTGCCGTGCACCTTGTCGCCGTCGCGTGTGGTGCCCTCGGTGCTCGCGCCGCCTCCGGGCAGCGAGTTGAGCAGGGTCACCACCAGGGCCAGCGCGGCCACCCCCACACCGAGCAGTGCGGTGAGCCGCCACCGCCGTGCCCCCGAATTCCACCCATGTCGTCCCATCGAGGGCAACGGTACGGGGGTGACGGGCGCGAGGGCAGGCTTCTGCGGAGAACAGTTCCGCGGCCCTGCCCGGGGACGGCGTCCGGGGCAATTCCGGTGCGCGAGGAGCGTTCGTGCCGGATCATGACGGCATGTCTGCGAACCCACACGACGCTCTGCCGATCCGGCTCAACGTCGACGACAGCGACTCGCCGTCCGACGTCGTCGACGCGCTGTTCCTCGGCCGCTTCGCGACGGGCGAGCAGCCTTACTCGCACGCGGCGAACATCGACCGCGTACGGTCCGGCGCGACCTTGATGCCGCCCGGCGCCCGGGTGCTGCGGATGGCCCGCGACGACGACCGCAGCGCGACCCTCGCCGAGGGCGACGGCTGGACCGTGCTGGTCTCCCGCTGGAACCGCGGTGCCGACGTCACGGTCACCGCGACCAGCGCGGAGCTGGCCGAGAAGATCCTCGACCAGGCCACGGACGGCGCGGCGGACGAACCCGAACCGCAGCCGGAGAACGTGACCATGGGCTTCTGGTACGTCTCCCCCAGGCGCGGCCCGCACCGCACGACCCGCCAGATCTCCGCCGGCACCTGGGACGAGGTCCGCGTCAACTACACGGCACCGGTGGCGGACGCGATGGACCGCCTGATGAAGACCACCCCGGAGGACATCGCGGGCCGGCTGCTCCTGCTGCACGGCCCGCCGGGCACCGGCAAGACGTCCGCGCTGCGCACGCTCGCCCGGTCCTGGCGGGACTGGTGCCAGGTGGACTGCGTCTTGGACCCCGAGCGGCTGTTCAGCGACGTCGGCTATCTGATGGACATCGCGATCGGCGAGGAGGACGGCACCGGCAAGGGACGCTGGCGGCTGCTGCTCCTGGAGGACTGCGACGAACTGATCCGCGGCGAGGCCAAGCACACCGCGGGCCAGGCGCTGTCCCGGCTGCTGAACCTCACCGACGGACTGCTCGGGCAGGGCCGCAACGTCCTGGTCGGCGTCACCACGAACGAGGACCTGGAGCGCCTGCACCCGGCCGTGGTCCGCCCCGGCCGCTGTCTGGCCCGGATCGAGGTCGGCCCGCTGACCCGCACCGAGGCGGTGGGCTGGCTGGGCACCGAGGAGGGCGTGGGCCGCGAGGGCGCCACCCTCGCGGAGCTGTTCGCGCTGCGTCGGGGCACCTCCCCGACGTCCCTGCCGGAGCCGCGGCCGGGGGCGGACGCGGGCCTGTACCTGTAGTGCTTTCATGAAGGTATGACCGTCTACGTCGGCACCTCGGGGTGGCAGTACAAGGACTGGCGGGACGTGCTGTACCCGCCGGGCTGTCCGATGCGGCTCTGGCTGGAGGAGTACACGGCCCACTTCACGACGGTCGAGCTCAACAACGCGTTCTACCGGCTGCCGTCGCGGGAGAACTTCGAGTCGTGGCGGGAGAGGGTGCCCGGGGACTTCGTGGTGGCGGTGAAGGCGAGCCGCTACCTGACGCACATCAAGCGGCTGCGGGAGCCGGAGGAGCCGGTGGACCGCCTGATGACGCACGCGCGGGGACTGGGCGACCGGCTGGGCCCGGTGCTGCTCCAGCTCCCCCCGACCCTGCGCGGGGACCCGGGCCTGCTGGACGCGTGCCTCGCCTGCTTCCCGTCCGGCACCCGGGTGGCGGTGGAACCGCGGCACGACTCGTGGTGGACGCGGTCGGTGCGCGAGGTCCTGCGGACGCGGGGCGCGGCCCTGTGCTGGGCGGACATCCAGGCCCGCCCGGTCACCCCGCTGTGGCGCACCACCGACTGGGGCTACGTCCGCTTCCACCAGGGCCGGGCCCAGCCGTGGCCCCGCTACGGCCGGCAGTCGCTGGCGACGTGGGCGGCCCGGATCGCGGACACCTGGCCGGACGGCCGGGACGTGTACGCGTACTTCAACAACGACCCCACAGGGGCGGCGGTGCGGGACGCGGCGGTGTTCGCCCGGCTGGCGGCGAAGGCGGGGCTGACGGTGACCCGGACGCCCGACCGGGTGCCCGCTTCCTAGATCACTCCTCGTAGGCCGCCCGCAGCGCGTCCCGTACGGCGTCCAGGGCGTCCCCCTCGGCCAGCCCCAGCCGCCGCACCCGCTCCGCGTACGCCTGGGCGGCCGCCGCGGCTTCCCGTTCCGCGGCGGAGCCGGCCGCGGCCACGAAGGTTCCGTTGCGACCCCGGGTCTCGATCACGCCGTCCGTCTCCAGCGCCCGGTACGCCTTGGCGACCGTGTTCGCGGCGAGCCCCAGCGACTCCGCGAGGCCCCGCACCGTGGGCAGCCGGTACCCCACCGGCAGCACTCCGGTCCGCGCCTGCTCGGAGATCTGGGCCCGCACCTGCTCGTACGGCGGCGCGCTGTCATCGATGTGGATCTTCAAGGTCACGGCACCGATTGTCCCGTACCGGCGGGAAAATGAGAGGCACACGGGTGCGGACCGCCCGTAACGTGCGCCCCATGACCGTCATCGTGCGCGAGATCAGCCCCGGAGTCCGTGCTGACCTGGAGGGTTTCGCCGCTGTCCGGCGCAGCGCGCTGCCCTTCTACCTCATCACCCCGGACTCCCTGGCCCACGACCTCGCCCACTTGCATCCCGACGCCCGCTACCGGCCGCTCGTCGCGGAGGAGGACGGCGAGATCATCGGCTCCGCGCAGGTCGGCCTGCTGCACGAGAACCCCGGTCCGGTCCAGGGCTTCGTCAACGTGTACGTGCGCCCGGATCGCACCCGCCGCGGTGCGGGCGCGCTCCTGGTCCGCGCCGCCGAGGAGTATCTGGCCGGTCTCGGCGCGACCCGGCTGCTCGCCTGGGTCCTGGACGAGCCCGGCAACCGGGCCTTCGCCGAGGCCCGCGGCTACCGGGTGGGCCGTTCCGCCCACTTCCTGCGGCTCGACCTGGCGCACGGCACGCTTCCGCCGCTCCAGGGCCCCCCGCCCGGCGTCGAACTGCGCCCCGCCTCCGATTTCGCGGGCGATCCGCGCCCGGTGTACGCGCTGGACGCGGAGACGACGGCCGACGAACCCAGCGAGGCCGGCGCCGCCGAGCTCACGGACTACGAGTCGTGGCTGGAGGAGACCTGGCACCACCCGCTCACCAGCCTGGAGCTGACCACGATCGCCCTGGTGGACTCCGTGCCCGCCGCCTTCACCGCCGCCCGCACGGACGGCGGCACCCGGTACCACACCGGCATGACCGGCACGGCCCGCGCCTTCCGCGGCCGGGGCCTGGCCAAGCTCGCCAAGAACGACTCCCTGCACCGGGCGCGCGCGGCCGGGTACACGGAGGCTTTCACCGGCAACGACACCGGCAACGAGCCGATGCTCGCGATCAACCGGTGGTTCGGATACGAGGTCTGCGCGACGGAGGTGCGCTATGTCCGTGAACTCGGCTGAGCCGGGAACCACGGTGGACGTCGTCCTGCTCAAGGGCGGCCGGCAGAAGATCCGCTACCCCGCCGAGCTGCTCCAGGACGACGGCACCCGGATCGTCGTGCGGGCGGACTTCGCGGGCACCAAGGTCCGCGACTTCGGGTTCGTGCGCTTCGAGCCGGGTGACGTCTTCACCGAGTACTACTGGCGGGACCGCTGGTACGCGGTGATGGAGGTACGCGGCCCGCACGGCACCCTCAAGGGCTGGTACTGCGACATCGCCCGCCCGGCGACGCTCGTCGGCACGGAGCTGACCGTGGAGGACCTCGACCTGGACCTGTGGCGCTCGGCGGACGGGACGGACGTGCGACGGCTGGACGAGGACGAGTTCGAAGAGAGCGGTCTGCGGGAATCGGACCCCAAGGCGGCGGCCGCGGCACTGGCCGCCCTCGACACTCTGGAGAAGCTGGCCGTGGAGGGGGGTTTCGAGGCACTGCTGGCCTGACCGGGCCGGCGTGATTCGCGCAGCGTCATCAGTGAGTCACTTTGGGTCACAATTCCGGGATGCGTGCCCAGGATTGACGCGCGCCACTCACGGTCGAATCGTGAGAACGGCCACTGACAGAACGCCGCCGATGAGGAACCCTCGGCACAAGGGTCTACCTCCGTGACAACGCGGAACACGGTAGGCACTGAAGGAGGCAGCCATGCGCCGCATGACCGTGCAGAAGCCCCTGAAGAAGACGGACTCGCGCCGGATGGCGGGCGAGGAGGCCGACGATCGTCCCGCGGGACGACCCGAGGTCCGCAAGGACATCGCGCGCACATGGTGGCCGGACGGCTGACCGGCCCTTCACCCCAGCAGCCACGAACTCCAGCAGCCGTCCTCCCGCGCCCGCCCCCGGGCGTCGGGGGGACGGCTTCGCTGTCGGCGCACAGGCGGTCCGCGCGCCTACCTGAGCGCAGTCTGAGCACTCCCTTAAAGGGACCATAAGGATCTCCTCCACCCGCCTCCAGCAGGCGATTTCACGGTTTTCTCGGGCTAGCTTGCTGATCACCCCACGGGTTTCCGCCAAGCAACCGACGACCGTTCCCCAGGAGTTCCTCATGCCCGCACGCCGCAGGGTCGCCACCGCCGCCTCCGTCGCCGTGGTCGGCGTCGCGCCGCTCGCACTGACCGCGCTGGCCGCCGCGCCCGCCGCCGCGCACGGTTCGATGGGCGACCCGGTCAGCCGGGTGTCGCAGTGCTACGCGGAGGGCCCGGAGAGTCCGGCGTCCGCGGCGTGCAAGGCGGCCGTCGCGGCCGGGGGGAGCCAGGCGCTCTACGACTGGAACGGCGTCCGGATCGGCGACGCCGGCGGCCGGCACCAGGAGCTGATCGCCGACGGCGAGCTGTGCAGCGCGGGCAACGACGCGTTCAAGGGCCTGGACCTGGCCCGGGCCGACTGGCCGGCCACCGGCGTGCGCAGCGGGTCGTACACCTTCAAGTACCGCGTGACCGCCCCGCACACGGGCACCTTCAACGTGTACATCACCAAGGAGGGCTACGACCCCGCCCAGCCGCTGGCCTGGGACGACCTGGACCTGCAGAACCCGGTGGCGACGGTCACCGACCCGGCCGCGTCCGGCGGCTTCTACACCTTCTCCGGCACCCTGCCGAACCGTTCCGGCAAGCAGGTCCTGTACGCGGTGTGGCAGCGCTCGGACAGCCCGGAGGCGTTCTACTCCTGCTCGGACGTCACCTTCGGCGCCACGAGCGGCGGCGGTACGACGGAGGAGGGCGCGGAGGAGGAGGCGGAAGAGGCGGCCCCCGCCGCGCCCATCGCCTCCGCGCCCTCCGAGGAGCAGATCGAGGACGGCGCCGACGAGTCGACGATCGAGCACAACGGCCACGGCGACCAGGACGCCGAGACCACGGCCGAGCCGGTCGCGGAGACCACGGCGGCGCCCACCGAGGCGGCCCCGGAGGCCGTCGCCAACCAGCCGAAGGCGGCCGGTGCCACCGAGAACCTCGCCGAGACCGGCGGCGACAGCAGCACCTCCTACCTCGCGATGGGCGGCGCCGGGGCGCTGGCCGTCGGCGCGGCGGCCCTGTTCCTGTCGGTCCGGCGGCGCGCGGTCGGCGGTGCCCGGCACGGCCGCTGACTCCTTGACTCCGGGGGCCTGACCGGCGGCTCAGGCCGGTCAGG
Organism: Streptomyces sp. NPDC002779; assembly: GCF_042888685.1. NCBI lineage: Bacteria > Bacillati > Actinomycetota > Actinomycetes > Kitasatosporales > Streptomycetaceae > Streptomyces > Streptomyces sp. NPDC002779. Next base: position 280,319 of record NZ_JBIAQC010000009.1, read on the forward strand.
CCCCCGGCGGGCTCAACTGAACGCCGACGCGCAGGTGGTGGGCCGGGCCCGCGCCGGATCGAGGGCGTTGGCCACCTCGTGGAAGGCGATCCGGTCGAAGAGACCGATCGCCAGATGCTCGGACAGGTCCACCGGGCACAGCTCCTGGAGCAGGACGTTGCGTACGTTCGCCCCGTCGAGGAACTGGCTGCGGTACGGCGTGACCACCTGGTCGTACTTGGTGGCGATCACCGTGTAGCGGACGCCGGGGACGGTGTCGCCGCCCTCGTTCAGCTTGGTGAGGAACGCGGAGCCGGCGATCTGGTCGGCGAGGGCGGGGGTGGCGGTGGAGAGCAGGTCCTCGGCGCCGGGGAAGTACGGCACCAGGTTCGTCAGGCCGGACAGGTCGGTGCCGTGGTTGTCCGGCGCGATGCCGACGAGGGCGTTCACCTCGGCCGCTCCGCCGAGGAACCGCAGGTAGTAGCGGGGCATCATGCCGCCCTGCGAATGGCCGACGAGGTCGGCCTCGGCGGCGCCGGTCGCGGCGAGCACCTTGTCGACGAAGGCGTCCAGTTGCTCCGCCGACTTGTCGATCGGGCCGAGGCCGTGGAAGAACGGCACGCCCGGCAGCCGGCCGTAGTCGAGCGAGAAGACGCAGTAGCCGCGCTGGGTCAGATAGGGCGCGAGGCCCAGCCAGTTGTCGACGGAGTTGCCGAAGGTGCCGTGCACCAGGACGACGGGCCGGGGGTGGGCGGCGGACGGCTTGCAGGAGTAGTCGTTCCATCCGCTGCTCGGCGCCTCGGCGGCCTGCGCGGTGGTGGCGGGGACGACGGCGACCGCGGCGGTCAGCAGCAGCGCGGTCAGGGGTCTGAGCAGTCTCTTCCAGGGCAGCATCGGGTGATCTCCTTGCGGCTCAAGGGAGGTGCGATGGCCTTACGCCCTGTGATCCGGATCACGGGATGCTGGTTCACTTGTCAAGTTACGAGTGAGTAGTTCAAGGGGGAAGTTACGCGTCAGTAAAAACTTCCAGTGGTAGTTGATGGGCCCTCACCAGGAGGGGCGCACCGGCCCCTTGGGGGCGATGTGCAGCAACCGCTCCCCCAGCGCGCGTACTTCCGCCTCCCCCAGCGCCGCGCTCCACTCCCGCACGACGTCCGCCGCCGCCTCCTCCGCGGCCCGTGTATGGGCCCACCCGCGCTCGGTCAGGACCAGCAGCCGGGCGCGCGCGTCCCGCGGGTGGGGCCGCCGCTCGACGTACCCCTTGCGCACGAGCTCGTCCACCAGCTGGCTCGCGGCCTGCTTGGTGACCCCGAGATGCCCGGCGAGGTCGGTGACGGTGGCCCCGCCCGCCGCGATCCGGGTGAACGCGAACCCGTAGGCGGACCTCCCCTCGAAACCGCGTGCGACCACCCCGTCGTTGATCCGTCGCACCAGCTCACCCGCGGTGGCGAGCAGCGCGAAGGACAGGGAGAGGGCCTCGGAGTTCTGCAGGGGAGCATCGGAGTTCTGCACGCAAGCATTGAAACACCCTTGACGAAAAGGTCAAGCAGCTTGACTATAGGTGCTGCACAACCAGTCAACCCACTTGACCATTCGCTTTCCCAGGGGGAGATCCATGCCCGTCATCCGCTCGACCGACGCCGTCACCCACGAGATCCACGGCGCCCGTTTCGTCTCGTACGCCACACCCCGCACCGGCAGCAAGGAGCTGTGCGCCTGGCGCGGCGAGATCCCGCCGGGCACGAAGGCACCGGCGCACACCGTGAACCGGGAGGAGATCCTGCACGTCCTGATCGGCAACCTGCGGATCACGCTGGACGGCACCACGACCGACATCACGGCGGGCGACACCCTGATCATCAACCCGGGCGCGACCCTGGCCGTCGAGAACCCGACCGAGCAGACCGCCCTGACGTGGGTCACCACCTCCATCGGCCTGACGGCGGACCTGCCCGACGGCACCCGCCTCACGCCCCCGTGGGCCAACTAGCCCCGAGCCGACAACAGTTCGGAGCGCACCCTGGCCGCTCACGCCGCCAGCGTCCCCGGCATGATCGCCCGGGGGCCGAACTTCGCCCGGGCCCGGTCCGCGACCTCCTCGATCCTGCGGACCTTCTCGTCGACAGGGTCGAAGCTGAGCTGATGGGAGGCCTGCTCGGCGGGGTCGAGCCCCTCCGCCCGCAGCGCCAGCACCCGCACCCGGGCGCGCTGCAGCCCCAGCCCCTCGTACATCCCGTACGCCACCCGGGTCAGCGCGGCGGAGTGCGCGGTCGGCTCCTTCAGCGACCGGCTGCGCGTCGTCGCCGACCGGTCCGCGTACCGCACGGTCAGCGTCAGCGTCCCGCACACCTTGTCCAGCGCCCGCAGCCGGGCCCCCAGCTCCTCCGCCGCCGAGAGCAGCGCGCGACGGTGCCGGTCGGCATCCAACTCGTCGCGTTCGAAGGGCCGTTCGGTGACGAGGGAGCGCGCCGCCCCGTTCGGCACCACCCGCCCGCGGTCCACCCCGTTCGCCTTCTCGTGCAGCTCGCGCCCCGCCTTCGCGCCGACCAGCCGCTGAAGCGTGGAGAGTGGCGCGGCGGCGACCCGGCCGAGGCTGTCCAGGCCGTACTCGCACAGCGTGCGGGCCGTGGCCGTCCCGACCCCCGGCAGCGCGGTGACGGGCTTGTCCGCGAGGAACTCCACCACGCCGTCCCGCTCCTCGGGGACGGCACAGGTCACCCCGGGCCGGGCCTCCCGCAGCGCCATCCGCGCCAGCATCGTCCCCGGCCCCGCCCCGATCACACAGTCCACGCCGTACCGGGCGAGCGCCCGTACCCGGATCACCGAGGCCAGCTCCACCGCGCTGCGCCCGAAGTACCGCTCGGCACCCCGCAGATCGGCCAGCGCCCCGTCCGGCGGCAACGCCTCGACGACGGGCGTGAACTCCTCCAGCAACCCGAGCAGGCCGGGCAGCGCCGCCTCGTACATCGGCGGCAGGTGGAAACGTACGCAGAGGATGGTCATCCCGCACTCCCCGGACTCTGGTGCCACAACTTCCTTGTCTGCGAGGGCTCCTGACCCGCGGGACGCAGATCGGCCCACGGATGCATCTCGTATCCGGTCGGCAGCTGGATGCGCCGGCCGCCGGTGGCGTCGCCCCTTCCCTCGGGCACGGGCTCCGCGAGCCGCGCCGCGACCACGTCGAGGCCGCCCTGCGCCCGCAGTTCGGCCAGCTCGGCGAGGTTCCACGCGGCGGCGCCCACCACGCTGAGGCTGCGCGGCCCGCGCCGCTGGACGACCCCGCGCACCAGCAGCAGCCAGGAGTGGAAGACGGTGTGCGCGCAGGCGTCGTGGGAGTCGTCGAAGAAGGCGAGGTCGACCAGGCCCGTGCCGTCGTCGAGAGTGGAGAAGATGACCCGCTTGCCGGACCGGATCGGCGGCGTCTGGGTGGCCGCCTTGGCGCCCGCCACCAGCACCGTCTCCCCGTGCCGCGCCTCGCGCAGCCGGCGCGCGCTGACCACGCCCAACTCCTCCAGGAACTCCCGGTGGTCGTCCATCAGATTGCGCGAGGCGTCCATGGACAGCACACCCAGCTCGGCGCTGAGCTTCTCGGCGGAGGACAGATCGGGCAGCCCGGCGGGCGCGGTCTTCCGCCCGCCCGCCAGCGGGAGCTGGCCACCGCCCGCCCCGCGCGCTCCCCGGTGCAGCTCGGTCAAGTGCAGTTGCAGATCACGCCGGTTGGCGCCGAAGGCGTCCAGCGCGCCGACCCGCGCGAGCCGTCCGGCCAGGGGCCGGCTCGGCCGCGCCCGCTCCCAGAAGTCCAGCAGGGAGGCGTAGGGCTGCCCGGCCGCGATCCGCGCCGCCTCGGCCTCGCTGATGCCGTGCACGTCGGAGAGGGCGAGCCGCAGCCCCCACACCGCCGGGGATTCAGACACCAGTTCGATACGGTGGGCGACCGCGGACCGGTTCACGTCCAACGGCAGGATCGGCACCCCCCGCCGCCGCGCGTCCGCCAGCAGCAGCCGCTTCGGGTACATCCCGGGGTCGTGGGTGAGCAGCCCGGCGTAGAAGGCGGCCGGGTGGTGCGCCTTCAGCCAGGCCGACTGGTACGTCGGTACGGCGAAGGCGACCGCGTGCGCCTTGCAGAAGCCGTACGACCCGAAGGCCTCGACGATCTCCCAGGTCCGCTGGATCGTCTCGGCGTCGTACCCCTTGGCCGCCGCGTGCTGCGCGAACCAGAACCGGATCCGCCCCTGCGACTCCGGGTCGGAGAGCCCGCGCCGCACCCGGTCCGCCTCGGCGCGTCCGCAGCCGGTCATGATGTCGACGATGTCGATGATCTGCTCATGGAAGACGACGACTCCGTACGTCCCCTTCAGCGGCTCCTCCAGATCCGGGTGCGGACAGCGGACCGGCGCCCGCCCGTGCCGGGCCTCGATGAACGGCCGCACCATGTCGGCGGCGACCGGCCCCGGCCGGAAGAGCGAGATGTCGACGACGAGATCGTGGAAGGTGGCCGGCTGAAGCCGCCCGACCAGATCCCGTTGCCCCGGCGACTCGATCTGGAAGCAGCCGAGCGTCTCGGTGGAGCGGATGAGTTCGTACGTCGCCGGATCGCCCGGCGCCACTCCGTCCAGGTCGATCCGCTCCCCCGTCGCCCGCTCCACCTCCGCGACCGCGTGCGCCATCGCCGACTGCATCCGCACCCCGAGCACGTCCAGCTTGAGCAGCCCGAGGTCCTCCACGTCGTCCTTGTCGAACTGCGCCATGGGAAAGCCCTCGCCACTGGTCGGCATGACCGGCGTACGGGCGGGCAGGGAGGCGTCGGAGAGGAGCACGCCGCAGGGGTGCATGGCGACTCCGCGCGGCAGGGCGTCCAGGGCCTCGGTCAGCTCCCACAGCCGCCCGTACTTCTCCTTCTCCCCCGCCAGCGCGCGCAGTTCGGGCAGTTCCGCCAGCGCGGCCCGGGCGTCGCGGGCCCGGATGTGCGGGAAGGACTTGGCGATGCGGTCGATGTCGGCGGGGTCCATCGACAGGGCCGCGCCCACGTCCCGGATGGCGTGGCGCACCCGGTAGGTCTCCGGCATCGCGACCGTCGCCACCCGCTCGGTGCCGAACCGGCCGATGATCGCGCGGTAGACCTCCAGACGGCGGGCGGACTCCACGTCGATGTCGATGTCGGGCAGGACGAGCCGGCGCTTGGACAGGAAGCGCTCCATCAGCAGCCCGTGCTCGACGGGGTCGGCCTGCGCGATGCCGAGGAGATGGTTGACGAGCGAGCCCGCGCCGGAGCCGCGCGCGGCGACTCGGATGCCCATGTCCCGTACGTCGTCCACCACTTGAGCGACCGTCAGGAAGTAGGTGGCGAAGCCGTGATGGGCGATGATGTCCAGCTCCCGGTGCATCCGCTCCCAGTAGGCGCGCCGGCCGGCATACCCCTTGCGCACCATGCCCGCCGCCGCCCGGGAGGCGAGCACCCGCTGGGCGGTACGGTGCCCCGCGCCGACGAGGTGCGGTTCGGGGAAGTGGACGGTGCCGATGCCGAGGTCGTCCTCGGGGTCGACCAGGCACTCGGCGGCCGTCGCCCGCGTCTGCTCCAGCAGCCGGTGGGCGGTGTCGCGCCGGAAGCCCGCGGCCTCCACGATCCGCTCGGCGGCGTGCAGCATGGCCCCGGGGTCCTTGAGCCAGGCCTCACCGGAGTCCAGTTCCTTGGTGGGGTCGATGGGGACGAGCCGGCGGGCGGCGTCCAGGACGTCGGCGACCGGGCCCTGGCCGGGGTCGGCGTAGCGGACGGCGTTGCTGAGCACCGGCCGGATCCCCTGCTCGGCGGCGAAGCCGACGGTACGCGCGGCAAGGCGCAGGGAGCCGGGTCCGGTGCCGTTGCGGCCGTGCCAGACGGTTTCCAGGCGCAGCGCGTCGCCGTAGACCTCCCGCCAGGGGGCCAGCAGCCGGGCCGCGCGGTCGGGGCGGCCGGCGGCGAGGGCGCGGCCGACGTCGGAGTCGGGACCGAGCAGAACGGTCAGGCCGTCGCCCCGGTTGGCGGCCCGGGGCAGCAGCGGTGAGCCGTCGCCGGCGTGCGATGCGGTGACGATTCTGCAGAGGTCGGCCCAGCCGCGGGCGCCGTCCCGGGCGAGGAAGGCGACCCGGGGTGTCGACTCGTCGACGAAGGCGCCCCCGCGCACCGGGGCGCGGCGCTTCTCCTCCCGCAGGGGCTCGACGGGCTCCACCGCCAGCTCCGTGCCGAACAGGGGGCGCACCCCCGCCTTCGCGCAGGCCTTGGCGAAGCGGACCGTGCCCGCGAGGGTGTCGCGGTCGGTGAGGGCGAGGGCGTCCATGCCCCGTTCGGCGGCACGCTCGGCCAGCCGCTCCGGATGCGAGGCGCCGTAGCGCAGGGAGAACCCGGAGACGGTGTGCAGATGCGTGAACCCGGGCATCCACACCTCCGATATCGAACATCAGTTCCCGACTGCCTCATCTCCACCATAGACCAAAACTCGAACGCTTGTACGACAACCGTTCGGCCCTCCCCCACCTGCGGAAACGCCCTCCCCCTCGGACTGTGGGGACATGACACAGAACGGCTTTCTCGGTGAGGTGAAGGACGCGGTCACCCCGCGTGCCACGCTGCTCGTCCTCGGCGTGATCGCCCTCCAGCTGCTGTTCATCGCGTCCTATGTGGGAGCCCTCCATGATCCGAAGGCGAAGGACGTGCCGTTCGGTGTGGTCGCGCCGGGGGCCGCGGCCGAGCAGGCGGTGACCCGGCTGGACCGGCTGCCCGGCTCACCGCTGGACCCGCGCACGGTCGCCGACGAGGCGACGGCCCGGGAGCAGATCATGAACCGGGACATCGACGGGGCGCTGATCGTCGACCCGGCCCGGACCACCGACACCCTCCTGGTCGCGAGCGGCGGCGGCGCCGTCCTCGCCACCACCCTGGAGCGGTACCTCACCACCCTGGAGTCCTCCCAGCAGCGGACCCTCCGGACGGTGGACGTGGCCCCGGCCTCACCGGACGACTTCGACGGGCTGTCGTCCTTCTACGTGGTCGTCGGCTGGTGCGTCGGGGGCTATCTGTGCGCCTCGATCCTGGCCATCAGTACCGGCGCCCGGCCCGCCAACCCGCGCCGTGCGGTGATCCGGCTGGTCGTGATGGCGCTGGTGGCGATCGCCGGCGGGCTGGGCGGTGCGGTGATCGTGGGGCCGATCCTGGACGCGCTGCCCGGCAGCGTCGTGGCGCTGTGGGGGCTCGGCGCCCTGGTCACCTTCGCGGTGGGGGCGGCCACGCTCGCCCTCCAGGGAGTCTTCGGCATCGTCGGCATCGGCCTGGCGATCCTGCTCGTGGTGATCGCGGGCAACCCGAGCGCGGGCGGCGCCCTGCCGCTGCCGCTCCTGCCACCGTTCTGGCAGGCGATCGGCCCGGCGCTCCCCCCGGGCGCCGGCACCTGGGTGGCCCGCTCGATCGCCTACTTCGACGGCAACGCCACGACGGCCGCCCTGCTGGTCCTGTCGGCCTGGGCGGCGGCAGGCATCGCGATCACCCTGCTGGCGGCAACGCGGCGCAAGAAGCGGAAGGACGAACGACTACCGACGGAGGCAAGGTAGCCCCGCCAGAAAGGGACACACACCCGCCACGAACGACAGACACCCGCCGCACGCAAAAGCCCCGCCCCTCGCGCAAGGGGCGGGACTTCACGAAGCGGAAAGAACCGTCAGCCGATCTGCGTACCCGTCGCGGACAGCGCCTCCGTCACCGCCTGGAAGAACGTCTCCCCGCCGGAGGTGCAGTCACCGCTCCCCCCGGACGTGAGACCGATCGCCTTGTCACCGGAGAACAGCGAGCCGCCACTGTCCCCGGGCTCGGCACAGACATCGGTCTGGATCAGCCCGTTGACGATGTCCCCGTTGCCGTAGTTCACCGTGGCGTCGAGCCCGGTCACCCTCCCCGAGTGCACCTGCGTGGTCGAGCCGCTCCGGGTGACCTCCATGCCGACCGTGGCCTCGGCCGCACCGGAGATCGCCTGCGTGGAACCGTTGTAGAGGTTGACCTCGCTCGGGTGCTCGACCTCACCCGCGTACTTGACCAGGCCGTAGTCGTTGTCCGGGAAGCTGGACACCTCGTTGGCCCCGAGCGCGTTCCCCTGCGCGTCCCGCCAGTTGGTGATGCCCTCGGTGCAGTGCCCCGCGGTCAGGAAGTACGGCTCACCGCCCTTGACCACGTTGAAGCCGAGGGAGCACCGGCCGCTGCCGTCGGTGATGGCGTCACCGCCCGCGATGAAGGGCTTGAACTCCCCCTTGGTGCGCTGGAGTTCCGCCACCGATCCGAGCCCGTCGACGACCTCGCCGAGCTTGCGCCACTCGGCGTCGGAGACCGTGCGGTCGGCCGTGACGACGATTCTGTTGGTGGTCGGGTCGGTCACCCAGGAGGTGCCCGGAATGGTCGCGTCCTGCTTGAGCGTGCCGCGCGCGCTCCTGAGCTCCGCCAGGGAGTTCGCCACGACCCGCGCCTCGGCGCCGGCCGCCTCGACGGTTTCGGCCGCGGCCTTGTCCAGCACGTTCACGACGAGGTTCTTGTCCTGCGCGTCGTAGTAGGTGCCGGCCGCGGCGGTCCCGAGATCCTCGACCAGCGTCGAGGCGAGCTTTCCGGCCGCCGTGACCGACAGGGTCTCGGGCGTGGCGTCCGGCGAGGGCTCACTGGCGTTCGCAGTCTGGAAGGTGACACCCGCGGCCACCAGTGCGGCGATGCCCGCACCTGCCGCGGCGGCCCGCCGCTTGGGTATGCGTCGGTGCTTCAACTCACGTCCTCCTGTGGGGGGTCGGTCCGGAGGCTGTGGGGGCCCCGCGAACCGGAAGGCGTACGGACACGGAGGCGGCGTACAGCAAAAAGCCGCGTCCGTGCCGGTTGATCGGCGCCTACTATTCCGAGGCGCACAGGCCGCACACAAGGTCGACTTCCGGACGTGCACACGGCCACCACACCGCACCCCCGCCGCCTTGACCGTGCACGGTCACCCCAGGCGGCTTCGCACTGCAAACACTACGAGCGAGTAACTCGTATGCGGCGCGTGAGGTCTGCTCCTGTCCTGAAATCGCCCTTCGCGCCTCGGACATGGGTGAGCCCCCGCACGGCACTGCGTGCGGGGGCTCGGTTGCTGCCGGCTGCGGAGCGGAGAGCGGGGTGTCTCTAGTGGACGCTCATCCCGTAGGCGTTCAGGGCCTCCACGACGGGCTGGAAGAAGGTCGTGCCGCCGGAGGAGCAGTTGCCGCTGCCGCCGGAGGTCAGACCGTACGCGGTGCCGTTGCTGCCGTAGAGCGGGCCACCGGAGTCGCCGGGCTCGGCGCAGACGTTGGTCTGGATCATGCCGTAGACGACGTCACCGCCACCGTAGTTGACGGTCGCGTTGAGAGCGGTGACCCGGCCGGTGCGGATACCGGTGGTGGAGCCGTCACGGATGACGCTGGTGCCCACGCTCGGGTTGGCCGCCCGGACGATGTCCGTGTTGCCGGCGGTGCCCGACTTGGCGATCGAGGTGTTGGTGTAGCGCACCAGACCGTAGTCGTTCGTCGGGAAGCTGGAACCGGCGGTCGGTCCGAGGACCGTCGTACGGCCCGAGTTGGCGTACCAGGTGCCCGCGCCGTCGGTGCAGTGACCGGCGGTCAGGAAGTAGTCGGCGCCCGCGCTGTTGCGGACGTTGAAGCCGAGGGAGCAGCGGCCGGTGCCCGAATAGATGGCGTCGCCGCCCGCGATGTACTTCTGGAACTTGCCCGGGGTGTGCTTGATGGTCAGGGCGTCGGCGTCGCCGCCCGCCTGCTGGCGGATCTTGGCGATCTCGGCCTTGGAGACCGTGCTGTCGACGGTGACGACGACCCGGTTGGTCTTGCTGTCGACGGCCCAGGCGGTGCCCGGCACGTCGGCCTTGAGCACGGAGCTGCTCGCGCTCTTCAGCTCGGCGGAGCTGAAGGTGGCGGGGGCGTCGGCCGCGGTCGCGCTGGGGATCGCGACGGCTGCTGCGGCTACGAGGCCGGTCGATACGGCGATCAGCCGGGTCCGTCTCGTCATGCCACTGCGGGGGGTGGTGCGCTTGATCCTCACTTTTCGTTCCTCCACATGGGAAGTCGGGGGCCCTCGTGGGGTTTCGGGCCCGTGAGGCGCAGCCAGGAGCCGGGGTGTCCGGATTCCGAACACGCCGTGCCCCTGACAAGCGCTGTGGGGGAGTATTCGGCGGCACGCCCGGCCCGCGCAAGAGCGCCTTTCGGCCGTCAATTTTTGAACGACCTGCGCTGCCGCCCTGGTTGCGGGCGTTCGACGGCGGCTCCGCTCAGCAGTTGCACCCACAATCGCAGCCGTCGCAGCCGCAGCTGTCACAGCAGTTCCCGCAACAATCGCAGCAGCTGCAGCAGTCGCCGCACCCGCTGCAATCGCAACTGTTGCAGAGCCCTTCCCGGCGCTGCCGCGACCAGGGGTCCTCGAATTCCCCGCAACACATCTGACAGGTACAAGCCAATCCGGCCCATACGGCGCACCCCGCGAGCAGTCCCCGGCGATCCCGCCGAGGCGGCTCCGGGGGCAGCGGCGGGCCACCCGGACCCCCGGGCGGCGCGTACGGCCCCGCCATGTGCGAGCACGACGGGCCGCCGAACGCCCGGTCCACCGACCGACGCAGCTCGTGCACCAGCAGCAGATGCGCCAGCTTCGGATCGGTGAAGGACACCTCGCGCAGCGCCAGCCGGATCCCGTGCAGCGCGTCATCGGCCAGCCGCCGGGCCTCCGCCAGGGACGTCCCCGTAGCGGTCAGCGGATTCCACGCCCCCGACGCCGCGTCGGCCTCCCTGTCCTCCACGGCGTCCAGCAGATGCGCCAGCCGCCCGAACAGCCGCCCCGCCTCGGCGAGCGGCTCGGCGTTGAGCGGACGCCCCGCCAGCACCGCCGTATGCGCGAAGGCCGCCGCCGTCGCCGTCTCGGTCGGCTCGGTCACCACCAGCAGCGAGGTCTCCGGCCCGGCCAGCGCCTCGATCCCGACCTGCCGGTCCACCGCGTCGACCAGCAGCCCGGTGTCGAACCCCACGGCAAGGCCACCGCGCGCCCCCGCGGCGCCCCAGCTGGAAGCGACCCGGCGCGCGGCCACCGCCACCGGCTTGCGCGCCAGCAGGCCGTCCCCGTCGGCGAGATGGTCACGTACCTTCGCGGAGGCCAGCACCAGCGACACCGCCGCCGCCAGCCGTGCCCCCTCCCCGCGCGCGACGGACGCGGTCCGCATCCCGCGCAGCGGACACGGCCCGGCCGTACGCCGCAGCCCTTCGTCCGCACCGGCCTGAGCCTCCGTCAGAACGGAGATCAGCAGCCCGTCGTAGTTCGTCACCACCCGTGCGAACTGCCCGTGGTCCCCGCGCAACGCCAGGCAGAGACCGCACAGATGAGCCATCCACTGACCGGCGAGACGCTCCCCGAGCCGATGGCGGCAGGGCCTGACTATTCCGAACACGACGCTCCCCCGTGGTTCGTACGACATTGAGCCGCCGCATCGTATCGGCCACCTCCGTGGCCGCTTTCACACCCTCCCGCTTCACCCGTACGCCCCGCGCCTCACCCATACGCCGCGAAGAATCATATTTCACTCACAGTCAGCAGCCATGCGTGGCAGGCCCCTTGGCGCGCTTGGGCTCTCGACGTATGCGCTGTGCACCAGTACCGTCACAAACCCCCCGCGCGGCGTCTATTCACTTGGCGCGCCGTCCGCATCATGGATGACCATAGGGATGCGGAAAGCAAGCAAGACCGCTGTGAGAGGAGGCGTCCATGGGATCGGTGCGCAAGGCGAGTGCCTGGCTGGGCCTCGTTGACGACAACGATGACGAGCGTTACTACGACGACGACTACTCCGAGGGGACCGATTCCGGGGATGCCTGGGTCACCGACCCGAGGGTCAAGGTGGCGGCCGACGTCGCCGAGGAGAAGGGCCGCCGGATCGGCACGGTCACCCCGGACAGCTTCCGGGACGCCCGGGCCATCGGCGAGCTGTTCCGGGACGGTGTCCCGGTCATCATGAACCTCACGGCCATGGAGGCCGGCGACGCCAAGCGCGTCGTGGACTTCGCGGCCGGCCTGATCTTCGGTCTGCGCGGTTCCATCGAGCGCGTCTCCACCCGGGTGTTCCTGCTGACCCCGGCCGACACGGAGATCATCAACGGTGAGCCGGCCGCCCACCGGACGGACGGTTTCTTCAATCAGAGCTGAGGCAGGGCCGATCGCCGGCCCTGCCCCCTCGGGGTTCACCGGAAGGCATCGAGTCCGGTGAGCGCCTTGCCCAGCACGAGCTGGTGCATCTCGACGGTGCCCTCGTAGGTGAGCACCGATTCGAGGTTCGTCGCGTGCCGCATGATCGGGTACTCCAGCGAGATCCCGTTGGCACCGAGGATCGTCCGCGCCGTACGGCAGATGTCGATGGCCTCCCGGACGTTGTTGAGCTTGCCGAAGCTGACCTGCTCGGGACGCAGGCGGCCGGCGTCCATGCGCCGCCCCAGATGGTGGGCGAGCAGAATCCCCTTGTGCAGTTCGACCGCCATGTCGGCGAGTTTGGCCTGGGTGAGCTGGAAGCCACCGATGGGCCGCCCGAACTGCTCCCGTGACTTCGCGTACTCGACCGCGGTCTCGAAACAGGAGCGAGCCGCGCCCATGGAACCCCAGACGATGCCGTAGCGCGCGTGCGAGAGGCAACTGAGCGGTCCGCGCAGGCCGGTGACCTCGGGCAGGACCGCGTCGGCGGGCAGCCGCACCTCGTCCAGCACCAGCTCGCTCGTCACCGAGGCGCGCAGGGACAGCTTGTGCTTGATCACGGGGGCCGAGAAGCCGGGGCTGTCCGTCGGCACGACGAAACCGCGGATGCCGTCCTCGGTCTGCGCCCAGACGACGGCGACCCCGGCGACGGATCCGTTGGTGATCCACATCTTGCGGCCCGTCAGGACCCAGTCGCCGCCGTCGCGTTTGGCGTACGTCCGCATGGAGGCGGGGTCGGAGCCGTGGTCCGGCTCGGTGAGCCCGAAGCAGCCGATGACCTCGCCGGAGGCCATCCGGGGCAGCCAGTTCTGCTTCTGCTCCTCGCTGCCGTAGCGGTGGATGGCGTACATGGCGAGGGAGCCCTGCACCGAGACCAGGGACCGGATGCCGGAGTCGGCGGCCTCCAGCTCCAGACAGGCGAGCCCGTACTGGACGGCGGAGGCGCCCGCGCAGCCGTAGCCGCTCAGCGACATCCCGAGGGCGCCGATGGAGCCGAGCTCACGGGCCAGTTCACGGATGCCGGGCACTTCCCCGGTCTCGTACCACTCGGCCACGTACGGCAGGACGCGGTCGGCGGCCCAGCGGCGTACGGTGTCGCGGACCGCGAGGTCCTCGGGCTGAAGGAGGTCGTCGATCCCCAGCGGATCGGCGGGATCGAACGGGGGCAACGGCATGGGAGACCCTCCGGCAGCTCAAAACTAGCAGCGCTAGTCACGGGTTGAAGGCCGACGTTACGACGCAGTCTTCCACCCCGTCCAGGGGGTCAGGCCGTGACCCGGGACTCCGCGACCTCGCGCGGCGCCGGGACCTCCACCGCGGCCGTCGGCTCGCAGCTCATGGCGCGCGGCAGCCTCAGCGCCATCACCGCGCCGAGCAGCAGCAGCCCGGCACTGACCAGCAGCGTCACATGCAGCCCGTGGACGAAGCAGTTGCGCGCCGCCTCGCGCAGGGTCTCCCCGGCGGCGCCGCCCAGCTGCCCGGCCACCTCGTAGGCCTCGCCCAGCGAATGACTCGCGGACGCGGACGCGGAGGCGGGCACGCCGGGCACGGAGGACAGACCGGGCGCGTACGCCGCGTTCATCACGGTGCCCAGCAGCGCGATGCCGATGCCCGCGCCCAGCTGGTAGGAGGTCTCGCCGATCGCCGCCGCGCCGCCCGCCTGCTCCGGCGGTGCCTCGCTCAGCATCGACTCGTACGCCCCGAACAGCGTGGTCTCCAGACCGAAGCCCAGCAGGACGAACCCGGACAGCATCAGCGCGGGATCGTCCGTGCCGCCCATCGCCGTCAGCAGCACCACCGCGAACGCCGTCAGACAGAACCCCGAGCACACCATCCGCCGCGGCCCGAACCGGCGCAGCATCCGCGCTCCGGCGAGCCCCGCACCCATCGCCGCGAAGGTCAGCGGCAGCAGCCGCAGCCCGGTCTCCAGCGGCGACAGGCCGAGCACCAGTTGCAGATACTGCGCCGCGATCAACTCCAGGCCGACCAGCGCGAGCATCGCCAGCACGATGCAGCCCACCGAGGTGCTGAACGCGGGGCGGGCGAACATCCGCAGGTCCACCAGGGGATGCGCGCGGCGCCGCTGGCGTCGGACGAACAGGACCAGCAGGGCGGCGCCCACCAGCAGGGGCAGCACGCCGGCGCCGTCGAAGTCGCCGCCGCCGAGCCGCTTGACACCGAGCACGGCCCCGAAGAGGCCGGCCGCCGCCATCAGCGCGCCGACCACGTCCCAGGGACCGCGGCCGTCGCCCTTGGACTCGGGCAGCAGCAGCCGGCCCACCGGCAGGCTGACCAGCATCAGGGGGATGTTGACGAGGAAGACCGAGCCCCACCAGAAGTGCTCCAGCAGGAAGCCGCCGAGCAGCGGTCCGACGGCCGCGCCGACCGCGGCGACCGCGCTCCAGATGCCGATGGCGAGCGCGCGCTCACGCCGGTCGGGGAAGACCTGGCGGAGGATCGAGAGGGTGGCCGGCATGATCATCGCGCCGCCGACCCCGAGCAGCGCCCGCGCCGCGATCAGCACCTGGGCGGTGTCGGCGAGGGCGGCCAGCGCGGAGGCGACGCCGAACAGGGCGTATCCGAGGAGCAGGATCCGTCTGCGGCCCACGCGGTCGCCCAGCGTGCCGAAGAGGATCAGCAGCGAGGCGCAGACGAGGGGGTAGACGTCGACGATCCAGAGCAGTTCTATACCGCCGGGCCTGAGGTCCTCGGTGACGGCGGGCACCGCCACGTGCAGCACGGTGGCGTCGACGGCGACCAGCAGCAGGCTGGCGCAGAGGACCACGAGGACGACCCAGCGGTTGGCACCGGCCCCGGCCGCCCGACGGCGCAGCGCAGCGGCCGTGGTCGTCCCGGACATGTACGTACCTCCCAGATGTTCCCTCGCGTTCGGCGGGCTCACGGGGTGGGGACTCCCCGTGACTCGGCCGGAGAGGAGCGGTGGTCTCCGGCCCGCGCAACGAAGCGAGTGACTCGTCAGAGTACGCGAGTCCGTGCCGGTGCCTAGTGGTGGAGCTCTCAGACTCCGGACGGAACACGTGTGGCGTACGCCACTTCCCCTCACCCGCCGAGCAGGCCCGTCGGCACGCCCCGGCGGGCCGCCCCGTGTGGCCTCCCCCAGATAATCGAGCCCGTGACCGATCTTTCCGCGCGCGTGCGACGCGCGGCGCCAACCCTCCTGGGGTACGCCGCCGTGCGTGCCCTGGGCCTGCTCGTCCTGGCCCTGTGGAGCGCGGCGCGCGACAAGAGCGCGTACACGCTGCTGACCGCCCGCTGGGACTCGCTCTGGTACACCAGGGTCGCCGAGCTGGGATACGGCTACGAGGTGCGGCTGCCCAACGGCGATGTGCACTCGAACCTGGCGTTCTTTCCGCTGCTGCCCTGGCTGGAGCGGCTGTTCGCGGCGGTCGCACCCCTGTCGTACGCGGACGCCGGGTTCCTGGTCACGGCGCTCGCCTCGCTCGCCGCGGCCTGGGGGATCTTCGCGGTCGCCGACCGCCTGTACGGGCGCCGCGCGGGGGTCTGCGCGGTGCTGCTGTGGGCGGTGCTGCCGGTCGGGATCGTGCAGTCGATGGCGTACAGCGAGTCACTGTTCACCGCGCTGGCGGCCTGGTCGCTGTACGCGGTGCTGACGGGCCGCTGGGTGACCGCCGGCACCCTGGCCCTGCTGGCCGGCCTGACCCGTCCGGTCGGGCTCGCCGTCGTGGCGGCGGTGTGGGCGGCCGGTATTGCCTCGTTCGTGCGAGAGCGAAGCGCGGCGCCCGCCGACCGCGCGCACGGCTCCGGGCACGCCCCCTCCTCCACCGGCGGCCCTCCCCCACTGGGCGCGTCCGTCACCCGGCGCGCCCTGGGCATGCTCCTCGCGCCCCTGGGAGCCGCCGGCTACGTGCTGTGGGTCGGCCACCACACCGGCAAGGGCCCGCTCGGCTATCTCGAGGTCCAGGCCGGCTGGCGCAACGGCTTCGACGGCGGCTACGCCTTCGCCCGTTTCGTCGCCGCCAAGTTCACCTCGTTTCCGCAGGCCCTCGCCGGGCTGGCCCTGCTCGTCGGGGTCGGCCTCGTGGTGTGGCTGTACGTCGTCTGCGTCCGGCAGCGCCAGCCGCTGCCCCTGCTGGTGTACGCGGGTGCCGTCCTGGCGCTCGCCCTGTGCGCGTCGAGCTACTTCGGCTCGAAGCCGCGTCTGCTGCTGCCCGCCTTCCCGCTGCTCCTGCCCCTCGCCGTGGCCCTGGCCCGGCTGCGCATACGCCGGTCGGCCACGATCCTGGCGCTGATCGCGCTGGCCTCGGCGGGCTACGGGGCGTTCTGGCTGAACGGCTCGGGTCCGCCGTGATGATCGGCGGGAGAATTCCGGGCCGGCTTCCGGTGAACGAATTCGTAAGCCCCATAAAACGGTGCTCTGGAATGATCAAAGGAATTGAAGGGCGCGGCGCCCGCTGATTGCGAAGTCGTAGGAAATAAGGCCCTCCTTGAGATGAATCCCACATCACATCGTCATCACAAACCGGCGGTATCGACGGGGTTGAGAGCTCACTCGCTGTAACGTCGATTGGGTGCGTACCGAACGAAACCTCACCCGTCTGGACCGGGTGTTCGCGAGGCTGGACCGCGAGCCGGAACGGCCGGCCCACATCGATGTGCCGAGGATGAGCCGGCACAGGGTCGCCCTTTTCGCGGCGACCCTGGCCTTCTACGGGGCCATCGTGTGGGCCGTGGTGATCACCTCGTGGCTGGTCCGGCTCGACTGGCAGGTCATGTTCTTCCGGCCCTACCAGCAGTGGTCGGAGATCCACGCATTCGTCGACTACTACGTGGTCCTCGGCCAGCGCGGCCCCACCGCCGTGATGATCGCGGCCTGGCTGGGCTGGCGCTCCTGGCGGCAGCACACCCTGCGGCCGCTGCTCGCGCTCGCCACCTCGCTGCTGCTGCTGAACGTCACGGTCGGCGCCGCCAAGCTCGGCATGGGCCGTCTCGGACCGCACTACGCGACCACCGTGGGCTCCAACGAGATGTGGCTGGGCGGCGATATATTCCCCAGCGGCCACACCGCCAACGCCGTGGTGACCTGGGGAATCCTGGCGTATCTGGCCTCCACCCCGGCGGCCCGCCGGTGGCTGTCCGCCCTGTCGGCGGTGACCTCGCTGGGCGTGGGCCTGTCCACGGTGTATCTCGGTACGCACTGGCTGAGCGATGTGCTCCTCGGCTGGGCCGCCGGCCTGCTGATCCTGCTGGCGCTGCCCTGGTTCGAGCCGCTGATCGCCCGCGCCGAGTCGGTGATCTTCGATCTGCGCGACCGGCTGCGGGCCCGCCGCGCCGGTACGGCAGCCGTGCCGGCCGCTCCGGTCGAGGTCCCGGTGCGGGTCAAGCCGCGCGACTCGGCGCAGGACGTCTCCCCCACGGCCCGTTCGCCGCGGGCGCCGGTCCATCTGGCGCCGGGGCCGCACACGGCCCGCTCGGAGCGCACTCCGGTCACCCCGGCCGGCAGCCGCCGACCACCGCAGACCGACCGCGTCACGCGCGGTACGACGTCGGCGGCCCGCCCCCTCACGGGCGGCTAGCCACCGCAGGACAGCGGGGCCCGGTACGCACAGCCACCCCGCGGCGACGGCCCCGGTTCCTCTGCGCGAGGAGCCGGGGCCGTCGCGCTGCGTCAGCCCTTCCAGGCCCGGGTCACCAGGCCGTCCCGCACCTCGAAGTTCAGCCGTCCCACGCGGTACTCCATGGTGATGATCGCGCCCGGCGGCAGCGACCGTACGGTCGTCCAGCCCCGTTCGCGGGCGAGTTGCTCGGCTCGGTCGGCGTCCAGGCCGAGGTAGCCGTCCGGCTGGTCCTGGGGTTCGGCGGGGGGTGTCGGTATCGGTGCCATGCCGCCACGCTAGGCCCTGGGCGGCGGCCGGGGCCAGCGCAGCGCCCACGCCCTGTCACTCATCCCTGGCCGGTCACGCTTCTGTCACAGGATCACGACACGCGTTTCGACCCGGCTCACTCACACGTACGAGCGGTCGCCCACGTCTTTCACAGGAATTCGAACGCAATTCCCGCGTGTCCCGGAGGCGTCCCCTATACCGGTCGGAAAGCGCCGAGAAAATTCCCCCGGACTCCTTTCTCCGCGCACCGGTTCACCACTCCGCGCCGGATCCGCTCGGCGTCCCCGGCGTTCGATCCGCCCCCTCCCAGGTACGCGGCACTCGCTCCAGAGCCCGGGAAAGCCGGTCCCGGGCGGTCCTGATCGCGTCCGTGAGCTCGACGGGCTCCAGCACCTCGAACTCGAAGCCCAGCAGCATCACATGGATCACCATCACATCCAGGCTCGCCGCTCCGGTGCGCAGCAGACAGCTGCGCGGGCCCTCGGGTTCCAGCACACCGGCGGAGGGCGAGATGTGCTCGGCGGCCTCCCGCAGGGGCACCAGCAGCCGGACCAGGGCGTGGGTGGCGTACGCGCGCGTGGAGACGCCCTGGGAGACATAGGCGGGGAGGTCGTCGGCGGGCGGGCGGCGCGGGGTGAAGCGGGGGCCGTGCGGGGGCTTGGGCGTGATGCGGTCGGCGCGGAAGATGCGCCAGTCGTCCCGGTCGAGGTCCCAGGCCACCAGGTACCAGCGGCGCTCGGTGCAGACCAGGCGGTGCGGTTCGGCTCTGCGGCGGGTGAGCGTGCCGTCGTGGCCCCGGTACTCGAAGCGCAGCCGCTCGGCGTCCCGGCACAGATGGGCCAGTTCGGTGAGAAGGCCGGGGTCGACGGGGGAGGGCTGTCCGCGCAGCATCGGCACGGTGAAGGCGTTGAGGGCGCTGATCCTGTGGCGCAGCCGGTTCGGCAGGACCTGCTCCAGCTTGGTGAGGGCCCGCACCGAGGTCTCCCCGATGCCCTCGATGCCCTGGCCCGCGGCCGTGCGCAGCCCTACCACGACGGCGACCGCCTCGTCGTCGTCCAGGAGCAGCGGCGGCAACTCGGCGCCCGCGCCCAGCTGGTACCCGCCGCCGGTGCCCGGGCTGGCGTTGACCGGGTAGCCGAGCTCGCGCAGCCGCTCCACGTCCCGCCGGACCGTGCGGGGGGTCACCCCGAGACGGTCGGCGAGTTGCGCGCCGGACCAGTCCCGGTGGGCCTGGAGGAGCGAGAGCAGGCGCAGCAGTCGTGCCGAGGTGTCCAACATGGCGCAGAGTCTGCCAGCGCAACCGGACAGTAACGGTCCGCAATGCTCAACTCGCGGATATAACCAGGCAACTGACTGTCACACCGGCCCCGGGCGCCCCTCGCTCAGGGCGCGTAGGACAACTGCGGAACCTCGAAGCACGTGCGGTCCATGTCCCCCTGGGAGACCCAGCCCCGGTCGTCCGTCCAGCGCGCCACCGACAGACACGTCCGGCGGGTCGCGGGCGGCTCGGCCAGCCGCTCGAAGCGGACGGGGAGCAGCAGACCGCCGGCGGTCCAGCCCTGGCTGCGGCTCATCCAGCCGTCGACGCACGCGCGCGTGACGCCCGTCCTCGCGCAGGACCGTGCGGCTTCCGTGAACCACCGTGCGGCCGCCCACCCCTCCAGCTGCCACTGCGCATGCGTCTTCAGCCCCTCGGTGGCCTCCCGGAACTCCCGTACGGCCTGGTGGCCGGTGTCCTCGAAGTTGCGGCTGGACCCGGTCGCCCAGAGGGCGTTGCGGCAGCGCGGGGCGTCCTTGTAGTCGTCCGCCACGGTGGAGGTCCAGTTCTGTACGTTCGTCACCTTGGCGGTCAGCTCGACGCCGGCGTCGTCCAGGGCCGCGCACAGCCGGGCGTTGCCGTGGCTGTCGATGGCGTCGAAGACGAGGTCGGCGCCCCGCTCCTTCAGATCGGCCGCGACGGCGCGGAAGTTGGGCAGCGCGAAGTCGACCTGCTCGGTGACCACCTCGTAGCCCTCGGCCCGCAGACCCCGCTCGACGAGCCGGGCCCAGGAGGCGGACGCGGCCTGGTTGTAGGAGACGACGGCGGCGGTACGGGCGCCGTGCTCGCGCTTGAAGTAGCGGTAGACCTCGGTGCCGCCGTAGAGCTTGCCGTCCCAGCCGGCCGTGCCGTCGCGGGGCGCCAGGCTGCCGTAGATGCCGTACAGGTGCGGCCAGGTGTCGTAGGCGGCGCCGATGGGCTGGCCGCCGATGTCGGGCACGCGCGCGCGGGAGACGCGGGAGGCGCCCGCGTAGTCGAGGACCGTGGTGGCGACCAGGGCGACCACCCGGTCCTCGTCGATCAGCCGGTGCACGCACTCGTTGTTGCCGACGCCGCTGCCCCCGTCGTCGCACAGCCGCACCTCGACCGGGCGGCCGTCGATGCCCCCGCGCGCGTTGAGCCGCTCGAAGTAGGCCTTCGCCCCGTCGCGCGGGCCGGTGAAGGCGTCGCCGCCGACCGGGCTGGTGGCGCTGGTGATCACACCGACCCGGATCGGGGCGGTGTCCCGCGCGGGAGCCCGACTCCCGCGGTCCTCGAAGTCGCTCTCCGGAAGCCGGCTGCCGCAGGCCGCGCTCAGGACGAGCAGCAGCACCGCGACAACGGCCTCAGCAGCCCGGGACCGGCGAGGCCGAGCCATTGCCGCTCAGTTGCACCAGCGCGCACAGCGTCTTGGCGGACACCTTCCAGGTGCCGTCCTGCTCCACGGCCGTCCCCGCGGCGTCCGGCAGGGCGGTGGCGCCGTTCAGGGTGAGCGTGTACGTCACGTCCGCCTCGGTCGGCGAGGTGAAGGCGACCTCGCTGACCCGCGCCCCGACCTGTCCGCCCCGCTCGTCGCCGCTGAACGCCCGGAGCACCGGGGCCATCCGGTCGCCGTTCTCCAGGACGGTCTCCTTGTCCTCCAGGGAGGTGTCGGGGTCGAAGAACTTCTGCCAGTTCCGCTCGATCTCCTGCTCGGCCGCCCCGGCGTCGGCGGGCGCGGTCGCCGCGGGGGCGCTCGTCGTCCGCTCGGCCGAAGGGGCGGGCGGAGTGGCGTCCGAGCCGCCTCCCTCGTCGTCGCCGCAGGCCGCGAGGGCCGGGGCGAGGAAGAGAAGCAGGGCGGCCGCCAGTGCCGTACCGCGTCCTGTGTTCCGCCGACTGAGGTCGCTCCCGAGAACCATCTGGCTCACCACCGGGTGTCGGTCCGGGCCGTGCACGCCCGGTTCTTTCAGGGTCAGCTGACAGAAGGCATAGTGCAAGCCATCGGCTGGCATGGACAGACACATGACGTGTGAAGCCTGAGGAGCCACAGATGCGGACAGCCCGACTGCGGACCGTGCATCCCGTCCTGTGGGCCGGCTGGGCCGCTCTCGCCGCGGGCGCGGTGCTCTGCGTACTCGGCTGGTACGGCGTCTCGGGCGAGCGGTTCGCCGAGCGGCAACTGCCCTATCTCGCCTCCTGCACGGTCCCCGGCGCCGCGCTGATCGTCGCCGCGGCGGTGCTGCTCACCCAGGGCCGCAACGCGCTCGCCGCCGCACGCGTGGAGGAGCTGTACGGCTTGCTCGTGGCCGCCGAAGCGCCGGACGCCGAGGCGTCGGGGTCCTCGCCGGCCGCGCCCCTCGCGGTCAGCGGGGACCAGCTGATGGTGCCGGGCGGCACGCTCTTCCACCGCGCGGACTGCCCTCTGGTGAGCGGGAAGGCGGAGGCGGTGCCGGTGGACGCCAAGCTGGTCGGCAGCGGCGACCTGGGACCCTGCCCGATCTGTGAGCCCGCCACGGCGGACGACTGATGTCGTCCCTGACGTACGACCTCACCCTGGCCGGCCTGTCGGTCGGCAGCGCCGCCGCCCTCACCGGGATCGGTCTGGTCGTCACCTATCGCGCGACGGGGGTGCTCAACTTCGCGCACGGGGCCGTCGCCATGGTGTGCGCCTATGCGCTGCGGCAGCTCGTGGTGGAGTGGGGCTGGCCCCTGTGGGCGGGGGCCGCGATGACCCTGCTCGTGCTGGCGCCCGCGATCGGGATGGCGCTGGAACGGTTCGTCTTCCGTCCGCTGTCCGTCCTCGGCGGTGACCCGGCGCAGACGCTGGTGGCGTCGATCGGGGTGTTCGTGCTGCTGGTGGGCGGGGCGGCGCTGCTGTGGGGGCAGGGGGCGCGGGACGACGCGCCGGAGCTGCTGGTGGCGGCGGACCCCTGGGGACAGCTGGCGGTGGTCCTGGTGCTGGCGGCGGCGGTCGGTGCGGTCATCCGGTGGACCCGGTTCGGGCGGGAGCTTCGCGCGGTCGTGGACGACCGGCAGCTCGCCGTGCTGGGCGGGATCGACGCGGACCGGGTGGCCGCGGCGGGCTGGGCGTTCGGCTCGTTCACCGCGGGCCTGACCGGCGTGCTGCTGGCCCCTTACGTCCGTCTGGACCCGTACGGACTGCCGCTGCTGGTGATGGAGGTCGTGGCGGTGGCGGTGGCCGCCCGGATGCGGAGCCTGCCGGTCGCGGTGGTGACGGCGCTCGGCATCGGCGTGGCGCAGAGCCAGGTGACGCGGCTGCATCCGCGGGGCTGGGGCGAGCCGCTGCTGCAGGCGGTGGGCGCGAACCTGTTCGTGGTGGCGCTGCTGATCGCGGCGCTGGCCCTCCCCCGCGTCGGCACCCGCGACGCCCTGCCCCGCACGGCCACCGCGCGCGTGCCGACGCCGCTGGGCGCCTGGATCGTGGCGTGGGTGCTGTTCCTGCTTCCGCTGGGGTTCGCGGGCGCGGACCTGCACACCTCGGTCCAGGTACCGGCGCTGGCCGTGGTGCTGCTCTCCCTGGTGGTGGTCACCGGCCGCGGCGGCCAGATCTCCCTCGGTCAGGCGGCCTACGCGGGCCTGGGCGCCCTCTTCACTGCCCTGCTGGCGGCGGGCCGGTTCCCGGGCCTGCCCCGCCTGCCCGAACTGGCGGCGCTGGCGCTGGCGGTGCTGCTGGTGGCCCCCCTGGGGCTGCTGACCGGCTGGCCCGCGATCAGCCGCAAAGGCCTGGCGCTGGCGCTGGCGACGTTCGCGGTGGGTGTCGGGGTGAGCCGCTTCGTCTTCGCGCAGCCGTACGCGACCTCGGGCCTGGCGCTCGGCCGCCCGGCGGGCTTCGACGACGACCGCGCCTACTACGTCCTGGAGTTGGCCCTGCTGGGCGCGGCCCTCCTGGCGGCCCGCGCGCTGCGCACGGGCCGTACCGGGCGGGCCCTCGCGGCCCTGCGCGACCACGAGTCGGGCGCGTCGGCCTCCGGAGTGCGTGTCCCGGCCCTGAAACTCGCGGCCTTCGTCTCGGGCGCGGCGCTGGCCGCCCTGGGCGGCGGCATGCTCGGCATGGGGCTGCGGGCCTTCGACCCCGCCGCCTTCGACCCGGTCCGGGGCCTGCTCTGGTTCGCCGCGGTGGTGGTCCTCGGCGCCGACAGCACCCTGGGCGCGCTGGCCGCGGCGGCCCTGCTGGTGGGCCTGGACGCCGGGGCGCGGGGCGGGGTGGCGGCGGCCCTGATCGGCGTCCTGGCGGTCCTGGTGGGCCGCTTCCCGGGCGGCCCGTACGAGGCCCTGCGGAGCGCGGCGACCCGGCTGCGGCCGGCGGGACGGGCGAGGCTGACGGAGCGGGGAGAGGCGGTACGCCGGTACCTGCGGAGGACCGCCACCGGCCCCGCGCCGGTCGCACCCGCACCGTCGGCCGTGGCCGCCCACTCCCCCAGACCCTCCCGGCAGCCACCCACATCCGACAGGCCGATCCTCAGCGCCCACGCCCTCCGGGCCGGCTACGGCGGCTTCCGGGCCCTCGACGGCGTGGACCTCCAGGTGGCCCCCGCACGGATCACCGCGATCGTCGGCCCGAACGGCGCCGGAAAGAGCACCCTCTTCCACTGCCTAGCGGGCACTCTCCGCCCCGCCCACGGCCGGATCCGCTACGGCGACCGGGACATCACCCGGCTCCCCGCCCACACCCGCGCCCGCCTCGGCATCGCCCGCACCTTCCAGCAACTGGCCGTCTTCCCTGCCCTCACCGTGGCCGAGAACATCCGCGTCGGCGCGGAGCAGGGCCGCGTCGGCGACCCGGCGGCCGTGGACCGAGCCCTGCGCCTGCTGGGCCTCGACTCCGTGTGGGACGCCCCCGCCGCCGGCCTGCCCACCGGCACCCTCCGCCGGGTCGAGCTCGCACGGGTCCTGGCCGGGAGCCCTCGCGTCCTGCTCCTGGACGAACCCGCGGCGGGCCTGGACACCGGGGAGGTCGCCGCCCTGGCCCGCCTCCTCAAGGCGCTCGCCGCCGACGGCACCGCCCTGCTCGTCGTGGAGCACGACCTGGACCTGGTGGCCGACCTCGCGGACGTCGTGCACGTCATGACGGCCGGCCGCATCGTCGCCTCGGGCCCCCCGGCCCACGTCCTCGACGCACTGGACGCCCGGGAGACCCCCGTATGACCCTCTCCCTGCGCCACGCGCGCGTGCGTTACGGCCCCCTGGAAGCCCTGCACGGCATCACCCTCGCCGCGCCTGCCCCGGGCCTGACCGTGCTCCTCGGCCGCAACGGATCGGGTCGTACGACCGCCCTGCGCGCCCTGGCCGGGACCGTCTCGCTGTCCGGGGGCGCGGTGGTGTGGAACGGCGTGGACGTGACCCGCGTACCGGCGTACGAGCGGGCCCGCCGGGGCCTGTGCCTGGTCCCGGACCGGCAGGCGGTCTTCGGCTCGCTCACCGTCCGCGAGAACCTCGAACTGACCGCCCAAGCCCTCGATGCGGCCCTGGCCGCCTACCCGCCCCTGGAGGCGCTGCTCCCCCGCCGGGCGGGCACCCTCTCCGGCGGCGAGCAGCGCATGCTGGCCCTCTCCCGGGCCCTGCTGGCCCGCCCGCGCGTGCTGCTCGTGGACGAACCGGCGCAGGGCATGGCGCCCGCGGTGGCGGCCCGGACGTACGGACTGCTCGCCGGGCTGGACGCGTGCGTGGTCCTCGCCGAGCAGCGGCTGCCGCCCGTGCCGCGCGACCGGCCGACGCTGGTGTACGAACTGCGCCGCGGCGCGGTGGTGTTCAGCGGTGAGGCCACTGAGCCGCGGGATCCGCCCGGGGCGGGCCTCAGAGCGCGGCGGAGCGGGTCGCGCTCTTCGGAATGACCAGCAGCATGTCCGGCCGCAGCCGGTCCGGGGAGGGGCCGACGGTCTTCTTGTTGGCCTTGTAGAGGGCCGGCCAGCCGCCCTTGATGCCGTACGTGCGGGCGACCGACGAGAGCGTGTCGCCGGGTTTCACCGTGTGCATCCGGCCCTTGAGCCCGTACCGCTTCGAACAGACGGGCCAGGCCTTCCAGCCCTGGACGGCGAGCACCTTCTGGGCGACCGTGATCTGCTGCTGCCGCGTGGCGAGATCCGCGCGCGGGGCGTACTTCAGGCCGCCGAACGCCTTCCACGTGGGCTGCCAGAACTGCAGTCCGCCGTAGAAGCCGTTGCCGGTGTTGATGTGCCAGCGTCCGCTGCTCTCGCACTCGGCGATACAGCCCCAGGGCCACTGGTCCTTGGCGCAGGCGTAGGGCGGGAGCGGGGCCGCCGGTGCGGAGGCCGTCGGAGGCGGTGCCGCGTGGGCGGCGCCGGGGGCGAGGAGGGGCAGCAGGGCGGCCGCGAGGGCGAGCGTGATCGGCGTGCGGATCATCGGCCCACGCTAAGCAGCGCCACGCGCGGCGCCGCCCCGGCGCGTCGGTGCGCGCGGGGGCCCCACCCGGTCGGCGGACCGACGGGGCCGGAGGGTGCCGTTCTTCGACGTCCCATTTCATTCGCCGATTTCACGATTTGTCGACCCATCACCTCGTCGACCTGTCGCTCACCCAGCGGAACCAACTGCCGTGACCTAGAGCGGACTTGACCACGAATGCCCGATTCCGCCCCCAGGTGACCGAGCCCCTTGCCTGGTTCGATTCCGTTCGCCCTGAGGCGTGACTCCCGCCGCAGCTCACCCGTTGTCTTCTTCATGAGCCCGGGGCCCACCCGGTTCACGGGCCGGGAGCCACCCGGCCGCGCCACGCACCACATCCCGAGGGAGCCACCCGTGCCGCGCATGCTCGACGTCAGCGACGAGGTACGCGCCGAGATCGGCGACGAAGAAGCCGACCGGCTGCTCGCCGGAGAGAACGCCCCCGGCAGTTACGACTGCACGTCCTGCCGCACCCCGGGCGACTCCGAACAGGAGCGCACCAGCACCGTCCTGTTCATCGGGGACGAGACCGCCGTCCTCGCCTTCGCCCACGCCGGCTGCCTGCCCTCGCAGGTCGTCCAGGTCACCGAGGAGCAGCTCAAGGGGGCCGTGCGGTCCATCACCGGCGACCAGGTCGACCTGGAGCCGGAGAAGGTCGTACCCGAGCAGGCGGTGCTCGGCGTGACCAGCGGACTCATCCTGATCGCCGGGGAGTTGCACCCGGCGCTGGTCGTGGAGCCGACCGGGCCCATCGTCCGGCCCGGGTCCACCGCCCTCGGCGACGACTTCCTGCCGCTGCTCATCGAGCAGGGGTTCATGCCGGTGACGGCCATCGACTCGGTGCCGCCGGTGCTGCACGGCTGGTCGGTGCTGCTCGCCATGGGGCAGCTGCACGCGGTGCTCCAGCCGGGCACCAACGGCGGCCAGCCGGTGGCCTGGTGGCAGGCGCACCAGCCGCTCCAGGTCACCGAGGGATGGCGGACCGCGGCCAACAAGCACCAGCAGGTGCTGATGTTCGCGGCCCCGGTGGGGACCATCGGACGGCAGCCGCGGGAGGACCTGCTGCGGGACGCGCTGGACAAGGCCGCGGCCAACGGCAAGTTGGTCGCTTCCGCACTGCCTCTCGCCGGGACCTGAGCGCCCCCGAAGGCCCGCGCCCCGGCCGCATCCCTTGCTGTGCCCGGTCGTTTGGACATACGTGCACGCATACGATGTTTCGCCATCGGCCACGCCGATCTACGACGCGCTCTACGCCGAGTACGTCAAGTCCTTCCGGACGCTGCCGGGTGACCGCAGCGGCGAGGAGGAGCTGGGGTTCACCGCCTTCGGGAGCATCCCGCACAGTTCGGGCTCGTACGGCGGTCACCGGTCGGGGTCCTTCTCCAGTTCGTACAGCGCCTACAGCGCGGGCGCCCACAGTGCCCGGCAGTCGCAGTGGCAGCGGGTCGGACACATCGGGCCGCAGGGGACGGGAACGCATCCGGCGCTGGAGCCCGTTCCCCGCAGAGGCATCTGAACGACGAAGAGGGCGGTCCCTTCCGGGGCCGCCCTCTTCGTCGTACGCCTACTTCTTCTTGCCGCGCTTCTCGCGGACCCGGACCGAGATGTGGATCGGGGTGCCCTCGAAGCTGAACTCCTCGCGCAGCCGGCGCTCGATGAAGCGCCGGTAGCCCGCCTCGATGAAGCCGGAGGCGAAGAGCACGAACCGCGGCGGCTTGGTGCCGGCCTGGGTGCCGAAGAGGATGCGCGGCTGCTTGCCGCCCCGGATCGGGTGCGGGTGGGCGGCGACCAGCTCACCGAGGAAGGCGTTGAGGCGGCCGGTCGGGACCCGGGTCTCCCAGCCCGCGAGGGCCGTCTCGATCGCCGGGACCAGCTTCTCCATGTGCCGGCCGGTGCGCGCGGAGACGTTCACCCGCGGCGCCCACACCACCTGGCCGAGCTCGGTCTCGATCTCCCGCTCCAGGTAGTAGCGGCGCTCCTCGTCGAGGGTGTCCCACTTGTTGAAGGCCAGGACCACCGCGCGTCCGGCCTCGACGGCCATCGTCACGATGCGCTGGTCCTGCACCGAGATGTTCTCGGAGGCGTCGATCAGAATGACCGCCACCTCGGCCTTCTCGACCGCGGCGGCGGTGCGCAGCGAGGCGTAGTAGTCGGCACCCTGCTGGAGGTGGACGCGCTTGCGGATACCGGCCGTGTCGACGAACTTCCAGGTGACACCGCCGAGTTCGATCAGCTCGTCGACCGGGTCCCGGGTGGTGCCCGCGATCTCGTTGACGACGACGCGCTCCTCGCCCGCCACCTTGTTCAGCAGCGAGGACTTGCCGACGTTCGGGCGGCCGATCAGGGCGATGCGGCGGGGGCCGCCGACCGCGGTGCCGAAGGTCTGCTCCGGGGCGTCCGGCAGCACCTCCAGCACGGCGTCCAGCATGTCGCCGGTGCCGCGGCCGTGCAGCGCCGAGACCGGGTGCGGCTCGCCGAGCCCGAGGGCCCACAGGTACGAGGCGTCCGCCTCGCCGCTCGGGCCGTCCACCTTGTTGGCGCACAGCACCACGGGCTTGCCGGCCTTGCGCAGCAGACGTACGACCGCCTCGTCGGTGTCGGTGGCGCCGACCTTGGCGTCGACGACGAAGACGACGGCGTCGGCGGCCTCGATGGCGTACTCGGCCTGGGCGGCGACGGAGGCGTCGATGCCGAGGACGTCCTGCTCCCAGCCGCCGGTGTCGACGACCTTGAAGCGGCGGCCCGCCCATTCGGCCTCGTAGGTGACCCGGTCACGGGTGACGCCGGGCTTGTCCTCGACGACGGCCTCGCGGCGCCCGATGATGCGGTTGACGAGGGTCGACTTGCCGACATTCGGACGGCCGACGACGGCGAGCACGGGCAGCGGGCCGTGACCCGCCGCTTCGAGGGCGCCCTCGACGTCCTCCGGGTCGAAGCCCTCTTCCGCGGCGAGCTCCATGAACTCCGCGTACTCGGCGTCGCCAAGTGCTCCGTGGTCGTGCGCCTCGCCCGAGCCCTCGGAGGGGATCTGGTCGTTCATGAAGTCCGTACCTCGTTCAGTGTGGTGATCGGTGGAACCCCCCGTTTCGGGTGATCCACTACTCAAGTGTCGCCTAGCGACCGGTGAGCCGCCTGGCGTTTTCCAGGTGCTCGGTCAGCTGCTTCTGGATGCGCACGGTCGCCTCGTCCAGCGCCGTGCGGGTGCGCCGTCCGCTGCCGTCGCCCGCCTCGAAGGGGTCGCCGAAGACGACGTCGACGCGGGAGCGCAGCGCGGGCAGCGCCTTTATCAACCGTCCGGGCCGCTCGGTGCTTCCCAGTACGGCGACCGGGACGATCGGGGCGCCGCTGCGCACCGCGAAGTACGCGAGCCCGGCCCGCAGAGCGGCGAAGTCGCCCTCGCCGCGAGTGCCCTCGGGGAAGATCCCGAGCACGCCGCCGGACGCCAGCACGTCCAGCGCCTGGGTGATGGCCGTACGGTCGGCGGTCGAGCGGTCCACCTTCAGCTGGCCGACGGCCCGCATGAAGGGATCGAGCGGGCCGACGAACGCTTCCTTCTTGACCAGGAAGTGCGACGGCCGGGGCGCCACGCCGATGACCATCGGGCCGTCGATGACGTGCGAATGGTTGACGGCGAGGATCACCGGGCCGGTCGCGGGGACCTTCCAGGCACCCAGGACCCGCGGCTTCCACAGCCCGTACATCAGGCCGACGCCGATGCGCCGCCCTACCTCCGCACCCCGCTCCGACGGTGCCGTCACTTCCCGGCCCGCTTCTCCTCGACGAGGGTCACGACGCACTCGATGACCTGCGCGAGGGTGAGCTCGGTGGTGTCCACCTCGACCGCGTCGTCGGCCTTGGCCAGCGGCGAGGTCTTGCGGCTGGAGTCGGCCGCGTCCCGCTTGATCAGGGCCTCGCGGGTGGCGTGCACGTCGGCGCCCTTGAGCTCACCGCTGCGGCGGGCGGCGCGCGCCTCCGGGGAGGCGGTGAGGAAGATCTTCAGATCGGCGTCCGGCAGCACCGTGGTGCCGATGTCCCGGCCCTCGACGACGATGCCGCCCTCCGCGGACGCCGCGATCGAGCGCTGCAGCTCGGTGATCCGCGCCCGCACCTCGGGCACCGCGCTGACCGCGCTGACCTGGGAGGTGACCTCCTGGGTGCGGATCGGGGCGGCGACGTCGATGCCGTCGACGGTGATCGTCGGCTTCTCCGGGTCGGTGCCGGAGACGAGGTCAGGCTTCCCGGCCACGGCGGCGATGGCGTGCGGATCGTCGATGTCGATGCCGTTGGTCACCATCCACCAGGTGATCGCCCGGTACTGGGCGCCGGTGTCGAGGTAGCTCAGGCCGAGCTGGGCGGCGACGGCCTTGGAGGTGCTCGACTTACCCGTGCCGGAGGGGCCGTCGATGGCGACAATCACGGGCTGGGCGGCGCCGTTTTCCACGGGAGGACACCTTCCTGGTGCGGTGCGGAGGGGTGTAGGGGCGCGAGGGTGCCCCGCACAAGGTTACTGGGTGCGGGTCACTCGTCCGGACGCGCGCGCCTCACTGGCGGATCGCCCAGCCCCGCTCCCGCAGCGCCGCCGTCAGCACCGGCACCGCGTTCGGCTCCACCATCAGCTGGACCAGACCGGCCTGCTGACCCGTCGCGTGCTCGATGCGGACGTCCTCGATGTTGACCCCGGCCCGGCCTGCGTCGGCGAAGATGCGGGCCAGCTGGCCCGGCTGGTCGTCGATCAGGACCGCCACGGTGTCGTACACCCGCGGCGCGGACCCGTGCTTGCCCGGCACCCGGACCTGCCCGGCGTTCCCGCGGCGCAGGACGTCCTCGATACCGGCCGTGCCCTCGCGGCGCTTGGCCTCGTCGGAGGACTGCAGCGCCCGCAGTGCCTGCACCGTCTCGTCGAGGTCCGCGGAGACGTCCGCGAGGAGGTCGGCGACCGGCCCCGGGTTCGCGGAGAGGATGTCGATCCACATCCGGGGGTCGGAGGCCGCGATCCGCGTCACGTCCCGGATGCCCTGGCCGCACAGCCGTACGGCCGCTTCCTCGGCGTTCTCCAGCCGCGCGGCGACCATGCTGGAGACCAGGTGCGGCATGTGGGAGACCAGCGCCACGGCCCGGTCGTGGGCGTCGGCGTCCATGACGACCGGCACCGCCCGGCAGTGCGAGACCAGCTCCAGGGCGAGGTTCAGGACCTCGGTGTCGGTGTCCCGGGTCGGGGTGAGCACCCAGGGGCGGCCCTCGAACAGGTCGCCGGAGGCGGCCAGCGGGCCGGACTTCTCACGGCCCGACATCGGGTGGGTGCCGATGTACGCCGCGAGGTCGAGCCCCAGTGCCTGGAGCTCGCGGCGCGGACCGCCCTTGACGCTCGCCACGTCCAGGTAGCCCCGGGCCACCCCGCGCCGCATGGCGTCGGCCAGCACCCCGGCCACATGGGCGGGCGGCGCGGCGACGATCGCGAGGTCCACCGGGCCCTCGGGCGCCTCGGCCGTGCCGGCGCCGAGGGCGGCGGCCGTGCGGGCCTGCTCGGGGTCGTGGTCGGCGAGGTGGACGACGACGCCACGGCTCACCAGGGCGAGCGCGGCGGACGTGCCGATGAGGCCGGTGCCGATGACGAGTGCGGTTCTCACTGGGCGATGTCCTTGCGCAGGGCGGCCGCGGCGCCGAGGTAGACATGGGCGACCTCGGCCCGGGGCAGGTCGGACTCGATGTGCGCGAGGACACGGACCACGCGGGGCATGGCGCCCTCGATGTCCAGCTCCTGCGCGCAGATCAGGGGCACGTCGACGATGCCGAGCTTGCGGGCGGCGGCCGCGGGGAAGTCGCTGTGCAGATCGGGGGTGGCCGTGAACCAGATGCTGATCAGGTCGTCCGTGGTCAGGCCGTTGCGTTCGAGGACGGCGGTGAGCAGGGCTCCGACCCGCTCGTCCATGTGGCCAGCCTCGTCCACGTCGAGTTGGACGGCACCCCGGACCGCTCGTACCGCCACGGCTTGGCTCCCTTGCTGCTGTACGGATCGCTCTGTGCGCGTCCAGCCTAGTCAGCGCCCGGCGGACCGGGGCGCGACGCCCGCCCGCTGAGATGCGGTGCGGGTCCGCCGGGCTTGCGCGATTTATGGCATTGCCTCCCGGGTTGCTTCTTCTTCGGTGCTTTCAGTGCCAAGATGCTGGTCCGACCGGCCCCGCGCCCCCTGGTTCCGCCCCACACTCGGAGTGACGACATGACCATCCGTCCGAACCGGCGCACCATCCTCCTCGCCACGGGCGCGGCGGCACTCGTCGCGGGCTGCGGCGACTCAGGCGACGACGACAGCGGCTCCGCCACCACCGACCGGACCACCGGGACCACCGAGACCTCGGGCGCGCCCGAGGCCGGGGGCGAGGAGCTGACCACGACGGACGCCATCCCGGTCGGCGGCGGCAAGGTCTTCAAGGACCAGGAGGTCGTGGTGGTCCAGCCGGAGGACGGCGAGTTCAAGGGCTTCTCCGCCATCTGCACCCATCAGCGGTGCACGGTCGCCGACGTCTCGGACGGCACGATCAACTGCTCCTGCCACGGCAGCCGGTTCAGCATCACCGACGGCGCGGTGGCCAACCCGCCGGCGACGCGGCCGCTGCCGGAGAAGAAGATCACGGTGGAGGGAAATTCGATCCGCCTGGCGTGAGGCGCCGCGTACGCTCCGGGCCATGCACCCCGAGGCCCTGGTACGCGACCACACGATCTACGCCTGCGTGATGGGTTCGCGCGCCTTCGGTCTGGCGACGGACGGCAGCGACACCGACCGGCGGGGCGTCTTCCTCGCCCCCACTCCCCTGTTCTGGCGCTTCGACAAGCCGCCGACGCACGTCGAGGGCCCCGGCGAGGAGCGGTTCAGCTGGGAGCTGGAGCGCTTCTGCGAGCTGGCGCTGCGCGCGAACCCCAACATCCTGGAGTGTCTGCACTCCCCGCTCGTGGAGCACGCCGACGACACCGGCCGCGAACTGCTCGGCCTGCGCGCGGCGTTCCTGTCCCGCCAGGCCCACACCACCTTCGCGCGGTACGCCGTCGGCCAGCGCAAGAAGCTGGAGGCGGACGTCCGCAACCACGGCGCCCCGCGCTGGAAGCACGCGATGCACCTGCTGCGGCTGCTGATGAGCGCCCGCGATCTGCTGCGCACCGGCGAACTGCGGATCGACGTCGGTGATCAGCGCGAACCGCTGCTCGCGGTCAAGCGCGGCGAGCTTTCCTGGCCGGAGGTGGAGGCGTGGATGACCCGGCTGGCGCAGGAGGCGGAGGCCGCTTCCCGGCGCAGTCCGCTGCCGGCCGAGCCGGACCGGCGGCGCGTGGAGGACTTCCTGGTGCGCGTCCGCCGTGCCTCAGCGCTCCAGCCGGATCCGTACGACGAGGTCGTGCAGGGCGTCGTGGACGGTCGCCGCCTCGGGCAGGGCTGAGGCGGCCTGCGCCTCGTCCAGCAGGAGGTGCAGCCGCTCCACGTCGGCCGCCACGCGCGCGTGGTCCACCTCGGCCGGCCCGTGTTCCCGCTCCGCCTTGGCCGCGATCAGCTCGGGCAGATACCCGGGCGCCTCGCTCACCTCGCCGAGCAGGGTCGGCAGATGGGCCTGCACCTCACCGGTACGCATCAGATGGATGCCGGTGAGCAGGACCCGGAAGGTGTAGAGCAGCGGCTTGAGCTCCCCGGTCTTGGAGTGGAGCCGCCACTGGGTGTTCGCGAAGCCCCGGTAGTGGTGGGCGTGGTGGCGGGTGACGGTTCCGGGGGCGAGCGCGACCAGCTCGCGGTGCGCGTCGGTGGTGTGCACGACGAGCGGGGAGAGCAGCTGTTCCAGGACATAGCCGTTGCGGCGGAGCATCAGCCGGACGAACTTGCGCAGGTCATGGGTGACCAGGTCCATCTCCACGCCGTCCCGGTCCCACATCCTGGACCGGGTCTCGTGCGGTTCACGCAGCCCGAGCAGCTCGGCGGCGGACAGCAGGTGCACCCCGCGCAGGTCCACGTCCGAGTCGCGGGACGGGAAGCCGTACAGATGGGCGCCGGAGACGGTCGCGAAGAGCACCGGGTCGGGCTGCTCCGCGACGACGGGCGCGAGGTCGATGTCCAGGGCGTCGATCATCCGCTAAGCGTCCCAGAGCGCGCCGAGGGCGAGCAGGTCGCCCCGGTACTCGATCCGGTCCGCCCACGCGCGGGGCCATGCGTCGGCCCCGAGGTAGGCCCCCGCGAAGGCGCCCGTCAGGCAGGCGATGGAGTCCGAGTCCCCGGAGGAACAGGCGGCGCGCCGGAGGGCGGTCACCGGTTCGTCGACGAAGAGCAGGAAGCACAGCAGCCCGGTCGCCAGCGCCTCCTCGGCGATCCATCCGGCGCCGGTGGCGAGGCACGGGTCGGTCTCGGCCGACCCCGCGCGCACGGCCCCCTGGAGCCGCTCCAGCACGCCCAGGCACTCGTCCCACCCGCGCGCGATGAAGTGCTCGGGCGTCGGGTCCTGGCTGCGGGTCCACAGGTCACCGAGCCAGGTGTGGTGGTAGCGGGAGCGGTTCTCGTAGGCGTACGACCGCAGCAGGCCGACCAGTCCGGTCGGCTCGGCGCCCTGGGCGAGCAGCCGTACGGCGTGCGCGGTGAGGTCGGAGGCGGCGAGCGCCGTGGGGTGGCCGTGGGTGAGCGCGGACTGCAACTGGGCCGCGCCCGCGCGCTGTTCGTCGCTCAGCCCGGGGGCGAGGCCGATCGGCGCGACGCGCATGTTGGCGCCGCAGCCCTTGGAGTGGATCTGGCTGGCGTCCTGCCAGAGGCGTCCCTCGGCCTTCAGGAGATCGCAGGCGACGAGGCAGGTCCGGCCCGGCGCGCGGTTGTTCTCGGGCGACTGGTACCAGTCGACGAACTCCTCCCGCACCGGCCGCTCCAGCCGCTTGGGCGCGAGCACACCCCGGTCCATGGCCACCCGCAGCCCCTTGCCCAGCGCCAGCGTCATCTGGGTGTCGTCGGTGACGATCGCCGGGGTCGGCAGCTCCATCTCCCGCCACGGCCCGCACTTGGCCAGGATCGACGGCACGTCGTTGAACTCGGTCGGGAAGCCCATCGCGTCCCCGAGGGCGAGGCCCAGCAGGGATCCAGTGGCGGCACGCTTCGTCATGCGGAAGGTCCTTCCGGGGTCGGCCGCAGCAGCGGTGGGTGGAGTGCGGTGGCAGCACCCGCGCGGTACAACGCGGCCGGCTTGCCGCGGCCGCCGGTGAGGCGGGAGGCGCCGGGAACCGGCTCGACGAAGCCGGGTGTGGCCAGCACCTTGCGCCGGAAGTTCGGCCGGTCCAGGCCCGTGCCCCACACGGCCTCGTAGACCTGCTGGAGCTCGCCGAGGG
The DNA here is from genome assembly GCF_042888685.1 of Streptomyces sp. NPDC002779. NCBI lineage: Bacteria > Bacillati > Actinomycetota > Actinomycetes > Kitasatosporales > Streptomycetaceae > Streptomyces > Streptomyces sp. NPDC002779. The sequence goes on from NZ_JBIAQC010000009.1 coordinate 315,447, forward strand.
TGAATTCGGGCGGGCAGAAGGCGGTGGCCAGGCAGGTGTACTCCAGCTTGGCGCCGACGCGGTCATGGGCGTCGGCCAGGATCCGGTCGTGGTCGAAGGCGAGCGCCCCGGCCTCGTCGTACGGCATCCAGCGGGCCTGCGCCGCGTCGCTGCCGCCCTGCACCTCGGGCGCGTGGGGCAGCAGGGCGGCGAAGGCGACCGAGACGACCCGCATCCGGGGGTCGCGGTCCGGCTCGCTGTAGGTCCGCAGCTGTTCCAGGTGCAATCCGGAGACGTCGGACAGGCCGGTCTCCTCGGCGAGTTCCCGCCGGGCCGCCGTCTCCGCGGACTCGTCCGGCTGCACGAAGCCGCCGGGCAGCGCCCATCGTCCGGCGTACGGCTCCTGGCCGCGCTCGACGAGCAGCACATGCAGGGCACCGGCCCGGAGCGTGAGGACGGCCAGGTCGACGGTGACGGCGAACGGTTCGTAGGCGTGCTTGTCGTACTCCACGACCGCCTCCTTAATGGTCAGTACGACTATAAAGAGGCGGGCGTGAGGTGACAACCCCCGGCTAGGACCGGCGTGCGGGCGCGAACACCGATACCGCCGCCCCCGCCGCGGCGACGCCCGCCGACACCCACAGCGCAGGCGCGGCCCCGTCCAGGAAGTCGGCCGGGGAGGCATAGCCGCCGTAGACCGTGAAGACCGCCGCGGCGGCCGCCACGCCGAAGACACCGCCGAGTTGACGCAGCGCGTTGTGGACGCCGGCCGCGATGCCCGCCTCGGTCAGCGGCACCGAGGAGGTCACGGCGTTGGCGACGCTCGGGAACACCAGGGAGATGCCGACGCCCGCGATGATCAGCGGGACGACGAGGCTGCCGTAGCCCACGCCCGGCTCCACCTGCCAGGCCAGCAGGCCGAGGCCGAGGCCCTGGAGGGCGAGGCCGCCGAGCATGAACGGCCGGGTGCCGTACCGGTCAGCGAGCGCGCCCGCGACCGGCGCGACCAGCAGCGGCATGGCGTTCCAGACGAGGATCCGCACCCCCGCCTCCAGCGGCGAGTAGCCGAGCCCGAACTGGAACAGCTGGGTGATCGTGAACAGCGAGCCCAGCAGCGAGGCGAAGAGCAGGAACCCCGCCGCGTTGGCGGTGGAGAAGCCGCGCCTGCGGAAGTGGCCGAGCGGGAGCATCGGATGCCGGGCGCCCCGCCTCTCCCAGTCCAGGAAGGCGGCCGTGAACACGATTCCGACGGCCAGCGCGGTCAGCACCTCGGCGCTCCCCCAGCCCGCCTCCGGCGCCCGCACCGGCGCCCAGGCCAGTCCGGTCAGCCCGACGGCCACCAGGACCAGGCCGATGATGTCCAGTTGGGGCCGCGTCCCGTAGCTCTCCTGGAGCTTGCGGGCGGCCAGGGGCAGCATCGCGAGCCCGACCGGCACGTTCAGCCAGAAGATCCACTGCCAGGACAGGCCCTCGGTCACGGCCCCGCCCAGCACCGGCCCGGCCGCCACTCCGAGGCCGGTCACCCCGCCCCACACCCCGATCGCCACGCCCCGCTTCTCCGCCGGGAACGCCTCGCTGATGAGGGTCAGCGTGAGCGGCAGCAGTACGGCGGCCCCGGCGCCCTGCAGCAGACGCGCCCCGATGAGCTGGTCCGAGCTGCCCGCGAGGGCCGCGGCGGCGGAGGCGAGGGTGAACACGGCGAGGCCGACGACGTACATGCGCCGCCGTCCGAACCGGTCGCCGAGCGCGGCGCCGGTCAGGGTGAGACAGGCGAAGGCCAGGTTGTAGGCGCTGATCGTCCATTCCAGCTCGGACAGGCTCGCCCCGAAGTCGGCGCGCAGGGCGGGCAGCGCGGTGGCGACGACCACCACGTCGAGCGAGCACAGCAGCGCGCCGACCCCGGCGAGGGCCACCGTCCAGCCGCGTGGTGGTGACGCCCGGTCGGGGCGCGAGGTACTGAGGGGAGCCTTGACCGTCTCGGTCATGTCTGTGCCTTCCGTGAGGTCTTGAGGTCACTCACGGAAGGCAGACCCGCCTCACCCCGGAAAGGAATCGCGCCGCCCCAGGAAGGCCAGCAGCCGGATATCCGGCCGCGCGTCCTCCGGCACGACGAGCGGCGCGGCGAACCGCACCCCCCGGTCCTCCCCCGCCACCACGCACCGCGCCACGGGCAGCAGATCGGCCGCGAGGACGACCGGCAGGGGCCGGGGCCGCCCACCGGCCTGCGCCACGTCCCAGCCGTGCACGGCGATCTCCACGGCGCCCACCGCGGCCAGCACCCCCGCCTCCAGCGGCCGTTCGCCGATCCGTACCCGGTCCGGCGGCCCCGCGGCCCAGGCACCCAGCACCGCGCACGCGCGCGTGCGGAAGCGGCACGCCCGGTCGTCCCGCGGGACCAGTCCGATCCGTCCGCCGGTCAGCCCCTCGTACAGCGCGTCCATGGAGTCGTCCAGATGCCCGAGCAGTTCCGCCAGGTCCCACCGCGCGCACGGCGTGCCCCGCGCGAGGCTCCCGGCCCGGACCTCGGCCACGCTCCCGAGGGCGTAGGCGAGCGAACGCTCCAGCAGCTCCCCGGGGTTCATCGCAGTTCCCCGGGCAGCCCGAACCGGCCGAAGACGTCGCCGTCCAGGAAGGCGGTGACCCGGCCGACCGCGCCCTCCTCGACGGTGAGCACCTGCAAGGAGTGCGGGCGCAGGACGCCGTCCGCCCCGCGCACGTACATGGCCGCCGCCGGCTGCCCGTTCGCGCGTGTGGGCAGCATCCGCAGGGTGCCCTTGTCGTGCAGCCGGGCCACCAGGAAGCGGTGCACCTCCTTGGCGCCGCGGAACCACTCCCGGAAGGGCGGCATCTCCAGCTCCACGCCGTCCCGCAACAGGGCGAGCAGGGCGTCCATGTCGGCGTTCTCGAAGGCGGCCACGTACCGGTCGAGCACCTCGCGGTCGGCGGCGCCGGACGGCTCCGTCACGAGGTCCTCCTCGGGCGCCACCTCCTCCAGCCGGGCACGCGCGCGCTGCAGGGTGCTCTTGACGGCCCCCGTCGACGTCCCGAGCAGGGAGGCGACCTCCGGCGCCCGCCAGGCCAGCACGTCCCGCAGGATGAGCACCGCGCGCTGACGCGCGGGCAGATGCTGGAGCGCGGCGACCAGGGCGAGCCGCAGACTGCCCCGGGCGGCCACCACCGAGGCGGGGTCGACGAGCGCGTCGGGCAGCGGCTGGAGCCAGGGAACGTCCGTCACAGGGCCGCTCAGCGGCTCCTCGGGCGCCTGGGAGGGCTCACCGAGCCCGGTGGGCAGCGGACGCCGCGCACGGCCCTCCAGCGCCGTCAGACACGTGTTGGTGGCGATCCGGTGCAGCCAGGTCCGCAGGGACGCACGGCCCGCGTAGCCGTCGTAGGACCGCCAGGCCCGCAGATAGGTCTCCTGCACCAGGTCCTCGGCCTCGTCGACCGAGCCCAGCATCCGGTAGCAGTGCGCGAGCAGCTCCCGCCGGTAGGGGTCCGTCAGCCGTACGAATTCCTCGCGGTCCGTCGTCGCCACGATGGCCCTCCCTCTCGCCGGTCATGAGCCCGGTCATGAATCCGGTCATGAACCCGGTCAGGGGTACAGACCGGCGAGAGGGCGAAAAGGCATCGCCTAAAGGTCGACTTCCTTCAGCAGCATGCCGACCTCGGTGTTCGACAAGCGGCGCAGCCAGCCCGACTTCTGGTCGCCCAGCGTGATCGGCCCGAAGGAGGTGCGCACCAGCTTCTCGACGGGGAAGCCGGCCTCGGCCAGCATCCGGCGCACGATGTGCTTGCGGCCCTCGTGCAGGGTGACCTCGACGAGGTAGTTCTTGCCGGTCTGCTCCACGACGCGGAAGTGGTCCGCCTTGGCGTACCCGTCCTCCAGCTGGATGCCGTCCTTGAGCCGCTTGCCCAGGTCGCGCGGGATGGGGCCGACGATGGCGGCGAGGTAGGTCTTCTTCACACCGTACTTGGGGTGGGTCAGCCGGTGCGCCAGCTCGCCGTGGTTGGTGAGCAGGATGACGCCCTCGGTCTCGGTGTCGAGCCGCCCGACGTGGAAGAGCCGCGTCTCCCGGTTGGTGACGTAGTCGCCGAGGCACTGGCGCCCGTCGGGGTCCTCCATGGTGGAGACGACACCGGCGGGCTTGTTCAGCGAGAAGAACTGGTACGACTGCGTCGCCACGGTCAGGCCGTCGACCTTGACCTCGTCCTTCTCCGGGTCGACCCGCTTGCCCTGCTCCAGCACGATCTCGCCGTTGACCTCGACCCGTGCCTGCTCGATCAGCTCCTCGCAGGCCCGGCGGGAGCCGTAGCCCGCGCGCGCGAGGACCTTCTGCAGCCGCTCGCCCTCCTGCTCGGCGCCGGGGAAGGTCTTGGGGAGCTTGATCTCCGGCTTGCCGGCGTACCGGTCGCGGTTGCGCTCCTCCGCGCGCGTCTCGTACTCGCGGGAGCGCGCCGGAGCCGTCCGGCCGCCGGAGCGCTGGCCCTGCTTGGGGCCGCCCTTGGCGCCACCGCGGGCCGAGGGGCCGCGGCCCGACTTCGGGCCGTCGTGCGTGGCGCTGGGGCCGACGTCGTAGCGCCGCTCCTCCGGGCGCGGCTTGTTCGGACGGCCGCTGCCCTGCTTGTCGTCGCGGTTGTTGCCGGCACCGCGGAAGTTACCGCGGCCACCGCCACTCCCGCCGCGGCCGCCGCTGTTGCCACCACGGCTCCCGCCGTTGTTTCCGCTGCTGTTCCTGCCGCTGCTGCTTCGCATCAAAATTCCGTCTGGTCGTCTGCGTCGTCGGAACCCGGCACATCGGGTGCGTCCGGATCGAACGACGGAACCCCTTCCAGGGTCTCGGCCTCGATCGCCTCCGCCTCGGGGAGGAAGGGCGCGAGCTCCGGAAGCTCGTCCAGGCCGCGCAGGCCCATCCGCTCCAGGAAGTAGTTCGTCGTCCTGTACAGGATCGCACCTGTTTCGGGTTCCGTGCCCGCCTCCTCGACCAGACCCCGCTGCAGGAGGGTGCGCATGACGCCGTCGCAGTTGACTCCGCGCACCGCCGAGACCCGGCTGCGGCTGACCGGCTGCCGGTACGCCACCACCGCCAGTGTCTCCAGCGCGGCCTGGGTGAGCCGGGCCTGCTGGCCGTCCAGGACGAAGCCCTCGACGGCCGCCGCGTACTCGGGACGCGAGTAGAAGCGCCAGCCGCCGGCGATCAGCCGGAGCTCGAACCCGCGGCCCTGGACGGTGTACTCGTCGGCCAGCTCGCGCAACGCGTCCGCGATCTGCCGCCGGGGCCGCTGGAGGATCTTGGCGAGGTGCTCCTCGGTCGCGGGCTCGTCGACGACCATGAGGACAGCCTCCAGGGCCGGCTTGAGCTCGAGGTCGGCCGTGGCCCGCTGCCCGGCGGGCGGCTCGCTGATCTCCTCGCTCACGTCTTCTCCTCCTTGGGCGGCTCGGGCGGCCGGTCGAACTCGTCGGTCACCATCGGGCGGCCGTCGCCCTCCGCGCCGGTCCACCGCACGATCAGGTCGCCGAGGGCGGTCTCCTGGTCGAGGGCGACGGCCTTCTCCCGGTACAGCTCCAGCAGCGCCAGGAACCGCGCCACGACGGTCAGGGTGTCGTCGGTGTCCGCGACGAGCGCGCGGAAGCTGGCCTCGCCGAGCTCCTTCAGCCGCGCGACGACGATCCCGGCCTGCTCCTGGACGCTGACCAGCGGGGCGTGGATGTGGTCGACGTACACCTGCGGCTTGGGCTTGGGCTGCATCGCCTTCACAGCGAGCTTCGCGAACCCTTCCGGGCCGATGCTGATGACCACCTCGGGCAGCAGCTCGGCGTGGTGCGGTTCGAGGCCGACGGTACGGGGGTAGCGCCGGGCCTCCTCGTCGAGCCGGCGGTTGAAGATGTCGGCGATCTGCTTGTACGCGCGGTACTGCAGCAGCCGCGCGAAGAGCAGGTCCCGCGCTTCGAGGAGGGCGAGATCGGCCTCGTCCTCGACCTCGGCGGCGGGCAGCAGCCGGGCCGCCTTGAGGTCCAGCAGGGTGGCGGCGACCACGAGGAACTCGGTCGTCTCGTCCAGGTCCCAGTCCGGCCCGAGGGCCCGGATGTACGCCATGAACTCGTCGGTCACCTTGGACAGGGCGACCTCGGTGACGTCCAGCTTGTGCTTGGAGATCAGCTGGAGGAGCAGGTCGAAGGGGCCCTCGAAGTTGGCGAGCCGGACCTTGAAGACACCGTCATCGGCCGCCGCCGGCTCGGACTCGGGCCCGGCGACCGCGGACTCAGCGGCAACGGCCTCGGGCACCGGCTCAGGCTCGACCAGCGGCACCTCGGGCTCCGGCTCGGCGGCATCCGCCTCGGCCTCTCGCTCACCTTCGCCCGGCAGCGCCTCCGGCTCCGGCTCGGCCGGCCGGACGGCTCCCGGCCCCCGGCCGAGCGCACGCCGCCGGCCGCCGGAGGCACCGGTGCCGGGGACGGGGACGTCGTTCGAGGTCATAGCCCTCGCAGGCTACCGCTACCGCCCGCGAAGCCGTCGTACGAGGATGCTGGCGTCCCCGCGGCTCTCCAGATCCGCGAGCACCACGGCCACCGCCTCGCGGACGATCCGCCCGCGGTCCACGGCGAGGCCGTGCTCGCCCCGGAGCACCAGACGCGCGTGCTCCAGATCCATCAGCTCCTCGGCCGAGACGTACACGGTGATCTTCTCGTCGTGCCGTTCACGCCCGCTCGGCCGCCGCGAGGCGGCCCGTCCGCGCTTGGTGCGCGGCGCCGAGGCGTCGCCAGAACCTTCCTGCACCGCCGGCCGCCGTCCGGACCGCTCCGCGGCGGCGCCCCGGCTCCGGGACTCGCCGGACTCCGCCGGCTCCGCGTCCGCCGCGACATGCTCCGCGCCCTCGCCGCCCTGTGCGGGAACCGACTGCGGGGCGTCCTCCGCGGCGGCGCTGTCGCTCTCCCCCGCGGGAGCGGGCACCCGGGCCTCGCCGTTGGCCCCCCGGCGGGGAGTGGACGCCTGGAGCGCCATCCCCCCTGTCGTACGGAACAGTTCGTCGGCCCCCGGCAGACTCACTCGGCGTGACACCGGGCGAGCACCTCCCTGGCGAGCTGGCGGTAGGCGGCGGCGCCGACGGAGTTGGAGGCGTAGGTGGTGATCGGCTCACCGGCGACCGTGGTCTCCGGGAAGCGGACCGTGCGCCCGATGACCGTGTGGTAGACGTGGTCGTCGAACGCCTCGACGACGCGCGCGAGCACCTCACGGCTGTGCACGGTGCGCGAGTCGTACATCGTGGCGAGGATCCCGTCGAGCTCCAGCTCCGGGTTGAGCCGCTCCTGGACCTTCTCGATGGTCTCCGTCAGCAGCGCCACACCACGGAGGGCGAAGAACTCGCACTCCAGCGGGACAATCACCTTGTGCGCGGCCGTCAGGGCGTTGACCGTGAGCAGGCCGAGCGAGGGCTGACAGTCGATCACGATGTAGTCGTAGTCGGCCATGAGCGGCTTCAGCGCGCGCTGGAGCGTCGACTCGCGCGCGACCTCGGAGACCAGCTGGACCTCCGCCGCCGACAAGTCGATATTGCTCGGCAGCAGGTCCATGTTGGGGACCGCGGTCTTCAGCAGGACCTCGTCGGCCGCCATGCCCCGCTCCATGAGCAGGTTGTAGACGGTGAGGTCGAGCTCCATCGGGTTGACACCGAGTCCGACCGACAGCGCGCCCTGCGGGTCGAAGTCCACGAGCAGGACCCGGCGTCCGTACTCCGCGAGCGCGGCACCCAGGTTGATGGTCGACGTCGTCTTGCCGACGCCGCCCTTCTGGTTGCACATCGCGATGATCTTCGCCGGGCCGTGATCGGTCAGCGGCCCCGGGATCGGGAAGTACGGCAGCGGCCGGCCCGTCGGGCCGATGCGCTCGCGACGCTGACGGGCAGCGTCGGGCGCGAGCGTGGCCGCGTACTCGGGGTCGGGCTCGTACTCCGCGTCGGGATCGTAGAAGTGCCCCTCGGGCAGTTCGTCGTAGTCGGCGAAGTGGTTGTGGGGCGCGCCACTTCCGTCGCCGGCCATGGCGTTCACGTGATGGCCATCCATGCTCTGGTGTGCTGACAGAGTCGTCCCTGTCATCTGGTGACTCTGGTGGGCTGCGAAGGTGCGCACCGCCACGGAGCCGACAGCCTCGTACTCCGCAGGAGCCTGGCCCCGCGCAGGGCTTCCTGGTTGACCACCCCCGGGAGAAAATGTCGACTCATTCACAAGTCGTCTTACCTCCTTGGGGACCAGGAAACTTCTAGACAAGGTCAGCGTGGCACCATGCCGACGGTTGGCGACTCTATGGCGTGTCGGCGGTCCGCAGCAACACAATCCGCCGGACCCGGCAGGATGTGTCGGCAATGAAACATCCCTCTGTCAAGGGCGTACGGCCGTCGCACGGTAGGTTTCACCGGTGTGCGAATCGGTCGAAGGGTTACGTTCGAGGCGAGTTGACCGAGCCTCGCAAAGTGACCATACACACATCCGGCCGGACCTTGTCGGCAAGGTCCGGCCGGGTGTGCGACGTTGACGACGCGTGTTGACGTATCGCCTTTACGAAAAGGTGACTTAGCAGTTCACCGGCGTCGGCGGGCTCAGCCGAGCAGCGTCGCCAGCTCCACGTGCTCCAGGTCGTGCGCCTCGGCGACCTCGCGGTAAACGACCTTGCCGTCATGGGTGTTGAGGCCCTTGGCGAGCGCCGGGTCACGGCGCAGCGCCTCCACCCAGCCCCGGTTGGCCAGCTCCACGATGTACGGCAGCGTGGCGTTGGTCAGCGCGTAGGTGGAGGTGTTGGGCACCGCGCCGGGCATGTTGGCGACGCAGTAGAAGACCGAGTCGTGGACCTGGAAGGTCGGCTCGGCGTGCGTGGTCGGGTGCGAGTCCTCGAAGCAGCCGCCCTGGTCGATCGCGATGTCGACAAGGACACTTCCCGGCTTCATGCGCGAGACGAGCTCGTTGGTGACCAGCTTCGGGGCCTTGGCACCCGGGATCAGCACGGCGCCGATGACGAGGTCGGCGTCGAGGACGGCCTTCTCCAGCTCGAAGGAGTTGGACATGATCGCCCGCACCTTGGTGCCGAAGACCTTGTCGGCCTCGCGCAGCTTGTTGATGTCACGGTCGAGCAGCGTGACGTGGAAGCCCATGCCGACGGCGATCTGGGTGGCGTTCCAGCCGGAGACGCCGCCGCCGATGACCACGGCCTTGGCGGGCTGGGTGCCGGGGACGCCACCGGGCAGCACACCGCGGCCGCCGGCCGAGCGCATCAGGTGGTAGGCGCCGACCTGCGGGGCGAGCCGGCCCGCGACCTCGGACATCGGGGCGAGCAGCGGCAGCGCGCGGGAGGGCAGCTCGACCGTCTCGTAGGCGATGGCGGTGGTACCGGACTCGATCAGGGCGTCCGTGCACTCCTTGGAGGCGGCCAGGTGCAGGTAGGTGAAGAGCGTCTGGTCCTTGCGGAGGCGGTGGTACTCCTCGGCAATGGGCTCCTTGACCTTCAGCAGCAGGTCAGCGGTGGCCCACACCTCGTCGGCGGTGTCCAGGATCCGGGCACCCGCGGCCACGTACTCGGCGTCGGGGATCGAGGAGCCGACGCCGGCGCCACGCTCGATGACGACCTGGTGGCCGTTGCGCACCAGCTCGTGCACACCGGCGGGGGTGATGGCCACCCGGAACTCGTTGTTCTTGACCTCGCGGGGGATGCCGACCTTCACGTCGATCACGGTCCTTGGCTCAGGGGGTGTGGGGCATTGCAAGACATACCCAGGCATGCAAGGGCACACCGGGAGACACCGCAGGAGAAGGTGCGGCAGAGCCAGTCTAATGAAGGTGTTCCCGCTGTCTAGCCTTTCATTGCATTAATCTTCAGCGGGTGTACTACGGATTTCGCAGGCGTTAGCTGCTTGTAGCGCCTCTTTCCGGCTCTGGCTCCCCCTCCGGGAGCTCTTCACCCAGCATGCGCTCGGCCGCCCCGCGGTGCAGTCGAGCGGCGGCGGAGTCCCCGAGGCGGTCCAAGGTGTCGGCGAGCCGCACATGCAGCGCCGCCTGGAGCCGTACGTCCTCGGCACGGCGCGCCCAGTCCACCGCCTCCTGGCAGGTGCGCAGCGACTCCGCGGGCCGGCCCGCGTACTCCTGGACCCGGGCCAGCTCGCTCAACGCCCGCGCCTGGGCGGCGACATCGCCGCTCTTGCGGTACCCGGCGACCGCGGCCCGCCAGCTGCGCTGCGCCTCGCCGTAACGCCCCGCGAAGGTGTGCGCGGCGCCGATCCGGCCGTACACCCGGGCCGCCTCCGCGCGCTCGTCCCGGGCCAGCCGCTGGGCGAGCGCGCGGCCGAACCAGTCGGCGGCCCGGTCGTAGTCCCCGAGCTCCAGATGAGCGCCGCCTACGGATTCCATCGCGCGGGCGGTCGCATACGGATCGTTCGCCTCGCGTCCGGCGTCCAGCGCGGCCCGGTACCGCACCAGCGCCTCCCGGGTCCGTCCGGTCCGCGCGTCCAGGTCTCCGAGGTTCAGCAGGGCGGCGGCCCGCTCACGGGGCAGGTTCCGGCGTCCGGCCACGTCCAGCACCAATCCGTGGATGCCGTAGAGGTCACCGGCCGCGGCCTGGGTGCCGAAGTGGGCGACCATGGCGCGCACCAGCTGGGACATCAGCCGCCGGGCCAGGGTGTCCAGCTCCCCGTCGGCGACGGCGAGCCGGGCTGCGGCCAGCAGGGCGGGCCGGCGGATGCGCAGCCAGTCGGCCGCCGCCCGGGGGCTGGGAAAGCGCAGGGAGCGCGGCATGCCGAGCAGCTTCTCCCGCGCCTGCGGGCTGTCGGTCTCGGTGATCGCCCGGCACGACTGGAGCAGCCGCACGGTCCGCTCCAGCATGCGGGCGCGGGCCAGCTGCAGCTCGGCGGCCCGGTCCTGGGTCTCGGTGAGCGCCCTGAGCAGGGGGTGCAGACAGCCGGGGACCTCGTACTGCGGCAGCGGGGAGTCGACGGCGCGCAGCAGGCCGAGGGCGACGAAGTCGTCCAGGGTGGTGCGGGCGCCGCTGACCGAGCAGCCGGCCAGCGCGGAGGCGGTGTGCGGGTCGACCAGTCCGGCCGGGGCGAGGCTGAGCAGTCGCAGTATCCGGGCGGCGGTGGCGGGCAGGGTGGCGTAGGAGAGCCGGAAGATACGGGCGAGGGGGCTGCCGGCGGTGTCCTCGTCGGGCTCGGCGTGCAACTGCTTGGCGAGGTCGGCGACGGCGGACTTGGGGCGGGCGGCGAGCCAGCCGCCGGCCAGCATCAGCGCGGCCGGGTGCGCCTGGCACTCCTCGACCAGTCCCTCGGCGGCCCGGGGGTCGACGGTGATCCGCACCGATCCCGCGTGCCGGGACAGCAGTTCCACGGCCGACTTGGTGTCGAGCCCGCCGAGGGTGCAGGGGCGGACGTCGGCGATCCCGGTCAGCGGCCCCGCGGAGACGGCGACGGCCAGGCAGTCCGGGGTGTCCGGGAGCAGGGCGTCGACCTGTTCGGCGGTGGCCGCGTCATCGAGCACTAGCAGGACCTTGCGATCGGCGAGGGCTTCCCGCAGCGCCGCGGTGAGGTCGTCCTCGGCGGCACCGGCCGGGCTCGGCAGATCCAGGGCGGTGAGCAGATCGCGGGCGACGGCGTCGACCGGGACGGGGGTGCCGTCGGGCTCGCTGAGCCGGGCGCGCAGCACACCGTCGCCGTACCGGTCGGCGACCTGCCGCACCAGCTCCTCGGCGAGCGCGGTGCGGCCGGAGCCGGGGCGACCGGCGATCAGCAGCACGCGCGCGCGGGGGGCCTTCTTCCCAGAGAGGGTGTCCAGGCCCGCCCGCTCGATGTCGACGAGGAGTTCCTTCAACTCCCGCGTCCGGCCCAGGAATTGACCGGTCGACAGCTCGACGCCGCCGGTGTCCACCGCCTGATCCGTCACGGGCCACACTCCCGTCCCACACCGCACGCGCAAGCCCGCCGGGATTCCGGTACGGGCGTGTTTCAGAGCCTAGTTCACGCTCTGCTACGGGCTGTGTGGAGCGCGGCGGGTGGGAGCCAAGACTCCCCCGATCGGATCAACAGATCGTAGGACCAAGGGCTCGGCAGGGGCGCGCGATGCCCTCCGCCTACGCCACGAACGGCCGCGCCGGCCACTCCGCGTCCGCCGGCCGCAACGCGTCCAGGCCGCCGGAGGCCCGCGCGGCGACCAGGGACAGCACGCCGACCACGAGACAGTTGTTGTGCAGCTCCCCCGCGAGCACCCCCCGGACCAGCTCCGCGAGCAGTACGCGCGCGTGCTCCAGGTCGGCCTCCTCGTCCTCGACCTCGAAGCGCTCCCCGTCGGCCTCCGACAGATCGCGGGCCAGGAAGATCCGTACGGCCTCGTCGCAGCCGCCCGCCGTGGTGTAGACGTCGGTCAGCACCCGCCAGTCCTCGGCCTTGACGTGCGCCTCCTCGTACAGCTCGCGCTGGGCGGCGTGCAGCGGGTTCTCGCCGGGGACGTCGAGCAGCCCGGCCGGGATCTCCCACAGCTTGTGCCGTACGGGGTGCCGGTACTGCTTGATGAGCAGCACCCGGTCCTCGTCGTCGACGGCGAGGACGGCGACCGAGCCCGGGTGCACCTGGTAGTCGCGGCGGACCACACTGCCGTCGGGCATGACCACGTCGTCGGTGCGGACGGAGGTCTTGTTGCCCACGAAGGGGGTGTCCGTGGCCCGGATCTCCCACTCCTGCGGGGTGTCCTTGATCGTCATGCCTGCCCTTCCACGTGCCCGAAGAAAAACCGGGGTGCCCACCTGGGAAAGGTGTGCACCCCGGCCACCGTACAACTCTCGGCTACTGGGAGATCTTCCGCTCGACAGCCGCCTTCACCAGGCCCGCGAAGAGCGGGTGCGGGCGGGTCGGGCGCGAGCGCAGCTCGGGGTGCGCCTGCGTCGCCACCAGGTAGGGGTGGACGTCCCGCGGGTACTCGACGTACTCCACGAGCTTGCCGTCGGGGGACGTGCCGGAGAACAGGATGCCCGCCCTCTTCTCCAGCTCCGCGCGGTAGGCGTTGTTCACCTCGTAGCGGTGGCGGTGCCGCTCCTCGACGTACTCCTTGCCGTCGTAGACCTCGCGCACGATGGAGCCCTCGGCCAGCTTCGCCGGGTACATGCCCAGGCGCATCGTTCCGCCCATGTCGCCCTCGCCGGCCACGATGTCCAGCTGCTCGGCCATCGTGGAGATGACCGGGTGGCCGGTGGCGGGGTCGAACTCGGTGGAATTGGCGTCGGAGATGTCGGCGAGGTTGCGGGCCGCCTCGATCACGATGCACTGCAGGCCCAGGCAGAGGCCGAGCAGCGGGATCTTGTTCTCGCGGGCGAACTTGATCGCGCCGACCTTGCCGAGCACACCGCGGTCGCCGAAGCCGCCGGGGATGCAGATGGCGTCGACGTCGCCGAGCTGCGCCTTGGCGCCGGCCGGGGTCTTGCAGTCGTCGGAGGTGACCCACTTGATCTTCACGCGGGCCTTGTTCGCGAAGCCGCCCGCGCGCAGCGCCTCGGTGACCGAGAGGTAGGCGTCGGGCAGGTCGATGTACTTGCCGACCAGGGCGAGGGTGATCTCGTGGTCGGGGTTGTGGACGCGGTCCAGCAGGTCGTCCCAGGTCGTCCAGTCCACGTCGCGGAACGGCAGGTCCAGCTTGCGGACGACGTAGGCGTCCAGGCCCTCGCCGTGCACGGTCTTGGGGATGTCGTAGATCGAGCGGGCGTCGGGGCAGGCGACCACGGCGGCCTCGTCGACGTCGCACATCAGCGAGATCTTGCGCTTGATCGCGGTCGGCACCTCGCGGTCGCAGCGCAGCACGATGGCGTCCGGCTGGATACCGATGTTCCGAAGGGCCGCGACCGAGTGCTGGGTCGGCTTCGTCTTCAGCTCGCCCGACGGGCCGATGTACGGCAGGAGCGAGATGTGGACGACGAAGACGTTGTCGCGGCCGACCTCGTGCCGGACCTGGCGGACGGTCTCCAGGAACGGCAGCGACTCGATGTCACCGACCGTGCCGCCGACCTCCGTGATGACGACGTCGACCTCGTCGGTCGCCATGCGGCGGATGCGGTGCTTGATCTCGTTGGTGATGTGCGGGATGACCTGCACGGTGTCGCCCAGGTACTCGCCACGCCGCTCCTTGGCGATCACCGTCGAGTAGATCTGTCCTGTAGTGACATTGGCGGAGCCGTCCAAGTCACGGTCGAGGAAGCGCTCGTAGTGTCCAATGTCCAGGTCCGTCTCGGCGCCGTCGTTGGTGACGAAAACCTCACCGTGCTGGAAGGGGTTCATCGTCCCGGGGTCGACGTTCAGATACGGGTCGAGCTTCTGCATGACGACGCGCAGGCCCCGCGCCTTGAGCAGCATGCCCAGGCTGGAGGCGGTGAGGCCCTTGCCGAGCGAGGAGGCGACACCCCCGGTGACGAAGATGTGCTTGGTCGTCGTGGAATTGGGCGTCATGGCCAAGGCGGGGCTCCCGTGGTCGCGGTCTGGGGTGCGGTCCGGCGTTCTCACCGGGGATTCCGGAGTCGCCGTCGCTGCGGTTCGGGGGTTTTTCTCCCACCGGTCCACGGGCTACCAGGGTATCAGCGCCTCGGGGCGATGGCTTCCGGCCACGCTCCGCGCACGTACCGACACGGGGCCATGCGGGTGCACCGGTTTCTCACCCGTTGCTCACCCGTTCGGCCCACCCGCGTTGTCCGGAGCGGCACGCAGATCATCTACGTGCGTCGTATCCTGCTCGGACACTCACTGCCGAGCCGGACCGGACCAGACGGCACCACCCCCGCCCGTACCACCGGAACATCACGGACTCGTCAGTTCGTTGAGCAACAGATGGCGTTTTGCCTCACGGCGGAGCGGCTGCTTTGCTTCACCGCTCAACGACGCATTACAACGACCCCTTGACCGCATCAGCGACCGCCCCCTTTTTCCCAGGGGGTGACGTGGCCGTTCGACTGGAGTTGCACGTGGCCGGGCGCATCGAAGACTACGCACTCATCGGAGACATGCAGACCGCGGCACTGGTCTGCCGGGACGGCACAGTGGACTGGCTGTGCCTGCCCCGCTTCGACTCGCACGCCATCTTCGCCGGTCTGCTGGGCACCGAGGAGCACGGTTTCTGGCGGCTCGGGCCGGCCCACGCGGCGGACGCCGAGCCGCCGACCGCGGCCCGGCGCAGCTACCGCGGGGACTCGCTGGTGCTGGAATCCGAGTGGGACACCCCGCGCGGCACGGTCCGGGTGACCGATTTCATGCCCCCGCGCGACGGCGCCCCGCAGCTGATCCGGATCGTGGAGGGCGTCTCCGGCCGGGTCCGGATGCGCTCGGCCCTGCGGATGCGGTTCTCCTACGGCCGGGTCGTGCCCTGGGTCCACAAGCACGAGGGCCGTACGGTGGCCGTCGCGGGCCCGGACTCGGTGTGGTTCGACACCGAGTGCGAGACCTACGGCAAGGCGCTGACGACGTACTCCGACTTCACCGTCGCCCCGGGCGACCGGATCGCCTTCACCATCTCCTGGCAGCCCTCGCACCACCAGCCGCCGCCGCTGCCGGAGCCGGAGCAGTCCCTGGCGGCCACCGAGGACTTCTGGCGCGACTGGGTCGAGCACTGCACGTACCACGGCCCCTACCGCGAGGCCGTGATCCGCTCGCTGATCACGCTGAAGGCGCTGACGTACGCCCCGACCGGCGGCATCGTCGCCGCGCCCACCACCTCGCTGCCCGAGGAGATCGGCGGCGTCCGCAACTGGGACTACCGCTACACCTGGCTGCGGGACGCGGCGATCACCCTGTCCTCGCTGCTGCGCACCGGCTACCGCGAGGAGGCCCGCGCCTGGCGCGAGTGGCTCCTGCGCGCGGTCGCGGGCGACCCGGAGAACCTGCAGATCATGTACGGCATCGCCGGCGAGCGCGAGCTCGGCGAGGCGGAGCTGGACTGGCTGCCCGGCTACGAGAACTCCGCGCCGGTCCGGGTCGGCAACGGCGCCGCCCACCAGCTGCAGCTGGATGTGTACGGCGAGGTCACCGAGGCCCTGCACCTGGGCCATATGACGGGGCTCGCCCGCAACGACTACGCCTCCCTCCTCCAGCTCAAGCTGATCCGCTACCTGGAGGACCACTGGGACGAGCCGGACGAGGGCATCTGGGAGGTGCGCGGCCCGCGCCGCCACTTCGTGCACTCCAAGGTGATGGCCTGGGTCGCCGTCGACCGCACCATCAAGCTCATCGAGTCCGGTGACGCGGACGGCCCGCTGGAGCGCTGGCGCGAACTGCGCGACGACATCCACCGGGACGTGTGCGAGAAGGGTTACGACAAGGAGCGCAACACCTTCACGCAGTCGTACGGTTCCAAGGAGCTGGACGCCTCGCTGCTGCTGATCCCGCAGATGGGCTTCCTGCCGCCGGACGACAAGCGGGTCATCGGGACCATCGAGGCGATCCAGCGCGAGCTGTCCACGCCGGACGGCTTCATCCTGCGCTATCCGACGCAGGGCGAGGCCGAGGGCGTCGACGGGCTGCCGGGCGACGAGGGCGCCTTCCTCGCCTGCTCGTTCTGGATGGCGGACGACCTGGCGATGATCGGCCGCGTGGACGAGGCCCGCAGGCTCTTCGAGAAGCTGCTGTCGCTCCGCAACGACCTGGGCCTGCTGGCCGAGGAGTGGGACCCGCGCCTCCAGCGCCAGGTGGGCAACTTCCCGCAGGCATTCAGCCACGTCCCGCTGATCGACACCGCTCTGCGTCTGACGGCTTCGGGGGCTTACGGCGGCTGAAACCCCGTTGCGACAGATCCCGCGAGGCCGACCGTCCCGGCCTCGCATCCATGGGGGAATCACCCTCTCGTACGGCGCCGACGAGCTGGACGGTGGCCGCCGGGGAGCTCCCACTTCGTCGAGGCGACCGGGGCGCCCCTGTTCCTCACCAGGGCCTGCGCGCTGAGGCACGCGCCGAGGTGCGTGTCCCCGAGTGGGCCTGCTGGACGAGCAAGGGCGCGTGCATGGGTGCGATAGAGGCGCTGGAGAAGCTGGTACCGGTGGTGCTGGCCTTCGGATGCGGGGTCGTCCTCGCGCGGCGGAAGGTGGTGCCGGCCGAGAGCTCGAAGGCCTTCGCGGACTACGCCTTCCTCTTCGCGGTGCCCTGCTTCCTGTTCGGGAACATCTACCGCAGCGATCTGGGCGCGCTGTTCGACTGGCGGGCCCTGACCGGGTACGCGACCGCGGCGGGCGTCGCGGCCGTGCTCACCGGGGTATTGGCCCGGGCCACCGGGGTGCGCGATCCGCGGGGTGTGGCGCTGCGCATCATGGCGGCCGTCCAGGTGAACACCGCCTACTTCGCCGTGCCGGTGTTCATCATGCTGTTCGGGAACGCGGCACCGATCTTCCCGGTGCTGCTGTTCCAGGTCTGCGTGCTGTCGCTGGTGATCCTCTCGATCATGGAGCTGGGGCGCCCGGACCGGGTGGGCAGCCCGGCCCGGCGGCTCGGCTCGGCCGTCACCGCCTCGCTGATGACCCCGGTGGTCATCGCCTGCAACGCCGGCATCCTGCTCAACCTGCTGCCCGTGACGGTGCCGGGGGTGGTGCTCGACAGCTTCGCGTTCGTCGGCGACAGCGCCTCTCCCGTGGCGTTGTTCGCCCTCGGGCTGTACCTCGGCGGCAGCGGTCTGTCGGTGCGCGGCACCACCCGGGAGGAGATGTGGCTCATCGCCTTCAAGTGCGTCGCCCTTCCGCTGATCACCTACGGGGTGTGCCGCCACCTCTTCGGTGTCGAGGGCGAGTGGCTCGGCTATCTCGTCCTGATCGCGGCCATGCCCGCGCCGCAGAACCTGTTCATCTTCGCCCAGCGCTACGACGTCGGGGTCGACCTGTCCGCCGCCCTCGTCGTCAAGAGCTCCCTCGTCGCCCTGCTGCTGCTCCCGCTGTGGACGCAGTGGGCGGCGCGGGTGACCTGAGCGCACCTCCCGTCGAACCGTTCGAGGAAGGCAGTTCCGTGACCCGGGCCGCCCAGCTCACCCGGATCACCGTCCAGCAGGTCGCCGGCCGCATCGGCGCCGAGATATCGGGCGTGGACCTCCGTGCCGAGCTCGACGAGGCCACGGTGGCGGAGATCCGCCGGGCCGTGCTGACGCACCGCGTCGTGTTCTTCCGCGACCAGGACATCACCCACGCCCAGCACATCGCCTTCGGCCGCCGCTTCGGCCCGCTGACCCGGCGCCCCGGCAAGCAGCACGGCGTCCACCCCGAGGGACACCCGGAGATCCTCACCGTCGACCCCCGGCGCGACACCGAGCGTTACGGCGCCGACTTCGAGGAGCACTACCGCCGCAAGTGGACCTCCCCGCTGGCCGGCTGGCACAGCGATCTCACCCAGGCCGTCAACCCGCCGAGCCTGTCCGTCCTGCGCGCCGAGAAGACCCCGGCCTTCGGCGGCGACACCCAGTGGATGAACACCGTCGCCGCCTACGAGGGCCTGTCGGCGCCACTGCGGGAGTTCGTGGACGGGCTGACGGCCGAGCACGCCTTCTTCACCGCCGTCCACCTGCGCCACTCCGACGAACGGGACCGCGAGATCCTGCGGATGTACTGCGCGGACCCGCAGGCCGCCGTCCACCCGGTGGTGCGGGTCCACCCCGAGACCGGCGAGAAGGCGCTGTTCGTCAGCCCGGGCTCGACCACCCGCGTCACCGGGTTCTCCGAGCTGGAGAGCCGTCATCTGCTGGAGCTGCTCTTCCAGCATCTGACCAGCGCCGAGTACACCGTCCGCTTCCGCTGGGAGCCCGGCTCCCTCGCCCTGTGGGACAACCGCAGCACCTGCCACCTCGC
Source organism: Streptomyces sp. NPDC002779 (assembly GCF_042888685.1). NCBI lineage: Bacteria > Bacillati > Actinomycetota > Actinomycetes > Kitasatosporales > Streptomycetaceae > Streptomyces > Streptomyces sp. NPDC002779. Next base: position 334,244 of record NZ_JBIAQC010000009.1, read on the forward strand.
GCCCACCGACTTCGCGCACCTCGACGTCGAGCGTGTCATGCACCGGGTCACCGTCCTCGGGGAGCCGGCGCAGGGGCCGAGCGGGTTCGTCTCACGACTGGTGGCGGGGGAACCGATGCGTGCCTGGTAGGCCGACGGGCAGCCGGGGCAGGGCCCGCCTAGGCTGGAAGCGAACGAATCCCCCACGCGGAACGGGGGCGGCCATGGCTCCCCTCTCGAAAGCGGGCGCGGCCCTCAGCGCGTTGCGCGAGGATCTCAGCGGCGATGTGTTCGCCCCGCAGGACGTGGGCTACGACGAGGCCCGCGTCGTCTTCAACGCGATGATCGACCGCCGTCCCGCGGTGATCGCGCAGTGCGTGAACGAGGACGACGTCGTACGTTCGGTGCGCTTCGCCCGGGATCTGGACCTCAACATCGCGGTGCGCGGCGGCGGCCACAGCGTGGCGGGCATGGCGCTGAACGACGGGGGCCTGGTCATCGACCTGCGCCATCTGCGCGCGGTCGGCGTCGATCCCGCGTCCGAGGCGGTACGGGTCGCTGGCGGCGCCACGATGAGCGACCTGGACCACGCGACCCAGGCGTACGGGCTGGCCACCACCGGCGGCCGGGTCTCCACCACCGGCGTCGGCGGCTTCGTCCTCGGCGGCGGCACCGGCTGGCTGGACCGCTGGAGCGGACTGGCCGTCGACAATCTGCTCGCCGTCGAGCTGGTCACCGCCGACGCCCGCCGGATCCGGGCCAGCGCCGACGAGAACCCCGAGCTGTTCTGGGCGCTGCACGGCGGCGGCGGCAACTTCGGCGTGGCGACCTCCCTCACCCTGAAGCTGCACGAGCTGCCCGAGTTCGCCATGGCCTTCCTGCTGTACCTCCCCGAGCACGGCCGCGAAGTCGTCCGCGCCTTCCGCGACCTGTTTGCCGTGGCCCCGAACGAGGCGGGCGGCGGCGTCCTGTATCTCACCGGCCCGCCCGGCGAGTTCTGCCCGCCGCACCTTCAGGGCACCCTGCTGTGCGCGGCGCTGCTGACCTGGGCCGGCGGCGAGGCGGACCTGCGCAAGGCGGCGGAGCCGCTGCTGGCGCTGCCGCACGAGGCGGCGCTGGTCGGGGCGATTCCGTACGTCGACGCGCAGTGCATGATCGACGACCCGCCGGGGTTCCGGAACTACTGGTCGGCGGAGTACCTCTCGGGGCTGCCCGACGACTACGTGGAGGTGTTCTGCGCCGGCGCCGAGGCGATGCCCGTGCCGACCGGGACCATCCACGCGCTGATGCCGCAGGGCGGCGCCGTCGCCGACGGGCCGAGCCGGTACCCGGTGCCCTACCGGGACGCCGCCTGGGTCACCCACCCGTTCGGCATGTGGGAGGACCCGGCGGACGACGAGCGGGGCATCAAGTGGGTCCACGACGCCCGCGACGGCGCGCGGCCGTGGAGCACCGGGGCGGTCTACCTGAACTTCATCGGCGCGGAGGGGCCGGAACGCGTGATCGCCGGCGTGGGTGCGACGAACTACCGGCATCTGGAGGAGATCAAGCGGACGTACGACCCCGACAACGTGTTCCGCTTCAACCACAACATCCGGCCCCGGTGAGCGTCTTGGACGCCCCGGCCCCTCGCCGGCCTACCGCACGGCGGCGATCACCTCCTCGGCCGCCCGCTCGCCCTCGGTCGCCCCGCCCTCCATGAAGCCCTGGAAGTCGTACGAGCAGTGCTCGCCGCCGATGTGGACGTTGCCCTGGGCCACACCCTCGTAGCCCGCGTACCGGTGGACATAGCCCACCGGCCAGTACGAATAGGCGCCCTGCGTATAAGGGTTGAGGTGCCAGGCGGAGAGCTGGGCCCGGCCGGTCCAGGCGGTCGAGGTGCCGGGGAAGAAGGCGTCGATGCCCTTCAGGTACCTCGCCGCGAGACGGGTGACGTACGGATCCCTCTCGTCGGAGAAGGGCCCCGCCGGGGTCAGGGCGCGGGCCAGGCTGCCGCCGTTGTACTGGATGAGGATGCCGCCCGTGCCGGGCTGGACCTTGGTGGTGTCCCAGGTCTGCTGGACCTCGGCGTCGGTGAAGCAGTCGCCCGCCGAGACGCCGGGCCACGGTCCGGTGCCGCGCCAGGGGCGGCGGGAGAACTGCATGTTGAGCTTGGTGCAGTGGCCCATGCGGGCGTCCCGCAGGAGGTTGGTCATCCGGGGGTCGAACCCGGCCCGGGTGAGGTCGAGTTGTTTCAGGACCGGTAGCGGGACGCACAGGATGGTGTGGTCGGCGGTGACGGTGCGGGTGGCCCCCGCCTCCGTGAAGGTGAGGGTCTGGGTGCCGTCGCCGTTGGCCCTGAGCGCCTGCAGGGCCCAGCCGTGCCGGACCGTGCCGTCGGGCAGGAAGTCGGCGATGGCGCGCGGGAGTTGGTCGTTGCCGCCGGTGATGTGGTAACGCTCGTTGGACAGTCCCCAGATGTTGAAGTTGCCGGGATTGGTCTGGTAGCCCATGAGCAGCACCAGGGCGAGCGCCGACTGCTCGGTGGTGTCGGCGCCGTACTCGACGTTGTAGGCGACGTCGAAGAAGCGGCCGAGCGGTGAGGCGTGGCCGCCCGGGACGCGCGCGTCGATCCAGTCGTACAGGGACATGGTGTCCAGCGCGGTGCCGGTCGGCGTGGTGCGGTTCCAGCGCACCTCACCGGAGTCCAGCAGGTCCCGGTGGAGGGCCTGATAGACGGCCTTGAAGTCCTCGTCGGCCTGGTGGCGCGGGTAGTACTCGCCGTTGAACCACAGGACTTCCTCCGCGCCGACCGGCCCGCCGCCCAGGAAGTCCTCCACGGGCAGCCCGAACCGGCGGCACAGCTGAAGCATCTTCTTGTGGCCGGTGTCGATCAGCTCCCCGCCGATCTCGGATATCTGGCCGTACGCCCAGTGGTCGCGCTGGGTGTACATGCGGCCGCCGACCCGGGCCGGGTCCGCCTCGTAGAGCGTGCAGGCGTACCCGGCGTCATGCAGGGTGAGGGCGGCGGTGAGGCCGGCGATGCCGGCGCCCACCACGGCGATCCGCGGCGCGGACGCGGCGGCGGCCGGGGCCGCGGCGGCGGTCATCGCCGTGGCGGCGACCGCGCCCTTCAGGACGGTACGGCGGCGGACGCGGGCTTCCGCGACGGGCAGTCCGAGCCGCTCGGCGGCCGCGTGATCGGCGAAGAGGGTGCGCAGGACGTGCATCGAGTGGGTGCGTGACACGGTGCCGCTCCTCAGACGTTGACGGGGTGGTTGTCCGTTCGCTCGGCCGCGTCCTCCAGGACGATCCGGCCGATGATCTCGTAGCGCTCCGGCCGCTTGGCCTTGAGGTAGAACCCGAGGCCGAGCCCGCCGAAGAAGACCAGCCCGACGATCCACGGGATGGCCTCGAAGAAGAGCGAGTCGGCCGCCGTACCGGCCGCGGTGTCCAGGTTGACCACCAGCAGCCCCACCACCGCGATCATGCCGAGGCCGCCGAGCAGGGGGGCGGTCAGGGTGCGGAACCAGTGGCGGTCCTCGGGGTGGTTCTTGCGGAAGTAGCCGATCACGGCGAAGGAGCACAGGGTCTGCACGATGAGGATCGCCATCGTGCCGAGGATCGCGAGCAGGGTGTACAGGTGGATGTAGGGGTCCTGGCCGGTGAGCCAGAAGGCGCCCACCAGAGCGACCGCGATGACCGACTGCACGAAGGACGCGATGTGCGGCGAGCCGTGCTTGGCGTGGGTGCGGCCGAGGGCCGGGTGCAGGAAGCCCTCGCGGCCGATGGCGTACAGATAACGCGCCGCGCACTGGTGGAAGGCCATGCCGCAGGCGAACGACCCGGTGATCAGCAGCCACTGGAAGGTGTCCACCGCCCAGGCGCCGAGGAAGGAGTGGGCGGGGTCGAAGAACAGGTCCAGCGGGCTGGTGCCGGAGGAGCGCTCGACGGAACCGTCGAGGCCGTTGCCGGCGATGGTCATCCAGGAGACGTAGATGTAGAAGACGCCGACCCCGATCACGGAGATGAGGGTCGCGCGCGGGATGACCCGCTTGGGGTCCTTGGACTCCTCGCCGTACATCGCGGTCGACTCGAAGCCGACCCACGACCAGAAGGCGAAGAACAGTCCCAGCCCGGCGGAGGTGCCGGTGAAGGCGTTGACCGGGTTGATCGGCTCCATGGGGATGCCGTCGGGGCCGCCGCCGTTCAGCAGGACGGCGGTGGCGACCGCGAAGAGGACGGCGATCTCCGCGATGAGCATCACGCCGAGTGCCTTGGCGGTGAGGTTGATGTCGAAGAAGGCCAGCACGGCCGTGACGGCGAGCATCGCGAGGGCGTAGAGGATCCAGGGCAGATCGACGCCGAGCTGGTCGTGGACGGTGGTCTTCGCGAAGTAGGAGAAGACTCCGACGATGGACGCCTCGAAGACGATGTAGGCCAGGACGGCGAGCATGCCGGAGGCCATGCCCGCGATCCGGCCGAGGCCGTGCGAGATGTAGCCGTAGAAGGCGCCGGCCGCGGTGATCCGCCGGGCCATGGCGACGTAGCCGACGGAGAACACCGTCAGCACCAGGGTCGCGAAGAGATAGCCCGCGGGCGCGCCCGTGCCGTTGCCGAAACCGACCGCGATGGGCAGGTTCCCCGTCATCGCGGTGATCGGTGCGGCGGTCGCCACCGCCATGAACACGACGCCCACCAGACCTACGGAATTCGCCTTGAGCCGATGGACCTCTCGCGTGGGTGTTTCTGACATTCCCCGCCCCTCTCAGCATTTTCAATGCACTGCCACAACGAAATCCGAAGGTGAAGCCGGGCTTCTGCGTCGGATGCGCCAGTGTGGCGGCGGAGTGACGCGCGCCACAACAGACACGCGGTCATACAAATCCGGCCGTGGCGCGACGCATTGTCGTGCCCAGGGGCCGGAAGATCGTCTCCGTAACCACCCGGAGATGTCCCGGAAGCACCGGCGCGGGTAGCGTCCGGCCCATGGACAGCGGATACGACACTCAGGGCGCCGGAATCACCGTGCGGCGGGCGCTGGAGCTGCCCGGCCTGCGCGGCGGGCTCCCGGAGATCCTGGCGGGCGCCGACCGCCTGGGGCGCACCGTGCGCTGGGTGCACGCGGGCGAGGTGCCCAACATCGCCTCGCTGCTCAAGGGCGGCGAGCTGCTGCTGACCACCGGATACGGCCTCGGCACCCGTCCGGCCGAACAGCGCGCCTTCGTCCGCACGCTGGCCGAACGCGGGATCGCCGCCCTGGTGGTGGAGCTCGGCCCGCGCTTCACCCGGCTGCCCGCGGCCCTCGTCGACACCGCGCGGGCGGCCGGGCTGCCGCTGGTCCAGCTGCACCGCGAGGTGCCGTTCGTGACGGTCACCGAGGAGATCCACACCGAGATCGTCAACGGCCACTACGCGCTCCTCCAGCGCGCCGAGGAGGTCCACCGCCGCTGCACCGAGGCCCTGCTGGGCGGCGGCGGCATCCCCCAGGTGCTGGGCATCCTCGCCGGCTTCAGCGGCAACCCGGTGTTCCTGGAGACGACCGACGGCCAGCTCCTGTACGCCGCGGGGGCGGGCCCGGAGAACGCCGACCCGCTCCAGGTGTGGGAGGGACTGCGCGGCCAGCACAAGGACGCCCCGCCGCCGGAGGGGTCGGTTCTGGTGGACGTGCCGGGCGGCGGACCGGGCACGGGCTCGGTCCGCGCCCGTCTGGTCCTGCTGCCGGTACGGGCTCCGCTCGCCCCCGTGCACCGGATCGCGGCGGAACGGGCGGCCGGCATCCTCGCCGTCGTCCTGATGCAGGCGCGGCAGGAGGAGGAGCTGGCGGCCCGGGGCCGCGGCGACTTCCTGACCGACCTGGCCGAGGGCCGCGTCGCCGCGGAGGACGCGCCCGCGCAGGCGCGCGTGCTGGGCTTCAAGCCGGGTGACGGCCCGCTGCTGCCGGTGGTGATGCGGCTCGGCGACGGGCTGTCCCCGGGCGGCGGCTGGGCGGTGCTGGCCCGCGCGGTCGCCGAGGAGCTGGCGTCGGTGGGGGTTCCGGTGCTGCTGGGCGTACGGCCGGTCGAGGGCCGGGTGCCCCTGCTGCTCGGCCTGCGCTCGGAGTCGGAGCGGTCGGCGGTCGCGGACCGGGTCGCGGCGGCGCTGCGGGCCGGGGTGGAGCGGGCCGGGATGCAGCGGCCGGGGGCCCAGCCGCCGGTCGTCGTGGTGGGGGTCGCGGGCGGCTGGGCGGCGGCCTCGGCGAGCCTGCGGCACGCGGCGGAGACGGCGACGGCGGCGCAGGGCCTGACCGACCGCGCCTGGTACGACGCCCGCCGCCTGGACATCGACCTGCTGCTGTGGCGGCTGCGCGACCATCCCGACCTCGCGGCCTTCGTGGACCGCGCGATCGGCCCGCTGCGCGCGCACGACGCCCGCTCCAAGCCACCGCTGCTGCCGACGCTGCAGACCTATCTCGCACACGCCGGCCGCAAGGCGGAGACGGCCCGTGAACTGCATCTGAACCGGCAGACCCTGTACAACCGGCTGGCCCGGATCGGCGAGTTGCTGGGCACCGACCTGGACGACCCGCACTCGGTACTGGCGTTGAGCCTGGCCCTGCGGGCCCGCCGGCACGTGACGTGACCCGGCAACCTCAGATCAGCGGCCGGGGCTGGGTCAGCTCGTCGTAGACACTCAGCACTTGAGCGACCGTCTCGTCCTCGGTCGGCCAGGTGCCCACCTGCCGCACACCCCGCTCCCGGAGCAGCTCGCAGCGCTCGGGGTCGCCGAGCAGACGCGTGACGGCCTCGGCGAGCGCCCCCGGATCGCCGTACGGGACCAGTTCGGCCGCGTCGCCGACGAGTTCGGGCACTCCGCCGACCTCGGTCGCGACGAGCGGCACGCGCGCATGGAGGGCTTCCTGGGCGAGCACGGACCGCGCCTCCCACCGGCTGGTCAGCAGCGCGAGGTCGGCGGCGGTGAGCAGTTCGCGCACATCGTCACGGCGTCCGATGAGCCGGACGGGCAGCCCTTCGTCCTCGATACGGCTCTGCAGCCCGGCCCGCAGCGGCCCCTCGCCCGCGATGACGACGAGCGGCAAGGGGTCCATCCGGCGCCACGCGCGCGCGGCGTCCAGCAGGACGTCGTAGCCGCGATGCCGTTCGAGGGTGCCGACCGCGATGAGCAAGGGCCGTCCGGTGGCGCCGAGTTCGGCCCGCACCTTGGGCCGCAGCCGTTCGGCCTCCTCCTGCTCGCTCTCGGGGGCACTGCGCGCTCCGGGCAGCGACACGGCGGCCAGCCGCGCGTCCCGGGCGCCGGTGCGGCGGGCCCGGTCCACGAGCGCCGAGGTGGTGCCGAGGACCACGGCGGCGGCCTTGGCCACCCGCCGCTCCAGCAGGCGTACGAGATGGGCGCGGGCGCCCTCGGCGTGCGCCCGGTCGTGCCAGGTGACGACGAGGGGGGTACGCCGTCCGCTGAGCGCGAGCACGGCACGGAAGGAGGCGTGCAGCCCGTGCGCGTGCACCAGATCGGCGTCCGCGCAGACCGCCCGGAGCGCGGCCACGGAACCGGGGTCGCTGCTGCGGGGCACGTGCACGTGTTCGGCGCCGACCCCGGTGAAGCCGTAGAGGTGATCGGCCTCGACGGGGGCGCAGACGGTGACCCGCACGCCCCTCGCGACCAGTCCCGAGGCCAGCGATCGCACGTGCACGCTGCTGCCTGCGTTGCCTCCGCCCAGCACCTGCACGGTGCGCAGCGGCGACTGGCCGTGCGGTGAGTGGCTGCTCACGGGGGTCACGTGGCCGGGCTCCTGGTTCGGGGTCGGGCGGTCACGAAGAAAGTACAGAAGGATCGGGCGGAGGGGGTGAACCGCGAGGATCCCTGCGCGTACGACATGTACCGCCAAGGATGCCAGGACGTACGGGTGTTCCGGCACCGCCGAGCTGACCGACAGCTCCGGACGACACGGGCGGGAGCGGCCCCGGAGTCACCCACACGGGTGAGCAACAGCACGAACGTCCGCAAGCCGCAGCCGTCGGGCGCCGGGGTACCGGCGCCCCCGTCACGCCCCTACCCGTCCCCCCGAGCCGTGGCCAGCAGCTCCTCCGCGTGGGCCCGAGCCGTCTGCGAGTCCTCCTGGCCCGCCAGCATCCGCGACAGTTCCCGGATCCGTTCCTCGCCCTCCAGCACCTTCACCCCGGACCGGGTCACCGACCCGTCGTTGGTCTTCTCCACCAGCAACTGCCGGTCGGCGAACGCCGCGACCTGCGGAAGATGCGTCACCACCACCACCTGCGCGGTCTTCGCGAGCCGTGCGAGCCGCCGCCCGATCTCGACCGCCGCCTTGCCGCCGACACCGGCGTCGACCTCGTCGAAGAGATACGTCGGCACCGGATCCGTCCCCGCGAACACGACCTCCACGGCCAGCATCACGCGCGACAGCTCACCGCCGGACGCCCCCTTGGCGATCGGGCGGGGCGGCGCCCCGGGATGGGGGGCGAGCAGCAGCTCGACCTCGTCCGCGCCGGACGGCCCGTACGCGACCGCGCGCCCGCCGACCTCCACGCCCTCGGGGTCCTCGCTCTGCCGGATGTCGAAGGACACGCGCGCGTGCGGCATGGCCAGCGAGGCCAGCTCGGCGGTCACGGCGGCCGCGAACCGCTCGGCGGCCTCCGTCCGGGCGTCGGTCAGCGCCTGCGCGAGCCCGCCCAGTTCGGCGCGGAGCGCGTCCCGTTCCGCGGTCAGCTCGTCGATCCGCTCGTCGTCGCCGTCCAGCTCGGTCAGCCGCGCGGCGCCCTCCTCGGCCCAGGCCAGAACGGCGGCGACATCCTCGCCGTACTTGCGTGTCAGGCCCGTCAGCGCCGCCCGCCGCTCCTCGACGGCGGCCAGCCGCAGCGGATCCGCGTCGAGGTCGTCGGCGTACCCGGCCAGCTCCCCCGCCACATCGCCCAGCAGGATCCCGATCTCGCCGATCCGGTCGGCGAGCGCCGACAGCGCGGGATCGTGCGACCGTACGGCGTCCAGCGCCCGCTGCGCGCCCGCCACGAGCGTCGTCGCGTCGATGCCCTCGGGGTCCTCGGGGTTGCCCGCGAGCGCGGCGTGCGCGGCCGTGGCGGCGGACGACAGCGCCTCGGCGTGCCCGAGCCGCTCCGCCTCCTCGGCCAGCTCCACGTCCTCACCTGGGCGCGGTTCGACGCCGGAGATCTCCTCCAGACCAAAGCGCAGCAGGTCGGCTTCCTGGGCCCGCTCACGCGCGCGCGTGACGATCTCGTCGAGCTCGACGGCGACGGCCCGCAGCCGCCGGTACGCCTCGGCGTACTTGGCGAGCGGCACCGCGACGGCGTCCCCCGCGTACCGGTCCAGCGCCTGCCGCTGCCGCGTCAGCTTCAGCAGCCCCTGCTGGTCGGTCTGCCCGTGCACGGCCACCAGGTCGTCGGCCAGCTCGGCGAGCAGCCCGACCGGCACACTGCGTCCCCCGAGATGGGCCCGTGAGCGCCCCTCGGCGGAAACGGTACGGCTGATCAGCAGCGCCCCGTCGTCGAGCTCGGCCCCGGCCTCCTCGGCCCGTACGGCCGCCGAGGAGGCCGCGGGCACGGTGACCCGCCCCTCGACGACCGCCTTCTCGGCCCCTATGCGCACCAGCGCCGCGTCCGCCCGCCCGCCGAGCAACAGCCCGAGGCTGGTGACCACCATGGTCTTGCCCGCACCCGTCTCACCCGTGACCGCGGTGAACCCGGGCGACAGCTCGACGACGGCGTCGTCGATGACTCCGAGCGACCGTATCCGCATCTCTTCCAGCACGGACACGACCATACGAGGTAGGGGCGCCGCAATGCGAGGCGCCCTGTCACCCGGGGGAGTGGTCCGGCTGAAGGGGCGCGGGGAACTGCGCGAGCAACCACGACGAACCCGCACCGGCCGGCACAGAAGCAACCACCCCCACAGGTGGCTAGTGAGGCGCTCCCCGCCACCCGGAAACCGGCAGCGCGAACTTCGCCACCAGCCGGTCCGTGAACGAAGCATGATGCAGCCGGGCCAGCCGCACCGGCACCGCTCCTCGCCGCACCTCCACTCGGGCCCCAGGCGGCAACTCCACCGTCCGCCGCCCGTCACACCACAGAACCCCCGGCGGAATATGAGGCAGCACCTCCACCGCCAACACGGAATCCGGCGAAGTGACCAGCGGCTTCGCGAACAGCGCGTGCGCGGAGATCGGCACCATCAGCAGCGCCTCCACCTCGGGCCACACCACCGGCCCGCCCGCGGAGAACGCGTACGCCGTGGACCCGGTCGGCGTGGACAGCACGATGCCGTCGCACCCGAACCCGGTGACCGGCCGCCCGTCGATCTCCAGGACGACCTCCAGCAGCTTCTCCGCACCGGCCTTCTGCACGGCCGCCTCGTTCAGCGCCCAGTCCGTGTGCACGATGTCGCCGTTCCGGTGGACGACGACATCGACCGTCATCCGCTCCTCGACCTCGTACGCCTTGGTGACCACCCGGTCGACGACCTTGTCGAGATCGTCCCGCTCGGCCTCCGCGAGGAAGCCGACCCGCCCCAGGTTCACCCCGAGCATCGGCACCCCGGACGCCCGTGCGAACTCCGCGCCGCGCAGCAGCGTCCCGTCCCCGCCGAGCACGATCAGCAGCTCGCACCCGTCGAGGCACTGCGGAGTCGCCTCCTCGACCAGCTCCACGCTCTGCGGCAGCGGCAGATCGGCGGCCTCCGCCGCCAGCACCCGTACGCCGATGCCGGACCGCAGCAGCCCCTTCACCACCAGCTCGGCGCTGCGGATCGCCGCGGGCCGTCCGGTGTGGGCCAGCAGGAAAACAGTTCGAGCTCGGTTCTGTGTCAACGCGGCCCCTCCGCCACTGCACGGTCAACGTCGGCCGGGTCCAGTGCCGGTGCCCCGGACCGCAGCCACAGAAAGTACTCAACATTCCCGGACGGCCCCGGCAGCGGACTCGCCGTGACCCCCCGCACTCCGAGCCCCAGCTCCCAGGCCCGCCCCGCCACACCCCGTACCGCCTCGGCGCGCAGCTCCGGGCTGCGCACCACACCCCCGCTGCCCAGCCGCTCCTTGCCCACCTCGAACTGCGGCTTGACCATCATCACCAGGTCGGCGTCCGGTTTTACACACCGCACGAGGGCGGGCAGCACCAGACCGAGCGGGATGAAGGACAGGTCCCCCACGACAAGATCCACCGGCTCCCCATCGATCGCGTCGAGGGTCAACTCGCGTACGTTCGTACGGTCCTTGACGGTGACGCGTTCATCACTCCGCAGGGTCCAGGCGAGCTGTCCGTATCCGACGTCGACGGCGACGACGTGCGCGGCCCCCGCCCGCAGCAGCACGTCCGTGAAGCCGCCGGTGGACGCCCCCGCGTCCAGCGCCCGCCGCCCCTGGACGAGCAGCCCCTGGGGTACGAACACCTCCAGCGCGCCGGCCAGCTTGTGGCCGCCCCGCGACACGTACTCGGGATCGCTGTCGTCGGAGGAGACGACGATCGCGGCCGCCGTCTCCACCTGTGTGGCCGGTTTGGTCGCGACGTTCTTGCCGACGGAGACCCGCCCCGCGGCGATCAGCTGGCTGGCGTGCTCGCGCGAGCGCGCGAGCTTCCGCCGGACCAGCTCCGCGTCGAGACGGCGACGTGCGACTCCTGCCACGTTCGGTTCAGCTCCTACTGCCATACGCCGATGGGGGCGCCGGAGGTCCCGGGCGGGCGTCGAGCGCGGTGAGCGCGTCGCGCAGCCCCCGGTGTACATCCTCGTACACCTCGACGTGTCCGTCCGTGGCGAGGTGGTCGGCGTCGGCGAGACGCTCCAGCTGCGCGTCGACCTCGGCGTGACCGGTAGGGGTACGGGGGACGCCCAGCGGGGCGGGGGCGGCGGGGTCGTACTCCGGCTCCACCGCCTCGGGGGAGGTGTCCGTTTCCGTGACTGCGTCGCTCATGCCCCGACGCTACCCCGAAGCGCTGCGGTACCGTCGATCGCGATGGCCACGATCGCAGAGTGCCGCGCCGCACTCGAGAAGCTCTCGGACTCCATGCAGCACGCCGACGGGGACGTCCGTACCGCCGCCGCCCTGGACCGCTCGGTCAGCTGCCACATCACCGACCTGGACGTCACCTTCGTCGGGCGCCTCCAAGGCGGCCGGATCCAGGTGCACGACACCGTCCAGGGGCCACCGCCGGACAAGGCTCAGATCAGACTGGCCATGACCGGCGACGACCTGGTCGCGCTGGTCGACGGCGACCTGCACTTCGCCAAGGCCTGGGGTTCGGGCCGGGTGAAGCTGCACGCGGGCGTGCGCGACCTGCTCGTCCTCAGGAAGCTGCTCTAGCTCCCTTCTTCTCAAGCCGGGGTCTTCACCGCGCGCGCCTTGCGCGCGGCCGGTACCACCAGCGGGGTCCCCGTCTCCGGGTCGTCGATGATCTGGCAGCGCAGCCCGAAGACCTCCTCGACCAGTTCGGCCGTGACGATCTCCTTCGGCGCCCCCTCCGCGATGACCTCGCCGCCCTTGAGGGCGATGAGGTGGGTGGCGTACCGGGCCGCGTGGTTGAGGTCGTGCAGCACGGCGACGAGCGTGCGGCCCTGCTCCTCGTGCAGCTCCGCGCACAGGTCGAGGACGTCGATCTGGTGCTGGATGTCGAGGTAGGTGGTCGGCTCGTCGAGCAGCAGCAGCGGTGTCTGCTGGGCGAGCGCCATCGCGATCCACACGCGCTGGCGCTGGCCGCCGGAGAGTTCGTCGACGTACCGGTCGGCGAGCTCGGCGACCCCGGTCTGCCGCATCGACTCCTGGACGACCCGCTCGTCCTCGGTCGACCACTGGCGCAGGATCCCCTGGTGCGGGTACCGGCCGCGGCCCACCAGGTCGGCGACGGTGATCCCGTCGGGCGCGATGGAGGACTGCGGCAGCAGCCCCAGCGTCCGCGCGACCTTCTTGGCCGGCAACGACTGGATGGCCTGCCCGTCCAGCAGCACCCGGCCCTGGTTCGGCTTGAGCATCCGCGACAGCGCCCGCAGGAGCGTCGACTTGCCGCAGGCGTTCGGGCCGACGATCACGGTGAAGGAGTTGTCGGGGATCTCCACCGACAGCTGCTCGGCGATGACCCGCTGGTCGTAGGCCAGGGTGACGTTCTCGGCGGACAGGCGGTTCACGGTGCTCCTTCGGATGTTCTGGTGCGCGGCGCCGCTCATATCCGGCCCGCCCTGCGCTCGGTGACCAGCAGCCACAGCAGATAGACGCCGCCGACCACTCCGGTGACCACGCCCACGGGCATCTGGTCGGCCCCGAAGACGCGCTGCGAGGCCCAGTCGGCGACGACCAGCAGGGCGGCGCCCATGCACAGGGACGGCAGCAGGTTCGGTCCCGGCGAACGGGTCAGCCGCCGGGCCAGCTGCGGGGCGGTGAGCGCGACGAAGCTGACGGGGCCCGCGGCGGCCGTGGCGGCCGCGGTGAGCAGCACGGCGGAGATCATCAGCAGCGCCCGTACCCGCTCGACCCGCACCCCGAGCGCGTTGGAGACGTCGTCGCCCATCTCCATCATCCGCAGCCCCCGCGCGTTGGCGAGCACCAGCGGCACCAGGACGGCGCACAGCGCGAGCAGCGGCCAGACCTGCGCCCAGTCCCGGCCGCTGAGGGAGCCGGTCATCCACACGACCGAGCGGGCCGCGTCGACGATGTCGGAGACGGTCAGCAGATAGCCGTTCACGGCGGTGAGGATCGCCGACATGCCGATCCCGACCAGGACCAGCCGGTAGCCGTGCACGCCCTGCTTCCAGGCGAGCAGATAGATGGCCAGACCGGTCACCAGGCCGCCCACCAGGGCACCGAGCGTGACCTGGCTCGCGCTCCCCGAGAACAGCACGATCATCGTGAGCGCCCCGGCCGCCGCGCCCTGCCCGAGGCCGAGGATGTCCGGACTGCCCAGCGGATTGCGGGAGACGGCCTGGAACAGCGCGCCGCCGAGCCCGAGCGAGGCCCCGACCAGCAGGGCCACCAGGACCCGCGGCAGCCGCAACTCGTTGACGATGAACTCCTGGCCCGGATCGCCGTTGCCCACCAGCGTCTTGACCACGTCGCCCGCCGAGATGGGGAAGTCCCCGGTCCCGATCAGCACCACGCTCGCGGCGAACGCGGCCAGCAGCAGCAGGAGTACGACGGTCAGGGCCCGGATGTCGAGCCGGGCGGAGAAGCCGCCCGGGGTGCGCACGGCACGGTTGGTCCTCACAGCTGCGCCGTCCTCCGCCGTCGTACGAGCAGGATGAACACCGGACCCCCGATGATCGCGGTGATGATGCCGACCTGGACCTCCGAGGGCCGGGCGATGACCCGGCCGATGACATCGGCGCCGAGCAGCAGCACCGGCGACAGGACGGCCGCGTACGGCAGGATCCAGCGCAGGTCGGGTCCGGTGAAGGAGCGCACCACGTGCGGCACCATCAGGCCGACGAACACGATCGGCCCGCAGGCGGCCGTCGCGGCCCCGCACAGCACGGTGGCCGCGAGCATGGACAGCGCCCGCGTGCGGCCGAGATGGGCGCCGAGCGCCTTGGCGGTGTCGTCGCCCATGGACATGGCGTTCAGCGGCCGTGCCAGCGCGAGCGCGAGGACCATGCCGGTCACCAGGAACGGCAGGACCTGCGCGATGGTCGACCCGGTCGCCGACGACAGCGAACCCACCGTCCAGAACCGCATCCGGCCGAGCGCCGCGTTGTCCGCGATCATGACGGCCTGGAGGTAGCCGTAGAGCGCCGCGCTGATCGCGGTACCCGCCAGCGCGAGCCGGACCGGTGTGGCGCCCCGGCTGCCGCCGAGGAACCAGACCAGCGCCCCGACCGCGGCCGCGCCGAAGAAGGCGAACCAGATGTAGCCGCTCATCGAGGTGACGCCGAGGAACGCGATGGCGGTGACGACGGCGGCGGAGGCACCGGCGTTGATGCCGAGCAGTCCGGGATCGGCCAGCGGATTACGGGTGAGCGCCTGCAGGACGGCCCCCGCCAGACCGAGCGCGGCACCGGCCAGCAGCCCCAGCACGGTCCGGGAGATCCGCTCGTCGACCACGACGTCGCCGTACGTCCCCGTGTCCTGGAAGAGGCCGTGCCAGACCTGCGCCATCGAGAGGTCCTTCGCCCCGATCGCGATGCTCGCCAGCGCGACCAGCACCAGGAGCACGACGGAGCCGAGAAGCCCAAAGGAACGTATCGCCCGGCGGCTTGGGGGCGCGGGGGCGGTCTCCGCGCGCTGTTCTGGAGGACTGTCGACCAACACGCGGTTAGGTTAGCCTACCCTCGCAATCCGCCTCGACGTCGAGTCGGCAGTCAACGAGGCCTCACCAGCCCAGCCGGGCCAACGCCTTACCCGGATCCAGCGTGCACGCGCCCTCGCCCGCCGCCGTCCAGGCCGCCGCACACAGCGCGCGCAGCCCGTCCAGCGCCTCGCCGTCACCGTCCAGCTCCAGCCGGTCCGAAGCGGCCGTGGCCGTCCAGCCCCCGCACCGGAACCCGTCGCCCTCCTCCGTGACCTCCGGCTGGCCGGTGAGCAACCCCCGCAGATCGGCGTCCACATACGTCGGCCGGTGCTGCGGCGGCGCCGCGAGCACCTGCGCGCCGTCGGCGACGCCGGTGAGCACCAGCAGGGAGTCGACCTCGCCGTTGAACGCCCCCTCGATGTCCGTGTCCAGGCGGTCCCCGACCACCAGCGGCCGCTCGGCGCCGGTGCGCAGAATCGTCTCCCGGTGCATGGGAGGCAGCGGCTTGCCGGCCACCTGCGGCTCGGCCCCGGTCGCGATCCGGACGACCTGCACAGCCGCGCCGTTGCCCGGCGCGATCCCCCGCGCACTGGGAATCGTCAGGTCGGTGTTGGACGCGAACCACGGCACCCCGCCCGCGATGGCGTACGACGCCTCGGCGAACCGCCCCCACGCCAACTCCGGCCCGCCGTACCCCTGCACGACCGCCGCCGGCTCGTCCTCCGCCGACTCCACGGGTACGAGCCCCCGCTCACGCAACGCCACCCGCAGCCCCTCACCACCGATGACGAGGATCCGGGAACCGGCCGGCACCTGCTCGCTGATGAGCCGCGCGACCGCCTGCGCCGAGGTGATGACATCGTCCGCGCCCGTCGGTATGCCCAGCTCGCTCAGGTGCTCCGCGACGGCGTCCGGGGTCCGCAGGGCGTTGTTGGTGACGTACGCCAGATGCATCCCGCCCGCCCGGGCCGTGGCCAGCGACTCGACCGCGTGCACGATCGCGTTCCCGCCCGCGTACACCACGCCGTCCAGGTCGAGCAGCGCCGTGTCGTACGCCTCGCTCAGGGCCCGGCCACTGCCCTCAGGCCTCGTCCTGACGCTCCGGCTCATTCCGCATCGCTCCTCGTTCGACGGCTTTCCCCCGATCATCCCGCATGCCACTGACACACGTACGATGCCGGGATGAACTCAGCAGGTCACTCGGAAGCGAAGACGCGCCGGGGCCTGGAACTCACCCCGTTCCGAGGCCTTCGATACGACCCCGACCGGGTCGGCAGTCTGGCCGCCGTGACGTCCCCGCCGTACGACGTCGTCGTCCGCCCCGACGGCCTGCACCACCTTCAGTCGGCCGACCCGTACAACATCGTCCGCCTGATCCTCCCCCAGGCCGGCACCGCGGACGCCCGCAACGAACAGGCGGCCAGGACCCTGCGCCGCTGGCTCTCCGAGGGCGTCCTGACCACCGACGACGAACCCGGCCTCTACGTCTACGAGCAGCGCGACGAGAGCGGCCTGCTGCAGCGCGGCGTCATCGGCGCCCTGCGCCTGTCCGAGCCGTCGGAACAGGTGGTCCTGCCCCATGAGGACGTCATGCCGCATGTGGTGGCCGACCGCGCGGCCCTGATGCGCGCCACCTCGGCGAACCTGGAACCCCTCCTCCTCACCTACCGGGGCAACGGCTCGGCCACCGACGCCTCCGCCGTACTCGAGCGCGTCATCGAGCAGCCCCCGCTGCTCGCCACCACCACCGAGGACGGCTTCCGCCACCGCCTGTGGGCCCTCACCGCCCCCGCCGACGTGGCCCGCATCCAGTCCGACCTGGCCCGCCACCAGGCCCTGATCGCCGACGGCCACCACCGCTGGGCGACCTATCGCCGACTGCGCGCCGAGCACCCCTCCCCCAGCCCCTGGGACTACGGCCTCGTCCTCCTCGTCGACACCGCCCGCTACCCCCTGCGCGTCCGCGCCATCCACCGCCTGCTGCACGGCCTGCCGGTGACGGCCGCCGTGGCGGCCCTGGAGGGCCTGTTCCGGGTCCAGCGCCTGGAGGTCGCTCTCTCCGACGCCCTGGCGGCCCTCGCCGACGCGGCCCGCGACGGCAACGCCTTCCTGCTCGCCGGCGACGGCGCCTTTCACCTCGTGGACCGCCCCGACCCCGCCCTCATGGCCCGCACGGTCCCCGCCGACCACCCGCCGGCCTGGCGCACCCTGGACGCGACGGTCCTGCACGCCACGCTCCTCGACCAGGTCTGGCGCATCCCCGAGGACGACCCCACCCGCATCGCCTACATCCACGACGCGGCGGCCACCGTCCGCAAGGCGGAACACGACGGCGGTACGGCCGTACTGATGCACCCGGTCCGCGAGGAGGTCGTCCGCGATCTCGCCCGCCAGGGCGTCACCATGCCCCGCAAGTCGACGTCCTTCGGCCCGAAACCGGCCTCGGGCCTGGTCCTGCGCGCACTGGACCTGTGAACGCAGGACCGGTGAACGCTGGATCTCCGAAAACAGAATCTCCGAAAACAAAAGGGGCGGATCCCAAAGCTGGGATCCGCCCCTTCTCAGTCCGTCCTACTCCTCGTCGTCGTCGGAAGCGTCCGGCGTCTCGTCCTCGTCACCGAGGGCGTCGACGAACTCGACTCCGTCCAGCTCCGCGAGCCGGTCCGAGGCATCGGTGCTGCCGTCCTTGTCGGCCTCCACGGCCTTCGCGAACCACTCCCGCGCCTCGCTCTCCCGCCCGGCCGCCAGCAGCGCGTCGGCATAGGCGTACCGCAGCCGCGCGGTCCACGGCTGTACGGAGTTGGAGGCCAGCTCCGGGCTCTGCAGCGTCACGATGGCCGCGTCCACCTGCCCCAGGTCACGCCGGGCGCCGGCCGCGACGAGCCGCATCTCCACCTGCCCGGCCTTGTCCAGCTTGTGCACCTCGGGCGCCCCGGCCATCTCGAGCGCCTTCTCCGGCCGCCCGAGCCCACGCTCGCAGTCGGCCATGAGCGGCCACAGGTCCACGGTCCCGGTCATCCGCCGCGCGGCCCGGAACTCGGCGAGCGCCTCGGAGTACTTCTGACTCGCGTACGCCGCGAACCCGGCAGCCTCCCGTACGGCGGCGACACGCGACGCGAGCCGCAGCGCCACCTTGGAGTAGCCGTACGCGCCCTCGGGGTCCTCGTCGATGAGCCGCGCGACCATCACCAGGTTCTTGGCAACATCCTCGGCAAGCGTCTTCGGCAGGCTCTGCAGCTCCTGCCGTACGTCCTTGTCGATCTCGTCGCCCGTGACGTCCTCGGGGATCGGCAGCCGCTTGATCGGCTCCCGGTCCCGGTCGTCGCGACCGCGGTAGCCGCCACGGTCGTCGTCACGGCGGTCGTACCCACCGCCACGGCGGTCATCCCGGCCACCACGGTCATCACGCCCGCGGAACCCACCGGGACGCGCGCCCCGGTCGTCACGACGGGGACCGCGGTCACCGCGGTCATCCCGGCGGAAGCCACCACGGTCGTCACGGCCACGGAAGCCGCCACGGTCGCCGCCGCGGTCGTCGTCACGGCGGAAGGCAGGGCGGTCGTCACTGCGGCGGTCGTCACGGCGGTCGTCACGGCGATCCTGCGGACGGAACCCACCACGGTCACCACGGTCCGGACGGTCACCGCGGTCATCCCGACGGAAGCCACCACGGTCGTCGCGACCGCGGAAGCCACCGCGGTCACCACGGTCGTCGTCACGGCGGAAGGCGGGACGGTCGTCACTGCGGCGGTCGTCACGGCGGTCGTCACGGCGATCCTGCGGACGGAACCCACCACGGTCACCACGGTCCGGACGGTCACCGCGGTCA
>NZ_JBIAQC010000009.1:353358-353767 GCF_042888685.1 Streptomyces sp. NPDC002779
CATCCCGGCGGAAGCCACCACGGTTGTCGTCGCGACCGCGGAAGCCACCGCGGTCGCCACCACGGTCGTCGTCACGGCGGAAGGCAGGGCGGTCGCCCCGGTCATCACGGCGGGGACCCCGGTCACGGTCGTCGCGGCGCGGCCCGCCCTGGCCCTGACGGTCGTCACGCCGGAACGGCGGACGGGGACCGCGGTCACCCTCGCGACGGTCGTCACGGCGGCCGTAGCCACCGCCACGGTTGTCGTCCCGACGGAAGCCACCACGGTCACCACCGCGGTCGCCACCACGGTCGTCGTCACGGCGGAAGGCAGGGCGGTCGCCCCGGTCATCACGGCGGGGACCCCGGTCACGGTCGTCGCGGCGCGGCCCGCCCTGGCCCTGACGGTCGTCACGCCGGAACGGCGGACG
>NZ_JBIAQC010000010.1:0-337066 GCF_042888685.1 Streptomyces sp. NPDC002779
CGCATCGACGTCCTCTACGCGATGCTCCGAGACGGCACCTTCTACCAGCCACCCACCCCGGCTACAGCTTGACGAAGCCCATAGAGGCACCTTTTCTGGACCGCCTCCGCGGTGTCGGCGTTCGGTTCCCAGATCTCGGGGCTCGCCCTGCAGATCCTCACCGCCGTCACGCTGAGCGCCTCAGCGACGGAGGTGGGCCTGGTCAACGCCGCCCGCTGGCTGCCGTACCTGCTCTTCGGGCTCCTGGCGGGGGTCCTGGTCGACCGCTGCCGACGCAAGCCCATGCTGGTCGGCACGGATCTCGCGCGGGGCCTCGTACTCGCCGCGATACCTGTGCTCCACGTGCTGGACCTGCTCGGCATCGGGACACTGTGCCTGCTCGTCTTCACCGTCGGACTGCTGAGCCTGCTGTTCGAGGCGGCCAACCAGTCGTACCTCCCTCAGCTCGTCCCGCGGAAGCTGCTGAGCGCCGGTTACGCCCGCACGGAGCAGGCCAGCGCCGTGGCCGGTTCGACCGGGCCGTTGATCGCCGGGGTACTGATCAAGTACCTGGGCGCGCCGCTCGCGGTGTTGCTGGACGCCCTCACCTACCTCGTGTCCGGCCTGCTGCTGATGGCCGTCAAGGCCCCCGACCCGGTCCCCGATCGCCGGGCGCGCCGCGGGCTGGGCAGTGAGCTGCGGGAAGGGATGGCCTGGGTCTACCGGCACCGCACGCTGGCGCCCATCGCGCTGACCTCGCACGCGATGCTGTTCTTCAACACCATGGTCAGTACGGTCTTCGTGGTCTACGCGCTGCGCGAGCTGCGGGTCGGCGACCTCGGTCTCGGGTCACGTACGCGGGCGCGGGGGTGGGGGCCGTGCTCGGCGGTGCGTTCTCCGGGCGGGTGCTGAGGCGGTTCGACGTCGGTGTCACGCTGATCGTCTTCCGGGTGGGGGCCGCGGTCGGCTGGTTGCCGATCGTCCTCGCGCAGGCGGGGAGTTGGGCGCTGCCCGCGGTGTCGGTGGCCTTCTTCCTGGTCTCCCTGGCCATCGCGGTCGAGAGCCCCGTGGAACTGAGTTACCGGCAGGCGGTGACTCCTGCCGGGCTGCGCGGGCGGATGAACGCCACGATGCGGTCGTTCAACTGGGGCATGGTGGCCGTGGGGGCACCGCTCGGGGGAGTGCTGGCCGACCAGGTCGGCTATCGGTTCGCGTTGTGGGTGGGGCTGTCGGGGGCGGTCCTCCAGGCGGTGTTCCTGGCCTTCTCCCGGGTACGGGAAGCACGCGGCACGGACGAACTGGCGGACGCGTGAGCCCGTGCCCGGACGTCTACGCGGGGACGCAATCCAGGTGGGCACGAGCCTGACCGGCGCGTCGGCCACCTCGTCGCCAGGCAGTGAATCCGGCCACAGCGGCAGCTGATCTCCGGACAAGTGCTCACCGGCGCACGGCACTTCAGGGATCATGCAGCATGCGCCCACACGACTGGCACCTCACCGAGGACATCGACGAGTTCCTCGCCCGCGCCGGGGACTTCCTGCGCTCGCGTCCCGCCCTGCACAACACACCGCTGACGGACATGGCGAAGCTGCGCCGACGAGGGACGGACGCACCCGGCGCCGGAACCACACTCTTCGGCCGACTGGAGTCGGAAGGCGACATCCGCGCCGTCTTCTACCGCACCCCCCGCGGCCGGCTCACCCTCACCCACCTCACCGCCGAGCAGGCCGGAGCCCTCGCCGCCCACCTGTCCGGCCTCGGCGTCTCCCTTTCCGACGTCATCGCGGACCACGAGACCGCCACCGCGTTCGCCGGGTCATGGCAGCGGCACACGGGCGCCGAACCGGACCCCTTCTGGCGGACCCATCTCTACCGGCTCGGCACGCTCACCCCACCGCAGCCGCCCCCCGAGGGCCGGGGCTGCGCCACGGACGACAAGGACCGGCACCACGTCATCCGCTGGTGCCGGGAGTTCTGCGTCGAGGTCGGGGAGCAGGGCTCCCTCGACCTGATCGACGCCGGCTCGTGGGAGGAATCGCGCTTCGGCGACCGGCACTTCACCTTCTGGGAAACCCCCGACGGCACCCCCGCGTCCATGGCGGCCGTGACCTCGATGACCGGCGGCATGGTCCGGGTGGACCCCGTCTACACCCCGGCCGCCCTCCGGGGCCGCGGCTACGCGGGCGCCGTGACGGCCGAGGTGAGCCGTGCCGCGCTGACCGCGGGCGCCACCGACGTCGTCCTGTTCGCGGACCCGGCCAACCCCACCAGCAACGCCCTCTACCAACGCCTCGGATACATCCACGTCACCGACTTCACCGGCTACCGGTTCTGACAGGATGGCCGGGCCGAGGCGGACCGTCGCTGGAGGAGCATTCATGAACAGTTCCGCACACATAGAGGTCAGGACGGCGTCAGGAGCCGTGCGCGGGCGCCGCGAGGCAGGCTCGGCGGTCTTCCGCGGCATCCCGTACGCC
This sequence comes from Streptomyces sp. NPDC002779, assembly GCF_042888685.1. Classification (NCBI taxonomy): domain Bacteria; kingdom Bacillati; phylum Actinomycetota; class Actinomycetes; order Kitasatosporales; family Streptomycetaceae; genus Streptomyces; species Streptomyces sp. NPDC002779. Next base: position 2,457 of record NZ_JBIAQC010000010.1, read on the forward strand.
CAGCCGCCGGTGGGGGACGCGCGCTTCGCGGCACCCCGCCCGGCGCGCCGCTGGGACGGAGTGCGGGAGGCGTTCGCCTACGGCCCTCCGCCCCCGCAGGAGCCCTTCGGCCCCGAGGACAGGACTGTGGGCGGCGCCGCCACCGGAGACGACTGGCTGACCGTCAACGTCTGGACGCCGGACGCGGACAAGGCGGCCCGCCGACCGGTGATGGTCTGGATCTACGGCGGCGCCTACAAGTTGGGCTCCGCCGACGACCCCGCCTACGACGGCGGACGCCTCTCGCGCGACGGTGACTTGGTCGTCGTCACCTTCAACTACCGGGTCGGCATAGAGGGGTTCGCCAGGATCGGGGGCGCCCCCGCCAACCGTGGCCTGCTCGACCAGGTCGCGGCACTGGAGTGGGTGCGCGAGAACATCGGCGCTTTCGGCGGCGACCCCGACCGGGTCACCGTCTTCGGGGAGTCGGCCGGCGCCGGGTCGATCGCCGCGCTGATGGCCATGGACCGGACGCGGGGCCTGTTCCGGCGGGCCATCGCCCAGAGCGTGCCCGGCACGTTCTTCTCGGACGAGCTGGCCGTGGACATCGCCGGGGCGCTCGCCGGGCAGCTGGGGCTGCGGCCCACGGTGGCCGACCTGGCCGGCGTGGACCCGCGCAAGCTGCCCGAGGCGGGGGCGGCGCTGGGCGGCCGGATGCGTGAGTACGCAGACCGCTGGGGCGCGGTCGCCCACACCTCGACGCCGTACTCGCCGGTCGTCGACGGCGAGGTCCTGACCCGCACCCCGTGGGAGGCGCTGGCGGGCGGTGCCGCCCGGGACGTGGACCTGATCGCCGGGCACACCCGGGACGAGTACCGGCTGTTCCTCCTGCTCCGCGGTCTGCTCGGCCGGGTGGACGACACCCTCGCGGCCACCGCCCTGCGCCTGTTCGGGCCGACCCCGGACGCCGGCCGGACCTACCGCGCCGCCTTCCCGGACGCCTCGGCCGAGCGTCTCTTCGAACTCGTCCTCTCCGACTGGCTGTTCCGCATGCCCACACTGCACCTGGCCGATGCGCAGGCGGCAGGCGGCGGACGCGCCCACGTCTACGAGCTGACCTGGCCGGCCCCCGCGGGCGGCGGTGCCCTGGGCGCCTGCCACGGCCTGGACATCCCCCTCACCTTCGGCGTCTACGACGGCATCGCCGCCCTGCTGATCGGCCCCGAGCCCTCCCACGGGACCGAGGCGCTGTCCGCCCGCATCCGCTCCGCCTGGACCGCCTTCGCCACCGAAGGAGACCCCGGCTGGCCCGCCTACGACACCGAACGGCGTCTCGTCCAGCTCCTCGACACCGAACCCACGGTCACCGCCTACCCGGAGGAAGCGTCCCGCCGCCTGTGGGAAGGGCACACCTTCACGCCCCTGCCGCTGACGACCGCGTGACTACTGGAAGTCCTCGACGAAGTAACTGTCATGGCGGATGCGGAACCGCTTGAGTTCTTCGCCGCCGCGCTGTGCCATCTCCGCGACCTGTTCGAAGTACTCCTCGCGCGGGGCGCCGGGGGAGAAGAGCATGAGCATGGACGTCGGCTCGTCGGTCGCGTTCTTGAAGGCGTGCAGACCGCCGGCCGGCACGTACAGGAAGTCGCCCGCGCGGCCGGTGACCCACTTCTCGCCGTTGTAGAGCTCCAGTTCGCCCGAGAGGACGTAGAAGGACTCCGAGATGGTCTTGTGGAAGTGCGTCTTCGCCCCGGCGGACCGTGGCGCCAACTCCGCCTTGTACAAGCCGAATTCGCCGCCGGTCGACACGCTGGTGACGAGGTAGTGCGTCGAGCCGCCGGGCGAGGAGATGTCCGGCGGGGTGTCGGCCGGGCGGAAGACGGCGTTCACCTCGCCCTTGTCGCCGTGGTAGCGGGTCTGCGGGTACTGGAGGACTTCCGGGTACGACATGATGAACTCCTTCTGGCAGGTCTCCACCCGCAGGATGGCTCCCGCCCGGAGAGAGCGGCATCGGGCGTACGGATGATCTTGAGGTGCGTGGAACGAGGGCCGAAAGTCCTAGGCCCGGACGGGCGGCCTCTTGCGGTACACCACGTTCGGACGCAGGGGCCCTGCCGGTGCCGTGAGATCGTCGAAGTCGTGCTCGGGGACGCGGGTCATGCCGATGCGGCGCATCACCGCCTGCGAACGGAAGTTGGTGGCCGTGGTCACCGCGAAGATCTCCGGCAGACCGAGGGTGTCGAAGCCGTACGCCAGGACCGCCCTGGCGGACTCGGTCGCGTACCCCTGCCCCCAGGCCGGACGGGCGAGCCGCCAGCCGATCTCCACCCCGTCGAAGGGGGTGTCGTCCTCCACCTCGTCCAGGCCCGCGAAGCCGATGAACTCACCCGTGGCCCGCACCTCCACCGCCCACCAGCCATGACCTCGCCGGTCGAACTCGGCCAGGAAGCGCGCCACGGAGGCGTCGCTCTGCTCGCGGGTCAGCGCCGCGCCCAGATGCTCCCGCACGGCGGGATCGGCGTTCATCGCCGCCCACGGTTCCAGGTCGGAGTCCCGCCAGCGGCGCAGGAGGAGGTGATCGGTACGCAGTTCAGCCATGCCGCCCAGCCAACGTGAGCCGGACGCGCACGGCAATCCCTTTTCCTCGCCGGGGTACGTCAGCCGTCGGCCGGGATCGAAGCGATCAGCGCGGTGAGTTCGTCTGGGGTACGGGGACCTGGCACACCATCGCCCAACAACCCGCGCTCCCGCAGTAGTTGCGCCGCTGCCACCCCCCACGGCAACCGCAGCCCCGCTGCCCGCAGCAGATCCGTGCGGGCCAGCATCTCCGGCGCGGGCCCTGTGCGGACGCCCCCCGGAGTGAGCATCGCCGCGTCATCGGCCCAGCGCAGCGCGAGATCGACGTCATGGGTGGCCATGACCACCGTCGTACCGCTCGCCCGCAGCCGTTCCAGCGTGGCGAGCAGCCGTTCCTGCCCGTCCGGATCGAGCCCGGCGGTCGGCTCGTCGAGGATCAGCACCCGTGGCCGCATCGCCACCGCGCCCGCGATGGCCGTCCGCTTGCGCTGACCGTAGGAGAGCAGATGGGTCGGCCGATCGGCCAACGCCGTGATGTCCAGCGCCGCCAGCGCCTCCTCGACCCGCCCGCGCACCTCGGTGTCGGTGAGCCCGAGATTGAGCGGCCCGAAGGACACGTCCTGCCCGACGGACGCCGCGAACAGCTGATCGTCCGGATCCTGCACTACCAACTGCACGGTGGTCCGCAGCCGGGTCAGCCCCTTGCGGTCGTACGAGACCGGCTTCCCCTCGACGGTCAACCGGCCCGTGCGCGGCCGCAGTCCGCCGCTCAGCAGCCGCATCAGCGTGGTCTTGCCGCTGCCGTTGCGTCCGAGCAGGGCCAGCGCCCGCCCCTCGCACACCTCGAAGTCCAGCCCGTCGAGCACGACCGGCCCTTCCTCGTAGGCGTAGGACGCGCCCTGGAGGGCGACCAACTCGCTCATGACAGGGGGCCTTCCAGTACGAGGGTGAGGGCGGCCAGCGCGACGAGGAGCGCGCAGCTCGCGGCCGTGAAACGGGCGGAGACGCGGGCCTCGGGCACCAGTACGCGCAGCGTGCCGTCGTAGCCGCGTCCGGCGAGCCCGGACTGCAGCCGCACGGCCCGCTCGAAGGCCCGCACGAAGGCGGTGGCCCCGAGCCCGCCCAGGGACCGCCAGGTCGCGGCCCGCGTGGTGTGCCCGAGCCGCGCGGCCTGCGCCTCCCGGACCCGGCGCATCGAGTCCAGCAGCAGGAAACTCATCCGGTACGTCACCAGCGCCACGTCGACCACGGCCGCCGGTATCCCGGCCTTCACCAGCCGGGGCAGCAGATCCGACATCGGCGTGGTGAACGCGAACAGCAGCACGCCCAGGGAGGCCGCCGAGGTGCGCAGCAGCAACTCCCCGGCGCGCAGCGCACCGTCGTCGGCGAGGGAGACGAACCCCTGCGGCCCGCCCACCTGGACGAGCAGCGTGGCCGCACCGGTCACACAGAAACCCAGCGGCACCCGGTAGGCGCGCCACAGCTTCCGGCCCGGCACACCCGCCGGACCGAGCAGGACGATCAGGGACGTCACAAGGACCAGGGCGGCGCCCGGCCACGGCGGCAGGGAGATCGCGAGCACGGTCAGGCCGAGCCCGAGCACGGCCTTGTCCACGGGATGGCGCCGGCGCCAGCGACTGCTGTGCGCCGCCGCGTCGATCGGCAGCACCGGGGATCAGACCCCTTCGCGGTCGGACTCCCCGGCACCCCGCGCGCCCACGGCATCCCGTTCCAGCGCCCGCTGTTCACCCTGCTTGCGGCCGCGCCGCAGGCCGAAGTAGTAGCACAGGACGCCCGCGCCGAGCGCTGCCTGGAGGGCGAACAGCGCCGACTCGATCTCCCCGGAGGGAGGTTCGTACAGGGGCGAGAACCAGGGTTCGTAGTCCGGGTCGATCTCGGTGATGGCCGTCTCCGCCTCGGCGTCGGCGCCGGTGAAGGGCTCCTCTTTGTGGTCGCCGAGACCGAGGACGAGCGGCATCACCGCGAGCAGCGCCACGGCCAGCAGGAGCAGCAGGTTGATCTTCGTGTTGCGGCTCATCGGGCCACCGCCTCGCTCGACTCGGTCCGGGCCCGCTTGCCGTCGGTCAGGAGCACGCCGAGCCGGGTCAGTTCCCCCTTGCTGGACTGCACCAGCAGCCGCATCACGAGCACGGTGAGAAGTCCCTCGCTCACCGCGAGCGGGATCTGCGTGACGGCGAAGATGGAGCCGAACTTGCCGAGCGCGCCCAGGAACCCGCTGCTCGGGTCGGGGAACGCGAGCGCCAGCTGAACGCTGGTGACGCAGTAGGTGGACAGGTCGGCGACGAACGCGCCGCAGAACACGGCGCCCATCAGCGGCACGTCGTAGCGCCGTAGCAGCTTGTAGACGGCGTATCCGGCCCAGGGCCCGACGATCGCCATGGAGAAGACGTTGGCGCCGAGGGTGGTCAGGCCGCCGTGCGCGAGCAGCAGCGCCTGGAAGAGCAGGGTGATGGTGCCCAGGACCGCCATGATCGGCGGCCGGAAGAGGATGGCGCCCAGGCCGGTGCCGGTGGGGTGGGAGCAGCTTCCGGTCACGGAGGGCAGTTTGAGAGCGGACAGGACGAAGGTGAAGGCACCGGAGGCGCCGAGGAGCAGGGTGCTCTCCGGGTGTTCCCTGACCTCACGGGTGAGTGACCGGACTCCGTGGACGACGAACGGCGCGGACGCGACGCCCCAGGCGACGGCGTGCGCCGGAGGCAGAAATCCCTCGGCTATGTGCATGGCTCAGCAGACCCTCTCCAGCACCTCGTGGATGGTTGACGCGCCTTGGCCGGTCTCCTGGCTGACGGGTGACACCGCCCGTACTCCGCCTTCCCGGGTCCGAGGACCCAGTGGCTGCCCGCGAGGGCCGGAGCCGGACTTCCCGATCACAGTGGCGAGGGCCGCACCGGCATCACACCGGATTTCCCGTTCACCAAGGCGTGGTGACAGTAGTGCCTGATCAGGTCGGCTGACAAGCGCTCCCCAGGGGCGCAAGGACGGCGCACGCCCGCACACGCGCCGGGGCGCGCACCGGCGGCGCCCGGTTCCCGGGCGGGCGGGGGGTCAGTCCCAGCTGTAGCCGTCCCCGAAGTTGAGGGTGTGCTCCAGCACGTCCTCCAGCGGGTCGTTGATCTCGACGGTGTTGACCACGGTGACCACGGGCGCGTTGTTGGAGACATGCACGCCGGGGGCGTCGTGGGCGGCGGCGTCACCGGCGGCGGCGAGAACCGCGGCGGTCAGGGCGGCGGGGACGAGAGTGACGCGTACGCGCATGGCTGCTCTCCTTCGGCATCGGGGCCCACACCGTGTAAGAACCCGATCGGGAGGTACCGCGCACCCCCGCCTCGAAGTCAACCAGACCGGGCAATTCACCTGGAAGAGGCTGGCGTCCGGCGGTGCGGGCTCTCGCGGACCGGCCCGCTGACCGTCTCCAGCAGGTGGGTCACCAGTGGGTTCTCGTCGCCCTTCCGCCAGGCGACGGCGACGCGCGTGCGCGCGGTGCCGGGCCCGACCCCGCGGAAAGCGACGCCCTTCAGCCGCATACGGCGAATACCGGCCGGGGCGAGGGAGACCCCCAGACCGGTCTCGACGAGCGCGCACACGGTCTGCCACTCCACGGCGTGCTGAACGACATGAGGGGTGAAGCCCGCCGCGGTGCACAGGCCGGTGATCCGGTCGTGCAGAAGCGGTCCGGCCTCGCGGGGAAGCAGCACGAAGGGTGAGCCCGCCAACTGCGCCGGACGCACCGTGCGTTGGGCGGCCAGGGGGTGGGCGGACGGCAGCACGGCGACGAAGGGTTCGGTGAGCACCGTCCGGAACGCCAGCTCCGGGTCGGTGTCATCGGGCTCCCGCAGCAGGCCGATGTCGAGGCTCCCGTCGTGCAGGGCGGCGATCTGCGGGGTGGTGGTCATCTCGCGGATGTCCAGGTGCACGGCGGGGAACCGCTGCCGGAAGTCGCGGAGCAGGCGGGGCAGGACGGTCAGGGCGAGGGAGGCGGCGAAACCGATGCGCAGCCGGCCGGCCCGGCCCGCGCCGACGGCCCGGGCGGCGGCCAGTGCGTCCGCGAGGTCGCCGAGGGCGCGCCGGGCGGCCGGCAGCAGCTCGTGTCCGGCGGGGGTGAGGGTGACGCGGCCGGGCTCCCGGCGGAACAACGGATGGCCGACCTTCTCCTCCAGGCGACGGATCTGCTGGCTCAACGGCGGCTGCGCGATGCCCAGGCGGGCGGCCGCGTGACCGAAGTGGAGTTCCTCGGCCAGTACGACGAAGGCGTGCAGCTGGGGGAGCGGCAGTTCGGGTCGGTCCATACGCCTAGAGATATCAGCTCGCGCCGATGGTCGTATTAGACGTATTCCTGCTGGTCACCTAGCGTCGGCGCATGACAGAGCGACGTGCGATCCTCAGCGGCTCCACCTTCGAGGAGCAGATCGGCTACGCCCGCGCCGTGGTGGACGGCGACCGGGTGCATGTGTCCGGGACGACCGGCTTCGACTACGCCACCATGACGATCTCGGACGACGTGGTGGAACAGGCCGAACAGTGCCTGCGCACCATCGAAGCCGCCCTGGCGGAAGCGCGGTGCACCTTCGCCGACGTGGTGCGGGTGCGCTACCTGCTGCCCGACCGCGCGGACTTCGAGCCGTGCTGGCCGGCCCTGCGCCGCCGCTTCGGTGACGTCCGCCCGGCCGCCACGATGCTGATGTGCGGCCCGGCCGACCCTCGGATGAAGATCGAGATCGAGGTGTACGCGCGGCGCGGGGCCGGAAAGCCGCGCGACGCGCCGGGAGGTGTCCCGGTGACGGGCGCGGCATCCCGGAATGCTGTATAGTCGATCTTGAGCGGTCCGCCGGGAGCCCGGCGCTCCGGTTCTGCGTTGGTGGTCCAAGGAAAGACGCCCCGCTTCCTGCGGGGAGATGCAGGTGCAAGGCCTGCCCGGCGCTCAGATATGTGGCCCGTCCCGAACATCGGGGCGGGCCACATGCGTTGTCCGGCGCATGCTCCGTCCGGGCGTCCGGCGTACGTCTGTTGGTTGATCCGAGGCTCACCCCCTCGACTTCTTCGTGTCATCTGCCAGTACGGCCTGCCGAGCGCGCCGGTGAAGACTCGCTGCCACGGCCGAGGGCCCCGGAACGCGGGGTCCGGCAGGGCCGCGTACCGGAGGAAGAGCAGAAGGGGGCAGCACGTGAGCGTGCAGCAGTACGACCGGATCGGCGAGGCATTCGAGGGGTTCAAGTCCTTGCCGCTGATGCGGTACGGGGAGGTGCCGAGCTTCCTGGGCATGGTCGGGGACGTGACCGGCAAGTCGGTCCTCGACCTGGCGTGCGGCACCGGTTTCTACAGCCGGGAGTTCAAGCGGCGGGGCGCGACGGATGTCTTCGGGGTCGACATCTCCGCGGAGATGATCGCCGCCGCACGGGAGATGGAGCAGCGCGATCCGCTCGGGGTCCGCTACGAGGTCGGTGACGTGGGTGAACTGCGGCCGCTGGAGCGGCGTTTCGACATCGCGCTGGGTGTGCAGTGCCTCAACTACGCCGAGGACATCGCCGCGATGGAGCGGATGTGCCGGAACATCCACCGCAGCCTGGTGCCGGGCGGGGAGTTCTTCGTGCTCGCCCAGAAGCCCGACTACCGGTTCGACTGTCCGTCCCTGGACAAGTACGGGTTCCGCTGCGAGCCCGCCGGCGAGGAGATCGAGACGGGCCCGCGGGTGCGGGTCACGGCCCTGCTCGACCCGCAGCCGATCACCATCGTCAGCACGGCCCCGCGCCGCGAGGTCTACGAGACGTGTCTGCGGGCCAGCGGCTTCGGTGCGCTGGAGTGGGTCCCGCTGCAGGTGTCCGAGGCCGGCCTCCGGGAGTTCGGCGAGGACTTCTGGGCGGACGTCCTCGCCCACCCACCCCTGGAGATGCTGCGCTGCCGCGCCTGACCGGGGCCCGGTAGCACGGGAGTTGGGTGCGCAGGCGTTGTCGGAATGGGTGCGCTGCCGCGGGAGAGTACGGTCGATGTGCTGGAGAAGCGGCTGCCGGAGGACATTCTCGGCAGCCGTCACCCCGCGGGGAGCTGACTGCAGCCCGAGCGGGAACCGGCCGATGAGTTCGGCGTCAACCGCACCACGCTCAAGCATGCGTTCGGGCGGCGGCCCATGCCGGGCTGCTGGAGACGCGGCACGGAGTGGGGACCCGGGTGCGGGACGTCCTGCGCCTGGGCGGGGCGGACCTGCTGCCGATGCTCGTGGGGCACAGCCCGGACTGGATCGGTGAGCTCTTTGAAGTCCGGCGCTCCATTGGCGCGTTGATCGCGGAGCGCGCCGCCGCCCGTGCCACCCCGGCTCAAGTCACCGAACTGCGCGCCCTGATGACGGCGGTCCGGGCGGCTCAGGGCGGCGAGGCCCCGCAGCTCGCGGATGCCGAGGTGCACCGCGCCCTGGCCCGGGCGACCGGCAACCGGGTGTACGTGCTGCTGACCAACACCCTGTGCAACGCCTACCTGCCGGTACGGGCGGCGCTGGTCGGACCGTTCGCCGAAGCGGAGGCCGCCCACGCCCGGCTGGCCCCGGTCGTCGACGCCGTGGCCGCCGGTGACCGGGCGGCGGCCCACGCCACCGCGGACGCCTACCTGCCGGCCACGGAACGCATCATGCTCGACGACCTCGCGCGTGCCCGCGACGCCGAAGCCGCGGGCGAGTTGGAGTCCGCTGTGCGGGTCGGGCGTGACGACGGGGCGGCGGCTCGGCGCGCCATGGGACGCCTGCTGTTCGCCGCCGGAGCCGAAGAGGTTCTCACCGGCGTCGCGCACGCCGAACCGCGTTGCGGCGCAGGGGGCCGCCCCAGCCGAGTTCCTGCGCCCCGGCCAGGGCGGCCGCCCATTGGCGCCGAGTGCGTCCAGTGGCTGCCGGGACAGCCGTACGCGCACTGCTCGCCGAGCACCGGATCGAACAGCCCTACGAACAGCTCCCCACCGCCTCTTGACGCCGCCTGCGATCAGTCCTCGTCCCGCTCCGGCAGGGCAGAGTAGCCGTCGGGCCCCGGCGTACGGCCCTCCGGCGGGTAGTCGCAGTCGAGGCTGGAGATCTCGTAGTCGTCGCCCTCGCTCTGTTCCTGATCGACGACCACCGCCGCGGTGCAGACCCGGCCGTGTTCATCGGTGAACGTGACGATCTCGCTGTAGTCCGTTGGCTGGCTGCATCCCGTCAGCAGCAACGCCGCCGCCCCGGCTGCCATCGCCACGCCGAGCCCCCACCGCGGTGTCATGTCTGTCCCCTCACTGTCCGCCGACCGACGAGGTCGTCCCGATACTGAGCGACTGCGATTATTCATTGCTCGGACTGCGAGCGTGGGGGCTTCGCGCGGTCCGTGGGTTCGGCCAGCTCTCGCTTGATGCGTTCCCACAGCCGTTCCGGAGGCGGAGTCGCCAGGTCCGACAGGTCGACCTCGGATGCGGCGGTGACCACCCTGGTCACGCGGGCCAGTTCCTGTCGGCAGAGCACGCAGCCGGCCAGGTGCTGCAGGACGACGGCGTCCTCGGACCGCCCGGCGTTGCCCAGTGCCAGCTCCAGCAGGTGCGCGTGATCGACGTGTGTCACCGCTGCCCTCCCGTCTCCCGTGTTCTTGTGCTGGTCCCGGGCGGCTCAGGCCGGGGACGGCTGCGCCGTGACGACGAGGTTGGACAGGTAGCCGCCCTGCTCGGGGACGAAGGGAGGTGCGCAGGTGATGAGGGTGAGGACCGGGGCGTCGGTGCGGCGGAACACGGAGGAAGGCAGGTCGTCCTTGGGCACCGTCGTGCGCGAGGTCACGCGGTAGACCACCGGGCGGGCCCCGTCGCGGCGTACCTCCACGCGGTCGCCGGGGCGTACGTCGTACAGCGCGGCGAACTCGCCCAGGGCCCCGGTGTCGCTGTCCACGTGCCCGACCAGCACGGCCGAGCCCCGCCCGCGGCCGTGTCGTCCTCCGCGGCGGGGGCCGCCAGGGCGGGCGTGGTCACGCCGAGGGTCAGGGTGCAGGCGCCGGCCAGAGCGGCGAGAGTGAGGGAGGTCCGGGGGATCATGGTGATCATCCCTTCGAGGAGTGCGCCTCCCGATCCTGGGAGGTGCTGGGACTTCTGGTGCGGGAGCTGTGGCGGATGCGGCCGCCGTCGCCCGGTGAGCAGGGCCGGCCGTCCGCGTCGTCGACGGGTGCCTGTTCGAGCACCAGCCGAAGCCGGTGCAGGCCGCGGCGGGCGTGGCTCTTCACGGTGCCGAGCGGCATACCGGTGCGTTCGGCGATCTGGGCCTGGGTCAGGTCCTCGTAGAACGCCAGGCCGAGGACCTGGCGCTGGGGCTGCGGCAGCCGGGACAGCTCGTGCAGCAGGACGATCCGGTCGAGGCTGTCGTCCATCGCCGCACCCTCGGGCCGGGGGGTGTCGGTGCCGTGGGCGGCGGAGTCGATCAGGTTCAGGCGCCGGGTTCGGGCGGTGAGCGCGTCGGCGATCTTGCGTCGGGTGATGCCGACGAGCCATGCGCCCAGTGGCCCGCGCTCGGGGCGGAATCCGGCCCGCCCCCGCCAGGCGCCGATGAACACCTGCTGGGTCACGTCCTCGGCCTCGTGGGTGTCGCCCAGCGACCGGGTGGCCATGGTGTGCACCAGGGCGCCCCAGCGCTGGTAGATCGCCGCGAACACGTCCTCGTCGGCGGCGCGCAGACCACGGGCCAGTTCGTCCTCATAAAGCGTCTCCTCCGGCGGCGGGGCGCCCACCGGTGGTAGAACCGACGTGCTGGATCGTGTGGTCGCGTACATGGCCCGGTTCCTCCTGCCGTGCGGCATGGGCGGGGACGGAAGGCCGTCCGGCGGTCACCGGCCGCCCTGGGAGCACGGGAGCGGCGCCGCGTGTCACCCAGTCTTGGAATCGGAAACGATGCGCACAACATGCGTCGTTTGTGCGTCGCTATCGCGACGTACACTAACCCTGTGGACCCCGACAGAGCTGATGACGACACGGCCGGCGCAGGCGGTCTGACGACCGGCGAGGTCGCCAGGCGGCTCGGGGTCGCCCCCACCACCGTCCGTTCGTGGGACCGCCGCTACGGCCTCGGCCCCGACGCCCGCACCGGCGGCAGACACCGCCGCTGGACCGCCGCCGATGTCGCGAGGCTGGAGCGGATGTGCGCCCTGACCGCGAGCGGGCTGGCCCCCGCCGAGGCCGCGCGCATCGCGCTCAGCGGAGCGCCGGTGGCACCCGTCCTGGCCCGGCGTCCCCCTGCCGCACCGAAACGACCGGCGGCCCGCGAACCCGACCGGGCCGGCAGCGGCCTGCGCCTCGGTGACGCGCGCCAGGAGTGCAAGGGCGTCGCGCGAGCGGCCCTGCGCCTCGACGCCGCCGCCCTGGACGGGCTGCTCACCGCCGCGATAGCGGAACACGGCCTGATCGCCGCCTGGACCGAGATCATCGTGCCCACGCTCCAGGCGGTCGGCCGCAAGTGGGAGCGGTCGGGCGAGCGCTACGTCGAGGTGGAGCACTTCCTGTCCTGGCACGTCTCCAGCGCGCTGCGCCGCGGTGCGCCCGCCGCGGCGGCGCCCAGCCCCGGGGCCACCACGCTGCTCGCCTGTGTGCCGGGGGAGAACCACACCCTGCCGCTGGAGGTGCTGACCGTGGCGCTGACCCAACGCGGGATACCGGTACGGATGTTCGGCGGCGCCCTGCCCGTCGAGTCGCTCGTCGCGGCGGTACGCCGGACCGGTCCCGTCGCGGTGGGCCTGTGGGCGCAGTCCCGCACCACGGCGAGCCGGCCCCTGGCCCAGCACGTCGCCTCGATGCGGTGGGGGGTGCGCGGCTCCCGCAGGAAGCCGCTCGTCCTGACGCTCGGCCCCGGCTGGGCGGGCCAGACGGTGCCGGGGCTGCCCCGCCCCTCCGGACTGGCGGAGGCCGTCGCGGCCGTGGAGTCGCTCGTGCACGGGGGACCGTCACCGACGTGACCAGGGGCGCACGTGCATCCGAGAGAGCGCGGTCGGCAGAAGCCACCACGCGGGAAAGCCACCGGCCCCTCCCGTCCCGAGACACCCCAGAACCGGAGCGATTCGTGGACATCAATGGCGCACGTGTACTGGTGGCCGGAGCCACCGGCGCTCTCGGTGACGCCCTCACCACCGAGCTGGTACGGCAGGGAGCGTGCACCGCGATCGCCGGCCGCGACCGGAGCCGCCTGGCCCGGATCGCCGCCGCGCATCCAGGGGTGCCGTCGGTGCTCTTCGACGCGTACGATCCCGCGTCCTGTGCGCGTGCGGTGCGCGTCGCCGCCGCCGAACTCGGCGGCCTGGACGCCGTGGTGACCGCGTTCGGGGCGGTCGCGTTCGGCACGGCCGACGAGGTCGGGGACGAGGTGGCGGAGCATCTGATGGCCGTCAACTTCCTCGCCCCCGCCGCGTTCTTCCGGGCCGCGCTCGACGTCCTGACCCCCGGCTCGGTGATCGCGGCCGTCACCGGAGTGGCCGCCGAGTGCCCGCAGCCCAGGATGGCCGACTACAGCGCGTCCAAGGCCGCGCTGGGCGCCTGGCTGGACGCCGTACGGCGCGAGGCCCGCGGCGCAGGGATCCGCGTGCTGGACATCCGGCCGGGTCACCTGAACACGGGCTTCGCGGACCGGCTCGTCGGCGCCGTGGTGAGCGCGCTGGCGACCGACGCCGAACTGGTACGTACGGCCGCGGACGGCGAGCCCGTCGTCGGGCGGGCCAGATGACCCCACCCCTGCCGGGCACCGGCGCCACGTCCCACGTGGTCATCGTCGGCGGCGGCGCGGCCGGACTCAGCCTCGCGCACCGGCTCACGGCGGCCGGTACCCGCACTGTGACCGTGGTGGAACCACCGGACGGACCGCCGCGACCACCCGAACGCACCTGGTGCTACTGGGACCGGGGGACCGACGACTTCGAGGAAGCGATCACCGCGTCCTGGTCCCGGCTGCGGGTCCACGGCACCGACGGCGACGCGATCACCCTGAACCCGGCACCCCTGCGCTACCACATGCTGCGCTCCACCCGGTTCGAGCAGCTGGTGCACGCCCGGCTGGCCCAGGCCCCCGGAACGCGCGTACTGCGCGCCACCGCGCACGCCGTACGCAACGTGCGGGACGGCGCGGAAGTCCGCTGCTCGACCCCCGACGGCGGGCACCTGACCTTGCGCGGGCGCCACGTGTTCGACTCACGCCCCTTGCGTGCTCTCCCGCCCGCCCGCACCGCGCTGGTGCAGCACTTCCGCGGCTGGTTCGTCCGTACCCGCGAGGACCGCTTCGATCCGGCGGTCGCCGACCTGATGGACTTCCGGGTGCCGCAGCCGCCCCACGGGCTGACCTTCGGCTACGTCCTGCCCCTGGCGCCGGACCGGGCACTGGTCGAGTACACCGAGTTCTCCCGCACCCCGCTGACCACCGAGGCGTACGAGGCGGCGCTCGGCCACTACAGCCGGGAGATCCTGCGCCTCGGCGACTTCACCGTGAAAGGCGCGGAACAAGGGGCCATCCCCATGACCGACGGCCGCTTCCCCCGCCGGGTCGGCGACGCGGTCTTCCGGATCGGCACCGCGGGCGGCGCCACCCGCCCGTCCACCGGCTACACCTTCGCCGCCGTGCAGCGGCAGAGCCGGGACATCGTCGCCGCGCTGAGCGCCGGGCGGACCGTCGTGCCCGCGCCCCACCGGTGGCGGTCGCTGGCCATGGACGCGGTGTTCCTCCGGGCCCTGGACACCGGGCGGATCGACGGCCCGGCCTTCTTCACCGGCCTGTTCCGCCACCTCCCCGGCGATCGCCTGCTGCGCTTCCTGGACGGCGGCACCACGCCCTGGGAGGACTGGACCGTCGGACTGCACACCCCCGTCGGCCCCATGCTGCGCACGGCCCTGGAACTGCCGTTCCTGCGCCGCCGGTGACTCACCCGGGGAAACGGCCGGTACTGCGCAGCGCCCAGCGCCGCTCCGCGTAGGCCAGGTCGTCGCGCCACAGCCGTCCGGCCGTACGGCGCATCAGCGGGCGGAGCACCGGCGCGGCGGCCCGCGCCAGGGCGAAGCCACGTCGGTCCGAGGCGGCGACGACCGCCTCCACCACGGCCGTCCGCGGGTGCGCGTCCCCCTCACCGGTCACCGGCGTGGCATGCGTCTCCACCACCGAGGTGGCCCCTTCGCCCTCGGTGATGCGCATGACGACCGTACGCGGCCCCGGCGCGGTGAACTCGGCCCGCACCGGCACCACCAGACGGCCCGCCACCCGGAAGGAGACATCGACGACGAAGGCGTCGTCCTCCTCGCCCCGCGGCTCCCGCACCACCGTCAGGTCGACGAAGGAGTACGGATGGAACCAGGAACCGTGCCACGGGTCGAGCCGGTTGGCGACCACGTCCTGCGGCTCGCACCGGCCCACCGCCGTGAACACGGCGTCCACCGCACCGCCCGCCGTCGGCCGCACCGGCACCAGGGGGCGCTCCGCGGGCTCCTCGCCGCCGACCGCGTCCAGCCGCACCCACACCAGCACCCCGTCGTCGTGCACCGGGTACGGGCTCCAGCCGGCGAACGGCGTACCGTCCAGGGCCAGTCCGTGCCAGTGGCACACCAGCGTGCCGCACACCACCCGGCTGTCCCGCAGGGGTGCGCCCAGGTGCGGGCAGGCGCCCGGGCCGCCGCGCAGTTCACCCGTGACCGAACGCCACAGCACGACCTCCACGCCGCCCACGGTCCTGCCGTACGGGCGCCCGCCCTCGGGGACGTCCCGGGAGGCGCCGACGACGAACCAGTTCCCGGACGGGCGCGTGCTCGCCCGCTTGAGGGCGTCGGCGATCAGGGCGGGCCGCGCCTGCCGCCAGGTCGGGCCCTGCCCGGCCCAGTCCGGGCCGCCGGGCCGCCGCCGCAGCGGCGGTGTCCAGCGGCGGCCGTCCGGTCGCATCCTCAACTCGCCGGTCCCTTCATCCGAGTGACGCCTTGTCCGCAGTGGCCGCCTCACGCGGGCCGCGGGCGCGCCGACGGGCCCGGAGGACATGGACCGCACCGGCCGTCGCGGTGCCCGCGCGCCGCAGCCGGGACACCGCCGCACGGCGGTGCAGCACGGCGTAGTCCTGGGCCGCGACGGCGTCGAGGATGCCGCCGTAGAGGGTGAACGCGGTGCGGATGCAGGGGCGCACCCGCGGGTCGAGCATCGCGATGCCCGGCTCCGCCGTCCGGTACACTGCCCGGATCATGGCCTCGGCGGCGACGAGCGCGGCACGGATGCGAGGGTCCTTGCGTCCGGTGCGGCGGCTCCACTCCAGCAGCGGCCGGTCCACGCCGTGCGCGGCGAGCAGGTCGCCCGGCAGGTAGACGCGGCCCCGGTCCAGGTCCTCGCCCACGTCCCGCAGGAAGTTGGTGAGCTGGAACGCCTCACCGAGGGCGGCCGCGTGCGGGGCCGCTTGGTCGCGGGGGACGACCGTGCCGAGCACGGGCAGCATCTGCAGCCCGATGACCGCCGCCGAGCCGTGCATGTACTCCCGCAGGTCGGCGTAGGTCGGATAGTCCGTGACGGTCAGGTCGGCGCGCATCGAGGCGAGGAAGTCGGCGAACAGGGTGTGGTCGATGTCGTACCGGTGGGCGGTGTCGGCCACGGCGCGCACCACCGGTTCGTGCCCGCCGCCGGTGCGCAGCTCGTGTGCGAGGTCACCCTCCAGCCGCTTGAGGAGCCGGTCGCGTTCGCCGGGGGTCAGGCGCCGGTCGAGGTCGTCGACGATGTCGTCGGCCCAGCGGGCGAAGCCGTACAGGGCGTGCACGGCCGAGCGGCGTTCCAGCGGCAGCAGCCGGGTGGCGAGGAAGTAGGTCCTGCCGTGGCGGGCGTTGAGGCGGCGGCACTCGGTGTAGGCGGCGCGCAGGGCGGGGTCGGTGATGGCGGCGGCGTCCAGTTCGCGTCGGGTCATGCCGAACCTGCCCGGGTCGAGGGGGAGGAGGACCGCACCGGGGCCGGCGCGGTGCCCGTGCCGCGGGCGCCGGTGATGCGGGCGGCGGCGAGCTTGCCGCTGATCAGGACCGTCGGCACCCCCACGCCCGGGGTGGTGCCGCAGCCCGCCAGGACCACGTTGTCCCAGCCGCTGACCAGATTGCGCGGCCGGAAGGGGCCGGTCTGGGCGAACCGGTGGGAGACCGAGAACGGGCTGCCGGCCGCATGGCCCTGCGCGGCCCAGTCCAGCGGAGTCACCAGCAGTTCCTCCTCCGCACTGGCGGCGAACCCGTCGAGGCCCCGGCGCTCGAGTTCGGCGACCAGGCTGTCGCGGTAGCGCGGGCCGAGGCTTCGCCAGCTCTCGGCGGAGGGGCCGACCGTGGTGTTCGGGCAGGGGGCCAGGACGTAGTGCAGATGGCGGCCGGGCGGGGCCAGGGCGGGATCGTGGGTCGTTGGGCGGGTGATCAGCAGGGACGGGTCGCTCATCAGGGTTCCCGAGCGGGTCAGTTCCTCGAACGTGCGCTTCCATGCCGTACCGAAGGACAGGGTGTGGTGGGCGAGTTGGGGCCAGGTGCGGTCGCCCCCGGCGTGCAGGATCACCGCGGACGGTGAGTGACTCAGCCGGACGGGCCGTCGGGGGGCACGCCCCAGGAGCTGGTGCGCGGTGGACAGTTCGCAGCTCAGCACCACCGCGTCGCAGGCGATCCGCTCACCCGAGGCCAGGCGCACGGCACGGACCCGGCCCGCGGAGCGTTCCAGTGAGGTCACCTGCGCCGACCACCTGAACTCGGCACCGGCGTCCGCCGCCGCGTCGGCCATGGCGCGGGGGACGGCGTGCATCCCGCCCTTCGGGTACCAGACCCCGGCCACCGTGTCCATGTAGGCGATCACCGCGTAGGCCGCCAGGGCCCGGGCGGGGGCGACGCCCGCGTACAGGGCCTGGAAGGAGAACACGCGGCGCAGGCGGGCGTCGGAGAGGAAACGGCCGATCTGCCGGTCCAGCCGTCCGAAACCGCCGAGGGCGGCCAGCCGGGCCAGGTCGGGGTGGAGGAGCTGGAAGGGCGAGTCGAAGTTGGCGTCGATGAAGCGCCGCATCTGCGCCCCGTACAGCTCGGTCAGCCAGTGCCGCAGCCTGCGGTAGCCGGCCGCCTCCGCGGGCCCGGCGAAGCGCCGGACCTCCTCCTCCATCGCCTCCGCTCCGGTGTGCACGTCGAGGGAGGTGCCGTCCGCGAATCGGGCCCGGTAGGCCGGGTGCAGGGCCACCAGCTCGACCCGGCGGGCGAGGCTGTCCCCGACCGCCGCGAACGCCTCGTCGGCCAGGTGCGGCATGGTCAGCACGGTGGGGCCGGTGTCGACCTCGTAGCCGCCGAGCCGCACCCGGCCCGCCCGGCCGCCCGGTCCCGCGTCCCGTTCCACCACGGTGACCCGGCGGCCCGCGCCCAGCAGATGCAGGGCGCAGGCGAGTCCGGACAGTCCGGCGCCCACCACCACGACATGGTCGGTCGGTCCCGCCACGCTTCTCATGTGTCCTCCCCGCCGCGGCGCGGGCCGCTGCCCGAGGCCCGGGCGACCAGCTCGGCGAACTCCCGGCGTACGGCCGGGTCGGCGCCGGTCGCCGCGAAGTGCCGCAGGCTCTCGGCCGCCAGGTCCGCGATCTTCGCCTCCACCATGTCCCGGGCCCCGACGCGCTCCAGGGCCGCCCGCATCCGCTCCACCGTGCGCGGCGACCGCTGTGCGGTGCCCGGCGCCAGCACGGCGGCGGCTTCGCCGTCCCCGCAGGCCTCGGCGAGCCGGACGGCGACGGCGAGGAGATACGTCAGCTTGCGCGACCGCAGATCGTCGTCGGCCGGTTTCCCGGTCCGCGCCGGGTCCCCGAAGGCGCCGAGCAGATCGTCCCGGAGCTGGAAGGCCAGTCCCGCGCACCGGCCGGCGGCCCGCAGCGCGTCCAGCGTGCGCTCGTCCGCGCCGGTCAGGGACGCCCCCAGGGCCAGGGGCCGGGCCACGGTGTACAGGGCGCTCTTGAGCGTGGCGACGGTCAGCGCCTCGTCGACCCCGGACGAGCCGGTGGCCTGGGAGTGCAGGTCGCGGTACTGCCCGGCGACCATCTCGCCCCGCATCGCCTGCCACTCCCGGTGCAGCCCCGCTCCGTGCGGCGAACCGAGAGCCGTCTCCGTCAGCAGATCGTCGGCCCAGGCGAGCGCGAGGTCACCGGCCAGCACCGCGGCGGAGACTCCGAACGACTCCGCCGAGCCGCTCATCCCCGCGGCCCAGTGCTTGCGGGCGAGGTCGACGTGGAGCGCCGGAGCACCCCGGCGCAGCACCGATCCGTCCATCAGGTCGTCGTGGACCAGGGCGCACGCCTGCAGCAGTTCGAGGGCGGCGCCCGTGCGGAGCACCGCGGCGGGGTCGCCCGAGCCGCCGGCGGCCCGCCATCCGCACCAGGTGAACGCCGTGCGCAGCCGCTTGCCGCCGCGCAGCACGAAGGCGCTCACCCGGTCGGCCACGTCCTGGGCGAACAGCGAGTCCGTCGTGCGGGTGCGGTCCAGCGCCGTGCCGAGCCAGTGCTCCAGCACGGTCCCGACAGCCTCGGTGGCGTCCAGAGCGGTGAGCCGGGTGCCCCCGAGTCCGTCCGCTTCGGTCGCCGCGGGCCGCAGTCCCAGCATGCGCAACCCCTTCTCGCTCATGGTCGTTCGGACACCGGTGCTTCTGCCGAGGGCTCCGGGACGGATGCAGTGATCCACGGCCGTCGGCGGCCGGGGCTGTGCCGGCCGGCGCACGGGGGTTCCTCCGTCAGTCGCGTCCACGTGCCCTCTTGAAGCGCGCGAGCCCGTCCCCGAGGCCGATCAGCGGCTCGGGGTAGCCGACCCGCTCCTCCTCGGGCAGCAGCCACGGTTCATGGACCTGGGCGCCTTTGACGTGCTCCAGTTGCGGCACCCAGCGACGTACGTACTCCCCTTGCGGGTCGAAGCGCTTGCCCTGGACGACCGGGTTGAGGACGCGGTGGGGACGGGTGTCGGTGCCGGTTCCGGCGACCCACTGCCAGTTGAGCTGGTTGTTGACCAGGTCGCCGTCCACCAGCAAATCCAGGAAGTGCCGGGCGCCGATCCGCCAGTCGACGTACAGCGTCTTGGTGAGGAAGCTCGCCGCCAGCAGGCGGGCCCGGTTGTGCATCCACCCCTCGTGGCGCAGCTGGCGCATGGCCGCGTCGACGACCGGATAGCCGGTACGGCCCTCCCGCCACGCGGCGATGTCCTCGGCCGCCTCGTCCCCGGACCGCCACCGGTCGTGCCGGGTGCGGTAGTCCTGGACGGACGCGTCGGGCCGGGCCGCGAGGACCTGGTAGTGGAAGTCGCGCCAGCACAGCTGCCGTACGAAGGCCGCCGCGCCCGGTCCGCCGCGCGCGCGGGCCCGCTGGACGAGTTCCACCGGTGAGAGGGCACCGAAGTGCAGGTAGGGCGACAGCCGTGAGGTCGCGTCGCCCGCCAGGTCGTCGTGCTGGTGCTCGTACTCGGCCATGTCCCTCCCGGCCCACCGGGAGAAGCTGTCCCGACCGCGCAGCTCACCCCCGACGGCGAGGCCGGGGGAGAGGCCGGACAGCCCGTCCCGGCCGGGCAGCGGCTCGCCGCGCGCCGCGTCGGGGACGCGAAGGGTGCGCGGCGCGGCGAGAACCTCCCGCAGCGGCTCCTGCGACCACCGCCGGAAGTACGGGGTGAAGACGGCGTAGTGGCCGGAGCCGACCGGGGTCAGCGCGCCGGGGGCGACGGCCGTGACGACGGCGTCGTGCACGCGCAGCCGCACCCCTCGACCGTGCAGGGCCTCCCGCAGGCGCTCCTCGCGCCGATGGGCGTAACCCGTGACCCCGGCGGCCAGGTGCACCTCGGTCGCCCCGCACTCGGCGGCGACCGCCACGACCTCACGGACGACCGGGCCCGAGCGCACGACGAGCCGTCCGCCGCACCGGCGCAGCGAGCCGTCGAGGTCGGCCAGGCAGTCGGCGAGGAAGGCCGCACGGTTGGGAGCGTCGAAGCCGGTCGCGTGGATCGCGCTGTCGCGGACGAACAACGGCACCACCTCGTCCGCCGCCTTCAGGGCGGCCCGCAGCGGCGGATGGTCGTGCAGACGCAGATCCGAGGTGAACAGGACGACCGCGACGGTCATGTGACACTCCCGATGGTGTGCTGACAGCCCTACTGCCGCACTCTTCGGTCGCGGCGCGGCAACCGGATGCGGGTGGCGTGCGAGGGCCCGCGCGCGCTCATGCCCTTGGCGGCGGCCTGGGTGATGTTGCGGGCCATGCCGCCGAAGACGACCGCGTGGAAGGGCGAGACGGACCACCAGTAGGCGTGGCCCAGCAGACCGCGGGGGTGGAAGAGCGCGCGCTGCCGGTAGCGGGTGCCGCCGTCGGCGTCCGTCTCCGCGTACATCTCCAGCCACGCCAGGCCCGGCAGCCGCATCTCCGCGCGCAGCCGCAGCAGTCGGCCGGGCTCGATCTCCTCGACCCGCCAGAAGTCCAGCGAGTCGCCCACCCGCAGGCGTTCGGCGTCGCGGCGGCCGCGGCGCAGGCCGACCCCGCCGACGAACCGGTCCAGCCAGCCGCGGACCGCCCAGGCGAGCGGGAAGGAGTACCAGCCGTTGTCCCCGCCGATGCCCTCGATCACCTTCCACAGCGCCTCCCGGGGCGCCTCGACGTCGAGCTGCCGTTCGTCCTGGTAGAGGCTGCCGCCGGCCCAGTCCGGGTCGGTGGGCAGCGGGTCGCTCGGGGCTCCCGGGACGGCGGCGGAGGACCAGCGGGTGACGACCTGCGCCTCCCGGACCCGGCGCAGCGCCAGGGACAGGGCCTCGTCGAAGGGCAGCGGCCGGCCCGGCAGGTCGGGCACGTACCGGGCGATGTCGTGTTCGCGGCAGACCACTTCGTGCCGCAACGACTCGGTCAGCGGCCGGGCGATGGCGGCGGGCACCGGGGTGACCAGGCCGACCCAGTGGCTGGACAGCCGGGGGGTCAGCACCGGGACGGGCACGATGAGGCGTGGCCGCAGTCCGGCGACGGCGGCGTAACGGCGCATCATCTCCCGGTAGGTGAGCACGTCGGGCCCGCCGATGTCGAACGCCCGGTCCACGTTGTCGGGCAGCGTGGCGCAGCCGACGAGGTAGCGCAGGACGTCGCGGACGCCGATGGGCTGGGTGCGGGTGTGCACCCAGCTGGGGGTGACCATGACGGGCAGGCGTTCGGTGAGGTAGCGCAGCATTTCGAAGGAGGCCGACCCCGACCCGATGACGACCGCGGCACGCAGCACGGCGGCCGGCACCGGCGCCTCGAGGAAGATGCGGCCCACCTCGGCCCGGGACCGCAGATGCGGCGAGAGCGATTCTTCGGGGACGCCTTCGGGCGTGAGCCCGCCGAGGTAGACGATCCGCCGCACCCCGGCGGCGTGGGCCTGCTCGGCGAAGACGCGGGCCGCCCGGCGGTCGGTCTCCTCGAAGCCCGTACCGCTGCCCAGGGCGTGCACCAGGTAGTACGCGACGTCGATCCCGCGCATCGCGGCGGCGACCGACTGCGCGTCGGTGACATCGCCCTGGACCGTCTCGGCGTCCCCCGCCCAGGGGTGGTCGCGGAGTTTGCCGGGGGAGCGGGCCAGGCACCGCACCCGGTGACCGGCGTCCAGCAGTTCCGGCACCAGCCGTCCGCCGATGTAGCCGGTCGCCCCGGTCACCAGGCAGTGCAGCCGCTGTGCGCCGCGCTGTCCGTCCGTGCTCATGGGCGTTCCTCCAGGGTGTGGCGCGGTGGGCGGTCCGCCCGGTACCCGCGGGTCCGTCCGCCCACGGACACTTCGCACGCAGCGCCGCCGGCGGATGCGCGAGTGGGGCCGTACCGCCCGGTCACGGGACGGGGGCGGCCGGTCCGCCCGTCTGGTCGGCGCGGCCGCCGGCGCCGAGCAGGCCGGTGGCGGTGAACGGTTCGGCGGCGGCCAGGCGGGGCAGTTCCCGGCGCGACAGCATCGTGACGACCGGCGGCACCGCCCCGCGCACCAGCTGCATCGCGCGCAGCCAGCCGGGCACGTACACGGACGGGCGCCGGCGTTCCACGGCCGTGACGAGCCGGTCCGCCACGTACGCCACGGGATAGACCTTGCGTGCCGGTGCCGGCATGTGGCCGCGCAGCTCCCGCAGTACGGCGTACTCGTCGGCGTCGCGGACCATGTCGGTGTCGGTCCAGTTGATGTAGGCGATCCCCACGCCCACCTGGCGGTGGGCGACTTCGGCGCGCAGCGCGTGGGCGAAGGACTCGACCCCGGCCTTGGAGGCGCAGTAGGCGCTCATCATCGGCGCGGTGCCGAGGGACGCCAGGGAGGCGACCTGGAGGAAGTAGCCGCGGACGGCGAGCAGGTCCGCCAGGAAGGCGCGCGCGGTGACGGCGCTGCCGACGAGGTTGACCTCGATCACCCGGCGCCAGACCGCGAGGTCGGCCTCGGCGAACGGGCCGCCCTCGGCCACTCCGGCGTTGGCGACCACGACCGACGGGGGTCCGAACCGGGCGCGGATCTCGGCGGCGACGCGGAACATGCCGTCCGCGTCGGTGACGTCGACCTCCCAGCACGCGGACTCGCCCGGGAGGGTGTCGCGGACCTCGGCCAGCGTCCGTTCCTCCCGGCCGAGCAGAGCGACTCGGGCGCCCCGGCGGGACAGCTCCCGGGCCAGGCCCTCGCCGAGGCCGCGCGCCGCTCCAGTCACGACGGCGGTACGTGCGTACAGGGGACTGCGGGCAACCGGCATCGGGGTTCCTTCTGGCCGCGGCACAGGGCCCGGTCCACGCTAGACGCGGACCGGGCCCGCGGCATGTCGGCGGCCGGGCCGCTAGGCCGGTGGTGTCGCCGGGGACTCGGGCCCGGCACTTCGGCGGGCCAGTGCGCTCGGCCACCACGCCTTGGGCCCGATGTCGATCACCAGCGCGGGCACCAGCAGCGACCGGACCACGAGGGTGTCCAGCAGCACGCCGAAGGCGACGATGAACGCGATCTGCACCAGGAACGCCAGCGGGATGACCATCAGGGCCGCGAAGGTCGCGGCGAGCACCACGCCGGCCGAGGTGATCACTCCGCCGGTCGTGGTCAGCCCGCGCAGCACGCCCTGTCTGCTGCCGTGGGTGAGCGCCTCCTCCCGGACCCGGGACATGAGGAAGATGTTGTAGTCCACGCCGAGCGCCACCAGGAACACGAAGCCGTACAGCGGCACCGAGGCGTCCGTGCCGCTGAACCCGAGGAGGTGCTCGAAGACGAGCGCCGAAACCCCGAGCGTGGCCAGGAAGTTGAGGGCGACCGTCGCGACCAGCAGGACCGGTACGAGCAGGGAGCGCAGCAGCAGCATCAGGATCAGCAGGATGATGGCCAGCACCACGGGCACGATGACCGTGCGGTCCCGGGCGGCGGTCTGCTGGGTGTCGTACTGCTGTGCCGTGTACCCGCCGACCAGCGCGTCGGCGCCGGGGACCGCGTGCACGCTGTCGCGCAGCCGCTGGACCGTCTCCTTGGCGGCGTCACTGTCCGCCGCGGCCTCGAGGGTGGCGTCGATGCGGACCCGGCCGTCGACGACGAGGGGTTCTCCCGCGCCGGGCCGCCCGGAGGCGGACACGGCACCGGCCGAGGCCACGCCCTCGGTCCTGCTCGCGGCGGCGGTCACCGCGTCACCGCGGTCGGCGTCGGCGATGATCACGGCGGGGTTGCCCGACCCGCCGGGGAAGTGCTCGCCGAGCGTGGCCTGGGCGGCGACCGACGGCGCGTCGTTCACGAAGATCTCGTCCAGGGGGACGCCCTTGGAGGACAGGGCGGGGGAGAAGCAGGCGAAGCCGGCCAGCACGAGGGCGGTCACCATCCAGGTCCGCCGGGGCCGGCGGTCCACCGTCGCGGCGATCCGCCGCCACACGCCGCTGCCCTGCGCCGACGCCTGCGACGGCTTGGGCCGGGACGGCCAGTACGCGACCCGGCCCAGCAGGGCCAGCACGGCGGGCAGGAAGGTGAGCGTGGACAGCACGGCGCACAGGATGCCGATGGCGCCGACCGGTCCGAGCGCGCGGTTGTTCGTGAGGTCGCTGGCCAGCAGGGCGAGCAGCCCGAGGGCCACCGTGGCGGCGCTGGCGGTGATCGCGCCGAAGGAGCGGCGCACGGCGGCGACCGCGGCCGAGGCCCGGTCCCCGCTCGTGGCGAGTTCCTCACGGAAGCGCGCGGCCAGCAGCAGGGCGTAGTCGGTGGCGGCGCCGATCACCAGGATCGACAGGATGCCCTGCACCTGGCCGTCGACCCGGACCACGTCCCGCTGCGCCAGCGCGTAGACGACGGCACAGGCGAGCCCCAGGGCGAACACGGAGCCGAGGATGATCAGGAAGGGCAGCAGGACGCTGCGGTAGACGAGCAGCAGGATCAGCAGCACGGCGCCGAGCGCCACGCCCAGCAGCAGGCCGTCGATGCCGGCGAACGCGTCCGACAGATCGGCCTGGCTCGCCGCCGGTCCGGCGATCTGCGCCGAGGTCCCCGGCACCCCCTCCGCCGCCCGGCGGATCCGGTCCAGGGCGGTCGGCAGTTCCTCGCCCAGGTCGGGTTCCAGCTGGACGACGGCCTGCAACGCCCGGCCGTCCTCGGAGCGGATCGCGGGCGAGGGCCCGCCCACGAGGCCGGGCTGTCCGGCGAGCGCGCCGACGGCCCGGGTGGCGGCCTTCTGCTGCTCCTGGCCGACCCGTTCCCCGCCCGCCGTCCAGACCACGATGGCGGGCAGGGTCTCGGACTGGTCGAACGCCTCCCGGGTTTCGAGCACCTGGGTGGACTCGGCGCTCCGCGGCAGGAACGCGGCCTGGTCGTTCGTGGCCACCTCGCCCAGCTTGCCCGCGTAGGGGCCGAGCGTGCCGCCGACGCCCAGCCAGACGAGCAACAGGACCAGGGGTACCAGCCACCGGGCCCGGCGCGGTGCGATGTTCATGAGCGTCCCAAAGCAGTAGCGGAATGTGTCGATGACAAAGTATCTCAACGATCAAGTTACTTTATGCTGGGGGTATGAGCGCCCCCGGCATGCCCTCGCCGTCTCTTCCCGCGGACGACCCCACGGGGTTGCAGTCCTTCGCCGTTTTGCTGCGCCGGATGAACGGCGAGTTCAACCGCATCGCCCAGGAGTTCGCCCAGGCCCACGGGCTGCATCTCACCGACGTCCAGGCGCTGATCGCGATCCTGGACGCCGACCCCGACGACGGGCCGATGACTCCGGGCCGGCTGCGCCGGCAGCTCAACCTCACCTCCGGCGCGATGACCGCATGCGTCGACCGGCTGGAGCGGGCCGGTCACGTCCGGCGCGTCCGTGCCGTCGACGACCGCCGCGTGGTGCACCTGCACTACGCGGCCGGGGGCAAGAGCCTGGCCCGGGACTACTTCCGGCCGCTGGCCCGGAGCACCGACACGGCACGCGGCCGCTTCACCCCCGACGAACTGGCGGTGGTCGTCCGCTTCCTGGCCGAGCTGAACCGGGAACTGGTCCTGCTGCGACGGGACACGGGCCAGGGGTGACCCGGCCCTCACCCCGGACCGCCCGGCCCTGCTGACGGCGTGACAGCCCCGCCCCGACGTCTCGTCACAGCTTCTGCCGGGCACCGGCGCTGCCGAGGTCGCGACCAGGAGTGCGGCTCGCGAGATGGCACGACCAGGCCCGTGGACGAATCGGTGACAGCCGACCGCATCCGCCGATGCCACGGCACCGGAAGCAGGGGCAGGTGCGCACGCGCACCCCGGCCACGCCGGCCGGCCCGCCCCCCGCCGACCGACCGGGCCCCGCTCCCGGCCCCTGGAGTCCGTATGACCCTGCTGCGCGACGAAGACCTCGCCGTCGCCTTCGACCACGCGTCCCGCAGTTACGACGCCCTGGTCGCCGCCAACCCCGGCTACCACGCGCACCTGCGGCGCTCCGTGCGCCGGCTAGGGCTGCCCGGACGCGGGGAAGGACTGCGCCTGCTGGACCTGGGTTGCGGGACCGGCGCCTCCACGGCCGCCCTCAGGTCCGTGCTGCCCGCCGCCGACATCACGGCCGTGGACGCCTCCTCCGGCATGCTGGCCCGTGCCGCCGCGAAGCCCTGGGCGGACGGCGTGACCCTGGTGCACGCACCGGCCGAGGGCCTGGCCGAGGCGGGGGTGACGGGACCGTTCGACGCGGTGTTCGCCGCCTACCTCTTCCGCAACGTCGCCGACCCCGACGCCGTGCTCGCCACCGTCCGCGATCTGCTGCGGCCGGGCGGGCGCCTCGGCGTGCACGAGTACTCCCTCAGCGGGCGCCGTGCCGACCGGGCGGTGTGGACCCTGGTGTGCCGCGGCATCGTCCAGCCCGCGGCGACCGCGCTGGGCGACGGGCCGCTGTACCGGCACCTGTGGCGCAGCGTCGTGGAGTTCGACACCGCCGGCCGGTTCGCCGAGCGGATCCGCGCGGCCGGCTTCGAGCGGGTCCGCGCCCTGCCGCTGCCGGGCTGGCAGACGGGCATCACCCACACCTTCGTGGCCGGGCGAGGGGAGACGGGCCGATGAGCGGCGCCCCGCCCGCCGCCCGCCGCGGCCGGGACCGCCGCGCCCGGGTCCTGATCGCGCCCCCGGGAGCCCGGCAGGCCGACGGGCGGCCCACGGTCGCCGTGATCGGCGGCGGGATCGCGGGGCTGGCGGCCGCGACCGCGCTGGCCGAACGAGGCGTGGCCGTCACCCTCTACGAGCGCGAGCCCTACCTCGGTGGCCGGGTCGGCGGCTGGTTCACCCGGCTGCGGGACGGCAGCACGGTGACGATGAGCCGCGGCTTCCACGCCTTCTTCCGCCAGTACTACAACCTGCGCGGACTGCTGCGTCGTACCGACCCCGGCCTGTCGCGGCTGACCGGCCTGCCCGACTATCCGCTCCTGCACGCCAACGGGCTGCGCGACAGCTTCCGGCATGTGCCGCGCACCCCGCCGTGGAGCGCGCTCGGCTTCGCCGCCCTCAGCCGCTCCTTCCGGCTGCGGGACCTGCGCGCCATGGACGCCGTCGCCGCGCTGCCGCTGCTCGACGTGCGCGTGCCCGACGTCTACGACCGCCTCGACGCCATCAGCGCGCACGACTTCCTGGACGCCGTCCGCTTCCCGGAGGACGCCCGCCATCTGGCGTTCGAGGTGTTCTCCCGGAGCTTCTTCGCCGACCCCCGGCAGCTGTCGGCCGCCGAGATGGCGCTGATGTTCCACATCTACTTCCTCGGCTCCGCCGAGGGCCTGCTCTTCGACGTTCCCCGCGATCCCTTCCCCACGGCCCTGTGGGATCCGCTCACCCGGTACCTGCGGCGGCACGGCACCGAGGTGCGCGCCGCCACGCCGGTGGAGCACGTCGGGCCCGCCCGGGGAGGCGGCTTCGAGGTCGCCGCAGGCGGTCAGGAGCGGTGGTACGACGGTGTCGTGCTCGCCCTGGACGCCTCCGGCCTGCGCTCCCTGGTCGCCCGTTCGCCCCACCTGGGCGACCCGCCGTGGCGCGAGCGCGTCGCACGTCTGCGCACCGCCCCGCCCTTCCTGGTCAGCAGGCTCTGGCTGGACCGGCCCCTCGCCCATGACCGGCCGGGCTTCCTGGGCACCAGTGGATTCGGCACCCTGGACAACATCAGCGTGCTGGACCGCTGGGAGGACGAGGCGGCGCGCTGGTCCTCCCGCACCGGAGGCTCCGTCGTGGAGCTGCACGCCTACGCCCTGCCGCCGGACGCCTCGCGCGAGGTCGAGCAGAAGCGGCTCGTGGAGCAGCTGCACCACATCTGCCCGGAATCCCGCACGGCCACCGTCGTCGACGCCCGCCACGAGTGGCGCGCGGACTGCCCGCTGTTCCCCGTGGGCGGCTACGCCGACCGCCCCACCGTCCGCACCCCGGACCCCGCACTCGTGGTGGCCGGGGACGTGGTGCGCACCGACCTGCCCGTGGCGTTGATGGAGCGCGCGGCGACGACCGGTTTCCTTGCCGCCAACGCCCTGCTGGAACGGTGGGGGGTGCGGGGGCAGACGCTGTGGACGGTGCCCGACCGCGGTCGCGGCGCCCTGCTGCGCGGACTGGCCGGCCTGGCGGGACGCTGATCCGGCGAGATCCCGGCCCGCCCCGCCGGGTGAGCGGCCCGCAAAGGGGATACCCGTACCCCGTGGGCGTCTTCGCGGCGCCGGGGGGAAGGAGGCACCGAGACCATGAGGCTGCCGGCCGAACTCGACCGCATACGCGACCGTACGGGCGAGGCGATCTTCTCCCGGGTGGCAGGGCCCGAGGGGCCGGCCAACCGCGCGCACATCCACGGCACGCCCGGACCGCGCTGGTTCGGCCCCGACCGGCCCGTCCGCCGCGTGCACGGGGACGCCTCGATGTTCACCGGCGGACTGGCCGCACTGCTCCTTCAGTCGCTGCACCCGCTGGCCATGGCCGCCGTCGCCGGGCACTCCGGCTTCCGGGGCGACCCCTGGGGTCGGCTGCAACGGACGAGCACCTTCCTCGCCGTCACGACGTACGGCCCCGCCGACAGCGCACAGGAGGCCTGCGACCGGGTCCGGGCCGTGCACGACACCGTGCGCGGCACGGCCGCCGACGGCCGGTCCTACCGCGCCTCCGACCCCCACCTGCTGTGCTGGGTGCACATCGCCGAGGTCGACTGCTTCCTGCGCGCCCACCAGCGGTACGGCGCCCGCCCGCTGGACGACGCGGGCTGCGACGGATACGTGGCGGACATGGCCCGCATCGCCACGGCGCTCGGCGTCCCCGATCCGCCCACGGACCGCGCCGGACTCGAGCGGCGGCTGGCCGCCTACCGTGCCGAGCTGCGCGCCACGCCCGAGGCCCGGGACACGGCGCGCTATCTGCTGCTGCGGCCGCCGATCCCCTGGGCTGCCCGCCTGCCGTACGCGGTGCTGGCCGCCAACGCCGTGACCCTGCTGCCCGGTTGGGCCTCCCGAGCGCTCCGGCTGCCCCGCGTCCCGGTCGCCGAGGGCCTGTGCGTGCGCCCGCTCGGCACCGCCCTGACCGGGGGGATCCGCTGGGCGATGGCCCCCTCCCGCAGGCAGGCGCAGGCGGGCGACGGCTGACCGGCCCCCCGGGCCGCGTTGGTGCATCCGGGGGCGGGGAACACGGCGAAGTGCCAACGGGGTCGACGCGGGAGAGGTGGTCATGTGGGCGCGGCAGAGAAGGCGACGGACGTGCTGGTGGTGGGGGCCGGTGTCGCCGGCCTCGCCTGCGCCCGCGACCTGCTGGAGGCCGGTCTCGGCGTCCAGGTGCTGGAGGCCTCGGACGAGGTCGGCGGACGCATGCGCTCCGACCGCGTCGAGGGGTTCGTCGTGGACCGCGGCTTCCAGGTGTTCAACACCTCCTACCCTCAGGTCCGGCGCCGGCTGGTGCTGAAGGACCTCGGACTGCGGCCCTTCACCCCCGGCGTGCTCGTGCACGGCCCGGAGGGCAGGCTGCGCTTCAGCGATCCCACCCGGCGCCCGCGCACCCTGCCGGATCTGCTGCCGGGGCGGCTGGCCGGCCCCCGCGACCTGGCCGCCCTCGGGGTGCTCTGCGCCCGCGACATGCTGGCCCCGGCGCGCCGCCTGAAGCGGACCGCGGACACCACCACCCGTACGGCCCTCGCGCAGGCCGGTATCTCCGACGACCTGGTGCAGCGCTTCTTCCGGCCGTTCCTGTCGGGCGTGTTCCTGGAGGACGAACTGGTCACCTCCGGCCGGGTCTTCCACCTGGTGTGGCGGAGCATGCTGCGCGGCACGCTGTGCCTGCCCGCGCACGGCGTCGGAGCCGTCCCGCGCGCCCTGGCCGCCGCCCTGCCCACCGGCACCGTACGGCTCGACACGCCCGTGGAGCGGCTGACCGGCGCAGGGGTGCTGACGGCGGGCGGCCGCGAGTTGCCCGCACGGGCCGTGGTGGTGGCGAGCGGACCCGGAACGGTCGCCGCGCTGCTGCCCGGCGTCGGCCTCCCCGCCTACCGGGTCGTGACGACGTACTTCCACGTCGCCCCGCACTCCCCGCTGGGCGAGCCGACCCTGCTCGTGGACACCCGGCGCCGGTTCCTCAACACCTGCGTCCTCAGCGACGTCGTCCCCGAGTACGCCCCGGCGGGCCACGCGCTGATCGCCACCTCGGTCCTCGGCCATGACGTCGAGGGCAGGGAGAGCCAGGTGCGCGAGGCCGTCGGCGAGGCGTACGGGACGGGTACGGACGCCTGGCAGCTGCTGACGGTCCGCACGGTCGAGGACGCGCTGCCCGCCATGGCGCCGCCGCAGCCGCTGAGCCGGACCAGCCGGGTGGGTCCCGGCCGTTACGTGTGCGGCGACCACCGGGCGACCGGCTCGGTCCAGGGCGCGCTGGCCTCGGGGGCACGGGCCGCCCGCGAGGTACTGCGGGACCTGCGCCGCTAGGCCGAGCCTGCGGAACTCGTCTTCTTCCGCGGCTGCATCCGCGGGCGGCCTCCGCGGAGAAGAGTCTTACGCGGGAGGGACAGGGCTCTCGCCCCGAGCCCCCCCGAGCCGGGGCGAGAGCCCGTTTCGCGACAGGGGCGGACGACTGTCGCCCCGGCACCTGGCCGGAACCGCCGGGACGGACCGCGACCACGAGGGGCATCGACATGGCCAAGGACAACCGCCGGGACGACAACCTGCGCAAGGGCGACAAGGTCTCCTGGAGCAGCCACGGCAGCGAGACGACCGGCAAGGTCGAGAAGAAGATCACCGAGCGGACCGAGGCCGCCGGCCGCACCGTCGACGCCTCGTCCGAGGAGCCGCAGTACGAAGTGCGCAGCGACAAGTCAGGGCGCTCCGCCGTCCACAAGCCGTCCGCCCTCAAGAAGCGCAAGAAGTGAGCGGCGCAGGGACGAGGAACGGCGTCCGGCGTGGCCGGAGTTCCGCTCGCCCGTGACGCACCCGGGCGGCCCCGCGTCTCACCGAGGGCCGTGCACCTCCGCCCCACCGGTGCCCCGCCCGCTGACCTGCGCATCGGCGCCCCGGGAAGCGCGGACGGCGAGGAAGCGCCCGTCGGCCGCCGCGCGGACCGGGGCCGACGCCTGCACGCGCGTGAGTGACCTGCTTCCGGCGGCGAGGAGGTACGACGCCCCGGAGGGGGCCCGCCAGTCGATGCCGGCCACGACGTCCTGGCCGAACCGGCTGCACTCGGCGGTGTTCTCCCGGACACCGGCCGGCCGGGCGCCGCCGATGCCGGGGCCGAGGAAGAGATACTCCACGCGTCCCCGCCCCCGCCAGGTGTCCGCGCGGGCACACACCCACGTGGCCCGCCCGGCCCGCTCGGGCAGCTCCTGCTGGGCGAACACCCAGTGGTTCACCGCCCGCACGCTCTCGCCCCGCAGCCCGTCCAGGCGGCACGCGGCGCGCGCCCAGCCTTCCAGGGCCGCCGGGCCGGTGGCCTCCCGCGGCGGACGGGGCCGTACGCCGGGCTCCGGAGGTGGCATGTAGGTCAGGTGGGCGGGCGACAGGCCGCCGAGGTCGGTGAGCAGGAATGCGTGGTCCTCGACGATGCGCGGCGAGGACCGCAGCTGCACCACCGGCCAGGTCCCGCAGTCACCGTCGGCCGACGGCACGGGAAGAGGGTCGGTGACGCCGCTGTCGGAGCTGTCCAGGCCGCGCACCGCGGTGTCGGGCGCGAGCAGGTCGCGGGTGCCCGCCTCGGCGATCCACGGCGCCAGCAGCAGCCGTACCGCATCCGTTGAGCGGGAGACGACGAGCGCGGCCGCGGTGGTGACGTCGGCGCCCTCGGTGAGGGCGGAGACCAGTTCCGGCGGTCCGTCACCGGAGAGCGGCTCGCTGTAGCGCACGGTGGTCAGGTCGTCGTGCAGGACGACCACCGCGCGGTCGTCGACGTCACCGGCGAACAGCAGCCGCGGGGGCCGGCCCGTCCCGGTGGACGCCGCACCCGGCTCCACCGACCGTCGCACCCGCCGGTCCGGGTCCGACCAGGCGCGCAGGGCGCGCTCGAGCAGGTCCCGGTCACCGGTCCGCGCGCCGCGGGCGGGCCAGGCGGTGAAATCGACGCGCGCGGTGTCGGCCCAGGCCTCGGGGGGTGTACGGCGCAGCTCCTGGGCGTCGACCGCCGACGCCGGACCGTGCTGCCCGCTTCCGGCGGGGCCGGTCGTGCCGTCCGGGAGGGCGAGCGCGGTCACCATGGCGCACCCGGCCACCAGGGCGGCGGTCGCGGCGGAGCGCACCCGGTGCCGGCGGCGGAGCAGGTCGGTCGGCCGTGCGTGCAGCAGGCAGGGGTCGAACTCCGGGGCGAGTAGCGCGGTGACCGGCGCGCCGGTGCCTGCGTCCGGAGCCCCTTCGGCGGCGGGGCGCCCCTGCTCGACGAGCCGCCGCGCCGTCAGGACGGCGCCCTCGGGCTCGCTCATGCCGATGGCCCGCAGGACACCGCCCGCCCCCTCGGGGGATTCCTCGTCCAGCACCAGCAGCGCGACGGCCGCCCGCACCGGCCAGTCGGCCTGGGCGAGCGCCCGGTCCAGCGCCATCTCCTCGGCGCCGCCGGACTGCGGGAACAGCCGCAGCCCCCACACCGCGGGGAGCATCGAGCGGGCCCGGGAAAGCCGTGCGGACCGTGACTCGTGAGCCAGGGAGGCCCGCAGCACACGCGTCCGCAGGGCCGTGTACTCGGCCGAGCCCGGCTGCCGGGCACTCCGCGCCCTGCGCCGCCCCGGCACGACCAGCCGGCGCCGGGGGAGCGCCCGCTGCACGACACCGTGCGCGGCCAGGACCCTCCGGTGGCGGCCGGGGCCACGGGGGAGCGTCACGTAGACCAGGCGGACCAGTCGGGCGTAGTGCTCCATGAGCGCGGCCTCGGCGTGCTCCACGTCGAGTACGCGCGGTTCGCTGCCGGGGTTAGCCGGCCGGCGCAGGGACATGATCGCCTCGCTCTTTCGAGTGGGGGCGGAAAGATCCGTTCGTAGGGCAAACGAGTGATCTTCGATGCCGTCACCTCGGCGCCGGAATCCGGCGGACGAGCGCCCCGTAAATGTCGGCAGGGATGACCCGGCCGAACCGGGGTAACCGGTGACGCACGAAGGCTTTGCCGCACCGGCACTGTCGTCCACCGCACTCAGGAGGCAGACATGCCAGGAATGTTGGACAAGATCAAGCAGTTCAGTCGCAGCCCGCAGGGGCGTCGTACGGCAGAGCAGGTACGCCGTGCCTCCGCCGACCCGCGCCGCCGGGCGCAGGCACAGCGCCTGCTCGGCAAGTTGCGGGGGCGGCGGCACTGACCGGCTCGCCGTGCCGGGGTTCTGACGCTGTATCAGGGGCCGGGATGTTCTCGCGTTCGGTGAGCGCATCGCGGCCCTCCCCCTGTCCGCCGGTCCACGCGGCGCGCGGAGCGTTCGCAGGGGGCGTGCCGGCCGGGAGACGGTGAAAAGCTCTTGTTCTCCATCAGCAGGAAGGGGGTTGGGCGCGCACGCGGCGCTCCCCTGCCTGTGATGCCTTCTCCCGCTTCCGGATCATCCGCCCCCGCACGCGGCGACCTGGGCGTCGGCGCGTCGTGGCGCGGTGCCCCCTGCCCGATCCTGGTGATGGACCGCGTCGGCGGCATCGTCGATCTCAACGACGTCGCCCGCACCCTCCTGGCCCACCCGGCCCCGGCCGGCGGCGCCGCACGGACCGCGCCGCACTGGCTCCTCGACGCGCACCGCCGGCTGACGCCGAGGGGCGCGGGCACCGGCGACCCGGCGCCGGCGGCGGGCACGATCGCCGACCGCGCCTTCCGCGCCCACCCCACGCCGCGCCCCGGCGGCGAGGTGGTGTGGTGGCTGCTGGAGGACACCGATCTACGGCTCACCGAGCGGGCCCTGGACAGCGCGCGGGAACGGGCCTCGGTCCTGTCGGCGGCCTCCAGCGCCCTGCTCTCGTCGCTCAACCTCGACCGCTGTCTGGAGGTGACCGCGCGGCTCGCCGCCGAACACCTCGCGGACGCCGCCGTGGTGGTCGCTCCCGCGCAGGGCCGCCGGCATCCGCTCACCTACGCGGAGAAGGGCGGGCCCCTCACCCGGACCACGCGGGAGATCGACCCGGAGGTGGTGCCCGGCCTGACCGAGGCGCTCCAGGGCTTTCCGCCGGTGCCCGCCCGCTGGATCAGCCCCGACAGCATCCCCGACTGGGCCGTCCCGCCGGGCTTCGCCGGCCCCATCGGCTCCGTGATCGTCACCCCGCTGCCCGGGCACGGCATCCCGGCGGGCGCCCTCGTCCTGCTCCGCTCCGGCAGCCACCGCGCCTTCGACGAGGGCGAGGAGGTCTTCGCGCGTCTGTTCTCCTCGCGGGCCGGAGCCGCGCTGTCCGCGGCCCGCCTCTACACCGAGCAGGCCGCCATCACCGGCGCCCTGATGCGGGAACTGCTGCCGCCCACCCTGCGCCAGGTGCACGGCGTGGGCTACGCCGGCCGCTACCGTGCCGCCCGCGATCACGAACGGGTCGGCGGCGACTTCTACGACGTGCACCCCGGTGCCGACCCCTCGCAGGAGTCGTTCGCGGTCCTGGGCGACGTGGCCGGCAAGGGGCTGGAGGCCGCCGTGCTCACCGGCAAGATCCGCAGCATTCTCCAGGCGCTGCTGCCGCTCTCCGGCGACCACCAGCAGGTCATCGGTCTGCTGAACGGCGCCCTGCTGAACTCCCACAGCGCCCGGTTCGCCACCATGACCCTGGCCTCCGCGCGCTTCCGCGCCGGGCTGGTGCACCTCAGGCTGACCAGCGCGGGCCACCTCCCGCCGCTCGTCGTGCGGCGGGACGGCCAGGTGGAGGAGGTACCGACCCGCGGTCAGCTGGTCGGGGCTCTGCCCGACGTACAGGCGAGCACCGTACGGGTCGTCCTGGCGCCCGGCGAGAGCTGCCTGCTGTACACCGACGGCATCACCGAGGCCCGCGGCGGCCCGCTCGGTGACGAGATGTACGGCGAGCACCGGCTGCGCGCCGCGCTCCGCGACTGTGCGCGGATGCCCCCCGAGGCGCTGGTCGAGCGCGTGCACATGCTGGCGGACCAGTGGCTGAGCGGGCGCAACCACGACGACATGGCCACCCTCGCCGTCACCAACCCGACCGGCGGCCGAGGCCGGCTCCAGCTCGTCGGTGGAGGTACCTGCCGTACCGACGCCGTGGACGGCGTGAACAGGGAGAGCGACGCATGAGAACTGCCGTACCGGCGGATCACGAGATCCTGACGCTGCGGGAACGGCTGTGGACGGCGGCACTGGACGCCGACGAGGCGGCGGCGATCGGCGTGGTGGACTCGGCCGCGCAGGACGGCTGGTGCCCGGAGTCCCTCCTCCTCGACGTCGTCGCCGTGGTGCAGCGGAAGGTGGGCGAGGAATGGGCGGCGGACCGGATCACCGTGGCCGACGAGCACGCCGTCACCGCCGTCAACGACCGTGCGGTGACGGCTCTGGCGCGGCGCCTGCCCCCTCCCTCCGGTGACCGGACCCGGGTGACCGTGGCGTGCGTGGACGGGGAGTGGCACGCCCTGCCGGCCCGCCTCGTGGCGGAGACCCTGCGGTGGCGCGGCCACCGGGTGGACTTTCTCGGCGCCCATGTGCCGACCCCCCACCTCATCGCCCATCTGCACGCCACCCGGCCCGGGGCGGTACTGCTGTCCGCGTCGATCCCCACCCATCTGCCCAAGGCGCACGCGGCCCTGACGGCGTGTCAGTCGATCGGTGTGCCGGTCGTCGTGGGCGGCGCCGCGTTCGGTCCCGACGGCCGTCAGGCCCGCGCCCTGCGCGCGGACGCCTGGGCGCGGGACGCCAGGCAGGCCGCCGACCTCCTGGAGACCGGCCCGAGGACGCCGTTCGTCCCGGCCGCCCGGCACCAGGTCGACGACCTGCCGCACCTCGCCGACCAGGAGTACACCTTCATCCTCCGCAACCGGTCCGCCCTGGTGAAGCAGGCGCTGCACGACCTGGAGGAGCGGTATCCGGCGATGCGGCAGTACACCCCGGACCAGTACGACCGCACCGCCGAGGACATCAGCCACATCCTCGACTTCCTGGCGACCGCCCTCTACTTCGACGACGGCGACATCTTCGACCGGTTCGTGACCTGGACCGCCCACATCCTCACCGTGCGCCGGGTCCCCGTGGCCTCGCTCGGCCTCGGCCTGACGGTGCTGGCCGGGGAACTGCACGACTTCCCGCGTGCCCAGCGCTTCCTGCGCGACGCGGGCACGACCCTGGACGCGCTGCCCGCCACGGCCGCAGCCGGAACGGAGGTATCCGCATGAGTACGTGTCCGGCCCTGCGGGTGGTCACCCGTACCGTCGCCCCCGGCGTCCTCGTCGCCGCGGTCGAAGGCGACCTCGACTACGGCACCGGGGGCACGTTTCTCGCCCTCCTGGCGGACGCCCTGGACGCGTACGTCCTGAAACACGGCACGAGTCCGTCGGACCTCCACCTGGACTGCGCGGAGCTGGCCATGGTCGACTCCGTGGGCCTGTCCTCGCTGCTCATGCTCCGTCGGCGCACGCAGCGGGCGAGGATCACCCTGCACCTAGACAACCGCCCCGAACAGCTCACGCGCCTGCTCGACCTCACCGGCGTCACCGCCTACCTCACCGAGCCCGTCGGCACCGGGCTCCCGGCCGACGGCGGGGAGACCGGCGCGCGGGGCGCCGTGGCAGCGCCGTGAGGAGGTGGAGCCGCGTTGTCAGTGCCGTGGGCAAGAATGCGGCGCAGCAAGATCAACACCGGGCCCGGACGGGGCGATCGGTGTCCGTTTCCCGTGTCTGGAAGGACCCTGCCGATGCCGCTCACGCATAGAAGCCTCCTCGACCGGGCGGCCGGCCCCGCCGCCCCGCGTACCGGCACCGCTCCGGGGCCCCGCCGGAGAGGGCCCGCGGCCCCGCTCGCCGGGCCCGCGGCCGAGGTGCTGCGGATCGTGTCCGACCCCCGTACGCCGGTCTTCGTCACGGCGCACGCGGGCGGGCGGCTCCGCTACGGCTACTGGCGGCCGGTCGGTTCCGTCGGCGGTGCCGGCGGGTGCTACGTCGCGCTGCCGACGGACGTGTGCGAGGAGCTGCGCGCGACGGGCCGCATCACCCTGGGCGCCCCGGTCACCGATCCGGGGAAGACCACCTACCAGGTCAGCGCGGCCCGCACCCTGTCGCGGGCGGAGGGGGCCGGGCGCGCACGGCGTCGGGCGGCTTGACGGAGTCCGCACGGGCGGGCCCGCTGCTGGACGACGGTGGGAGCGGCCACGGATGACGGCGTCGGACCCTGGTGCGCCCGTCCACGAATGACGGCGCCGGACCACGGAGCGCTCGACCACGAATGACGCCACTTCAGCTTTGAGCGGGCGCTGCGCGGTTACCCGGTGGGTTATGACGAAGCTTCATCTTCCTGGGCGCAAGGCACACCACGACTCCGACGAGCGCTTGGCGCGGCCGTCGCCCGAGGAGGCGGGGCCTGACGAGCAGGTCGAGGAGGCGGCGCCGGACTCGCCCACGAAGCTGCCCAAGGGCGCCTGGTGGGCGGTGCTCAAGGGCACCGTGAAGGAGTTCAAGGACGACGAGCTGACCGACCGGGCCGCGGCGCTGACCTACTACGGGGTGCTGTCCCTGTTCCCGGCGCTGCTGGTGCTGGTGTCGCTGCTGGGCATCGCGGGCAAGTCGGCGACCGACAAGGTGCTGACGAACCTTCAGGACCTCACCCCGGGCTCGGCGCGGGACATCATCACCCGGGCCGTGGAACAGCTCCAGAACAACTCCGGAACCGGCTCCGTGATGGCCCTGATCGGCCTCGCGCTGGCGGTGTGGTCGGCGTCCGGGTACGTGGCGGCCTTCATCCGCTCCGCGAACGCCGTCTACGACATGCCGGAGGGCCGCCCGGTGTGGAAGATCCTGCCGGTGCGCGTGGCCGTCACCGTTTTGCTGATGGTGATGGCGGTGGCCTGCGCGCTGATCGTGGTCTTCACCGGCGGTCTGGCCAGCCAGGCCGGACAGGCGCTCGGGATCGGGGACTCGGCGCTGACGGCGTGGTCGATCGCGAAGTGGCCCGTGCTGGTGGTGCTGGTCACCATCATGATCGCGGTCCTGTACTGGGCGACTCCGAACGCCAAGGTCAAGGGCTTCAAGTGGATCACCCCCGGCAGCTTCCTGGCCCTGGTGATCTGGCTGGCGGCCTCGGCCGGTTTCGCGTTCTACGTGGCCAACTTCGCCTCGTACAACAAGACGTACGGCACCATGGCCGGTGTCATCGTCTTCCTCATCTGGCTCTGGATCAGCAATCTCGCGATCCTGTTCGGCCTGCAGTTCGACGCAGAGACCGTGCGCCAGCGCGCCATCGCGGGCGGGCATCCGCCCGAGGCCGAGCCGTACACCCAGCCCCGGGACACCAGCAAGTGGGACGAGGAGGACGTGCGCCGTTACGAGGAGACGTCGCACCCGGACTCCGAGGGCCCGGCGGGCGACCACCACCGGGAGCGTTGAGCAACCATCGGTTGCGCATTCGACCGTACCGCTCTACCGTTACGTGCAACCAAAGGTTGCTAATGGTTGGAGAGTGGCATGGAGTACGGCAGCATTGAGCGGGAGATCCATATCGCCGCCGCGCCCGAGGTGGTCTACGAGGTCGTCAGTCGGCCCGAGCATCTGCGGGAGTGGTGGCCGGACGAGGCGGACCTCGCCCCGGTGCCCGGCGCCAACGGCACCATCACCTTCGGCGACAAGACCACACCGGAGGCGACGGTCGTTCCCCTCACGGTGGTCGAGGCCGACCCGCCGCGGCGGTTCTCCTTCCGGTGGGTGTACGACGAGGGGCAGCCGGCGGCGCCGGACAACGCGCTGCTGGTGACCTTCGAGCTGGTTCCGTCCGGCGCGGGCACCCTGCTGCGCTTCAGCGAGACCGGCTTCCGGGAGAGGGGCTGGGAGGCCGCCGTACTCGAAGAGGCGTACCGCGAGCACGTCACCGGCTGGGACCACTTCCTGCCCCGCCTCGTCAGCTATGTCGCGCGGGTGGTGTCGACGCGGTGACCGTCTCCGTCGACGACGAGCTCTGGTCGGCCGTGGGGGACCCCACCCGGCGCCGGATGCTCGATGTGCTGCTCGCCGACGGCGGCGGCACGGCCACCACGCTCAGCGGACAGCTCCCGGTGACACGGCAAGCGGTCGCCAAGCACCTCGGTGTGCTGCACCGGGTCGGGCTGGTGCAGGTCACACCCTCCGGACGCGAGCGCCGCTACGAGGTGGACGAGGCCCAACTCGCCCGCGCCGTTGCCCAGTTGTCGGCCGTCGGGGCCACGTGGGACGCCCGCCTGCAGCGCATCAAGCGGATCGCCGAGGCCATCGAGCGCGGCCAGGAGAAGTGACCCGCCGACTTCGTACGTCTTCCGTCCCGCAGTGCGGGACCGCGCCCCCACGCGGGCGCTCATCCCAGGAAAGAGGCAGCGACATGGTGGACATCCTGCACAGGATCGGAGTCACCTCGTCACCCGACGAGGTCTACACCGCCCTGACGACCATCGACGGACTGGCCGGCTGGTGGACCCAGGACACCGACGGCGACAGTGCCGTCGGCGGAGTGATCCGGTTCCGGTTCGTGCCCGGCGGGTTCGACATGAAGGTCCTGGAGGCCGAACCGGCCGAGCGGGTGGTCTGGGAGGTCGTCGACGGTCCGCCGGAGTGGATCGGTACGCGCGTCAGCTTCGAGCTGAAGCGGGAGGACGACTTCACGATCGTGCTGTTCCGGCACGAAGGCTGGAAGGAGCAGGTGGAGTTCATGCACCACTGCTCCACCAAGTGGGCGACCTACCTCATGAGCCTGAAGAAGCTGGTCGAGACCGGCAAGGGCGAACCCTCGCCGCATGACGTGCAGATCAGCAACTGGCACTAGAGGGGAATGCGGAGACGGGGTCGGATGTTGCGCGAGGTGTCTGGCATGGCCGAGTCCATGAAGGAGGGGCACCCCGTGAAGCACGGCATCCACCCCGTCTCCGCGTTCCCCCTGGAGCCGACCCCGATCCATGTGCCCGACGAGGCCCTCGACGACCTGCGCGCCCGTCTCGCACTGACCCGGCCGCCGCTGGACGAGGGCAACGAGGACTGGTCCTACGGCGTCCCGGCCGGCTGTCTGCGGGAGCTGGTCGCCTACTGGCGGGACGGCTACGACTGGCGCAAGGCCGAGGCCGCCATCAACGTCCACGAGCACTACCGGGTGAGCGTCGCCGGTGTCCCGGTGCACTTCCTGCGCAAGCCCGGCCGCGGCCCCCGCCCGATCCCGCTGATCCTCACCCACGGCTGGCCGTGGACGTTCTGGCACTGGTCGAAGGTGATCGACCCGCTCGCCGACCCGGCCGCCTTCGGCGGTGACCCCGCCGACGCGTTCGACGTCATCGTGCCGTCCCTGCCCGGCTTCGGCTTCCCCGGCCCGCTCACCGGCTTCCCGGACGTCAACTTCTGGAAGGTCGCCGACCTCTGGCACACCCTCATGACCGAGACCCTGGGGTACGAGAAGTACGCCGCCGGGGGCTGCGACATCGGCGGGCTCGTCTCCAGCCAGCTCGGCCACAAGTACGCCGACGAGCTGTACGGCATCCACATCGGCTCCGGGTTGCCGCTCGACTTCTTCACCGGCCCTCGCGCCTGGGACTTCGCCCGGAACCGGCCCCTCACCGACGACCAGCCCGCCGACTTCCGCGCCCGCATCATCGAACTGGACCACCGGTGGGCGCCCCACCTCACCGTGCACATGCTCGACGGCGCCACCCTGGCCCACGGGCTCAGCGACTCACCCGCCGGGCTCCTCGCCTGGCTGATGGAACGCTGGAACGCCTGGAGCGACAACGGCGGGGACGTCGAGTCCGTCTTCACCAAGGACGACCTGCTCACCCACGCCACGATCTACTGGGTGAACAACTCCGTCGCCACGTCGATGCGTTACTACGCGAACGCCAACCGCTACCCATGGACCCCGGCCCACGACCGCACCCCGGCCGTCGAGGCCCCGGTCGGCCTCACCTTCGTCACCTACGAGAACCCGCCCGGCATCCACACCGCGGACGAGCGGGTCCAGGCATTCACGTCCGGCCCGCAGGCGGACTGGTTCCACCACGTCAACGTCAGCGCCCATGACCACGGCGGCCACTTCATCCCCTGGGAGAACCCCGACGCCTGGGTGAGCGACCTGCGCCGCACCTTCCGCGGCCGCAGGCCCTGAACCACCTGGCGGGCGGTTCCCCTCAGGGGCCGAGGTGTTCGGTGTACGCCTCGGTGGGAGGAGCCGCCACATGGCTCGTCATGCCGACCGACCAGAAGTCCTCGGTGCCCGGGACGCGTGCCACGTCGTTGAGGTACGGCGTGGCGGCGGTGTCGTCGGGGCCGCGGAGCACGGTCCAGCCGCTGCCGTCCCGGCGCAGATACGTGCTGCGGCTGCGGTCCTGGTAGTCCCAGCCGGAGATCCAGGCGGCGCGGCCCTGCGCGTCGCCCGCGATGCCGCTCAGCGACCCGACGGTGAAGCCCGCCTCGACACGCGTCCAGGTAGTGCCGTCGAAGTGGCTCAGGGAGGGGTTGCCGGGACGTCCCGGAGGGCCGCCGGCGCCGGCTTCCGTGCCCACCGCCCATACGTCGTCCGCGGCGGCCGCGTGGATGTCGGCGATGCCCAGGCGCAGCCCCGGAATCGGGGGCAGGACCGTCCAGGCGCCGTCCCAGCGGGCCACGAGGCCGGACCAGCCGCCGCCGGTCGACTGATCCCCGGACACCCAGACCTCGCCCGGCGGGCGCACGACGACCCGGTAGAGGTTCGCGCTCGCCACGGGCAACGGGTCCAGCCACCGCCACCGCCGCCCGTCGTGGTGCAGCAGCCGGACCGCGCCGCCCCGGGTGCCGCAGATCCACACCCGCCGGTCGGTGCCGACCGCCACGGCGGTGAGCCGGACGTCCGGCTCACCCCGGCCGGGGAAGGCGGCCTCGCGCCAGGTGGTGCCGTTCCAGCGGAGCAACGGGCTGTGGCCTTCGTCGGCTTGGCCCACGCTCCATGCGGCGGTGGGTCCGGTGCCGGCGACGTCCCACAGCCGTACATGGCTCAGATGGGACAGATCCGTCTTCGTCCAGGTGCTGCCGTTCCACACCATGCCCAGCGCTCGTCCCCCGGCGGGCCCGCCGAGTTCCTCCTCGCCCACGGCCCAGGCGAGCCGGGGTCCGGCGGCGGAGACACGGCGCAGTTGCGCGGGAGGAGTGCTGCCGGGCGCCGGCACGGACTGCCAGCCCTGCGAACGGGGTGTCGGCGCGGCGGCACGGGAGGGGTCCGGGCCGAGCGTGGCGCCCGCGAGCGTGCCGAGCGCCCCGGCCACGAAGTGCCTTCGTCTCACGGGTGAGTCCTTCCGGAGGGAGCGGGCGGATGGGAAGGACCACCGTGAACCGGTGGACGTCACAGGGCTAGTGACGCGCGTGACAAAGCCGTCAGGGCCGGGTGGATTCGGACAGGTGCCGTGCAGCCAGGTGCCGTGCTGCGGCCGACGGGCCGCTATGCGAGGCCGCCATTGCTCATCAACAGCTGGCCGTTGATCCACTCACCTTCCCGCGAGCACAGGAAGTCCACCAGGTGGGCGGTGTCCTGCGGGGTGCCCAGGCGGCCGAGCGGGGTGCTGCGGACGCAGTGCTCGCGGATCTCCTCGGACATCCATCCGGTGTCCACGGGCCCGGGGTTGATGACGTTGGCGGTCACCCCGAGGTGGGCGAGTTCGCGGGCGGCGGCCAGCGTGATGCGGTCCAGGGCGCCCTTGCTGGCGCCGTACGGCAGATTGCCCACCGTGTGATCGCTGGTGAGGCTGATGATCCGCCCAGTGCCCGACGGCCCGGCGAAGCGGCGTCCGAACTCGCGGATGAGCAGCCAGCCCGCGCGCGCGTTGACGGCGAAGTGCCGGTCGAAACTCTCGACGGTCGTGTCCAGCAGACCGGAGTCGACGGACTCGCAGTGGCACATCACCAAAGCGGTGACGGGCCCCAGCCGTTGTTCGGCCTCGTCGAAGACGCGTGCCGGTGCCTCGGGGTCGGCGAGATCCGCCTCGACGGCCGCACTGGCCGCCCCGTGCTCGGCCAGCGCCTGGCTGATCGTCCCGGTCGCGCCGGGCTCGCTGCCCCATGTCATGCGGTCGTCGTACTGGGTCCAGTAGGTGAAGGCGATGTCCCAGCCCGAGGCGGCCAGCCGGCGAGCGATGCCGGCGCCGATCCCCACGGTGCGGCCCACTCCGGTGACCAAGGCGATCGGGCGTGCCGGGGGAGGGGTACGGCCGGGGTCGGTCTGCTCTTGATCGATACGCGTCGTCACGGTGTGGGATCGTCCATGACCCGCACCGCAGCGTCAACCATCGACCGCGGTCGAAGCCCTCGCGGCGCGGTGGTCAGCCGGCGAGGGCCGCGGTGATCTGGCGGGCGGTCTGTGCGGCGACCCGGGGGTTGGTTGCGGCGTAACTGGTGTACGCGTTCAGGCCGGTGGCGAGGGCCCAGCCGCGGCCTCTGGTCCAGGTGGCGTCGTCGATGCCGAGTGCGGCACGGAAGGTGGCCCGGCTCCTGGCGGACATGAGGGTGAAGGCGATCATCATGTCGCGGGCCGGGTCGCCGATGCCGAGTTCACCGAAGTCGATGACGGCGCTGATGCGGCCGTCGACGGTGAGCAGGTTGCCGGTGTGGAAGTCACCGTGGAACCAGACCGGAGGGCGGTCCCAGCCGGGCGAGTCGAGGGCCGCGTCCCACAGCCGGGTCATGGCGTCGGCGTCGAACGATCCGCCAACTCCCCTGATGGCGCCCCGTGTTGAGCGGTCCCTGTCGGCCAGTGGCTGCCCGGTGAGGTCCTTGCGCGCGTGGTGGGCCGCGAAGTCGTCGGGCGTGAACTCCTGCAGGGCGAGGAGGAATTCGGCGAGCTGGACGGCCGCCCGGGACGAGTCGCCCAGGGCCTCGGCGGTGGCCACGTCGCCGTCCAGCCAGCGGGACACCGCCCACGGCCACGGGTATCCGAAGTCCGGCTCACCGACGGCCACCGGTGTGGGGACGGGCAGGGGCAGGTGCGGGGCGAGCCGGGGCAGCCACTCCGACTCCTTGACGGCCTGCCGGCCGGCTCCGGCATGGCGGGGCAGGCGTACAGCCAGGTCATCCCCGAGCCGGTGGATGACGTGATCCGAACCGGCCGGGTCGAGCAGCGTGAGAGGCAGGGCCGCCCAGTGCGGGAACTGCGTGTCGACCAGGCGCCGGGCGAGTGCGGTGTCGATCGCGGGGCGGGGGCCGGTGGGCGTACCGGGTGCCAAGAGCGACTCCTGCCGTACGAGGTGATCAGATCGGCTGCCTTCTCGCACCCTACGTCCGGACCAAGTGCCGTGACGGGGCCGGGAACTTCGCCGCCAGGTCGGGCGCGGCGGCCGGTGAAGACGTAGCGGCGGAGGATGAGGAAGCGGGCGGTTCCGGCGAGGGCGGAGGCGG
Source organism: Streptomyces sp. NPDC002779 (assembly GCF_042888685.1). Taxonomy (NCBI): domain Bacteria; kingdom Bacillati; phylum Actinomycetota; class Actinomycetes; order Kitasatosporales; family Streptomycetaceae; genus Streptomyces; species Streptomyces sp. NPDC002779. The sequence continues at coordinate 47,352 of NZ_JBIAQC010000010.1, forward strand.
TGAGATAGACGGTCTGTTCGGTGAGCAGGCCGGGGGAGGGCTGGATCAGGTGCAGGGCCCCTATGGCGAGGCTGGTGCTCAGGTAGGCGGCGCTCGCCGAGCCCGCGGACTGCCCGTGTTCTCGCCAGGTGGCGCTGCGCTGTCGGGCGAAGGTGTAGCGGGCGTGGAGTTCGGTGCACAGCAGGGTGGTGGCGACGGTGATGATCGCGTTGGCGGCGGCCCAGGGCATGGTGAGGGCCAGCAGCGGTACGGCGAAGCCGGCGAGGACTCCGATGCCGCCGCCGAGGACGACGAAGCGGAGGAAGGAGGCGAGGGGGCCGGGGCCGGCCGCAGTCGCCGCCTGGGACTTGGGTGATGGCTGCGACTGCATGACGGCGTCCTTCCGATGAGAGGTGGGGGCGGGGCTCAGAGGCTGCGGGCGGTGATGTCGCCGTGGCTGGTGGTGGCGTGCAGGGCGAGGGGCGCGGCGGAACCCTCGGTGTTCTTCAAGGAGTTGTAGACGCGGCCGTAGCCGGTGCCCGCGTCGAGGGAGGCGGATACGCCGGAGGCGGCGCCGACTTCGATGTCGCCGTGCTGGGTGGTCAGGGTGACGGTGCCGTGGGTGGCTTCGGTGATGTGGATGTCGCCGCGCTGGGTGGTGATGCCGGCGGGGCCCGTGAGGCGGCCGACGGTGATGGTGGCGTCGTGGGCGGTGAGGCGGGCCCCGGCGGTCTCGTCGAGCTTGACCGAGCGGTAGCCGCCGTCGGCCTTGGCCTGGACGTGGGAGCCGGCCGGGAGCTGGACGGTGACCTCGACGGAGCCGGTGTTGCCCAGGAGCCGGTGGGTGGTTTCGGGGGCGGTGATGCGCAGGACGCCTTCCTCGTAGGCGACTTGGACCTGCTCGGCGGCCTTGATGTCGTGCTTCTTGGTGGCGCCGGCGGGGGTGGCGAAGGTCTGCATGGTGGCTCTCCTGGTTCAGGTGGCGGGCGTTCCGCCCGCCCGTCGTTTCTGTTGATGGAAAGCTACGTTGCGTTCGAGATTCTGGCAACGACTTCGGTGCACGCAAATTCAGTAATGGCAGGCCACCGGCTTAGAATCGTTGCAACGGGACTGAAGCTAACGCAACATGCATCACGTCAACCGTTGCAATGATGTGGTAGTGAACGCTTCGCGCGGTCAACGTCGTACCGCTGCGGCTATGTTGCTCCCGTGGACACGCTCACCTGGATATCGGCGGCCGTGGCATTGGCCAGTGCGGCGTTCGATCTGCAGAGCCCCTGTTCAGCATGCTCGGCGGCAAGTACTTGCCCCGCTTCCTCGTCCGGGGGACGCCGGAGGAGGCGGAACTGGTGCGGCGCAGCACGGCGTTCGTCATCGCCGAGTATCTGGGGTGGGTGGAGATCCTCCGGCGTGACGTGCAGCGCAACTGTCCGAGATCGCCGAGACGTTCAACAGGTCACCCGCCCGCCACGACGAACTGCGGCTGTTCCGTATCCAGCAGCGCGCCATCGGCAGCGTCATGATCCACCCGGACGACGAGCCGGGCCGCCGACGCTGTCTCGACTACGCCGAGTTCTGTGAACGCCTCGCCACCGACAACCGTTTCGCGGCGTGGTTCGCCGAACTGCTGGCGGATGTCGATGTGATCGGGGCGGACATGGCCCCCGCGCCGAACAACGCCTGCGCTCACTGCAACGGCAGTTGGCGGAGCTGATCAACCTGCTCGACCCGGACGCCGTACGGTTTCCCCAGTTCCACCGCCAGGTTCACACCCCGTAGAGGCGTCTCGCCGTGCATGGGACCGCCACGATCACCAGCCGGAGGCTTTCATGGAGGTGACGCTGCGGGAGGTGCGGGACACCGACCTGCCGGTCCTCTTCGCCCAGATGAACGACCCCGAGGGCATCCGGATGGCGGCGTTCACCGCCAAGGACCCTGCGGACAGCGCCCACTTCCATGCCCACTGGGTGCGGATCCGCCATGACCCGGACGTCATCACGCGCACGGTCGTCGGTGAGGGCGGTGAAATCGTCGGGCACGCGGGCGTGTTCGGACCGCCCCACGAGCGCGAGGTCACGTACTGGATCGGACGGCAGTACTGGGGCCGGGGAGCCGCCACCGCCACCCTGCGCGCCCTGCTCGACCTCGCCCCCGACCGCCCCCTGCACGCCCGCGCCGCCGCGGACAACGTCGGCTCCGTCCGGGTCCTGGAGAAGTGCGGCTTCGTCGTCACCGGAAGCGACCGGGGCTTCGCGAACGGCCGGGGCGAGGAAGTCGACGAGTTGCTCTTCACCCGGCACGGCTGACCCCGCCCCGCTCGCCTATGCGCGCTCGATGCCGGTGGCGAGGACGGCGGGGCTTGCGGCGAAAAGCCGGGCGCAGCGTCGGGTCATGGCGTCGGGCGTCTGGTCGGGGTGTTTGACCCACCAGCGGACGAGGGCCGTGCACAGGCCCCGCCAGGCGTACTTGAGGGCGTCCGTGTCGAGCGGGTCGGTGGATCCGGCGGCGTGCAGGAGGTCGGCGGTGCCGGTGGTGGCGAGGTCGTCGACGGCGTCGCGGTAGTGGGCCGCGCGCCGGGCGGCGTCGCTGCCGGGCGGCAGGGTGGCGTCGTAGAGGACGAACCAGGCCTTGCGCTGTCCGTCCAGGGCGGTGAACAGGGCGTGCAGCACGCGCAGCGGTGTGGACGGGGCGCCGGGGGCGTCGTCGGCCATCGCGGTGCGGATGGCGTTCAGGAGCCGTTCGCCGATCGGGTCGAGGCAGGCGAGGTAGAGGTCCTGCTTGCTGCCGAAGTAGTGGTGCAGCAGGGGCTTGGTGACGCCCACGCGGGCGGCGACGGCCGCGACGGTGGTGGCTTCGTATCCGTGGCGGCCGAACTCCTCGGTGGCCGCGGCCAGGACCTGCTGTTCCCGTGCGGCCCTGGGCACGCCCTTGGTGCCGGCCCGGGAAGGAGGCGTTGTCATGAGACCTGATATTACCCTATGGTAATTTACCGATGGGTCAATTCACCGGACCTCGCTGGGAGCTCCCGCATGCCCGCCACCCCGTCCGACCCGAACCCCTCCCGTATCCGCTCCTGGTGGGGCTGGGGCTATACCGACGCCCACCCCGACGACGCCGAATGCGCCGCCCTGGGCGCGCTGTTGCCGGGCACCCTGGCCCGCCCCCTGCCGATACCCCGGGCCGCCGACCTGCCCATCGCCCGCCCCACAGTGACGCCCCCGCCCGCACTGGCGCACCTGGTCACCGCCGATCCCGGGATCCGCGCCGCCCACGCCATGGGCAAGGCCTACCGTGACGTCATCCGGGCCCTGCGCGGCAGGCCCGGCCGGATCCCCGACCTGGTCGCCCACCCGGCCGACGACCAGCAGGTGGCCGACCTGCTGGCCTGGGCCGGTGATCACGACGTGGCCGTGATTCCCTTCGGCGGCGGCTCCTCGGTGGTCGGCGGGGTGGAGTACCGCGGCGACGCCCACCGCGCGGTGCTGTCGCTGGACCTGACCTCGATGGACCGGGTGCTGGAGATCGACCCCGCCGGCCGTTCGGCCCGCATCCAGGCCGGTGCGCTCGGCCCGGTGCTGGAGGGCCAGTTGCGGCCGTACGGCATGACTCTGCGGCACTTCCCGCAGAGCTTCGAGTTCTCCACCCTCGGCGGCTGGCTGGCCACCCGGGCCGGCGGCCACTACGCCACCGGCCGCACCCGCATCGACGATTTCGTGCAGTCCCTGAACGTGGTCACGCCCGCCGGAGTGAGCACGTCCTGGCGTTTGCCCGCGTCCGGTGCCGGCCCTTCGCCCGACCGCCTGTTCCTGGGCTCCGAGGGCGCGCTCGGCATCATCACCGAGGCGTGGATGCGCGTGCAGGAGCGACCGCGGTTCAAAGCCTCGGCGTCCGTCGCCTTCACCGACTTCCACCGGGCGCTCGACGCGGTGCGCGTCCTCGCCCAGTCCGACCTCGCCCCCGCCAACTGCCGCCTGCTCGACCCCGGCGAGGCACTGCTGTCCGGCGCCGCGCACGACGGCGCCGCCGTCCTGGTCCTGGGCTTCGAATCCGCCACCGCTCCCGTCGAGGACCGCCTCGCCACCGCCCTGGACCTCGCCCGGGCCCACGGCGGACGCGTTCCCTCGCCGACCGCGGACGGCGACACCCCGGCCGACGCGGCCGTGAGCGCGTGGCGCTCGGCATTCCTGCGCATGCCCTACCTGCGCGACGGCCTGGCCCGGATGGGCGCCGTCGTCGAGACCTTCGAGACCGCCGCCACCTGGGACCGGATTCCCGAGCTGATCGACGACGTCCGCACCCAGGTGGGCGCCGCCGCCCTGAAGGCGACGGGACATCCGGCCACCATCAACTGCCGCCTGACGCACGTCTACCCCGACGGTGCCGCCCCCTACTTCACCGTGGCCGTCGCCGGCCGCCCCGGCGCCGAGGTCGAAGTCTGGGACGACCTCAAGGCCGCCGCGAACGACGTCCTGCACCGCCACCGCGCCACCATCACCCACCACCACGCCGTCGGCCGCGACCACCGTCCCGGCTACGACCTCCAGCGCCCGGAGCCCTTCGCCCTCGCGCTGCGCGCCGCCAAGAGCGCCCTGGACCCCCACGGCATCCTCAACCCCGGCGTCCTCGTCGACTGACCGGTCGGCAAGGACACATGACGGAGAGAGCGGAGCCAAGGCTGTTCAGGGGCCCTCGGGCCGCCGCTGGGCCGACTGCCAGCGGGGCGCCTCGTCGTCGGGGACGTCCGGGGAAGGGAAGTGGAACGGTACGCCGAGGTGGCGGGCCAGGGCCCGTCCCGCCTCGTCGGCCGCGGTCGCCGGGGGCGGCCCGGCGGAGCGGTGGTACACGGTCGCCAAGTGCCCTTCCCCGGGCGGGTCTTCCAGGGCCGCGACCAGGGTCACGAACCAGTCGTGGACCGTGTCGCCGTCCCAGAGGGCTTCCACCGCCGCGACATGACCAGGCAGGGCCGCGGCACGGGCCGCGAGGGAGGGTACGTCGAGCGGATCGGGCTCCGGATACCGCACGCGATCACCGAGGAACTCGTAGCGCGCGTGGACGACTTGCTCCGCCTCCCACAGGCCCAGGCCCAAGGGGCGCAGCGCGTCCCACACGGCCTTCACGGCCGGGAGCCGCCGGTCCTCGAGCACGTTCGCGTCGACGTCCCGGCGGGTCCGTTCCTCCAGGTAGGCCCACCACCCGCTGTGCGTCATGCGCCGAACGTACCTGAGGCGGCAGCGGATCAGCCTCGGCGGGCTGTCGAGCGGTGGGGGAGGAGGAAGGGGGTGGTGAGGATGAGCGCGCCGGCCAGAGCGATGGCCGTACGCACGCCGAGCACGCTGCCGAGTACGCCCCACAGGGCGGTCAGCAGCGCGGTGGAGGCCTTGGTCGTCACCGCCCACGCGGTGAGGGTGCGGGCGGCCCGGTCGGCGGGGGTGTGCTGGAGCCGGTAGGTGGCGTGGACCGGGTTGAACAGGCCGCAGCAGAAGATGAGCCCGAGCTCGACGCCCGTCACCAGCAGCAGCCCGCCGGTGCCCGCTCCCACGAGGGCCAGGCCGATGGGCCAGAGCGCGCGCAGGGTCCCGGCCACGACCAGGATCCGGTGCGGCCCGTACCGGGTCACGAGCGGCCGGGCGAGGCGGGAGGCGAGCAGACCGCCGAGGGCGGGTGCGGCGAAGGCCAGACCGTACTGCCAGGGCGCGAAGCCGAGGGGGCCGAGCATGAGGACGGCGAGCAGCGGCTGAGTGGCCATGAGCAGACTGTTGAACAGGGCCGTGTTGAGGAACAGCGGGCGCAGCGCCGGGCTGGCGAGGATGTGCCGCCAGCCGTCGAACAGGTCCGCGGCCCGCAGCCGAGCGGCCCGGCGCGGCTGGGGCCGGGGTTCGTGTCCGCCCATCGCGCGGATGCCCAGGGCGGAGAGCAGATAGCTGACCGCGTCGGCCACGACGGTTGCCACCGGTCCGAGAAGCCCGGTCAGCACACCGCCCAGCGGCGGTCCGACGATGGTGGTGGTCCAGGCGGTGGCCTCGAACCGGGCGTTGGCAGCGAGCAGGTCGTGGGCGGGCAGGAGCGTTTTGAGGTACGCGCCGGAGGCCGCGCGGAAGACGATGTCGGCGGCTGCCACGACGATGGAGACGAGCAGGAGCTGAAGGAAGCCGAGCACGCCGAGCGCGTACGCGGCGGGGACCGTCAGCAGGGCCGCGAACCGCACCAGGTCGGCGGCGATCAGTACGCCTCGCTTACGACGGAACTCCACCCACGGGCCGAGCGGCACCGCCACGGCCGCGCCGACCGCCGCCGCCACGGAGGAGAGGGCGGCGACCTCGGCCGGCCCGGCGTGCAGCACCTGGATGGCGATCAGCGGAAAGGCGCCGAAGGCGAGCCAGGTGCCGAGCGAGCTCGCTCCGTACGCCGCCCACAACAGGCCGAACGGCCGCCCCAGCCGGTGCTCGCTCGCCATCCCTGACGCCCCTCGCTCGCCGTCCGTACAACCGGTCGGTGTCCGGAAGCATCAAAGCGAGCGCCACCACCGGGGATCAAACAACCAGAGCCCGGTCATCCACAACCCTGAGTTGTATCGATGCCGGGTCGCCCGGTGGATCAAAGTCGCGGTCGAGGATGTCCCCGTCGCATAACCTCAGGGAAGACACGAATCTCATGGCAGACACGTCCGATGCCATGTACAGCCACAGTCGGGAGGCGATGGTGCTCGCCAGGGGCACGCGATTGCTGGTGGGGGCCATGATCGTGGCCTGCGCGGTGCTGGTCGGCCCGAGTGTGCCGAGCGGCGCTCCTATCGGCAGGTCGCTGCCGGCCTCCGCCGCCCGCGAGGTGGTGCCGAACCGCGTGATGACGTGGAACCTCTGCAACCCCTGTGAGGAGAGCAACGTCGACCGGGCAGCGGAAATCGCCACGTACGCACCCCAGGTCATCGGCCTGCAAGAAGCGTGCGCGCGGGACGTCGAAAGGATCCGGGACCATCTGGAGAACCTTTACGGCCTTGTTTACCACGTCGAATACGGCTCGGTTCTGCGCAATTGGGGTCGCTGCGGGGGAGTGCCGTGGAATCCGGGTGGCTACGGCCAGGCCATCCTGTCGGCGGCGCCGATGACGGACGCGGTCAATGTCGAATACCCCGACGGGGGGTCCGAGGACCGCGGGTACCTGGCCGTCACCACCCGGGTGAACGGCCAACAGGTCCGGGTCTTCAACACGCACCTCGCCGAGCGCCGTCAGGAAGAGGTCCGGGCCGAACAGGCGGGCGTGCTCGCCAAGGTGGTCGCGCGACACGAACGCACCATCGTGCTCGGTGACTTCAACGCCGTACCGTACGCTCCCGAGCTCAGCCGGATGTGGGCGCTGGCCGCGGACGTCGATCCGCAGTGCCATCCCTCGCGCGGCGGCACCTGCGAGCCGACCACCGAATGGCAGAGCAAGTTCGACTACATCTTCCTGCGCGGATTCACCCCGCAGACGCACCGCGTGCACCTCACCCCGTATTCGGACCACTATCTGCTGCAGGCCGACCTGAAGACGACTTAGCGCGGTATTCTCGCGCGATGGCTCCGCTTCGGTATTCCATCAATGTCAGCCTGGACGGGTGCTGCGATCACCGCGAAATGGTCCCGGACGAGGAAATGCACCGCCATTCCGTCGAGATCCTCGACCAGGCGGATGCCCTGCTCTTCGGGCGGGTGACGTACGAGATGATGGAGACGGCGTTCCGGGCGCCGCCGGAGCCGGGGTCGAGACCTGAGTGGATGGAGCCCTTCGCCAGGACGATCGACGCGGCGAAGAAGTACGTCGTGTCGAGCACCCTGGAGCGGGTCGACTGGAACGCGGAACTCGTGCGCGGGGACCTGAGCACGGCCGTGCGGCAGCTCAAGCGGGAGTCGCGCAAGGGGCTGCTGGTGGGAGGCGTACAGCTCCCGCTGGCGTTGGCGGAGCTGGGCCTGATCGATGAGTACGAGTTCGTGGTGCAGCCCCGGCTGGTGGGGCACGGTCCGACGCTGTTCGCGGGGCTGTCGCAGCGTGTCGAGCTGACGCTCGTGAGCCGGCTGGAGTTCGGCTCGGGGGCGGTGGCGTTGCGGTACGTGCCGAGCAAGTAGCCTCGCGCAGTTTCAGTGTGCGTTCCGCAGCTTGAGGATGTAGGCCGCGGTCAGGGCGACGGCACGGTCCTCGTCGTCCGACAGCCGCGTCAGGGCGCGTGTCGCCGTTGTGCCGGGCATGTCCGCGAGGGCCTGCGCGAGGCGTCGACGTGCGAGGTGGGTGGTGTCGTCGGCGAGGCGGTCGACGAGGCTGGCGGCGATCGTTTCCGCCAGGGTGGGGTCCTGGGCCAGGGCGCCCAGCGTGTCGGCGGCATCGACGTCGTTCACCCCGTCGGCGATCATGCCGATGAGGGTGGGTACGGCCTCGGCCACCCCGCGTGCTCCGAGCGCCTGCGCGGCGCACCGGCGGACCATGGGATCGGAGCCGGCGAGGGCGTCGCGCAGCAGCGCGGTCGCCGCGGGCGTCGACATCTCGGCGATGACCTGGACGGCCCGCTTGCGGACCTCCGCCTCCGGCGAGCCCAGGCCCTCCGCCAGCAGGGCCAGCCCCGCGTCCCCGGTCTGCGCCAGCGCCCACCGCAGGGCGCCGGCCACGTTCGTGTCCGTCTCGTCGAGTACGGCGTCGACCAGCGCCTCCACCGGCACCGGGGCTTCGTCGACCGAGGACAGCGCCGCGCGCTGACGCTGCCCGGCACTCTCGGAGGTCAGGGCCTGGAGGAGGGAGACGGTCTGCAGGACGTTCTCCCAGGCGGCGGGTTCCGCGGCCTCGATGCGGCGGAGGTGCCGCAGCAACTCGGTTTCCCGTGCGATGCGTTCCTGTGTCTGGCGGATGAGGTCGGCGACGAGCTCCGAGGGCCGGAAGCCGGGATCGTCCAGGGCGCGTCCAACCTCGCGCAGCGACAGCCCCAGGGACCGCAGGCTCTCGATGTGGAAGATCCGCTGGACGTCGGCACCGGAGTACTCGCGATAGCCGGTCGGTGTGCGTTGCGTCGGCTCCACCAGGCCGAGCGACTCGTAGTGCCGCAGCATGCGCGCGCTCACCCCGGAGCGCCGGGCCACGTCGCCGATCAACACCGTTCCTCACGCCTCCTGACGGTCGGGTCCCAGGGCCACGATGCGCTTCGCTTCGTGCAGGGCGAAGTCGAACGCGGCATCCGGGTCTCGCAGCAGCCGTTCCGTGGCGATCGCGTGCTGCCGTACGCGAGGGTCGGAGTGCGTCCGCGCGGTGCCCAGGGCGGGCTCGGCCGCTGCACCGAGGGCCGTCAGTGCCCGGCTGAGACTCATCTGTGTCTCCCGTCCGCCGCGACCGAGCTGGGTCGCCAGTATCCCGGCCAGCTCCGGCTTCCCGGCCCCCGGCACCAGGATGACGGCGGCTCGCCAGGCGCTCTGTGCCACGGCGTCGTCGGCGTCGGTCAGATGGGCGCGCGTGATCGCCGGCCACGCCTGCCGGTCCCCGATCTTGGACAGGGTGTGCAGAGCCTGGCTGCGGGCCTGCGCGCGCTCCGAGCGGAGTTCATGGATCAGCTTCGGAACCGTGACCTGGGGCGGGTGCCGGGTGAGCGCCCACGTGAGCATGTCCCGTACATAGAATTCCGGCTCGACCGCACACCGTTCGATGAGCGTGTCGATGCTCCGGGCGTCCGGGGCCGTGCCGAGCGCCAGCGCTGCCTTGAGCCGTACTGACGCGTCGCTGTGCCGCAAGCCGGTGAGCGCTGCCGTCGTGTTCGTGTTCGCCGTGTTCGTGTTCGCCGTGTTCGTGTTCTCTGTGGGCATGGAGAGCACCTCCTCGGCCCACAGTGAAGGCGTTACCACTGTGTCAAGGTCAAGCCGAGGGCTCGAACCGGAGGATGCGCGGGGCGAACGCGCCCTCGGGGCCGTCGGCGCGGCCGACCGACCACACCTGCTCCGTACCCGGCACCGGCGCCAGCCGCAGCACCGAGGACTCGCCCTCGCCGGCCACCGCCGGTTCGCGGTACTCGGTGAACGACCGGCCGTTCCAGGACAGGAAGTCCGGTCCGGGCACGAACGGGGGATAGCTGCCGGGCGGGCCGTACTTCTGCGAGCGGGCCACAGCGACCCAGGCCAGCTCGCCGGAGGCGCCGGCCGCCAGTGAGCTGATCGAGCCGAAGTCGGCGGGCACGGCCACCCGGTGCCACGCCTGCCCGTCGAAGCGGACCAGCAGCGGCGGAACCGGCCGGCCCACCGGGCCCCCGACGAACCCGGCCGTGCCACCGGCCCACACCTCCGTCGGGGACACCGCGAGCACACTGCCCACGGCCGACCGCGGGAATCCGTACGCGATCGTCTGCTGCCACGCCTGCCCGTCCCAGTGCGAGACGGCCGCCCCCGAGTCGGTGGCGCCCGCGGCCCACACGTCGTCGGCCGCCAGGATGTGCAGGCCGTACACGGCCCCCGGCGGCACCGGCAGGTCCCGCCAGCCGCGCCCGTCCCAGCGCAGCAGCACCTGCGCGCCGTCCCGCGACCCGATCAGCCAGGTCTCCCCGCCGCCTGCCACGACCTTGGTCAGTACGACACCGCGCGGCGCCCGGCTCTCGGACCAGCCGGTGCCGTCGAAGCGGAGCAGACGGGCGCCGCCCGCCGAGTCGCGGCCCACCGCCCAGCCGGCTGTCGGCGAGGTCGCGGCGATGGACAGCAGCTCTCCCTGCCAGCCCACCCCGGGCAGGCTCTGGCGCTGCCAGGCGGTGCCGTCCCAGCGCAGCAGCAGCGGGAAGCCCGGCGCCTCCCGGCCGACGGCGTCGGCACCCACCGCCCAGGCCCGGTCCGGCCCGAACGCCACGGCCTCGTTCAGCCCGGCCTGGGGACGCACCTGCGCCGGGACCGGCACGTGCCTCCAGGACACGGGCTCCGCGGCCGCCGAGCTCATGACCGTCACCACGGCCACGGCGAGGGTGAGGACCGCGACGAGAAGTCTGCGTGCCATGGTCAGCCTCCCAGCCGCTCGCTCATCAGGTTCGGTTTCGAGCCGTAGATCTCGACCGTCCCGAAGGACAGCAGCGCGGACCCGGCCCGGGTCAGGGCACGCGGCTTGACGTCGATCGCGTTCGTGCGCTCCGGGCCGTAGGAGAAGGTGGTGCGAACGCCGTCCACGCGCGCGTACTTCGACTGGAAGGCGCGGTCGCTGCGCACCGGCAGCCACAGCGCGCCGTCCGGGCCGCGGACCATGGCCTCGGTGTAGGTGTCGCCCAGCGGCGGGTAAGTGGTGCGCCAGGCACGCCCGTTGAAGGTCATCAGGTAGGTGCGGGGCACGCCGTCGGTGTACTGGCTGCCGCCGATCGTGACGCGGCCGGACGGTTCGAGCATCAGCGTGTGCACGTTGCTGTCCGGTGGCAGGGGTACCCGCGCGTCGCGCCACTCGGTGCCGTTCCAGCGCAGGACGGTGGTCCCGGTGCTGGTGTCCGCCCAGGCCCATCCGTCGGTGGCCGAACGCGCGGTGATGCCCATCAGGTACAGCACACCGTCCGGGGTGTCCTGGGTGGTCCAGCCGGTGCCGTCGTAGTGCAGCACCTTCAGTCCGGTGTCGTCCTCGCCGACCACCCACGCGGCTCCTGGTACGGCGGCGAAGTCCTGATAGACCCAGAGCGCCCGCGGGATCGGCAGCGCGCTCCACCCGGCCGCCGACCGGCGCAGGATCTCCCCCTGACCGGCGCGGTTGTGGAGGATCCACACCTCCTCACCGACGAACTGCACCTTGCCCAGCCGGCCCGGCTCGGCGGCGCCGGGGAAGGTGGTGTCCCGGCTCCACGCCGTGCCGTCCCACCGGTACAGCATCGGCCGCAGTCCGTCGGCGGCGTGCTCGTACCCGGTCGCCCATGCCTCGCCCGGCCCGCGCGCGGCGAGATCGGACACGGTCACCGGCGAGACGGCCGCCGGGGGCACCGGCAGCGCGGACCAGCTCGGCGCCACGGCGGCCGGTGGCGAGGCCGAGACGGCCGGCGACACCACCGCGGCACACGCGAGGACGAAACAGACGACGAGCGCACGGAGACCGTTCACGAGACCCCCCAGACGCGAAGGTCGCACAGGCTATGGGCGTTCCCCCGCGCGTGAACAGACCGCATCCGGCCGATCCGGTTGCCTACGGTATCGGCATGGACCTCGACACCGTCCGGACCTTCGTCGCCGTCGCCGACGCGGGCCAGTTCCAGGAGGCCGCCGCCGGGCTGGCCATCACCCAGCAGGCTGTCTCCAAGCGCATCGCCGCGCTGGAACGCAGCCTGGGCGTGCGGCTGTTCACACGCACCGCGCGCGGCGCCGAACTCACCATCGACGGGCAGGCGTTCCTTCCCCACGCGCGGGAGCTGCTGCGGGTCGCCGAGCGCGCGGTGGCGTCCGTGCGCACCGGGCGCCGTCCGCTGCGGGTCGACGTGATCGCCTCACGCGTCGCGCCGTCGGGCCTGATGCGCGGTTTCCACCGGGCCCACCCCGAGATCGACCTCGACGTGGTCATGCTCCACGACATCGAAACGGCCGTCGCCGCCATCCGCTCCGGCACGATCGACGCCTCCTTCCGCGCGGTGGCCGCGCCCGGCCGACCCCTGCCCGAGGAGATCGCATCCGTGCGGGTGCTCGACGAGCCGCTCCAGCTCCTGACCGGCCCCGCCCACCGGCTGGCGGGCGCCCGTTCGGTGACCCTGGCTCAGCTCGCCGGCCACCGGATCTGGATGCCCGGCATCGTCCCGGGTACCGAGTGGGCCGCCTACTACGACGACCTCGTCGCCGAGTTCGGCGTCACCATCGAGGCGACCGGCCCCAACTTCGGCTCCGACGCCCTCCTGGACACCATCGCCGACACCCCCGCCCTGGCCACCTTCATGGGCGAGCAGACCCGGCTGGTCTGGCCCGCCGGCCACGGCCTGCGCCGCATCCCGGTGACCGGGCCGACACCCGTCTACCCGCACGCGCTCCTGTGGCACCGCGACAATCCCCACCCGGCGCTGACCACACTGCGCACCCACCTCGCCGCCACCACGGCCGCCCACGACGCCCCCGGAACATGGGCACCGAGCTGGGTGATCGCGCGCTGATCCCAGGAGACGGCTTTCACTCGGCGTCGATCAGCCCGAAATCTTCCGGGAAGTCTTCCAGGAACTCGCGACGAGCCGGGTCGGTCTCGGCGGCTGCCATCTCACCAACCAGGCCGATCAGTTCCTGTCGCTGATCATCAGGCAGCGTACTGACGACGTGGGCGACGCCCTCCGTCACCTTGACCGCGTCATCCTGATCCATCCGGTCGTCTTCGGTCCCGTCCATGAACCACAGGACATCGACCAAAGCCTCGGCCAAGGCACGAGTCAGGGACGGGTACGAAGACGTCACGGTGGTCTCCCAGCAGATCAACGGCAGAGTCCGGATATCCCACCACACACCACTGACATCACTGTCCGTGAGCCTCCTGTGGCGTCCGGGGTCACCGGGGACGTACGCGCCCCTGGACCGTCCGGATAAACGGATGGCCAGGGTCGAGCGTGACGCAGCAGCATGCTCCGCATGACGTTGCCGACCCCCGAGCTGCACACCGCCCGCCTGCGACTGAGGCCGTTCACCGACGCCGACGCGGCCCCGCTCTACGCGCTGCACAGCAGCGCCCACGTGCTGCGTTACTGGGACTCCCCGCCGTGGACCGCACCGGCCCGCGCGCAGCGCTTCATCGCGACCTGCCGGACGATCGAGGAGGAAGGCACGGGAGCGCGGTGGGCCGTCGACCGCCTCCGCGACGGCGCGTTCATCGGCTGGTGCGGCCTGACCAACTGGAACCCGGACTTCCGCAGCGCGTCCCTGGGCTACGTCTTCGACGCCGCCGCGTGGGGCCACGGCTACGCCACGGAGACCGCGCACGCCGTCCTGCGGTGGGCGTTCGACACCCTGGACCTGAACCGCGTCCAGGCCGAGACCGACACCCGCAACGCGGCGTCCGCCCGAGTCCTGGAGAAGCTCGGCTTCGTGCGCGAAGGCACGCTCCGCGAGGACTGCGTCGTCAACGGCGACGTCTCCGACTCCTGGGTCTTCGGCCTCCTGCGCCGCGAGTGGCGCCCGACGGCCGGCTCCTAGAACCGAGGCCACACAGGCCGTCGTTCGAGAATGTGAACCGGATTCAGTCCATAGTCTTGTCGGACCGTCCACCCACCCCTATCGTCTCCGGCCAGAAAGCGCTTTCCCGGAGTGCTGCTGCGCGCTCCGGGGCCCCCGTGCGGCACGGACCCAGGTCCGCGAGCAGACGGAACGACGCACCACGCATCGGACGTAGACGAAGATCTCGGGAGACGACCATGAGAAGACCTCTCGCCCTGCGACTGTCCGCGGCCTCGGCCGCGCTCGCGCTGGCGACCGCCGCCGGTGTGGCCCTGTCGGTGCCGGAGGCGTCCGCGGCGACCGGCGGCGCCACCGGATACGCCACCCAGAACGGCGGCACCACCGGCGGTGCGGGCGGACAGACGGTCCGGGCCACCACCGGTACCCAGATCCACGCGGCGCTGTGCGGCCGGGCCAGCAGCAGCACGCCGATCATCATCCAGGTCGAGGGAACCATCAACCACGGCAACACCGCGAAGGTCTCGGGGACCAGCTGCAGCACGGCCGACGGTGTGATCGAGCTCAAGCAGATCAGCAACGTCACGATCGTCGGCGTGGGCTCCGGGGCCGTCTTCGACCAACTGGGCATCCACATCCGTGAATCCCGCAACATCATCATCCAGAACGTCACGATCCGGAACGTGAAGAAGTCCGGCTCGCCCACCTCCAACGGCGGCGACGCGATCGGCATGGAGAGCGGCGTCCGCAACGTATGGGTGGATCACACCACCCTGGAGGCGTCGGGCGGGGAGTCGGAGGGGTACGACGGCCTCTTCGACATGAAGGACAACACGCAGTACGTGACGCTGTCGTACAGCATCCTGCGCAACTCCGGCCGGGGCGGCCTGATCGGCTCCAGCGAGAGCGACGTCTCCAACGGGTACGTCACGTTCCACCACAACCTGTACCAGAACATCGACTCCCGCACGCCCCTGCTGCGCGGCGGCATCTCGCACATCTACAACAACCACTACACGGGCCTGAACGAGTCCGGCATCAACTCCCGCGCCGGCGCCAAGGCCAAGGTGGACAACAACTACTTCGAGGACTCCAAGGACGTCCTGGGCACCTTCTACACCGACCAGCTCGGCTACTGGCAGGTCAGCGGGAACATCTTCGACAACGTGACCTGGTCCGCGCCGGGAACCGACAACCGCCCCGCCGGGCCGAACGTCCAGTCCAACACCTCGGTGAGCATCCCCTACGCCTACACCCTCGACGCGGCCAGCTGCGTACCCGACGTCGTGCGCCGGACCGCGGGCGCGGGCACCGGCCTGCAGGTGTCGAACGGCAACTGCACCCCGCAGACGCCCACTCCGAACCCGACTCCGACGCCCACCCCGACCCCCACGCCCACCCCGACTCCGACGCCGACCCAGCCCAGCGGCACCAACCTCAGCATCGGCGCGGGCTCCGACGGCTCCAGCAAGGCTGACGGGACGAGCTACGGCAACGTCCGCGACGGCAGCATGAGCACGTTCTGGTCACCGGCCGGATCGACCGGTGCCGTCTCCATCAAGTGGGGCTCCGCCACCGCGGTGTCCAGCGTCAACATCCGTGAGGCGTCCGGAGCCGTTGGGGCCATCCGCTCCTGGCGGCTGCTCAACGCCGACACGGGAGCCGTCCTGACCTCCGGCAGCGGCGCGGGCGTCATCACCTTCCCGCGGACCTCACTGAACAAGATCACCTTCGAGATCACCGGCTCCTCGGGCACTCCGCGGGTGGCGGAGTTCGAGACCTACGGCTCGTAGCAACACCCGCTGCCCCGCTGTTCTTTCCGAGCGGGGCAGCACACTTCTCTTCGGTGGCGCGGGTCAGTGGCCTGCCGCAGGGGCGGTGAGGAGGGAGTCGTCCTCCGGGCGGGCGCCGGGCAGCTGATGACGGGCGGCGATGAGGGCGGCGTCCACGTCGGCCGTCCCCGTCGCCACGCACAGGGTGTAAGCGACGTCGTCCATGCGCTGGCGCACGCCCGCGCTTCCGTCCTGAGCATGCAGGATGCGCAGGGTCTCGTACTGTTCGATCAAGTTCGTCAGTACGGCGGGATGTGCCATCAGCACAAGAGCCTCCTGGTGGTCCGTCGTCACATGGGTCACGCACCGACGCGTGTGCCCCGCATGCCGACGGACATGCTTCCCTCTTCCCGGTGATGTCGATCATCGGTGGGTGGATATGCGAACGGCGGCGTCGAGCCGGTCGCCCGCCGTGCAGCGTCGATCTCGTGCCGACTACAGTTCTCGGGCTGATCGGCGGCATCGCGGCCGCAGCCCGATGCGGTGACTCCCTGCCGCGCCCTGTGGGTCGGCGCGCTCCTGCCGGTGTCCGCCACGTACGACGCCGCCCTCCCGCCGCCCGAGGACGCCGAGGGTTTCCGGGCGGTCATCGACCTTTCCCAGGCGGTCGGACAGGCCGAGGCGGACCGGTTCGAGGTGCGGCTCGGTTTGGAACCCACCTTCGCCGCGGCCCCCGCGCGGTTGCCGTACAGAGGAGAGGTCATGCCGGTTCCGGAGTCGTGGGCGGCGGACCTGCCGGTGGCCGCATGAGCCGGCCCGTGCACGGCATGCTCCATCACGTCGAGCTGTGGGTGCCGGACCTTCCCCGCGTGCTCGCCTCGCTCGGCTGGTTGCCGAAGGCGCTGGTGTACGCCGTATTCCAGTGCTGGGACGGTGGCCGCAGTTGGTTCCATGTGGAGGACGCCGCGACGGTGGAACGGCTGGTCGCTGATGCCGTTCGGCACGGCCGACGCCTGATGGTGGTCCCCGAGCGCAGCGGCGACCCGGCGATCCCCCGCTGACCAAGCTGGACGTGCACGAACGACCGGGTGCAGCCGGGCCATCGGCTGTCGCATCCCCTTGCATCCGTGCGTTATCCGCCCGGGCACTACTACGCAAGACGTTCCGCTCACCGGAAGTCCTTGCTGGACGCGAGGTTGCGTGTCGCTCCAGCCATGACCGGAGCATTCTTCCAGTTCAGCCCCTCTTTCCGGCTGCTCGCCCTCCCTGACGCTTGCGCTTCAGCTGCGTTCTCGCGGGCGTTCCACCGGCACTCGACTGCCCCTTGTCAGGGAATTACGAAACGAACGCGAGATCTTGCGTTCACTTGGGGCGAGTGGTTGAGTGTGCCGCACCCCACAACGCATCCGCCGTCCGGTGGTGGGGTGACCTTCCACGTTCATGCCCGAAGGGGACCACCCATGAGAAGTGCCCGGTTCCGTCGTACCCGCCGCGCCAGCGCGGTCGCCCTCGTCTCCGCGCTCACGCTGACCGCGCTCGCCGCCTGCGGCACGAGCAGCAGCGACGACGGCGGTGGTGCTTCCGAGGGAGGCGGCTCGTCGGATCCGTCCGCGCCGCTGGACCCGAAGACGAAGGTGACGATCACCATCGACTGCATGCCGCCCACGGCGAAGGCGGCCGAGCTCAAGCAGTGGAAGGAGGACGTCAAGGAGTTCAACAAGACCTACCCGAACGTCACCATCGAGGGCCGCTCCACCCCGGGCCAGTGCCTGGAGCCGCCGCGCTTCACCGCGATGCTGAAGGCCAAGTCCCAACCGGACGTCTTCTACACCTACTTCACCGACCTGCCCCAGGTCCTCGACCACGACGGCGCCGAGGACATCACCGCGTACGTCAACGACAAGACCGTCCTCGCGCTGAAGGACATCGACCCGAACGTCCTCGGCACCCTCAAGCAGGACGGCAAGCTCTACGGTCTGCCCACCAGCAACTACACGATGGGCCTGCTGATCAACCGCAAGCTCTTCAAGGACGCCGGCCTCGACCCCGACGCCCCGCCGCGCACCTGGGCGGAGGTCCGCACCGCCGCGAAGAAGATCGCCGGCCTGG
Source organism: Streptomyces sp. NPDC002779 (assembly GCF_042888685.1). Classification (NCBI taxonomy): domain Bacteria; kingdom Bacillati; phylum Actinomycetota; class Actinomycetes; order Kitasatosporales; family Streptomycetaceae; genus Streptomyces; species Streptomyces sp. NPDC002779. The sequence goes on from NZ_JBIAQC010000010.1 coordinate 65,302, forward strand.
GCGACGGCATCGCCGGATTCGGCGAGTACAGCGCGGGCAACACCGGCGGCTGGCACTTCACCGCGCAGATGTACAGCGTCGGCGGCGAGATCGTCGACGCGAGCGGCAAGAAGGCCGCGTTCAACAACGAGTTGGGCAAGCAGGTCGCCGAGAACCTCCACGCCATGCGCTGGGAGGACGACAGCATGGGCAAGACCCAGCTGCTGAAGTGGGGCGACCTCCAGAAGCAGATCGCCACCGACAAGCTCGGCATGTTCCTCGCCGCCCCCGACGACATCGCCTACATGGCGCAGCAACTCGGCGCCAAGTACGAGAACTTCGGCATGGGGCCGATACCGGGTGAGAAGGCCACCCTGGCCGGCGGCAACAGCTACATGATCAAGAAGGGCATCTCGTCCGACAAGGTCAAGGCCGCGGTCGCCTGGCTGAACTTCAAGAACCTCACCGTCGGCAAGGGCCAGTTCGACTGGGCGCGCACCAAGGCCGACGGACTGCCGGTGGGTGTTCCGCAGCCCAACTTCTGGCTGAACGAGTCCAAGGCCAAGGACGACGCGGCCCGCGCCGAGCACGCCACGATGCCGGTGGAGAACTTCAAGACGTTCATGGACAACCCCGTCGCGGGCAAGGCCGAGCCGCCCAAGGCGCAGGAGATCTACAAGGTCCTCGACAACGTCATGTCCGGCATCCTCACCAACAAGGACGCCGATATCGACAAGCTCCTCAGCACCGCGGAGTCGCAGGTCAACCAGGTCCTGGCCAACCAGTGACGCGACCGGGCGGGGCGGCGTGAGGTGCCGCCCCGCCCGGCGGCCCGGCCCTTACCGCCGCTTCGTCCGGCGGCCCGGCCCCCGGCAACAGACACGGCAGATCAGTACCGAGGAGCAACGATGTCGGCCCCCAGCCTGACCCAGAGCAAGGCGGGACCTCCCCGCCCACCCCAGCCGCGCGAGACGGCCCGCGCGACCTCCGGCGGCTCCTTCGCCAAGAGCCTGCGGCGGAACCTGACGGCCCACGGCTTCCTCATCGGCGCGGTCGTCTGCTTCGCCCTGTTCTCCTGGTATCCCATGATCCGGGAGTTCTTCCTCGCGTTCCAGAAGACCGAGGACGGAGAGGTCACCTGGGTCGGCCTGGACAACCTGGTCACGGTCTACAACGATCCCGCCTTCTGGCAGGCGTGGCGCAACACACTGCTGTTCACCGTGCTGGCCCTCGTCTTCGGTTTCGCGGTGCCGTTCGTCGTGGCGATCGTCATCAACGAGTTCCACCACGGCAAGGGCTACCTCCGGCTGCTGGTCTACCTGCCGGTGATGCTGCCGCCGGTCGCCTCGGTGCTGCTGTTCAAGTACCTCTACGACCCCGGCTACGGGCTCCTCAACGAAATGCTCGGCTTCTTCGGCCTGCCGGAACAACAGTGGCTCCAGGACGCGGACTTGTCGATGTTCTCCGTCGTCCTCGCCTCCACCTGGATGAACATGGGCGGCGCCGCCCTGATCTACCTCGCCGCGCTGCAAGGCATCCCAGGTGAGCTGTACGAGGCGGCCGAACTCGACGGAGCCGGTTTGCTCCGCAAGATCTGGCACGTCACCATCCCGCAGACCCGGCTGATCCTGTCGCTGATGCTGCTCATGCAGATCATCGCGACGATGCAGGTCTTCGTCGAACCCTTCCTGCTGACCGGCGGCGCCGGCCCGGAGGGCTCGACCACGACGGTCGTCTACCTGATCTACCAGTACGCCTTCAACTTCAACAACTACGGTGCCGCGGCGGCGCTCGGCCTGCTCCTGCTCGTACTCCTCGCCGGATTCTCGGCGGCGTACGTCAAGCTCAGCCGCGCCCAGGACGAGTAGGCCAGGAGAGACCACCATGTCCACCCGTACGCTCATCTCGCCGGCCCAACTCGCCCGGCCCCGCGGCAAAGCCGTGTACTGGACCGTCTTCACCGTCGTCGTCGGCGGTTTCACGCTGGTCTTCCTCGGACCGCTGTACTGGCTGATCTCCAGCGGCTTCAAGAACGCGCAGGAAGTGATCCAGACCCCGCCGACGCTGGTCCCCGACTCCTTCGAGCCCGCCAACTACCAGCAGGCCTGGGACGTCATGGACCTCGCCGGTCTGCTGGGCAACACCCTCTACTACGCGTTCGGCGCGCTCGCCTTCCAACTGGTCCTGGACGTGGCCGCCGCCTACTCGCTGTCCAAGCTGCGCCCGATGTTCGGCAAGGCGATCCTGGGCATGATGCTGGCGACGCTGATGATCCCCGCGACCGTGCTCGTCGTACCGCAGTACCTGACGGTCCTGGACGTGCCGATCGTCGAGCGGAACCTGCTGAACACCCCGTGGGTGATCTGGCTGCCCTCGGTGACCAACGCCTTCAACATCTTCCTGTTGAAGCGGTTCTTCGACTCGATCCCCAAGGAGCTGCTGGACGCCGCCTCCATGGACGGCGCCGGCCCGATGCGCACCCTGTGGTCGATCGTGCTGCCGATCTCCCGGCCCATCCTCGGCGTGGTGTCGATCTTCGCGGTCGTCGGGGTCTGGAAGGACTTCCTGTGGCCGATGCTCACCCTGCCGGACCCGGCCAAGCAGACCCTGAACGTCGGGATCTACTCGTTGTCCAACGGCGTACCGGTGAACGTGCTGATCGCCGCGCTGACGATCGCCTCCCTGCCCACGCTGCTGATCTTCCTGGTCTTCCAGCGGAACATCATGAGCGGCCTCACCGCGGGCGGCCTCAAGGGCTGACCGCCCCGTCCCGTCTCCCACCTCCCAAGCCTTCGCCGCCGGCCTGTCCGACGCCCCGCCGATCCGGGCCGGCGGCGAAGATCCACCCTGCCCGAAAGGACCGCCCCGTGGCAGCCCCCACCCCGCACCGCACCGACGACTGGTGGCGCGACGCCGTCATCTACCAGGTGTACCCGCGCAGTTTCGCCGACGGTGACGGCGACGGCACCGGGGACCTCGCGGGCGTGCGCGCCCGCCTGCCCTACCTCGCCCAACTCGGTGTCGACGCCGTCTGGTTCACGCCCTGGTACCTCTCGCCGCTGGTCGACGGCGGCTACGACGTGGCCGACTACCGCACCATCGACCCCGCCTTCGGCACGCTGGCGGAGGCCGAGAAGCTGATCGCCGAAGCCCGCGAGCTGGGCATCCGTACCATCGTCGACATCGTCCCCAACCATGTCTCCGACCAGCACCCGTGGTTCCGGGCCGCGCTCGCCGCGGGCCCCGGCAGCCCGGAACGGGAGCTGTTCCACTTCCGTCCCGGACGCGGGGAGAACGGGGAACTGCCGCCCAACGACTGGCCGTCGCAGTTCGCCGGCTCCACCTGGACCCGCGTCCCCGACGGCGAGTGGTACCTGCACCTGTTCACGCCCGAGCAGCCCGACCTCAACTGGGCCCACCCGGCCGTCCGGCAGGAGCACGAGGACGTCCTGCGCTTCTGGTTCGAACGCGGGGTGGCGGGCGTACGCATCGACTCCGCGGCCCTGCTCACCAAGGACCCCGCGCTGCCCGACTACGTGGAGGGCGTCGACCCCTCGCCCTTCATCGACCAGGACGACATCCACGACATCTACCGCTCCTGGCGGGCCGTCGCCGACGAGTACGGGGGCGTCTTCGTCGGCGAGGTGTGGCTGCCCGACGCCGAACGCTTCGCCCGCTATCTGCGCCCCGACGAACTGCACACGGCGTTCAACTTCAACTTCCTGACCTGCCCCTGGGACGCGGCGCGGCTGCGCCGTTCCATCGACGACACCCTCGCCGAGCACGCCCCCGTCGGAGCCCCGGCCACCTGGGTGCTGTGCAACCACGACGTCACCCGCACCGTGACCCGCTACGGCCGCGCGGACACCGGCTTCGACTTCGCCAAGAAGCGCTTCGGCACCCGCACCGACCTGGACCTCGGCACGCGTCGCGCCCGCGCGGCCGCCCTGCTCACCCTCGCCCTGCCCGGCTCCGTCTACGTCTACCAGGGCGAGGAACTGGGCCTGCCCGAGGCGGACATCCCGCTGGACCGCATCGAGGACCCGATGCACTTCCGCTCGGGCGGGACGGACCCCGGCCGCGACGGCTGCCGGGTCCCCCTGCCCTGGGAGGCCGAGGCGCCGTGCTACGGATTCGGGACGCCGTCCGAGCCCTGGCTGCCCCAGCCCGCCGACTGGGCGCGCTACGCGGTCGACCGGCAGAGCGAGGACCCGGACTCCATGCTCACCCTCTACCGGCAGGCCCTGCGCCTGCGCCGCACCCAGCCCGGCTTCGGCGACGGCCCCATGATCTGGCTGTCCGGCGACGACAACGTTCTCGCGTTCCGGCGGACGGACGGCCTGGTCTGCGTCGTCAACCTCGCCGACGCGCCCGCCGACCTGCCGCCGCACCAGCGCCTCCTCCTCGCCAGCGGTCCGCTGCACGCCGACGGAACGCTGCCGAAGGACACCGCCGTGTGGCTGCGGACCTGAAGCCCGCGTCGACGGTCAGCGAGATCGCGCCGCCGACGACCCGCTGACCACCGCCCGCCCTGTCCGCGCCGCACGGCAGAGCGCGGACAGGGCGGCGCACCCTGCCGTCACCGCTCCTCTTACTCGCACGGCCTCCTTCCCATCCGCGACAGAAGCGAGCCCCGATGTCCCCGAGTCGCGCCAAGACCGCAGCGAGAGGCACCGCCCTCGCGTGCGCCCTGCTCTTCCTCGGTACCGCCTTCGACGCCACCGCCGCCCAGCGCCCCCGGCCCTCGTCCGGCCCCCAGCCCGTCGTCACCCGTGCCGCCCTGGACCCCGCGCTCGTCGCGGGCCGCGGTGCCGAGGTGCCCTTCGTCGAACAAGAGGCGGAGAACGCCACGACGAACGGCCGGATCATCGGCCCGGACCGCACCCCCTATACCCTCCCCTCGGAGGCCTCGGGGCGAACGGCGGTCCAGCTCACTCCCGGCGAGCACGTGGAGTTCGTCCTGCCGCGCGCCGCGAACGCCATCACCGTGCGCTACAGCATCCCCGACGCCCCGCAGGGCGGCGGCATCACGGCGCCCCTGGACGTCACCGTCGACGGCCGGCACCGCACGACCATGACGCTCACCTCGCAGTACTCCTGGCTCTACAACCAGTACCCCTTCACCAACGACCCCCAGGCCGACCTGCTGCACCCCGACTGGTGGATCACCGAGTGCGCCTGCGTCCCGGACGACACCACCCCGGCACCGCAGATCACCAAGCCCTTCCGCCCGACCCACTTCTACGACGAGCAGCGCCTGCTGCTCGGCCGCACCCACCGCGCGGGCGAGCGCGTACGCCTGACCGTGCCGGCCGGCAGCCGGGCGGACTGGACCGTGATCGACCTGCTCGACTCGGAACTGGTCGCACCGCCCCAGGCCGTCCGCGGCGGCGTCGACGTCCGTGCTTTCGGAGCCGACCCCACCGGCAGGCGCGACGCCGCCCCTGCCATCGAACGCGCCATCACCGTCGCCCGCCGCACCGACCGGCCCGTTTACCTGCCGCCCGGCACCTACCAGGTCAACCGGCACATCGTCGTCGACGACGTCACGATCACCGGTGCCGGCAGCTGGCACACCATCCTCAAGGGCCGGGCGGTCGCCCTGGAGCAGCCCGCGCCCGACGGCTCACGGCACACCGGAGTGGGCCTGTACGGCAAGCCCGCCGCGCAGGGCGGCAGCCGCAACGTGCACCTGTCCGGCTTCGCCATCGAGGGCGACGTCCGCGAGCGGATCGACGACGACCAGGTCAACGCCATCGGCGGCGCGATGAGCGACTCCACCGTCCGCGGCCTGTACCTGCACCGCACCAAGGTGGGGCTGTGGTTCGACGGCCCCATGTCGAACGTCGAGGTCACCGACAACGTGATCACCGACCAGATCGCCGACGGCCTGAACTTCCATACCGGCGTGACCGGTTCGCGCGTCCACAACAACTTCGTCCGCAACACCGGCGACGACGGCCTGGCCATGTGGTCGCAGAAGACCGACAACGCGAACAACGTCTTCTCCCGCAACACCGTCCAGTCCCCGACCCTCGCCAACGGCATCGCCCTCTACGGCGGCCGGGACAACACCGTCAGCGGCAATCTCGTCGCCGACCCCGTCCGCGAGGGCAGCGCCCTGCACGCGGGCGCCCGCTTCGGCGCCGAGCCCTTCACCGGCACGCTCCGCTTCACCGGCAACACCACCGTGCGGGCCGGCACCTTCGAGCTCAACTGGAGGATCGGACTGGGTGCCCTGTGGCTCTACGCCCTCGACCGGAGCATCGACGCCGACATCCGGGTCACCGGTGACCACTACCTCGACAGCACCTACAACGCGATCATGCTGGTCAGCGAGTGGGGCGTGAAGGACCGGTACGACATCCCGGAGGTCCACTTCAAGGACATCCGCGTCGACGGCACCGGCACGTCGGTGGTCAGCGCCCGGGTGAAGGGCTCCGCGACCTTCGAGAACGTCGACGCCCGCAACGTCGGCGCCGTCGGCGTGAACAACTGCGGTGCGTTCAACTTCCCGCCGACCGGATCGGAGTTCAGCCTCACCGACCGCGGCGGCAACGACGGCGGCTGGCTCACCGACCGGCTGCTGCCCAACACCATCACCTGCGACGACCGGCCCCCGGTGGTTCCACCGCCGGCCCCGTCCCCCTGGTGACGCCGACGGGCTTGCGCCCGCTTACGCAGGGGCGGCAACGGGAAACGGGTGCTGAGGGCAGATCCGGGGCCCTCCGGTGACCCGCGGGCAGAGAGAAAGAAGGGAGATCGGCCGCAACAACTTGCGGGTTTTGCGTTACGCTTGCATGCATGACGCGACGACTGGCCCAGGTGGCGAAGAAGGTGGGGGTCAGCGAGGCCACGGTCAGCCGTGTCCTCAATGGCAAGCCCGGTGTCTCCGATGCGACACGGCAGTCCGTGCTCACGGCGCTCGACGTCCTCGGCTACGAGCGCCCGACGCAGCTGCGCGGAGAGCGCGCCCGGCTGGTCGGCCTCGTGCTGCCGGAACTGCAGAACCCGATCTTCCCGGCGTTCGCCGAGATCATCGGGGGCGCGCTCGCGCAGCAGGGGCTCACGCCGGTGCTGTGCACGCAGACCAAGGGCGGCGTGGCCGAGGCCGACTACGTGGACCTCCTGCTGCAGCAGCAGGTGTCCGGCGTGGTCTTCGCCGGCGGCCTCTTCGCGCAGGCCGACGCGCCGCACGAGCACTACCACCTGCTGGCGGAGCGCAAGGTGCCGGTCGTCCTCGTCAACGCGTCGATCGAGGGCCTGGACTTTCCCTGCGTCGCCTGCGACGACGCGGTCGCCGTCGAGCAGGCCTGGCGCCACCTGGCATCCCTCGGCCACGAGCGGATCGGCCTGGTCGTAGGCCCTGCCGACCACGTGCCGTCGCGGCGCAAGCTGGACGCCGCCCGGTTGGCGTCCAAGGCCATGGGCATGGACCTGCCCGAGGAGTTCGTGCAGCGGTCGATCTTCTCGCTGGAGGGCGGACAGGCCGCGACCGCGCGGCTGCTGGACCAGGGCGTCACCGGCATCGTGTGCGGCAGTGACCCGCTGGCCCTCGGTGCCATCCGGGCCGCCCGCCGGCGCGGGCTCACCGTGCCCGCGGACGTGTCGGTGGTGGGCTTCGACGACTCCGCGTTCATGACGTGCACGGAGCCGCCCCTGTCGACCGTGCGCCAGCCCATCGAGGCGATGGGCCGTGCGGCGGTCGACCTGCTGTGCGCCCAGATCCAGGGCTCCCACTCCCACCCAGGGGAGCTGCTCTTCGAGCCCGAGCTCGTCGTCCGCGGCTCGACCGCGCCGCCGCCGGCGCGCTGACCGCCCGCCTCCACCTTCAGGCCTTCGGCACCGGTATCACCGCCGCTTCAGCGGCTCCGATACCGGTGCCGTTGCCGTTTCCGGACGCTTTCACTGTCATGACCCGGACGGAACCGTTGACAAACTCGTCACGTAGTAGAAACCTCTCACTCCAGTGATGCAAACAAGTCACAAAGTTACTCAATAAGTTGGCTTGGTGTCGCTGTTCCTTGTCGGAGTCATGTTGGGCTCCCGGCGCACGACCTTGTCAGCTCTCCCACCGGGCCCTTGGCGGATGTCCACGTCCGGCCGGACCGGCGGGCGGAGCCGGGCACGTGCCGCGCCCACATCGCGGAAAGGTCACCATGAGAGGCACACCTATGGGCAGGCGATGGGGGGCCGGACTGCTGACAGCGGGCCTGCTCACCGTCGGACTGCTGCCCGCCCCCGCCCACGCCGCGGACGTCGGCCCCAACCTCGCGCTCGGCAGAACGGCAACGGCCGGCGGAGCGCACGGCGGCTACCCGGCGGCGAACGTCACCGACGGAAGCCAGCAGTCGTACTGGGAAGGCCCGGCGGGCTCCTTCCCACAGTGGGTGCAGGTCGACCTGGGAGCCCAAGTCCCCCTGGACCGAGTTGCGTTGAAGCTCCCCACCGGCTGGGAGGGGCGCTCGCAGTCCCTGGCGATCCTCGGCAGCTCCGACGGCGGCTCCTTCACCACGCTCGCCGGCGCGCAGGCCCGCGCGTTCGCCCCCGCCGCGGCGAACACCGTGAACATCGACCTGCCCTCCGCCACCGCACGCTTCGTCCGGGTGCAGGTCGCCTCCAACTCGGGCTGGAACGCCGCGCAGTTGTCCGAGCTGGAGATCTACGGCGAGGCCGGCGAGGACCCCGGGGAGCCGCCCCTCGAGGGCACCAACCTGGCGCGGAACAAGCCGATCGAGGCCACGTCCACGACACAGAACTACGTGGCGACGAACGCCAACGACGACCAGGTCGGCACCTACTGGGAGTCGGCGGGCTTCCCGGCGCACCTGACCGTGAAGCTCGGCGCCGCCGCGGACATCGAGGCCGTGGTCGTCAAGCTGAACCCGGATCAGGTGTGGGCGGCCCGCAAGCAGTCCCTGGAAGTCCTGGGCCGCGCCCAGGGCGCCACCGCCTTCACCACGCTGAAGGCCCGGGCCGAGTACTCCTTCAGCCCTTCCTCGGGCCAGAACTCCGTCGTGATTCCGGTGACCGGCCGCGTCGCGGACGTGCGGCTCGCCGTGCACTCCAACACCGGCGCTCCCGGCGGGCAGGTCGCCGAATTCCAGGTGATCGGCAAGGCGGCACCCCACCCGGACTTCGTCGTCACCGACCTGACCTGGTCCCCGGCCTCCCCGTCCGAGAAGGACGACGTCACGGTCGCCGCCACCGTGCGCAACGCCGGCACCGCCCCCGCCCCCGCGACGACGGTGAACGTCAGCGTCGAAGGCACCGTCGCGGGCTCCGCCCCGGTCGCCGCCCTCCCGGCCGGATCGTCCGCCACCGTCTCCGTCCCCGTCGGCAAGCGCCCGACCGGCTCCTACACCGTCTCCGCCGCCGTCGACCCGACGGACACCGTCGCCGAGCTGGACAACAGCAACAACAGCCGCACGGCCGACCGGAAGCTGACCGTCACCCAGGCCCCGGGCCCGGACCTGCGCGTCACCGGCATCACCAGCAACCCGGCCGCACCCGCGGTCGGCTCCTCCGTCTCCTTCGCCGTGGCGGTCAACAACCGCGGGACCAGTGCGGTCCCCGCCGGTACGGTCACCCGACTCACCGTCGGCGAGACCACCCTTCAGGGCACGACGCCGACCATCGCCGCGGGTGAGACGGCCACCGTCGCCATCTCGGGCACCTGGAAGGCCACGAGCGGCGGCGCGACCCTCACGGCGACCGCCGACGCCACCGGGACGGTCGCGGAGACCGACGAGAACAACAACGTCTTCGCGCGCTCCATCGTCGTAGGACGCGGCGCCGCCGTTCCCTACACCGAGTACGAGGCGGAGGACGGCACCTACGACGGGACCCTGCTGACGGCGGACAAGCTGCGCACGTTCGGGCACACCAACTTCGCCACCGAATCCTCAGGACGCCGCTCGGTACGGCTCGACGCCACCGGCGACCACGTGGAGTTCACCTCCACCAGCGCGGCCAACTCGATCGTGGTGCGCAACTCCATCCCCGACTCGGCCACCGGCGGCGGCCGCGAGGCCACGCTCAGCCTCTACGCCGACGGCAGGTTCGTCCGGAAGCTGACCCTCTCCTCCAAGCACAGCTGGCTCTACGGCAGCACCGACGACCCCGAGGGCCTGACCAACACCCCGGGCGGCGACGCGCGCCGGCTCTTCGACGAGTCCAACGCGCTGCTGACCGAGACCTACCCGGCGGGCACGAAGTTCCGTCTCCAGCGGGACGCGGGTGACTCCGCCGCCTTCTACATCATCGACCTGATCGACCTGGAGCAGGTCGCCGCCCCGGCCGCCAAGCCCGCCGCGTGCACGTCCATCACCGAGTACGGCGCCGTGCCCAACGACGGCATCGACGACGCGGACGCCATCCAGCGCGCCGTCACCGCCGACCAGAAGGGCGAGATCGACTGCGTGTGGATCCCGGCCGGCCAGTGGCGCCAGGAGAAGAAGATCCTCACCGACGACCCGCAGAACCGGGGCCAGTACAACCAGGTCGGCATCCGGGACGTCACCGTCCGCGGCGCCGGCATGTGGCACTCGCAGCTGTACGCGCTGACCCCGCCGCACCAGGCCGGCGGCATCAACCACCCGCACGAGGGCAATTTCGGCTTCGACATCGACCACAACACGAAGATCTCCGACATCGCCATCTTCGGCTCCGGCACCATCCGGGGCGGCGACGGGGGAGCGGAGGGCGGTGTCGCCCTCAACGGCCGCTTCGGCAAGGACACCAAGATCACCAACGTGTGGATCGAGCACGCCAACGTGGGTGCCTGGGTCGGCCGTGACTACTCCAACATCCCCGAGCTGTGGGGGCCGGGCGACGGGGTCGAGTTCAGCGGCGTCCGTATCCGCAACACCTATGCCGACGGCGTCAACTTCGCCAACGGCACCCGCAACTCCACCGTCTACAACTCGTCCTTCCGCAACACCGGCGACGACGCCCTCGCCGTATGGGCCAGCAAGTACGTCAAGGACACCGCCGTCGACATCGGCCACGACAACCACTTCCGCAACAACACGATCCAGCTGCCCTGGCGCGCCAACGGCATAGCGGTCTACGGCGGTTACGGCAACACCATCGAGAACAACCTCGTCTCCGACACCATGAACTACCCGGGCATCATGCTCGCCACCGACCACGACCCGCTGCCCTTCTCCGGCCAGACCCTCATCGCCAACAACGGCCTGTACCGCACGGGCGGGGCGTTCTGGAACGAGGACCAGGAGTTCGGCGCCATCACCCTCTTCGCGCAGGGACCGAACATCCCCGGGGTCACCATCCGCGACACCGACATCCACGACTCCACCTACGACGGCATCCAGTTCAAGACGGGTGGCGGCGCCATGCCGGACGTGAAGATCAGCAATGTCCGCATCGACAAGTCGGTCAACGGCTGCGGTGTCCTCGCCATGGGCGGCGCCCGCGGCAGCGCCACCCTCACCGACGTGACCATCACCAACTCGGCGGAGAGCGACATCTGCGTCGAGCCCGGCTCGCAGTTCGTCATCAACCGCACCTGACCCCCACCGGCACCGGCACGGCGGCCCGCTCCCCCGGGCCGCCGCACCGGCGGTACGACCTGGCAAGCGCCGAATCCGCATACTTCCCCCGAGTCGCGCCGCGTGCCCTCGTGCACGCGGCGGAAGAGCGAGGACTGGATGAGAACCCGCATCTGGAGATCCCGGTGCCTCAGCGCCGTGATCGCCACGAGCCTGCTGGTGCTGGGCGGCCCGCTGATGGCCGCCGAGGCCGCCGGCGGACCGAACATCGCGCTCGGCGACGCCGCGTCGGCGAGCACCTCCCACACCGAGTACGGCGCCCGGAACATCACCGACGGCAACCAGGGCACCTACTGGCAGAGCGCCGGGTCGAACCTGCCCCAGTGGGTGCAGGCCGACCTGGGGTCGGCCGCCCGGGTGGACGAGGTGGTCCTGAAGGTGCCGGCGGGCTGGGAGAGCCGCAACCAGACGCTCTCCGTCCAGGGCAGCGCCGACGGCACCAGCTTCACCACCCTCAAGAGCTCGGCCTCCTACACGTTCGCCCCGGGCACCGGGAACACCGTCGTCGTGTCGTTCCCGGCCACCCAGACGCGGTTCGTCCGCGTCGACATCACCGCCAACACCGGCTGGCAGGCGGCCCAGCTCTCCGAGTTGGAGGTGCACTCGGCCGACGACACCTCCGCGAACCTCGCCGCCGGGCGCACCCTGACCGCCAGCAGCCACACCGAGGTGTACACGGCGGGCAACGCCAATGACGGCAACCGGGCCAGCTACTGGGAGAGCTCCAACAACGCCCTGCCGCAGTGGCTCCAGGCCGACCTCGGCGCCTCCCGCGCCATCAACCGCGTCGTCCTGAAGCTCCCGGCCGGCTGGGAGAGCCGCAGCCAGACCCTGAAGATCCAGGGCAGCACCAACGGCACGACCTTCACCGACCTGTCCTCCTCGCAGGCATACGCCTTCACCGCCGCCAACGACAACACCGCGACCATCACCCTCGACGCCACCACCACCCGCTATGTCCGCGTCCTGGTCACCGCGAACACCGTCCAGTCCGCCGCCCAGATATCCGAACTGGAGATCTACGGCCCGGCGACCGGCGACACCCAGGCCCCCACCGCACCCTCGGAGCTGGCGTTCACCGAGCCCGCCACCGGCCAGATCCGGCTGACCTGGAAGGCCGCGAGCGACAACACCGGCGTCACCGCGTACGACATCTACGCCAACGGCGACCTGCTGACCAGCGTCGCCGGAAACGTCACCGCCTTCACCGACAACCGCCCCGCGAACCAGACCGTGTCCTACCGCGTACGGGCCCGGGACGCGGCCGGCAACCAGTCCGGCGACAGCAACACCGTCACCCGCGTCGGCGACGCCGGTGACACCCAGGCCCCGACCACCCCGGCGAACCTCGCGTTCACCGAGGCCGACCCCGGCAAGGTCAAGCTCACCTGGACCGCCTCGACCGACAACGTCGGGGTGACCGGATACGACATCTACGCCAACAACGTCCTGCGGGGCAGCGTGGCCGGGAACGTCACCACGTACACCGACACCCAGCCCACGACGAGCACCGTCACCTACGTCGTCCGGGCCAAGGACGCCGCGGGCAACAAGTCGGGCGACAGCAACAGCGTCACCCGCAACGGCAGCGGCCAGAGCGGCTCCAACCTCGCCGTCGGCAAGCCGATCGAGGCCTCCTCCACGGTGCACAGCTTCGTCGCCGCGAACGCCAACGACAACAGCACCGCCACCTACTGGGAGGGCGCCGGCGGCAGCTACCCCCAGACCCTCACCGTGAAGCTGGGTGCCAACGCCGACCTGGACCGGCTCGTGCTCAAGCTGAACCCGGACACGGCATGGTCCGCCCGCTCCCAGACGATCGAGGTCCTCGGCCGGGAACAGAAGGCCACCGCCTTCACCAGCCTGGTCGCGGCCAAGAGCTACGACTTCAGCCCCGGCAGCGGCAACACCGTCACCGTCCCGGTCGGCGGCCGGGTGGCCGACGTACGGCTGAGGTTCACCGCCAACACCGGCGCCCCGGCAGGCCAGCTCGCCGAGTTCCAGATCGTCGGCGTGCCCGCGCCCAACCCGGACCTCGTCGTCACGAATCTGACCACGTCACCCGCCGCACCGGTGGAGTCGGACGTCATCACCGTCGCCGCCACCGTCCGCAACGACGGTCCGGCCCCCGCCCCCGCCGGCAAGGTCGCCGTACGCCTGGGCGGCACCAAGGTCGCCACCGCCGACGTCGCCGCCCTCGCACCGGGAGCCCAGGCCACCGTCCAGACCTCCATCGGCGCCCGCGACGCGGGCTCCTACGAGCTCAGCGCGGTCGCGGACGAGGCGAACGACATCATCGAGCAGAACGAGACCAACAACACCTACACCCGGCCCACCGCCCTGGTCGTCAAGCCGGTCGCCAGTTCCGACCTGGTCGCCGGCACGGTGACCACCAACCCGTCCAGCCCCAGCGCCGGTGACTCCGTCTCCTTCAAGGTGCCGGTGAAGAACCAGGGCACCCAGGCGAGCGCCGCGGGCAGCCACGCCGTCACGCTCACCGTCGTCGACGGCAGCGGGGCCACGGTCAGGACCCTGACCGGCGCCCACACCGGCACCATCGCCGCCGGTGCCACGGCCGAGGTGACCCTCGGTCCCTGGACCGCCGCCAACGGCTCCTACACCGTGAAGACCGTCATCGCCGCCGACGCCAACGAACTACCGGTCAAGCGGGAGAACAACACCGCCACCCAGCCCCTGTTCGTCGGCCGCGGCGCCAACATGCCGTACACCACCTACGAGGCCGAGGACGGCGCCGTCGGCGGCGGCGCGCGGGTCGTCGGACCCAACCGGACCGTCGGCGACATCGCCGGTGAGGCGTCCGGCCGCAAGGCGGTGACCCTCGACGCGACCGGGGAGTACGTCGAGTTCACCACCCGCGCCGAGACGAACACCCTGGTCACCCGCTTCTCCATCCCGGACGCCCCGGGCGGCGGCGGCATCAACTCCACCATCAACGTCTACGTCGACGGCACCTTCAAGAAGGCCCTCCCGCTCACCTCGAAGTACGCCTGGCTGTACGGGGCCGAGGCCGGACCCGGCAACGACCCCGGCTCGGGCGCGCCGCGGCACATCTACGACGAGGCGCACATCCTGCTGGGCGAGACCGTCCCCGCGGGCAGCAGGATCCGCCTCCAGAAGGACGCCGCCAACACCGCCGCCCACTACGCCTTCGACTTCATCAGCCTGGAGAAGGCCACCCCGGTCGCGAACCCCGACCCGGCGGCCTACGCGGTACCCGCCGGATTCACCCACCAGGACGTGCAGAACGCCCTCGACCGGGTCCGCATGGACACCACCGGCAAGCTCGTCGGCGTCTACCTGCCGCCCGGCGCCTACCAGACGTCGAGCAAGTTCCAGGTCTACGGCAAGGCCGTGAAGGTCGTCGGCGCCGGGCCCTGGTACACGCAGTTCCACGCCCCGACCACGCAGGACAACACGGACGTCGGGTTCCGCGCCGACGCGACGGCCAAGGGCTCGCTCTTCAAGGGCTTCGCCTACTTCGGCAACTACACCTCGCGCATCGACGGACCGGGCAAGGTGTTCGACTTCGCCAACGTGTCGGACATCGTCATCGACGACATCTGGAACGAGCACATGGTCTGCCTCTACTGGGGCGCCAACACCGACCGGGTAACGATCAAGAACTCCCGGATCCGGAACATGTTCGCCGACGGCGTCAACATGACCAACGGCTCCACGGACAACCTCGTGTCCAACAACGACGCCCGGGCCACCGGCGACGACAGCTTCGCGCTGTTCTCGGCGATCGACGCGGGCGGCGCGGACATGAAGAACAACGTCTACGAGAACCTGAGCACCACCCTGACCTGGCGGGCCGCGGGCATCGCCGTGTACGGCGGCTACAGCAACACCTTCCGCAACATCCACATCGCCGACACGCTCGTGTACTCCGGGATCACGATCTCCTCGCTGGACTTCGGCTACCCGATGAACGGCTTCGGCACCGACCCGACCACGTTCGAGAACATCTCGATCGTCCGGGCGGGCGGCCACTTCTGGGGCAACCAGACCTTCCCCGGCATGTGGCTGTTCTCGGCGTCCAAGGTCTTCCAGGGCATCCGCGTCAACAACGTGGACATCGTGTCCCCGACCTACAGCGGCATCATGTTCCAGACGAAGTACAACGGCAGCCAGCCGGAGAACCCGGTCAAGGACACCGTCTTCTCCGACATCTCGATCACCGGCGCCAAGCGCAGCGGTGACGCCTGGGACGCCAAGTCCGGCATGGGCATCTGGGTGAACGAGATGCCGGAACCCGGTCAGGGCCCCGCCGTGGGTGAGGCGACCTTCAACTGCCTGCGGATGAGCGACAACGACGAGAACATCCGCAACACCACCACCACGTTCAAACTCACCATCAACCCCTGCTGACAGCAGGTCCACGTCCCTGACGACCGAGGCCGGCGCCTGCCCCCGCGGCAGGCGCCGGTCTCATGCGCCAGGTCTCATGCGAGGTGGGCGAAGACGACGAGGTTGTCCGTGTAGTCCTTGACCGCGCGGTCGTAGTCGCCCGCGCAGGTGATGAGCCGGATCTGGGCCTGCGCGGTGTCGGCGTAGACCCGCTCGTCGGGGAAGTCGTCCTTGGCGAAGGTCTCGACGCTGTCGACGACGAAGGACGCCGTCCGGCCGTCGGCGCGCTCGACCTGGAAGGTGTCCCCCTTCTCCAGCTCCCCGAGGCGCGCGAAGACGGCGGGCGAGGTGGCCGTGTCGACGTGTCCGGCGACGACGGAGGTTCCCCGCTCCCCGGGTGCGGCTCCCTTGGCGAACCAGCCGACGAGGTTGACGTCGTCGGCGGGCGGCGGATCGAGCTGTCCCGACGGGCCGATGGCCAGGTCCGTGAAGGGGGCGTCGACGGAGATCTTCGGGACGAGCAGCCGCACGGGCTTGGCCCGGGGCAGGTGCTTGCCCGCCGACTGCTGCGCCGGCAGGCCGGCGGGCGGGGACGATGCGGCGGCCCGCGCGGCGGATGACGTACTGGAGGAGGTGGAGGGCTCGTCGTCGCCGAAGACATTCGCGGCCAGCACCACCAGGGCGGCGGCCACTGACATGACCAGCACACGGGCGCGGAGTCCCGGCTTCGCGCGGGGCGTATCGGCGTCGGTCCGGGGGGAGGGACGAGCGGTCATCGGGAGGGCACCTCACCTGGGCACAGCGGCGGAGCTGACGGGACAACGGGGGACCGCGGGGCCGCCACGCGGCACACACGTGGCGGCCGCGGTGGCTATGACGCCCGGCATGGTCAGGCCACGCTTCCGGCACTCTTCCGGCGGCGCGCCGCGTAGAGACCAGTACCGGCGACCGCCAGGACCGCCAGCCCGCCCGCGGTCACCGTGGGCCCGGCCAGCCCGCCCCCACCGGTGTGCATGCCGCCCTTGGGCTTCTCGTGGTCACCCTTCCAGGTGTTCTCGTCGTGCTTGCCGCTCCAGGAGTCGTCCTTCTCGTGGTCCTTGTCGCCCCACGAGTCCTCCTTGCCGTGCTCCTTGTCGCCCCAGGAGTCCTCATCCCGGGTTTCGTCCTCCCGGGCGGTGCCGTGGTCCTGGCTGTACGAGGACTCCTCGTGGTCCTGGTCGGGTTCGACGGCGTAGGCGCCGGGGGCGCTGAGGACGAGGGCGGCCGAAGCCGCCGAGATGGCGAGCAGTGCGCGTGCAGAGTGCATCTGACGTCCGTTCTGCCGACGAGCGGGTCGCTGACTCTGTATCAACTGGATCGGGCCCCGCCTCGACGTGATCCACGGTCAGCCGGGAACCCGGCGCCCGCCACTTGGGGCGACCCGCCGGGTGACACGCCGTCCGCCGCCGGTCACCTCCTCAGGACTGGGCCAAAAGTGTCGTGAGGGGAGGGCGCTGCCTGGCCCCGGCGCGGCGCGGGGCGGTCCGTTGTCAGTGCCGCATGACACCATCCGGCCATGAGCGGCGGATCTTTCAACTGGTATGACTTTACTGACCGTTGGCAGCAGGAGTGGGTGCCGCGATCGGACGCGGACGAGGACCGGACCCTCCCCTTGGGCAGGCCCGGGGCGGGCGAGGCGGCGATCGCCGCGGCCGAGGAGCGGCTGGGCCGGAGGCTGCCGCCCTCGTACCGGGGGTTCCTGGCCGCGAGCGACGGGTGGCATGTGGACCAGCCGGCCGGGATCTACGAGCTGGGCGGCGCCGCGGACATCGACTGGTTCGGGGACCCGCATGGCCTGACCTCGCTGTACGAGCAGTATCTGGTCGACGACCCGCGTGAGGAGAACGTCCTGCTGGCCGGGATGTGGCAGCGGGCGCTGCGCCTGGAGACGGACTCCGACATGTCGCATGCCCTGCTCGATCCGGGCGACAGCGACCCGGACGGCGAGTGGGGGTCGGCGTCAACGCGACCACGCGCGCCCAGGACGCCCGGGTGGCGGAGGCCCGCCTGCTGGCCCTGCGCGGACGGTACGAGCAGGCCGTCCCCCTCTTGGAGGAGGCGTCGTCCTTCGGACGGCCCCACAGCGCCGTCCTGCTGAACCAGCTCCGCCATCTGCAGGCTCCCCACGGCTCCCAGGGTTACGGCGGACTGGTGGCCGACCCGCGCTATCTGCCCGAGTTCCTGGCCGTGGAGGCGCTGCCGGCGGCGCGCGGCGAATGGCGGACGGACGGGGACGACCACTGGCTCAGGACGGTGACCGCCCGCGGGGTCGCCCGGCGGACCGCCGAGACCGTATTGAGCGCGATGCGGGACGGCACCCACCGCTATACGCCTGCCGGTGCCTGGGGCCGGGCCGTCGCCGAGGCCCGGGAGTCGGCCCGCTGGGGGAAGACCGACGCCGCGTGGGGGACGCTGCGGGACGCGCTGCCGCTGTGGGAGGCGCCCGGGCCCGCGGTCATCGCCCCGATCGGCCTGCTCGCCGATCCGGTCCTGGGCCCGCTGATCACCCCGGAGCGGGGGCGGGAGATCCTCGCGACGCCGCGGTCGGGGGAGAGGGGTCCCCTTCCCGAGCCGGTGCCCGATCTCGACCCGCCGGGCCTCGCCTGGCTGACGGAGCCCACGGCGAACGGGCAGCCGCTCGACGGATACCGCTGTGTCTGGGTCGAGGGAGTCGATCCCGCCCGTCTGCCCGCCCTGATCGGTGAGGAAGGCGCGGAGCCGAGCGCTCCCGTGGAGGTGCGCATGATGCCCTGGCGGGCACCGGGGGCGCACCGGCGTGCGGACGCGGAACCCTGGGACGGCCGGGCCCTGGCCGCGGTCGGCCGGGCCGGAACATGGGCCTTCGCCTTCGACGGCCACCAGTACGTCAACCAGCTGTTCCTGTCACCCGCCGCGGTCGCTTCCGCCGCCGGGCGCGCGGTGGTGGTATGGCGCGAGCCGCGGCCATCGACACCCGCTGACCGCCCGGCCGCGTTCCACCTGTCGGTGGCCGAACAGGGGGAGGAGCGCCACGCGTTCACCGCGCGCGGTACGGAGATCCAGCGCTCGGGAGCGATACCCGAGGCCCTGGACCCGGCACGGCTGTTCCGCCCCGGGGATCCGGAACCGGTGCGCGAACGGAAGGTGTTGGAGGCCCTGCACACCGAACTGGGGCTGTCGCTCCCGCGCTTCGCGCTGACCCGAGGCCGGCTCCCCACCTTCATCACCCGGTCCTGGACCAGGGCGCCACGCGAGGGCGAGACCTTCGCCTACGCCAGCCTCGTACGGCTCAGCGCACCGGGAAACCGAAGGAGTAGCCCTGCTCCTTGAGCCAGGGCAGGATCCGGCGCAGGGCCTCGACGGTCTGGGAGCGGTCGCCTCCCGCGTCGTGGAAGAGGACGGTCGGCCCATTGGGCAGTTCCCGCTGGACGGTGGCGACGATGGCGTCCGCGCCCGGCTGCTCGAAGTCCTTGGTGTCCACGTTCCAGCCCAGCGGGCGCATGCCCCGGGAGGCGGCGAGCGTGCGGCTGTAGGGGGTGAAGGCCCCGCCGGGCGCCCGGTAGTACATCGGGCGTACGCCGCCCGACGCCTCGGTGATCATGCGTTCGGCGTCGAGGATCTGCTGCGACTGGTAGGCCTGGGACTGCTGGTCCATGGTGGTGTCGTGCGCCACCGAGTGGTCGCACAGCCGGTGGCCGGCGGCGACCACTTCCTTCACCAGGTCCGGGTGGGCCCGCGCCTGGGTGCCCACCATGCAGAACGTGGCCTTCGCCCCGTACTCCCGCAGGACGTCCAGCACCTGGGGGGTCCACACGGGGTCCGGGCCGTCGTCGATCGTGAGGTTGACGCCCCGCGGCCCTGCGTCGGAGGCATGGGCGATGGTCACCGCGACCCGCTCGGCGGCAGGGCTCGGCCTGGCTGCCTCCGCCGCGGAACCGCTGCTCGCGGCACCCGCCTGCACGGTCCACACCGAGGCGCCGGTGGCGAGCACCGTCACCCCCAGCGCCGCCCCGATCATCTTGCCGTACCAGCCCCGCCCGCCACCGTGCCGTGCCATGTCCGCCCCGCTTCCCGCAGTCCCTCACACCCAGGGCCGCCGTGCGACCACCTGGCAGGACGACAGACGGGAGCCCCGGGATGCGTCCGTTACCGATCACGGACAAACCCGGGGGAGTTCGCGGACAACCTGGCGAGCCGGGGGTGAGGGCCGGGGGAATCGGCCCTCACCCCCGGCTCGCTCAGGTCGTGAGTCGTTCAGTCACTCAGTCGGTCAGTCGTTCAGGGCAGGGTCCATTTCTGGTTGGGGCCGGTGTGGCAGGTCCACAGGTGGACGGCGGTGCCGTCGTTCCAGGTGCCGCCGGACGCGTCGAGGCACTTGCCGGACTGCGGGTTGCGGACGGTGCCGTCGGCCTGGGGCGCCCACTTCTGGGCGCCGGTGTTGTTGCAGGTCCACAACTGGATCTTCGTGCCGTCGGCGCTGCCGCCGCCGGAGACGTCCAGGCACTTGCCCAGCGCCTTGACGCTGCCGTCGCCGGCCAGCGTCCAGGTCTGCGCGTTCGAGCCGTTGCAGGTCCACAGCTGGACCTTCGTGCCGTCGGCGGTGCTGGAGTTGGCGACGTCCAGGCACTTGCCGTTGACGCCCTTCACCGCACCCGTGCGGGGACCGGGCGTGGTGCCGCCCGCCTCGTCGATCCGGATGTTCCGGAACGCGACGTCATCACCGTCGCCGTGGTTCTGGATGCCGATGTGGCCCTGCTGCAGACTGCGGGCGGGATCGGTGTTGGTGAAGTCGTTGATCTTGCGGCCGTTGAGGAAGATCTCCAGCCGCTCGCCGGTGACGCGCAGTTCGTAGGTGTTCCACTCGCCGGGCGGGTTCAGGGCGGCGTCGCGTGCCGCGATGTCGGCGGACTTGTACCCGTAGACGGCGCCGGTGGTGCGGTCGGCCGCGTCGGTGGCGTCGATCTGGATCTCGTAACCGTTGTTCACCGCCGACCAGGGGTCGTCGGAGGCGGGGAAGCCGAGGAAGATCCCGGAGTTGTCGTCGCCGGCCATCTTCCAGTCGAGCTTGAGGGAGTAGTCCCCGGTGAACTCCTTGGCGGCGTACCAGAGCATGCCCAGGCCGCCGTAGGAAGTGAGGCTGCCGTCGGCGAGGGTGAAGCCGCCGGGGCCGGCCTGCCGCCAGCCGGTCGTGGAGGAGCCGTTGAACAGGGAGGTGTAGCCGGTCTCGGGGCGGCAGTCCGCCTCCGTCATACCCGCGGCCCAGCGGATGCCGCCCAGGAGGTGCCGCCGGAACGCGGCTTCGCTGTACGACTCGTCGGTGTGGCCGCCTCCGGTGTAGAACGCCCGCCCGCCCTGGTAGTCCTTGCACCAGGCGATGGGGTGATCGCCGGACATGTTCCCGCCCGAGTAGCTGGACTCGTCGAGGGAGGCGAGCACCCGGGCCGAAGTGCGGGGATTGGAGCGGTAGTTGTACCACTCGTCGGTGCGCTGCCAGGTGCTGCCGAGGTGCGCGGTGGCGTCATGGGCCCGGTCCTCGACCTTGACGGTGGCGGACTGGATCGCCGGGTGGGAGTGGAACAGGGCGCCGGCCAGGCCCTCGTAGAAGGACCAGCCGTACTCGGTGTCGGCCGCCGCGTGGATGCCGACGTAACCGCCGCCCCCCTTGATGTACTGCTCGAAGGCGGTCTGCTGGCCGTCGCCGAGCACGTCACCGGTCGTGGAGAGGAAGACGACCGCCTTGTACTGGCCGAGGTTGCCGGTGGTGAAGGCCTGCGGGTCCTCGGTGGCGTCGACGGTGAAGTTGTTGGCCGTGCCGAGGGACCGCAGCGCCGCGATGCCGTCGTCGATCGAGGAGTGCCGGAAGCCGGCGGTCCGGGAGAACACGAGGATCTTGTACGCGGGGTCGGCCGCCGCATCGGCCGCGGGCCGGGCAGCCGCCGCCTGGCGGGTCTGGCCGGCCGGCTGGTCCGTCGGCTCGGGCATGGCTGTGGCCTGCGGTGTCAGACAGAGCGTGAGGCCGGCGAACAGGCCGAGAACGGTCTTGAGTCCGGTACGCATATCGGTCGCCTCCTTTCTACGGAAGGGTCCATTTCTGGTTGGCTCCGGTGTGGCAGGTCCACAGGTGGACGGCGGTGCCGTCGTTCCAGGTGCCGCCGGACGCGTCGAGGCACTTGGCGGACTGCGGGTTGCGGACGGTGCCGTCGGCCTGGGGCGCCCACTTCTGGGCGCCGGTGTTGTTGCAGGTCCACAGCTGGATCTTCGTGCCGTCGGCGCTGGCGCCGCCGGAGATGTCGAGGCACTTGCCCAGGGCCTTGATGGAGCCGTCGGCGGCCGGGGTCCAGGTCTGGGCGGTGGAGTTGTTGCAGGTCCACAGCTGGATCTTCGTACCGTCAGCGGTGCTGCCGCCGTCGACGTCCAGGCACTTGCCGTTGACGCCCTTGATGGCGCCCGAGCCGGTTCCGCCGCCGCCGGAGGTGGTGAAGGAGAACTCGTCGACGTCGAACAGCGAACCGGCGCCGCCCTTGAAGACCAGGTACAGCTGGGTGGAGCCGGCGGGCTGGTTGCCAAGGTCGGCGGTGACGTCCTGGAAGGTCTCCCAGCCGCCGGTCACCGGCACGGTCGCGGTGCCGAGCAGGGCACCGGTCGGCGAGCCCGCGCGCACCTCGATGGTGCCGCCCGCTCCTCCGGAGGAGACCCGGGCGGTGAAGCGGGTGGTGTTGTCCAGGGCGTAGGGCGTGAAGGAGATCCAGTCGCCGTTGTCGATGTAACCGACGGTCTTGCCGCCGTGGGCGGGAGCGTGGGAGACGACCTGGACACCGGCGGAGTCGCCGTAGTGCTCGGCCTGCCGGTGGGAGGGCTGGACGATGTGCTGGTCGTGCGTGGTCAGCGCGGGCTGGCCGTTGGCGCCCTTGTCGGTGTACTCGGCGTCGATGACGCCGAAGATGTTGGCGTTGGGGTCGTGCTCGCCGTCGGCCAGGGTCTGCAGGGTGCCGGTGCATCCGGTGGCCGAGGTCTGCGGGTGGCCGTGGCTGTCGTGGCCGACGATGAAGGAGACCTTCACCTTGGAGCAGTCGATGGTGCCGTCCTCGGGATCGGTCACCGTCACCTTGAACGGGATCGCCGCGCCGAAGTCGTGGATACGGCCGTCCGTGGGCAGGTCGATCCGAACGGTCGGGGCGGTGTTGCCGACGGTGATCTGCACGGACGCGGTGGCTGTCTTGCCGGTCGGGTCCGTGACCTTCAGGGTGGCCGTGTACTGGCCGTTGGCCGTGTAGGTGTGCGATGGATTGGCGGCCGTGGAGGTCGCGCCGTCGCCGAAGGTCCAGGCGTAGCTGAGAGCGCCGCCGTCCGGGTCCGAGCTGCCGCTGGAGGAGAAGGTGACCGCCAGCGGTGCCTTGCCGGAGGTGACGTTCGCCTTCGCCTGCGCGAGCGGGGCGAGGCCGTCGGTGACGTGCTCGATGCGGTACAGGGCGGAGTTCGCGTCGCCGTTGAAGTAGCCGGTGCCGTAGTCCAGGACGTACAGGGCGCCGTCCGGTCCGAAGGCCATGTCCATCACCTGGGTGCCGGTCCAGGGGAAGGCGTTGATGGACTGCACGGTGCCGTCACCGGCGGCCTCGACGCGCTTGATCCAGCGGCGGCCGAACTCGCCGGCGAAGTAGTCGCCGTCGTACTCCTGGGGGAACTTGACCTGGGAGGTGGAGGCGGCGTCGTAGCGGTAGACGGGGCCGCCCATCGGGGACTCGGAGCCGCCGCCGAACTCCGGTACGGATCCGCCGTTGTAGGGGATCCAGGCCGGCTGCGCCGGGGGCAGGTCGGTCAGCCCGGTGTTGCGCGGGGAGGTGTTCTTGGGGGCGGCGCAGTCGAACTTGGCGCCCGAGGTGCTCGTGGCGAAGTTGTAGTCGGTGTAGGCGTCGTTCTTGCCGGTGCAGTACGGCCAGCCGTAGTTGCCCGCCTTCGTGATCCGGTTGAACTCGACCTGTCCCTCGGGTCCCCGGCCCGCGTTCGCCGTGCCGGCGTCGGGGCCGTAGTCACCGAGGTAGACGATGCCCGTGGCCTTGTCCACGCTCATCCGGAAGGGGTTGCGGAAGCCCATCGCGTAGATCTCGGGGCGGGTCTTGGCGGTGCCGGGGGCGAAGAGGTTGCCGCTGGGTATGGCGTACGTCCCGTCGGCGTTCACCTTGATCCGCAGCACCTTGCCGCGCAGGTCGTTGGTGTTGCCCGAGGAACGCTGGGCGTCGTAGGCCGGGTTGCGGGAGGCCCGCTCGTCGATCGGGGTGTAGCCGTCCGAGGCGAACGGGTTGGTGTCGTCGCCGGTCGACAGGTAGAGGTTGCCCGCCGCGTCGAAGTCGATGTCGCCGCCGACGTGGCAGCAGATGCCGCGCGACGCCGGCACGTCCAGGATCTTCTTCTCGCTGGCCGTGTCCAGGGTGTTGTCGGTCTTCAGGACGAACCGGGACAGCCGGTTGACGCCGTCGAACGGCGCGAAGTCCGCGGCCGCTCCGTCCGAGGGTGCGTCGCCGCCCGGTGTGCTCAACTTGGGGGCGTAGTACAGGTAGATGAAGCGGTTGGAGGCGAACGCCGGGTCCACGGCGATGCCTTGCAGGCCCTCCTCGTCGTGGCTGTATACATCTACCTTGCCGGCCACGCTGGTGTTCCCGGCAGCGTCGGTGATCCGCACGGTGCCGTCGCGTGACGTGTGCAGTACCGAACGGTTCGGCAGGACGGCGAGGGTCATGGGCTCGCCCATCTCGGCCACGCCCTTGGCGAGCGTGATCTGCTGGAACTCCACGGCGGCCGCGCCGACGCCGTCGGCCGGATCGGGCGGTGCGGCGGATGCGGTTCCCGGTACGAAGCAGCCGACGGCGCACACCACCGCCAGCGCCAACGAACGGATGAGCCTGGGTCTGAGCAGTGCTGTGCGCACAGACGTCTCCCGAGGTGTGGGGATGACTGCAGGACATGGGAGTCCTGGGGAAGGGGAGAACGGCGCGCGCCGTCGCGCCGTTGAACCGGACTGCATATGCATGACCGGTTCATTTCAGTGAAGTTAGCGGCCTTCGTTCTGGCGCGTAACCCCTTTCGCGCCAGAACTCTCAGCTTTTTCCATGATCAGGACAAAGTCGGGGGTGCGGCTCGACCGCCGTGGGGGATTCGCGACAGGGGGATTCGAGATAGGGGTGCCGGTCGCGCATTGAACGCACCGTCCGAGGGGACTTGGTGCACAGGCCGGGTCAGCGGCGTATCCCTAGGGGGCTGATCTGGCTAGGCTCCTCTGGTTCTGCCCATGAGCCGGGGGAGCCGAGCGGGGTCAGGACAGACCGCCCCGTTCGCAGATCTGGCGCGCGACCTCCCGGAGCTTGACGTTCTTGGTCTGCGAGTAGCGGCGCAGGACGTCGAACGCCTGTTTCTCGGTGAGATCGTGGCTGCCCATGAGGATGCCCATGGCCTCGCCGATGGCATGGCGGGTGTCCATGGCGTGTTCCATCTGGGCCTGCGTGCGGGCGCTGGAGAAGGCGACCGCGGCGTGGGAGGCGAGCAGCCAGCCGGCGAGCTCACTGGTCTCGGTGAAGGCGCCGGGGCTGGGGGAGTAGAGGTTGAGGGCGCCGAGCTCCTCGTCCTCGGTGTAGAGCAGAAAGCCCATCATGCTGCCCACGCCGAGCTGACGGGCCTGCGGGGCGTAGGCGGGCCAACGCGGCTCGTGGGCGAAATCGCGGACCCGGAAGACGCGCTCGTCGTTCTTGGCATGGGCGGCGTCGAAGCACGGCCCCTCGCCCGCCTGCTCCTGCAGCCGGTCGCTGGCCACGACGAGCTGTTCGGTCGGCGCGAGAGTCTCGATCGTCTTGCCGTGCAGGATCAGGATGCCGGCCGCTTCGCAGCCCTCCACCAGCTCGACCGCGGAACCGCTGATCCGCTCCAGCGTGCCGGAGAGGGACTCCTGCGACAGCAGGTCACGCGCCATCGACGCCATCTGCTGTGCGAAATGCGCCCAGTCCATAGCCTCTGCTACCTCTCGCTCCGCCCCGCTCGTCCGTTCCGGGGGGCATGGGCGCAAGCTTCGCAGGACATGCCGACGCAGCCCGGGCCTTCGGTGAGGAAACACCGGCCCGAGCTGCGTCGTGACGCCGCAGAGTAGCTCCCGGCGTCACCAATAATGGCGACGTCCGGCGACCGCGTGTCCCATCGAGCCCATGATCCACAGGATCGCGCCGATCACGGTCAGGATGAGGCCGATGGTCCACAAGATCGATACACCGGTGATGAAACCGATGACGAGCAGGATGATGCCTATCAAGAGCATGGCTGCCTCCACGTGGAGTGATACTCCCTACGCGTGAACCAAAACGCCCGTCTCAAACATGTGGGCGGCCATCTGTTGCCTCAGGACAGGACGGGAACCGTCTCAGGGCAGGGCGAGAACGCAGAACTCGTGGCCTTCCGGGTCGGTGAGACACGTCCACGGGACGTCGCCCTGGCCGAGATCGAGGTCGGCCGCGCCGAGCGCCCGCAGCCGGGCCACCTCCGCCGCCCTGTCGTCGCCGGGGTACGGCAGCAGGTCCAGGTGGACGCGGTCCGGCACCGTCTTCCCCCCGGGCGTACGGAGGAATTCGAGGTACGGGCCGCCCGTCCTGGCGGAGCGCATCACCGCATGATCATCTGTCACCTCGCGCAGGTCCCAGTCCAGCGCCGCACCCCAGAACCGTGCCATGGCCCGCGGATCCGCGCAGTCCACGACCACCGCGGCGATCGGCCCGGTGTCCCGGTAGACCTCCCGGGGCTCCAGCACGCAGAACTCGTTGCCCTCCGGGTCCGCGAGGACCGTCCACGGCACCTCGCCCTGGCCCACGTCGGCCGGGGTCGCACCGAGATCCTTCAGGCGTGCCACCAGCTCCGCCTGATGGGCGGCGGAGGTGGTGGCGAGATCGAGGTGCACCCGGTTCTTCGTTCCCGTCCTGGCCTCGGGGACGGGAACGACGTCGATGCCGACGGCGACCGGGTCCGGCCAGACGAGACCTCCGGGGGGTCCCACGTACGTCGTCATGCCCGGGCTGTAGGCGCTCCAGCCGAGTGCCTCCGCCCAGAACCGGCCGACCGCCGCGTGATCAACGGCCTTGATGTTCACCATGACAGGTCGCAGCGCCATGCGGCGATCCTATGCGTCCGCCGGGGAGCCAGCGTCCGGCAGCGGGTCGAGTACGGGGTTGGTCAGGTGCTGGAAGATGATCGAGGTGCGGAAGCTGACGATCTCGCGCCGGTCGGTGAACTGGTCGAGGAGGAAGGCGTGCAGATGGTCGATGTCCGGAGCGGTGACATGGACCAGGAAGTCGTCGCTGCCGGCCATCGTGTACACGGAGACGACTTCCGGCAGCCGGGTCACCGACCGCTCGAACGCGGCGACCACATCCCGGCGCAGCGGCCGGACCTGGGTGGCGACCATCGCTTGCACGGACCGGTTCAGCGCCCGGAGGGACACCTGGGCGCGATAGCCCTCGATGATCCCGCGCTTGTGCAGGAGCCGGGTGCGCTCCAGACAGGTGGAAGGGGCTATGCCGAGCCGCTCGGCGAGGGCGCGGTTGGACTGCCGGCCATCTGCCTGCAGATGGTGCACGATCGCCGCATCAAGTTCATCCATGACTGCCTTATGCGCCAAGACGCCGAATTTCATTCGGCAGTTGGCCAACCGATCTGGGCATCGGCCTAGCTTCACAGCCATGAGCCAAGCATTCACCCATGAAGACGTGGTCATCCGGCGCGGCCGCCGCTGCGGGCTTCCGCTGATCGTGGCGGTCCACTCCCGGGCCCTGGGACCCGCGGTCGGCGGCTGCCGGCTGCGTCGCTACGACAGTTGGCAGGAGGGACTGGCCGACGCGCTGCGCCTGTCGGAGGCGATGACCTACAAGGCCGCGGTGGCCGGTCTGGACTTCGGCGGCGGCAAGAGCGTGATCGCTCTCGGCCGGGACACCGACCTCACGCCGGGACTGCGCGAGGCCGCCCTGGAGGACCTGGGCGAGCTGATCGCTTCCTTCCAGGGTTCGTATCGCACCGGTCCCGACGTCGGCACCGGCCCCGAGGACATGGTGGTCCTCAAGCGCTTCTCGCCGTACGCGTACTGCGCCCCGCAGGAGCATGGCGGCACCGGCGATTCCAGCGGCCCGACCGCGATCGGTGTGCTGGCGGCCCTGCGTTCCGGCGCACGGCATGTGTTCGGCGACGCCTCCTGCGCCGGGCGGAAGGTGGTGATCAGCGGCTTCGGCGCGGTCGGCAGCGGCATCGCCGTGGGACTGGCCGCCGAGGGCGCGCGGGTGGTCGTGTCGGACGTGGAGCCGTCCCGCAAGGCGCAGGCCCTGGCGAGCGGATACGGGTGGGTGGAGCCCGGTCAGGCCCTGTCCGCGCCGGCCGACATCCTGGTGCCCGCTGCCGTCGGCGGGGTCCTCAGCGACGTGACCGTCCCGCACATCACGGCGCGTCTGATCGTCGGCCCCGCGAACAACCAGCTGACCGAGGAGCGCGTGGCCGACGCCCTCGCCCGCCGGGGCATCGTCTGGGTGCCCGACTTCGTGGCCAGTGCCGGCGGTATCGCCTACACCCTCAGCAGGGAGTCGCAGAACCGCACCCATGAGGCCGCGCGGAAGCGGGTGGAGGGCATCGCCGACACCGTCGGCGACATCCTTGAAGCGGCGCGGTCGGCCGGGGTCACCCCCCTGATGGCGGCCCAGCGGATCGCCGAACGCCGGCTCGCCGCCGCTGGGCGTTCGGGGCTCACCGCGGGGGCCCGTCCAAGCGGATGAGGGTCTGCTGCCCGTGCGCCACGAGCTTGCGCTCCTCGTCCCGGACGCCGAAGACCTCCAGTTGGCACACGGTCAGCGTGCGGCCGGACTTCAGGACGGTGCCGACGGCCTCGAGGTGGTCGCCGAGTGCGGGCGCCAGCAGGTTGATCTTGTACTCGACGGTGAGGACGTCACTGTCCTCGGGGAACAACGTCAGACCGGCGTAGCCGCCGGCGCTGTCCGCGATGGCGCTGGTGGCTCCGGCGTGGAAGTAGCCGTGCTGCTGGGTGACTTCGGGACGGCCGGGGAGCACGATGTGGACGCGGCCGGGCGCGATCTTCGTGATCCGCGCACCGAGGTGGGCCATCAGCCCCTGACGTGCGAAGCTCTCCTGGATCCGCGCCCGTACGTCGGGGCCGGCCTCGTCGCCTTCGTGCTGGGTCAGGTCGTCCACGCGGTCTCCTCCGGTCTCCTGGGGATACCGATCATCATGGCACCGGCGCCCTTGGGCCGGTCGATCACGATTGCGAAAGCCCTCGGCTCCTCTCAACTCCTGTGGCCAGACGCGGCGCGTGGAAGGATGCCGCGTGTGACCGGATTGTCTTCGTCCCCCGTCGCCGCGCCCAACCCCCGTGACAACGGACTGGGTTCTCGTGCCGCCGCCGTGCTCGTGTTCTCCTCCTCGGCCGCGGTCCTCGTGGTCGAGATCGTCGCGCTGCGGCTGCTGGCTCCCTATCTCGGCCTGACCCTGGAGACCAGCACCATGGTCATCGGTGTCGCGCTCACCGCGATCGCCGCGGGGTCCTGGATGGGAGGGCGCCTCGCCGACCAGGTCAGTCCACGCCGGCTGATCGGCCCCTCGCTCGGGCTCTCGGGGGTCGTCGTGGCGCTGACCCCGCTCGTCCTGCGCACCACGGCGGAGTGGGCGCCGCCGCTGCTCTTCTTCATCGCGTCGCTGACCATCCTCGTGCCGGGCGCGCTGCTCGCCGCGGTGACGCCGATCGTGACCAAGCTGCGCCTGACCACCCTCGCCGAGACCGGAACGGTGGTCGGCCGGCTGTCCGGCGTCGGCACCGCCGGCGCCATCGTCGGCACCGTCCTCACCGGCTTCGTCCTCGTGTCGCGCTTCCCGGTCAGCGGCATCCTGATCGGCCTCGGGATCCTTCTGGTGGTCGGCTCGGCGCTGATCGAGTGGCGTACGCGCGGCTGGACCGGGGTTCCCGCCCTGACCCTCGTCGTCGTGGCCGGCGGCCTCGCCACCACGGTCGCGCCCGGTGGCTGCGACGCGGAGACCAGGTACCACTGCGCACATGTCGTCGATGACCCCGACAGGGCGGGCGGCCGTACCCTCGTCCTGGACGGCCTGCGGCACTCCTACGTCGACATCGACGACCCGACGTTCCTGAAGTTCACGTACGTGCGCGCCTTCGCGTCCGTGGTCGACACGGCCTTTCCCGACGACGAGCCGCTTTCCGCCTACCACTTGGGCGGCGGCGGACTCACCTTCCCCCGCTACCTCGCGGCGACGCGACCCGGGACGCGCAGCCTCGTGTCCGAGATCGACAGCGGGGTCGTGCGCATCAACCGTGAGCACCTCGGTCTGCGCTCGCACAGCGGCATCGAGGTACGGGCCGAGGACGGCAGGCTCGGCCTGCGGCGACTGGACGCCGGCAGCCGTGACCTCGTCGTCGGTGACGCCTTCGGCGGCGTGAGCGTGCCGTGGCACCTCACCACGGTGGAGGCGATGACGGACGTACGGCGGGCGCTCGACGAGGACGGGCTGTACGTCGTCAACCTCATCGACCACGGCGGGATGGACTTCGCGCGGGCCGAAGTGGCCACCCTCGGCGAGACCTTCGAGCACGTCGCCGTCGTCGGCGAACCGGCCGACATCGGCCTCGACCCGGCCGCCGCCCCCGAGGGCGGCAATCTGGTGGTGCTCGCCTCGGACCGCCCCGTCGACGTGCCCGCGACCCAGGAGGCCCTGGACGCCCGGAAAACCGGCTGGAAGATCGCCACCGGCGACGACCTCACCTCCTGGATCGGCGACGCCCGGCTCCTCACCGACGACTACGCCCCCGTCGACCAGCTCCTCCAGCCCTCCAGCCCGCAGACCAGACGGTGACGGGTGCCCCGCCACCGTCAGCGCCGACGCAGCCGCCGGGCCCGGACGGCCTCCCGCAGCAGGACCCGCGCGGTTGCCACGGCAGGAGGCCGCACACCGCCCTTGAGGACGGCGCCGCCCTTGCGGCCGATGGCCTCAAGTCGCAGCCGCTGCACGGAGATCAGCGCCCTCACGAAGGGCCGGAACTCGACCTCGACCAGGTCCGGGAGCCCTGCGCACTCCTGGAGCGCCGCGCCCGCGAGTTCCGCTTGGGAGTGGACGAGCAGCTCGACCGCCGGTGCATCGTCACCTGACCACCGGCTTCCTGAGCACCGGCCTACTGCTCCCGGTCCTCGCCGACCACGGTCATCCCGAACTCGCCTGCGCGCTGCTGCGACAGTCCACGCCGCCGTCCTGGCTCGGCATGATCGACCGGGGCGCGACGACCATCTGGGAGGACTGGCATGGCATCGACGACCGGGGCCGCCCCAAGATGTCGTACAACCACTACAGCAAGGGCGCTGTCGTCTCCTTCCTCCACCAGTACATCGCCGGAATCCGCCTGCCCACGGCCCCGGCCCCGACGGAGGCCGGGTACCGGCGCTTCCTCATCGCTCCGTACCCCGGCGGCCTCGCTTCCGCATCGGCGCGCCATGATTCCCTCCATGGGCCGATCACCAGCCGGTGGCGCATCCACGGCGACGTCTTCTCGCTGACCGTGGAGATTCCCCCCGGTACCGAGGCCGAGGTCCGCCTGCCCGGCGGGGGGTCGGCGCACGCGGGTCCGGGAACTCACACCTACGCCGTTCCCTGGCCGCCGCAGGCGAGATGAGCTGCTGTCAGGCGGGCCGCCCGAGGGTGCGTGCGCGGGCGAAGTCCGCGGAGAGGGCGAAGCACCGCTCCACCTCCTCCTCCGGCAGCCCCGCCCACGCGTGGTCGGCGCCGGGAACGGGACGGAAGTCGACGTCGGCGCCCGCCTCGCGCAGCGCCGTGGCGAGCTGCTCGCCCTGGGCGAGGGGGATGAGCACGTCGTCGGTGCCGTGCAGGATGAGGAACGGCGGGGCGTCGGCGGTGACATGGGCGACCGGGCTGGCCGCACGGGCACGGTCGGGCGCCGCGGCGACGGCCCCTCCGATCAGCAGGGCCTCGCGGGTCGTGGGATCGGCGGGATCGTAGGCGCCGGGCCGGGACTGGGCCGGCAACGTGGTCAGGTCGGTGGGCCCGTACCAGGCGATGCAGCCGCTCACCGGGGTGGTGAGGGCCAGCAGGGCGGCCAGGTGGGCTCCGGCGGATTCGCCCCAGGCCACGATTCGGGCCGTGTCCAGGCCGAGTTCGCCCGCGCGGGCGTTGAGCCATCCCACGGCTGCGGTGACGTCCTCCAGCTGAGCGGGGTAGAGGGCCTCGCCGGAGAGTCGGTAGTCGAGGCTGGCGACGGCGAACCCGGCTTGGGCGAGACGGGCGAAGGGGCCCGGGCGCCAGTGGCGGAAGCGCGGTCCCATGTCCGCGCGGGTACCCGTCCGCCAGCCGCCGCCGTGGAGGTAGACGATGACGGGCACCGGCCCCTGCGGCTCGTCGGGCACCCACAGGTCGAGTTCCAGGGGGCGGATGCCCGCCGGGGCCGCATAGACGGCGCCGCGCAGCAGCCGTACGCCCGGCGCGGGATGCGCGGCGGGCGGCAGCGGCAGTCGGTCGGGCACGAGCGGGGCGAGCAGGGCGGCGAGCTCGGACGACAGGGGCATGGGGCCTCTCTCCGGACGAGAACGGGCGGCGGACGCGGGCGGAGCCCAGGAAGCGGCGGACGGCGCGGTCGGCGCGGTCGGCGCAGACCCGCAGGTCAATGCCGCGAGGACGGCAGGCAGGCGCAGGGGGGAGGCGGCGCCTGATCGGTTGTGGTGGGGGTGAGTTGCTGCGGGTGGGGTGTGTGCGGGGTGGGGGGAGGCTGCTGCGGGTGGGGTGTGTGCGGGGGCGGCGGGGGTCCCTCGGGGAGGGGTGTGCACGGGGCGGCGGGAAGCTGCTCCCAGTGGGCTGTGCACGGGGTGGCGGGAAGCTGCTCCCGGTGGGCTGTGTGCTGGGCGGCGGAAAGCTGCTCCTGGGCGGGCGGTCGCTGGCCTGGCGGGGGTTGCTCCTGGGCGGGCGGTCGCAGACCCGGCGAGGACTCCTTCAGGCCGGGCGGTCGCAGACCCGGCGAGGGCTCCTCCAGACCCGGCGGTCGCAGCGCCGGCGAGGGCCGCTCCACGTCGGCCGTCTCCGGGCCCGGAAGAGCCGCACGACGGCGGGCCACCCGCGCCCCGAGCGCTGTGGCCGCACGCTCCCCGAGGCCGATGCCCAGCAGACCCGTGAGCCCGAGCAGGGCCGGAGCGGGGGCGGTGATGCCGAAGGCCCGGTAGAGGGCGCCGATCGCCAGCCCCGTGGCGAAGGAGACCGCGATACGGCGGCCGAAGGCGGCAGCCCGGGTCCGCCGTCCGACCGTCACAGCTTCTCCAGGAGGCTCTGCCCGAGCAGGATGCCGAGCAGGCCGGCCAGGGCGACGGGTGGGGGAGCGGGGGCTTTCACACGCAGGGCCGCGTACAGGGCGCCGACCACCGCCCCGGCCAGCAGCGCTTGTCCGTACGCCACCGTCGGTCAGTTCCCCGTGCGCCACTGGTGGTCGGGCAGGAACCGCACGTCGTACTGGCGCGGGACCGTACCGAACTTGTGCGGCTCGGGCACGAACGGCCTTTCCGGCAGGCCGAGTTCCTCGGTGGGAGTGCCGAGGTTCTCGAAGAACCGCTCGAAGGTCCCGCCCGGGCCCGCGGCGACGCCGACGATCCGGCTGTGGTGGCGCTCGATGCGGTAGGCGTGCGGGCAGTTCTTGGGGACGAATCCGAAGTCGCCCGCCGTGAGGAGCTTCTCGCACTGCTCGCCCTCAAGGTCCTCGACGAAGAGCCGGACGGCGCCGTCGGTGACGTAGAAGACCTCGTGGGTGTCGGCGTGGGAGTGGGCCGGGATGAGGTCGCCCTTGGGGCCTTCGACGGTGAAGAAGTTGAAGGTGTTCTCGGTCTGCTCGCCGCCGGCGTAGACGGTGACGAGGTCGGTGAACAGGTGGGCGCGGTCGCCCATGCCCTTCTCGATGAAGTAGGGCTTGCCCGGCTCGGCGGGGATGCGTGAGCGGGAGCGGTAGCGGGTGGCGAACTCCATGGTCATGAAAGACCTCCGGCACAAGGAAGCAATTAATGTCAGGCTACCTGACATACGGGTTTCGCGGGACCCCGAGTGACACGGTCCCTCGTCCTGGGCCAGGGCGATCGACGTGCTGTCGCTATGCTCGGATTCCCGTACCGCCCCCGAGGAGCCATGACCACGCCCGCGCCGAACCTGCCCCAGCTGCTCACCGAGGCCAAGCGGTGGTTCGACGACGCGTTGCTGGCCAGCATGGAGGCCGCGGGGGAGCAGCCGGTGACCGTGGCCCAGGCCGCCGTCTTCGCCACCCTGGACGAGCGGGGCACCACGATCTCCGAACTCGCCCGCCGGATCGGCGTCACCCGGCAGACCGTCCACCAGGCCGTGCACGGCCTGATCGGCATGGGGCTGCTGGAGCAGGTCCCCGACCCCGCCTCGGCCCGCAGCCGCCTGATCCGCCCCACGGTGGAAGGTGCCCGGGTCCATCACAGAGCGCAGGGCGCGCTCGCCGTGATCGAAGGCGTCCTCGCCGAACGTATCGGCGCGCCGGCCGTGAGCGCGCTGCGCCAGGCGCTGACCGCCTCCTGGGGGGAGCCACCCCTGGTGCGGGCTCCCTGATCGTCGGGGTGCCGGACGGCGGCGGGCCGCCCGGCGCTGTTTTCACTTCCTCCCATCTCAACTCGTACTAGGTATGGACCAGTTGCCGATGTCGGCGTAACCTCCCGGCTAGCGTTGAGAGCGCTCTCACCGTCCGCGCGCCTGCTGTCCTCAGCCGGCGTCCCCCACAGCGAACGGAAGGAAGCACCCCCATGCGTCATACGCGATCACGCGCTGCCGCCGCTCTGCTGCTCGCCATCGGAGCCGCGGCCGCCTCCCTCTCGCCCATCGCGCAGGCCGCACCCGGTCCTCGCTCGGGCGCTCCCGAGATGTCGCCGGGCCTCGTGCAGGCGATGCAGCGGGACCTGAACCTCACGAAGTCCGAGGCGGAGGACCGCCTTTCGGCGGAGCGGCACGCGGCAGCCGTGGACCGGCGCGTCAGGAGCGTCGCCGGAAGCGCCTACGCGGGCAGCTGGTTCGACGCGCGCACCGGCAGACTGACGGTCGCCGCCACCGATCCGTCCCTGGCCGGGGAAGTGCGGGCCGCGGGCGCCGAGTTCCGCCGGGCCGACTACTCCGAGGCCCGGCTGGACGCCACGAAGAAGCAGCTCGACAAGGCCGAAGCGCCCCGGGGCGTCGCCGCTTGGCGAGTGGACCCCAAGGTCAACCGCGTAGTGGTGGACGTCGTCACATCACAGCGCTCTGATAACGATGTCAGGGACTTCGTGGCCAAGGCGCTCGACGCGGGCCCTGTCCAGATCCGTGAAGTGAACGCGGCTCCCCGCACGTTCGCCGCCGGAACCGTCGGCGGCGATCCCTACTACACGGGCAACGTCCGCTGTTCCATAGGCTTCTCGGTCCATGGCGGCTTCGTCACCGCCGGTCACTGCGGGCGGGCCGGCGCCGCGGTCAGTGGCTGGGACCGCACCCACATCGGCACCTTCCAGGGCTCGTCGTTCCCGGGCGACGACTACGCCTGGGTGAGCGTGGGCAGCGGCTGGTGGACCGTGCCCGTGGTGCTGGGCTGGGGCACGGTGCCCGACCAGCTGGTGCGCGGCTCGAACGAGGCTCCCGTCGGCGCGTCGATCTGCCGCTCCGGCTCCACCACGCGCTGGCACTGCGGGACGGTCCTGGCGAAGAACGAGACGGTGAACTACAGCCAGGGCGCCGTCCACCAGCTCACCAAGACCAGCGTGTGCGCCGAACCCGGGGACTCCGGAGGCTCGTTCATCTCCGGCGACCAGGCTCAGGGCGTCACCTCCGGCGGGTGGGGCAACTGCTCCGGCGGCGGCCAGACCTGGTTCCAGCCGGTCAACGAGATCCTGAACCGCTACGGACTGCGCCTGCACACGGCGTAGACCGGCGGGGTCCGCGTACGCGGCCCGGCGGTGACACACCGTCGGGCCGGCCGCCACCCCTTCTTTGACCTGATGATGGACAAAGTATGGACGACCCCGGCGGAAGTCCCTACTGTGTCGGACGCGGCGGCGGACTGCACGTGAGTCACCGCCCGTATCCCCTCCGTATCCAGGGCGACGGCGCGCCCTGGCAGCGGTGGATCTTCCCTTCACTTCGCACGGGCCGCTCTGATCGAGGGGTCCGTCAGGAGGTCTCGTGTATCCACGGCTGTTCCTCCGGCGCCGCAGATCCTGGGTCGGCGCCCTCATCACCTCGTTACTGCTCGGCACTCTGGCGACGTTGCCGGCCGAGTCGGCCGAACGTGCGCCCGCCGATCTGCCCCCACAGGATCCCGGCGTCACCCTGCGCGTCTTCGACGTACAGGTGGCCCTGAACGGCATCTGCACCCTGAAGGCGGGGCAAACCCCCAACATCGACAAGCGCATGTCCGTCATCGACTGGTCCACGGCCGCGGACTTCGGGCTGGAGTCCAGGTTCGTCACGCACGTGATCGGCAATCTGCACGCCCCCGCCAACGGCACCTACACGTTCCGGCTCACCAGCGACGACGGTTCGCGTCTGTGGATCGACGACCAGTTGGTCATCAACCACGACGGGCTGCACGGAGCCGAACCCAAGGACGCCACCGTGCAGTTGACGCAGGGCGCGCATGCCCTGCGCATCGAGCACTTCGAGCGCGACGGCGGCCAGCAGCTCACCCTGGCCTGGCAGCCGCCGGGCGCCTCCGGCTTCAGCGTCGTCCCGAACTCCGCCCTCAGCACCGACGCCGGCGTCGTACGCGTCACGGCGCCAGGACCCAAGCAGTGCGAGGGCAGCGCGGACACCCCCGGCGACGGACTGCCACTGGCCGGCGTGCACCCGAACTACACGCTCACCAACCTGCGGCCCAGCGGGTTCGAACCACAGGTCTCGGCGATGGACTGGCTCCCCGACGGCCGGCTGGCCGTGGCGACCTGGGGCGGCAGCAACAACACCACCGGCGAGGTCTATCTCCTCAGCAACGTCACCGGCGACACCGGTCCGCAGAAGGTGACGGCGAAGAAGGTGGCTCAGGGCCTCAAGGAACCGATGGGCATCGCCTACGTCGACGGCAAGCTCTACGTCTCGCAGAAACACGAACTGACGGAGCTGAACGACACCAACGGAGACGACGTCACCGACCAGTACCGCAAGGTCGCGAGCTGGCCCTTCGGTGGCAACTTCCACGAATTCGCCTTCGGGCTGCTGCACCGCGACGGCTTCTTCTACCTGAACCTGTCGGTCTCCATCAACTACGGCGGCGCCACGACCGATCCGCAGCCGGCACCGAACCGCGGCACCGCCATCAAGGTGAACAAGGCCACCGGCGAGGTGTCCTACATCGCCGGCGGACTGCGCACCCCCAACGGCATCGGGTTCGGCCCCGAGGGCGAACTGTTCGCCACCGACAACCAGGGCGGCTGGCTGCCCTCGTCCAAGCTGGTGCACATCAAGCAGGGCCGGTTCTTCAACCACCACACCAACCCCGACGGCCCGTTCGACTCCCAGCCGGTGACCAAGCCGGTGCTGTGGCTCCCGCAAGGCGAGATAGCCAACTCGCCCAGCACACCACTGCTGTTGAAGGACGGCCCCTTCGCCGGGCAGATGCTGTTCGGGGACGTGACCTACGGCGGTATCCAGCGCGGCTACCTGGAGAAGGTGGGCGGCGAGTACCAGGGCGCGGTGTTCCGCCTCACCCAAGGACTCGAGGCCGGCGTCACCAGGATCAGCGTCGGTCCGGACGGCGCGCTCTACGCCGGCGGCCTGGGCGCGGGCGGCAACTGGGGCCAGGAAGGCAAACTCGCCTACGGCCTGCAGAAGTTGACGCCCAACGGCACCAACGCCTTCGACATCCGCGCGATGCGGGCCGTCCCCGGCGGTTTCGCCCTGGAGTACACCCAGCCGGTGTCGCAGGAGACCGCGGCCGGCCTGGCGGGACGCTACAAGATCAAGCAGTGGCGTTACGTCCCGACGGCCGACTACGGCGGCCCCAAGGTCGACGAGGAGACGCTCACCGCCCAGTCGGCGACGCTCTCCGCCGACCGCAAGACGGTCACCCTCACCATCCCCGGGCTCAAGGCGGACCGGGTCGTCCACGTGCGTTCCCCCCGCCCCTTCAGCTCCACCAGCGGTGAGGCACTGTGGAGCACCGAGGCGTGGTACACCCTCAACCAGCTGCCCGGCGCGGCGACCGGAACCGGCGAGGTGAAGGGCGTCAACGGCAAGTGCCTGGACGTGGCCCAGTCGAACACGGCCGACGGCACCCAGATCCAGCTGTGGACCTGCAACTCCTCCGGAGCCCAGCGCTGGACGCTGTCCGGCGACAAGACGGTCCGGGCACTGAGCAAGTGCCTCGACGTCTCCGGCGGCAACACCGCCGACGGTACGAAGATCCAGCTGTGGACGTGCAACGGTTCCGGAGCCCAGGTCTGGGAGCCCCAGGCGGACGGCACCGTCCGCAATCCCCAGTCGGGCAAGTGCCTCGACGCGTCCGGCGGCACCTGGAACGACGGCACCCCGGTCCACCTGTGGACCTGTCACACCGGTGCCAACCAGAAGTGGACCCTGCCCTGATCCGGTAAGGGTTCCCGAGGCACCGGCCTCGGCGGTGGGCGCCGCCCCGACCCAGCACCCGGCGCCCACCGCTCCGGCACCGTGTCCGGGACGAAGATCCGTACAACTCGGCGACCACGTCGGGGGTCTGTCCCGCAACCGGACCATGATCCGGCCCCTCGTCGCTGGGAGAACCATGTGCAAGCCCTACGCGGCCCTCGTCACCGTCGGTCCACTGGTCGCCCTGGCCGCCGTGGCGCCCGCCGCCCACGCCGACACGACCGTGGGGGACACCCGCGTCACGTCCGTCACCGTCGGCAAGACGAGGTGGTCGGCCCCGACGGGCTGGTCATCCGTCCCGCCCGCAACGAGTGCACCGCGCAGAGTGCGACCACCGTGCAGTGCGTCTACACCTTCCCGCTTTCGCCGGACGGCACGGACGTGCAGGACCTGCGGAACAGCTCGGCGGGTGCCTGGCGCTTCAGGGCCAAGGCCGTGGCCGAGGACGAAGACTCCCACCACCTGTCACCGGGCGCACCGCTCGGCGTCGAGCGGCACACCAAGCTGGAGAGCGCCCAGGCCACGCCCGAGCCGGTCGACAAGGGCGGCAAGCCCACCGCTGCGCACCATGGTCACCGCGAACACCACCGGCACCTGGCGCCGGCGGTTCACCGCCAACCCGGTCGCGACGGGTGCGACGTCGCAGGGCGACCGGGTGGAGGTGCGTAAGGTTGGACGGCGTGATGACGGGCCGGGTCGCCGCGGTGAGCCGTAACGAGGTGTACCGGTTCAGCAAGCCCAATCGCGATTCCATCACGCTGCTCACGGGCCTCGGCGTGGAGGGCGACGTGCACGCGGGCGAGACGATCCGGCACCAGTTCCGCATGACCTACGAGCCGGACCTGCCCAATCTGCGCCAAGTGCACCTGATGCACGAGGAACTCTTCGAGGAACTCGCGCTCAAGGGCTTCGAGGTCACCGCGGGCCGGCTCGGCGAAAACATCACCACGCGCGGGGTGGACCTGTTGGGCCTGCCCACCGGCGCCCTGCTCCGTCTCGGGGAGCAGGCGGTGATCGAGGTGACGGGACTGCGCAACCCGTGCTCGAAGATCAACGCCTTCCGCAAGGGCCTGCTCGCCGAGGTCTTCACCATCGACCCCGACTCCGGCGAGTTCACCTTCAAGTCCGGCGTCATGGCGGTGGTCCGCCGCGGGGGGATCGTCCGCCCCAACGACTCCATCGAGATCGAACTCCCACCCCTTCCCCACCGCCCGCTGGTACGGGTCTAGCACCTGCCTGGTGAGCCGGGTCTCACCGCCGGACCGTTGCTATGCAACGAAGTGCATAGCAAGATCGTACGCATGGCGCTCGAGCACGCGATCCTCGTTTCCCTGCTGGAGAAGCCGGGCTCCGGCTATGAGCTGGCCCGGCGCTTCGAGCGGTCCATCGGATACTTCTGGACCGCCACCCACCAGCAGATCTACCGCGTGCTCAAGCGCATGGAGAGCGACGGCTGGATCGACGTCCGGGACGTCCCGCAGTACGGGCGTCCCGACAAGAAGGAGTACTCCGTCGCCGGGCCCGGACGGGCCGCGCTCTCCGCGTGGCTCAGCGAACCGACCGAGCCCGAGAGCGTGCGGCACGACCTGGCGGTGAAAGTCCGGGGCGCCGCCTTCGACGATCCGGCCGCCCTGATCAGCGAGGTCGAGCGGCACCGGCAGGCGCACACGGACCGCCTCGCCCACTACCTCGCGGGCGAGAACCGCGACTTCGGACCACCCCCCGCGGACGGCCCGCTCGACGCCGAACGGGAACTCCAGCACGTCGTGCTGCGCGGCGGCATCGCCTACGAACGCATGATGATCGCCTGGCTCGACGACGTCCTCGCCACCCTCGCCCGCTTCGACGCCGGCCGCTGACGGCCGAGCGGACCCACCCCGGGACCCGTGCCCGGAACCACCCCTCACCCTCCCAGCCGAAAGGCGGCAACCCATGGCCGACGCGCTGCTCTTCAACCCGCGGACCTACGACCCCGCGCACTTCGACCCGGAGACCCGCAGGCTGTTGCGCGCCACCGTCGACTGGTTCGAGGAGCGGGGCAAGCGCCGGCTGATCGAGGACTACCGCACCCGCGCCTGGCTCGGTGACTTCCTCGCCTTCGCCGCCAAGGAAGGGCTCTTCGCCACCTTCCTCACCCCCGCCTCGGCCGCCGCGCAGGACGAGGCCGGCAAGCGCTGGGACACCGCCCGCATCGCCGCCCTCAACGAGATACTCGGCTTCTACGGCCTCGACTACTGGTACGCCTGGCAGGTCACCATCCTCGGTCTCGGCCCCGTCTGGCAGAGCGACAACCCCGCCGCCCGTGCCCGCGCCGCCGAACTGCTGTCCCAGGGCGAGGTGTTCGCCTTCGGCCTGTCCGAGAAGACCCACGGCGCCGACATCTACTCCACCGACATGCTCCTGGAGCCCGACGGCAACGGCGGCTTCCGGGCCACCGGCTCCAAGTACTACATCGGCAACGGCAACGCCGCCGGGCTCGTCTCCGTCTTCGGCCGCCGCACCGACGTCGAGGGCCCCGACGGCTACGTCTTCTTCGCCGCCGACAGCCGCCACCCGGCGTACCACCTGGTCAAGAACGTCGTCGACTCCTCGAAGTACGTCAGCGAGTTCCGCCTGGAGGACTACCCCGTAGCCCCCGAAGACGTCCTGCACACCGGCCGCGCCGCCTTCGACGCCGCCCTGAACACCGTCAACGTCGGCAAGTTCAACCTGTGCACCGCCTCGATCGGCATCTGCGAGCACGCGATGTACGAGGCCGTCACCCACGCGCACAACCGCATCCTCTACGGCCGCCCCGTCACCGCCTTCCCGCACGTGCGGCGCGAGTTGACCGACGCGTACGTGCGGCTCGTCGGCATGAAGCTGTTCAGCGACCGCGCCGTCGACTACTTCCGCACCGCGGGCCCCGACGACCGCCGCTACCTCCTGTTCAACCCGATGACGAAGATGAAGGTGACCACCGAGGGCGAGAAGGTCATCGACCTGATGTGGGACGTGATCGCCGCCAAGGGCTTCGAGAAGGACAACTACTTCGCCCAGGCCGCCGTCGAGATCCGCGGCCTGCCGAAGCTGGAGGGCACCGTCCACGTCAACCTGGCGCTGATCCTCAAGTTCATGCGCAACCACCTCCTCGACCCGGTCGCCTACGAGCCCGTCCCGACCCGCCTCGACGCCGCCGACGACGCGTTCCTCTTCCGGCAGGGCCCGGCCCGCGGTCTCGGCTCGGTGCGCTTCCACGACTGGCGGCCGGCCTTCGACGCCTACGCCCACCTGCCCAACATCGCCCGGTTCCGCGAACAGGCCGACGCGCTCTGCGAGTTCGTGCGCACGGCCGCCCCCGACGAGGCGCAGAGCCGGGATCTCGACCTGCTCCTCGCCGTCGGGCAGCTCTTCGCACTCGTCGTCCACGGCCAACTGGTCCTGGAGCAGGCAGCCTTGACGAGCCTCGACGAGGACGTCCTCGACGAACTGTTCGCCGTCCTCGTACGGGACTTCTCCGCCCACGCCGTCGAACTCCACGGCAAGGACTCCGCGACCGAGGACCAGCAGAGCTGGGCACTGGGCGCGGTCCGCCGCCCGGTCGTCGACGGGACGCGCTCGGAGCGGGTGTGGCAGCGTGTGGAGGCGCTGTCGGGGGCGTACGAGATGAAGTCCTGAGGCAGGGGAGGGGCGCTCCAGGAGGCCGTTCATCGCCCCCTAGGGCGAGTTGCTCTGTCCAGCCGCCGGGCCAGCAGCGTCATCGCGACCATGAGCAGGACCGGCACGAGCATCGCGATCCGCAGCCCGGCGACCTCCGCGGCCGCCCCGATGACCGGCGGGCCGGCGAGGAAGCCGCCGTAGCCGACGGCGGAGACGGCGGCGATGGACGGGCCCGGCCGGTCCGGGTGCAGCTCGGCCACGTGGCTGAAGACGACGGGGACGACCGCCGCCAGCCCGAGGCCGAGCAGCGCGTAGCCGACCAGTCCGGACACGGGGGAGGCCACCGCCACGGCCACGGTGGCGCCGAGCCCCGCGACCAGCCCGCAGGCCAGCATGAAGGGGACCGTCCCCGCGCGGGCCCGGATGCGGTCGGCGGCCAGCCGCCCGGTGACCATGCCGGCCGAGAAGACGGCGAAACCGGCGGCGGCGGTGCCGTCGTCGGCACCGGTGGCGTCGTGCAGGTAGACCGCCCCCCAGTCGTTCAGCACGCCCTCGCCCATGAGCGCGCAGAACGCGATCAGGCCCGGGATCCACAGCCCGCCCCTGGGCAGCGCCAGCGCCGGCCCCGGGTCGGTGGCGTCCGGCGGGTCCGGGAGCAGGATGGTCATGGCCCCGAGAAAGGCGGCTACCGCGACCAGCCCGGTGACGAGGAAGTGCGGCCCGACGCCGACGCCCTGGCCGGCCGCCACGCTCCCGGCGCCGGCGCCGGCGATGCCGCCGAGGCTGAACATCGCGTGGAAGCTGCCCAGGATCGGGCGCCGGTAGGCCCGCTCCACCAGGACGCCCTGGGTGTTGTACCGGAGCGGCTTTCGGACCGGTTCGACCTTTGCATGACTGTCTCGGCGGCTTCAAGTGGGTATGTAGTGGCACGTCCTGGGTAATGCCTCGGTGACCAGGCAGGAAGTCGACGCAATTGCCGAAGAGTTCACGGGGTGGACACATCCGCCGGGCCGAGTCGGGGCTTCTCCGACCGGGGCGCTACCTGGTCGACCTCTTCGGGCGTAGGCGTCAGCTGGGTCAGGGCGCAGCGCCAGCGTTCGCCGTCCCACACGAACACGTCGGTGGCCCACTCGTCCGCGCTGAACGGCTTGCCCCGGAAGGCGCCGTTGTTGGTGCCGTGAGTGATCACCAGGACCGTGGTGTCGGACACCGGTGCCACGTGCTCGACGTCGAAGGTCATGGTGTCGTGGGTCAGGTCACCGGCGGCCACCAGATCGAGGAACGTCGAGCCCTGGGTGACGCCGTTGCCGCCGACGAACCTCCAGTCCGGGGTGGCGAAGCGCCCGATCGCCTCGGCGTCGTTGGCGACGATGGCGGCGGCCCAGTCGTCGAGCAGGGCCGCGAAGGTCGCGTGATCGGCCTTCGGCGCCGCGCCCTCGCCCCGATAGGTGCCGAAGCTCCACAGGTTGCCCTCCGGATCGCGGGCGGTGAAGCCGCGTGAGCCGTAGTCCTCGTCGACGAGGCCACGCACGATCTC
Organism: Streptomyces sp. NPDC002779; assembly: GCF_042888685.1. Classification (NCBI taxonomy): domain Bacteria; kingdom Bacillati; phylum Actinomycetota; class Actinomycetes; order Kitasatosporales; family Streptomycetaceae; genus Streptomyces; species Streptomyces sp. NPDC002779. Next base: position 109,093 of record NZ_JBIAQC010000010.1, read on the forward strand.
GGCCCCGGCGGCGACGGCTCGCTCGAAGAGGGCGTCGGGGTCGTTGCACACGACGTACACGGCGTCGTTGCCCGGGACGCGCCGCCCCCAGGCGGACCCGTCCTTGGCGGTGGTCCCCAGCATCACGCCACCGCCGAGCGGCCAGCGCAGCTCGGCGTGCTCGACGATCGACGGGGCGTCCTCTCGGGCGTGGACCGCGGTCTCCCGGAAGCCGAAGACCTCGGTCAGAAAGGCGATCGCGGCGGGTGCGTCACGGTAGGTGAGGCACGGCCAGACGGTCGTTGTCGTTGTCGTGCTGATTGCGTCCATACCGTGACGATGCCCCCGCGCCACCGGCACTGTCTTGGACGGATGGAACATCACCCGCCAGCAGCTCGGTCGGCGTGCAGCCGGCCAGCGCGACGAAGTCCCGGGTCAGGTGCGACTGGTCGTAGTACCCGCACACCGCCGCCACCTGGGCGATCGACACGAAGGGCGGCGAGCGCCGCAGCATCCGCTGGGCTCGCTCGAACCGCACCACCCGGGCCGCGAGTTTCGGCGTCAGACCGAACTCGCTGCGGAAGCGCCGGGCGAGGTGCTGGCGGCTCCACCCGCTGTCGTCGGCCAGGTCGCGCACGGACACCTCGCCGCGGGAGGCGACCACCGTCTCCCAGGCGAAGCGGAGCTCGGGCGCGGGCGCGCCGTCTCCGGCCAGGCGGCCCAGGACGGCGTCGCAGACGGCGAACCGCTCCTCCCAGCCCACGGTCCTCTGGAGGCGTTCCCACAGCTCACGGCCGGTGGCCCCGACCACGTCCCCCAGCTCGACCGAGAGGTTCCACAGCTCGCCCGCCGGCATCCCGAACAGGGCACGGCTGCCGAGCGGCGTCAGCTCGACCGCCACGCCCTCCTGGTCGCCGCTGTGCGAGATCAGTGCCGACGAGGCCTGGAGGCCGCTGAGCACGCACCCGTAGGTCTGGGGAGACTGGGCCGGATCCGTCTGCGCCACCACATCGATGTCGTCGCCGATGCTGACGATGAAGGTCATGTGCCGCGAGGGAAGACCGCGGTGCAGCCCCGGCGGAAACCCCGTCAGCCGGTATCCGCAGTAACCCTCGATGAAGGGCCGCAGCGCCGGGACCGGTGCGGCCAGGACCCATTCCTCACACCGCTCCACCATTTCAAAAGTGTACGAGCCCTTTCCGTGCCCGAGGCGGGCCCGCCCGGACCACATGCCGACCGCCCTTGAGGGGCGTAGCGTCCAGGTAGGGGCCGCCTGGGGGTACGTGCGGCGTTCCCGGTCCGCGCCCCGACGGGAGCAGATGGCATGACCGGTACGGCTGGTGCGGTCCCGGACGCCGATGCGCTGGATGCCGCGTTCGCGCAGACGGTGCGGGGGACCGGCGCGTCCCTCGGCGCGCTGTACCTGCTGGCGCCGGGGGAGCAGCTGCTGTGCCTGGAGGTGCTGTGCGGAGCGCCGCTGGAGTTCGCGGCACCGTGGACGCGGGTTCCGCTCGCCGCCCCGGCGCCCGTCGCGGACGCCGTCCGGGAAGACCGCCTGGTGTGGGTGAGCGGTCAGGAGGAGATGGCCCGTTCCTACCCGCGCACCGCCATCGTGCTGCCCTACCCGCTGGCGCTGGCCGCCGCGCCGGTCAGCGGGGTGCGGCCGTGGGGCTCCCTGCTGCTGATGTGGCCGGCCACCCGGCCGCCGTACATGACCCAGCGGGAGCGGGGCAACATCACGGCCGGCTGCCGGCGTCTGGCCCGGCTGCTGGAGGAGGCCGCCGAGCGGGGCGGTGGCGCCACCCGTCGGCGCCAGCCACGCCTCGTCAGCCCGGGAACCGGGGCCCGCTCCCCGAGTGGGGACAGGACCGTCGCCGACTTCGTCGAGCGGCTTCCATCTGTACCCGGACGCAAGCGGCATCAGCGCCCGCATCATCCCCCGCGGCGGGCACCCGCCGCCCGCACCGGCGCCCCGCCGGTCCCCGGGCACCGTCCCCCCGGCCCGGGCCGGTCAGCTCTATCAGCTCACGCATCTGGCCGCCGCGCTGACCGAGGTCGTCGGGGTCCAGGACGTCGTGGATCTGGTCGCCGACCAGATCATGCCCGCCTTCGGAGCCCAGGGCCTGGTCCTGTCCACCGCGAGGGGCGGCCGGCTGCGGATCACCGGTCACCGCGGCTACAGTTCCGAGACCATCCGGCGGCTGGACAGCCTCCCGCTCGACACGTCCTTCACCCCGGCCGGGCAGGCCCTCAGCAGCGGCATTCCGGCGTTCTTCGCCGACCCGGAGGAGATGCGGCGCACCTACCCCGAGGCGCCCCTGGTCAGTGGCAAGCAGGCCTGGGCGTTCCTGCCCCTGGTCATCTCCGGCAGGCCCGTCGGGATCTGCATCCTGTCCTACGACACCCCCCACGCGTTCCCCGCCGAGGAACGCGCCGTCCTGACCTCGCTCGCCGGGCTCATCGCCCAGGCCTTCGACCGCGCCCGCCTGTACGACACCAAGCACGAGCTCGCCCACAGCCTCCAGCAGGCGCTGCTCCCGCGCAGCCTGCCGGAGATCACCGGCCTGCGGGTCGCCGCCCGCTACCTGCCCGCCACGCGGGGCATGGAGATCGGCGGGGACTTCTACGACCTGATCCGGCTCGGCGACACCGCGGCAGGGGCCGTCATCGGCGACGTCCAGGGCCACAACGCGGCCGCCGCGGCGCTCATGGGCCAGGTCCGGACCGCCGTCCACGCCCACGCCACCCTCGGCACACCGCCCGACCAGGTCCTGCACCGCACCAACCGGCTGCTCACCGACATCACCCCCGACCTGCTCACCAGCTGCCTCTACGCCCATCTGGACTTCGCGCGCCAACGCGCCACCCTCGCCAGCGCCGGCCACCCCCCGCCCCTGCTGCGCCTGCCCGACGGCGACACCCGGCTCCTCGCCGTGCCGCCCGGTCCACTGCTCGGCGCCGATCCCGCCGCCGACTTCCCCGTGACCGAGATCCCCCTCACCGAGGGCACGCTGCTCGTCCTCTACACCGACGGCCTCGTCGAAACCCCCGGCGCCGACCTGGAAGAGGCCATCACCCGGCTCGCACACCACCTGGCCGCCGCCGACGACCGTGACCTCGGACTCCTCATCGACGACCTGCTGAGCACGTCCGACACGAGCGGCCGGCGCACCGACGACATCGCCCTTCTGGTACTGCGCCACGAAACGCACCGCGACCGGCCGGAGTGACCGGCGGCGGTGAACCGGCGGCGGTGAACCGGCGAGAAATTTTCACCGCGCGCGCACATCCCGGGTACATCTGGGTACCCGCATTCAGGGGTAGTTGAGCTCGCGCATTGTTGTCGTTTGACAACAGTAGTTGCGAGGCAACAGAGTTACCACTGTCGGACATGCGTGGGAAGGATCTGGGAATGCTCCGGTGGGCGGAGACCGGCCCGTGTACTGGTCGCCATCACCGAACGGCAGCGGAGACACCGACGCCGGCGGCCAACGGTCAGGCGGTACGGCTGCTCGGATCCGAGGCGTTGTGGTGTATCTGGGTCGACGCGGTGGCGCAGAACGCCTCCAGCCCTTCCAGCAGGGCAATCCGTTTGGCGGCGGGCATATCCGCCAGCACCCTCCGCACTTCCCGCTCCCTGCGGGTGCGCAGTTCGGCCAGGAAGGTCCGCCCTCGCCCGCTCAGGTGCAGCCGTACCTCGCGTTTGCTCTCCGCGCTCACCGCTCGCTCGATCAGCCCGGCCGCGTGCAGCCGGTCGCAGAGCCGGCTGGTGGACGGCGGGGTGGACGCCAGGGACTCGGCGAGCGAGCGCAGGTTGATCCCGTCGTTGTGCTCAAGGATGTGGAGTACACGCAGCTGGGACGCCGAGGCGGGCGCGGTCGAGGCCCGGCCCCACACGACTTCCAGCAGCTCGGCGGCCGTGGTCGTCACACGTGCGACCTCGGCGGGCTCTGGATGGCGGCGGAAGGCAGTCACAGTCACACTCTCGCAGGCGCTCGGGCGCCTGTCAGCGTACTAGGGGAGCCTGCCGAATCAAGGGACGGCCCCGAAGGCAGGCGGGCCGTGCGGGCCCATTGCAGGGGAAAGGTATCCACGTTGCCCGGCGAAAGACAGGTGTATTTCTCGCGATGAACAGATTTGTGACCGCTGAACGCGCGCTGCGCACGGCGGCTCCTCACGAGCTGCTCGACGCCATCCGCGCCGTACTGACCGATCAGTACGGCGCGGAGGACGTCGAGCTGTTCGTCGCCGACTACAGCCTCACCGTGCTCCAGCCGGTGTCCGTGCTGCCGCACACCCTGGAGCCGCTGTCGGTGCACAACACGCCGGAGGGCAGGGCGTTCGGTTCCCAGCGGCCGTACCACGAGGAACGGCGGGACGGCCGGATCCGGCTGCTGCTGCCGGTCAGTGTGCGCGGCGACCGGCTAGGTGTGCTGGCCGTCACCCTGCCCGGCGCCGAGGTCGCGCGCCGGTGGGAGTCGGAGCTGGCCGAGGTGGCCGATGTGCTGGGGCACGAGGTGCTGGTGGCCGAGCGGGACACCGATGTGTATCTGCAGGCCCGGCGCAAGGAACGGCTGACCCTGGCGGCGGAGATGCAGTGGCAGCTGCTGCCCGGCCGCTCCTGTTCCCGTGACGAGTACGACCTGGCGGCCCAGCTGGAACCGGCCTACGCCATCTTCGGCGACAACTTCGACTGGTCCGCCACCGGGGACCGGCTGATGCTGTACGTCACCAACGGCATGGGCGAGGGCATAGAGGCGTCCCTGCTGACGAACCTGGGCATCAACGCGCTGCGCAACGCGCGCCGGGCCGGGATCGGCATCGAGGACCAGGCTGCCCTGGCTGACCAGGCCATTTACGCCCACTATCAGGGTCGTTGCTATCTGTCCGTGCTTATGTTCGACTTCGATCTGGCCACCGGCCGGGCGAAGGTGGTGGACGCGGGCTCGCCGCAACTGCTGCGCTTGCGCGGCGGGGCCGTGGAGCACGTTCTCTTCGAGGCGCAACTCCCCCTGGGCATGTTCGAGGAGACCGACTACGTGGCGCAGGAGTTCCAGGTCGAGCCCGGCGACCGGCTCGTCTTCGTCAGTGACGGCGTGCATGCCGTCTCCTCCCCGAAGGGGGAGACGTACGGAGACGCCCCGCTCGACCGCGCCATCCAGGCGACCCGCCTGCTGCCGGCCGCGGACGTGCCGCGTGCCATCCTGCGTGAATTGACTGCTCACCGGGGCGAGGCCTCGGCGGACGACGACGCCTTGGTCGTCTGCCTGGACTGGCGCGGGAGACAGGGGGAAGGGTAATCGGAGCCCGCGGCGAGAGGCGGCGATCACGTGTTGTTCGCCTTGCACCCGCGCGCTAACATTTGCCATGCAGCAACAATTGGTGGGTGCCTTGCCCCTCGGCGGTGCAGGGGCCCGCAAGAGGGAGACTGTTTTAAGTGGCGGAGCACTACACGGCCCCGGAAGTGGCGCAGAAGCTGGGAGATTTCCTGGAGCGGCGCCAGGAGCAGATCGCCCAGCGGTGGGCGGACGCCGCCTTGTTCCGCACGATCTTCACCGTCTCCCGGGACGAGGCCGTGGAGGCGTGCAAGGCAGTCGTGGACGCCCTGGCCGACGTGGCCCGCAGCGGGCGCCTGGAGGACGTCGACGCCCCCGGCTTCAACACCGTGCGGGACCAGCTGGGCCGGATGGCCTTCTCCCGGGCCGAGGCCGGGTTCAGGTCGTCGCACATCGCGGACGAGGTCGCCGGGCTGCGGCAGCCGATCACCGCGGTGCTGAGCGCGGAGCTCGCGGATGACACCGACGAGGACGCCCATGCCTGCCTGGTCGCGCTGACGATCCTGATGGGGACCCTGCGCGTGGTGGTGATGGACACCACGGTCAACTCGGGCGAGGCGCTGATCGCCCGGCAGCGCGAGCAGCTGCTGGAGGTGGCCACCCCGGTCATCCAGCTGTGGGAGGGCATCGTCGCCGTACCCCTGATAGGCACCCTGGACAGCGCGCGCAGCCAGGTGGTGATGGAGAGCTTGCTGGAGGCCATCGTCGCCCAGCGGGCCCGGTACGCCATCCTCGACATCACCGGCGTCCCGACCGTCGACTCGCTGGTGGCCCAGCACCTGATGAAGACGGTCGCCGCGGCCCGCCTGATGGGCGCGGAGTGCATCGTGTCGGGTATCCGGCCGGCGATCGCGCAGACCATCGTCCACCTCGGCATCGACCTGGGCACGATCATCACGCGGGCCGGCCTCGCCGACGCCCTGGCCTACGCGCTCGCCCAGCAGGGTGTGGGCGTCTCGCCCCTGTCGACGGCGGGAGAGACCCCGCGGTGACCGGAACCTCCGCACCGCACCCGGACATGGTGCCGGTGCTGGCGCTGGGAGACGTCCTCCTGGTCACTCTGCAAGGCGCGCTGCACGACGAGGTGTCCGAGCGACTCCAGCAGGACATCACCCATCGCATCGCGAACAGCCCCGCACCGGTGAGCGGCGTCGTGATCGACATCTCCGGAGTGGAGATCGTCGACTCCTTCCTCGGCCGGATCCTGGCCGAGATCGCCGGAAGCGCGCGCCTGCTGGCCGCGCGGACCGTGCTGGCCGGTATGCGTCCGGCCGTGGCCATCACCCTGGTCGAGCTGGGCCTGACCCTGCCCGGCCTCCAGACGGCCCTGGATGTCGACAGCGCCCTGTCCCTGCTGGGGCGCACGCCTCCGTCGGGGGCGGCCGACCGCCCGGAAGCGGGTGCATGATGTCTGCCCCACTCGTCTCGCCCACGCGTCTGACCATCGGCTCGGACACGGACCTCGCCCTGGTACGCCAGCAGGTGCGCCAGATCGCCGCCGACCTCGGCTTCGGTCTGGTGCAGCAGACGAAGCTGGTGACCGCGGCGAGTGAACTGGCCCGCAACGCCCTGGTCCACGGCGGTGGGGGACATGTGGACATCACGCTCCTGCGCAGCGGCGCCGACCGCGGTGTGCGGCTCTGCTTCGTCGACCGGGGCCCCGGCATCCGGGACATCGACCTGGCCATGACCGACGGCTACACCTCCGGTGGTGGCCTGGGCCTGGGGCTGAGCGGAGCCAAGCGGCTCGTCCAGGAGTTCACCCTGGACACCCGGGTCGGGGAGGGCACCACCATCACCGTCACCGAGTGGCTCTCCGGCCTGCCCTCGCCGCGTTCCGGAGCGACATGAGCTGGGTCTGGGACATTCCGGTCCCCGAGAGCACCCGGGTCCGGGATGTGCGCGTGGCCGCGGAAGCCGCCTGCGCCCGGGTAGGACTGGACGACAGGACCACCGACGCCGCGGCGCTGGTGGCCACGGAGCTGGCGACCAACCTGGTCAAGCACGCCAGTGGCGGCCGGATCGTGATCAACCTGGTCGGCCGCCCCGACGTTCCCGCCGACGCGCCTCCGTGTGTGCAGATCGCTTCGATCGACCACGGCCCCGGCATCCGTGACGTCGCTACGGTCCTGCGGGACGGCTACACCACGTCGGCCTCCTCCCTGGGCGCGGGGCTGGGCACCTGTCGGCGCCTGGCCACCGACTTCGACCTGCACAGCCGGCCGGGCCGGGGCACCGTGGCCGTGGCCCGTATCTGCCCCGCCGGGTCGCACCACGCACGGACCCGCCCGCCTGCGGCAGGCGTCCGGGCCGGAGGGATCAACACCTCGCTCGCCCAGGCCGAGCACTCCGGGGACGGCTTCGCCTGGGTACGCTCCGGATCCCTGGTCACGCTGCTGCTGACGGACGGTCTCGGCCACGGCAGCAAGGCCGCCGATGCGTCCACCACCGCCATCGACGGCCTGCACCGGACCGCGCACCTGGGGCCGACCGAGATACTTCGCTTCCTGCACGGTGCCCTGCGCGCCACCCGGGGCGCCGCCATCGGCGTCGCGCAGCTCGACGAGAGCGAGGGCCGGCTCTCCTACGCCGGTGTCGGCAACATCGGAGCCCGGCTGTACCTCGACGGCGCATGGCGGGCGCTCATCTCGCACCCGGGCATCGTGGGCGCTCACTTCCCCGCCAACGTCCCCCTGCACCAGTCGACTTGGCACCCGCAGAGCCTGCTCGTCCTGCACAGCGACGGGCTGCCCAGCCGCTGGGTGCCACCCGAGGACCCCCGGCTCCCCGCGCACGACCCGGCCGTGGTCGCCGCGGTTATCATGCGAGACGCCGGCAGCGCCGCACGGCCGCAGCGCGACGACACCAGCGTGGCCGTACTGGCCCCGAATCACCGGACGGACGTCCATGACAGACACCCCTGACGTCTGGAAACTGACGTCGATCACCGACGCCGCCCGGGCACGCGCCGCCGTGGAGCGCATCACCGCCGACGGCCGGACGCCGCCGCGGGACCGGGCCCGCTTCCTCACCTCTCTGTCCGAACAGCTGCGGCACTGCCTCGGCCAGGGCGGGGAGTGGGAACTGCGGCTCCACCTCAGTGCCGCCACCGCCGGAGACGAGGGCCGGCTGGACGCCTACCTCGGTCCGGCAGGTTCGGCTCAGCGCCCCGACGCACCCACCCTCACCTGCCCGCTGCCGCACCGGCCGGCCCCCGTCGACGACCGTGCCGCCCCGCCGCTGCCCGAGGCCCTGCTGCGCGCCGACGACAACACCGCGGCCGTACTGCGTCTCCTGGACGAGCAGGAAGACCTCGTCGAGTTGCACCGCGAGGAACTGCACCAGACCAACCAGGGCGTGCTGGCGTTGCACTCCGAGCTGGAGGCCGCGGCCGAGGTCCAGCAGGAGCTGCTGGAATCGGAGCGGATCGCGCGGGCCGAGGCCGAGCGGGCCCGGCGCCTGCTGACCTTCCTCGCCGACGCGAGCGCCGCCACCGCGGCCACGCTCAGCCGCAGCGACATCCTGCGCCGCCTCAACGACATCCTCGTCCCGGACTACGCGGCGCAGCTCGACATCTGGCTCTTCGACAAGGAGGACGGCGAGAGCGAGGAAGCGACCCCGCAGCGCGCCCGGGACCACTCGGCCGCCGCGGTCGCCGCCGCCCGTACGGGCCGCCCGCAGCACGCCGCCGAGCATCCCGGCGGCCTGCCGGGCGTGGACGACCTGCCCCCCTCCGCCCTGTCCCCGGAACGACCGCTGCTGGCCATTCCCCTGGTGGCCCACCGCCTGCTGGGGGTCCTCACCCTCGCCGCTCCCGGGCCCCGCTTCGACCGGGACACCTCCGTGATGCTGGTGGAACTCGCCCGCCGCGTCGCCACCGCACTGGAGAACGCCCGCAACTACGAGCGGTACCGCGACACGGCCGAGGCCCTGCAACGCGCCCAGCTCACCGACCTGCCCCACTTCTCCGGACTGCTCCTGGCCGCCCGCTACCTCCCGGCCACCTGGGGCATGAACATCGGCGGCGACTGGTACGACGCCTTCCTCCAGCCCGACGGCAGCCTGCTCGCCGTCATAGGGGACGTCACCGGGCACGGACTGCACGCCGCCGTCGTCATGGGCCAGCTGCGGACGGCGCTGCGCGCCTACGCCGTGGAGAGCACCAGCCCGGGCGACATCCTGACCCGGCTGCACCGCATGCTGCGCCACCTGCAGCCGGAGCTGTACGCCACGGCGATGATCGCCCGTTTCCGCCCGGACGAGCCGGAGGTCGTGTGGGCGTCGGCCGGCCACCCGCCCGCCGTCGTGCGCGGCGCCGACGGCACCGTAAGGATCCTGGACGCCCAGCCCGGCGTCATGCTCGGCATCCCGGTGAACTGCGAGTACAAGGACCACCGGACCGAGCTGCCGGCCGGCTCCTCGATGGTGCTCTACACCGACGGGCTGGTCGAGCGCCGGGCCGAGGGCATCGACGGCGGCATCAGGCGCCTCGGCCGCGCCCTGGAAGGGCTGAGCGCCCCGGAACTGGAGCAGAACCCGGGCACGGCCGCCGACACCCTGCTCAAGCACCTCCTGCACGACTCCGAACGCGACGACGATGTGTGCGTGCTGCTGTGCCATACGGTCGTGCCCTCGGAGCGGGAGCGGGCGCTGGCTCCGAAGCGGTCCCTTCCCGCCCAGCTCTCCGGCAGGACGAGGGACGGCTACGGGGCGCGCGGCACGCGCTGAGGCGGCAGGGGTAAGGCTTGGCGACGGCTCACCGGGCCGGCTGCGCGTCGGTACCCGGGGCCATGGGCCCAGGTCCGGCAAGAGGTCACGGGGCGGCCGAGGGCCCGGAGTGCCGTCCACCGGGGGCCCGCCGGGCCGTGTGCTGAGCGGACAGGAACGCCTGCATGCCGCGGCTCAGCGCCTCTCGCTCGGCAGGGGTCATGGCCGCCAGGACCGCGGCGAGCGCCTGCGACCGGTGCAAGGCCACTTCTCCCAGCACCTGCCGACCGTGCCCGGTGAGACTGAGCTGCACCTCGCGGCGCTTGCGGGGGTGCAGCACCCGTTCCACCAGCCCGGCCGCCTCCAACCGGTCACACAGTCGGCTGGCGGTCGGAAGCCCTATCTCCATGCCCTCCGCCAAGGACGTCAGGTTCAGCCCCGGCTCCAGCTCCAGGACCCGCAGAGCCCGCAGCTGGTGCGGCGACAGCCGCAGGCTGGCCTGCTGGGCCGCCTCCGACCACAGGGTCGAAAGGTCGTCCACCGCATCGAAGATCGCCAGCGCGAGGGACCGCAGCTCCTCGCCCCGTCCGCCCGCCTGGCCGTCTCCGAAGCCTCCGAGACGCGTCACGCATCCATCACTTCCAGCAATCGCCTGCCCATGCGCATACCACCCTCATACAAGCGCGGTACCCGAAGAGCCGCCGACCAAGCACCGCCGGTCGAGCCATCGTAGGCAGTTGGGCCGGGAATCGGGTGGTCGAGATGCCAGGGACGAAGACAGACCGGACAATAAGTGCGTTCTGGGTCGGTTCCAATTCTCGGTGCGGAGGACGTCCGTCGAGGCCGAGCTGGACGTGGGCCGCGGGGTGCTCAGCCTCCGGATTCTTGACCAGCTGCGAACCGAGGTGGAAGTCGAGGTCGGCGGCGGCGAGATCGAGTTGGAGATCGAGCTGACCTGGCCGATGGGCGCGTCGGCTTCCGCGGACACCGACACGGCAGAGGAACCGGAGCCGGCACCGGCGAAGTCGGCCGCGAGGTCCGCACGGGCCCGCAAGACGGCAGCGACCACCAAGCGAAGGCGTACGGCGGCGAAGGGCAGCTGAGAACTCGGACGTGAGCCCGCTTGCAGGTGGCGCTACGCAGCGCGGTGCACGACCAGGCTCTCCACGCCGTACGACAGCTCGTTCACGGCGTCGTCGGGCCGCGGGTGATAGCGGCCCGCGCAGACGGACAGGTTGACGATGAGGGAGGCGTGCCAGTCCGAGCCGACGCCGCGTCGGTCGGCGAAGACCTGCTCGCCGTTCAGCAGCCAGACCACGCTGTTCCTGCCGAACGTCACGCTCAGGCTGATCACGGCGCCGGGAGTGACCGCGCTGTCGCGGACGTAACTGCTGCTCCGGCGGACGTGGTTGGTGAACTCCAGCAGGTCCGGGTTGTCCGGGTGGTACTCGAAGACATCGACCTCGTTGCCGCCGTCCCGCCAGGTCCAGATCGCCGGCCAGGCCCCCACCCCGACCGGGAGGCGCACTCTGGTCTCCAGCCGGTCGCCGGTCCGGACCATGAAGGCCTCCGCGCTCTCCTCGGTCGTGAGCAGGCCCGCGTCCCACAGCCCGTCGGGCCGACGCGTGGCCCGGAACAGGCCGTCACGGCAGTAGGAGGGATCCGGGGTGAGGTGGTCGAGCTTGTCGTCGCCCGGATTGGTGGGGCCGCCGTCCGGATAGGCCCAGGACCGCCCGGCTACCCACTGGCGTTCGGAAGTGAAATCAGCGACGAACACGACAGCACTCACGCCGGGGGCTCCTTCTTCTCGATCGCACATCACGCGCTCATGCGGTGATCCCCGCCGCTGATTGCGTCATGCCGACACGTGGGAGGACGGCCCTTCTTTCATGCGAACGGGTGATGCGAACGTCCGCCGCGGTGCGCTGAGGGGCTCAAACCGAGCCATCTACGGCCGCAGAGGAACCGGGTGGCTGCCGGTCTGCCGGAGACCGCTACATTCGAGCATGATGGAAACCCTGATCACCCCTGGACAGGAGAGTATGGGTTCATGAGCGCCGACGCCCAGCTGACGGTAGTGGACACCCGCGGGCCCCTGGCCGTGGCCGCCTTGGCCGGCGAACTGGACCACCACACCCTCACCGACCTCGCCCCGCGAGCCTACGAACTGGCAGGGGCCCATCAACGGCTCGTGCTGGACCTGTCACGGGTCACCTTCTGTGACTCCTCGGGGCTGAACATGCTGCTGCAGCTGCACCACACGGTGAGCGAGGAGGACGGCTGGCTCGCCGTGGCCGCGCCACCCTCCCAGACCCTGCGGCTGATGACCCTCACCGGTGCCGACCGAGTGATACGCGTGCACGACAGCGTCGATGAAGCCCTTGCGGCCCACTCCGAGGGAACGGAATAGCGGGACGGGGGAGAGGGGGCGCTGCGGGATTCTCCCTTGCCTTCCCGCGGCGCCGGGCCCGGCGCTCAGCACGTGGGGGAGAGCCAGGTCCGGCGAGGCGGACCGTCAGGCATCAGCTGTCGTACGACGGACGCGTACGTCCTCGACCGGGCGCCGGGGCACGCCGAGCGCGTAGCCGGTAGCCCTGGCGGGAGGTGCGGCGGGGGAGGCGGCCGCCGTGCCGAGATAGGTGTGAGCGGCCTCCAGGGCCTGCTCTATGTCGCGGGTGCCGGTGGACACGCACAGGGTGTAGGCGAGGTCCCGCAGGCGCTGACTGGGGGCGTCGGCTCCGGTACGGCCCTCCTCCTCGACGAGGAGAGCCTCGTATTCGCTGACGAGCGCGTGCAGCCGTGCGGGAAGGGGCATCAGCATCGGACGGACTCCTCGGGACGCGGAAGCGGGGCTCACTGAGCGGACCGGTTGCCGGACCGCTGGGTCATGACCTCGTCGCGGACGCGGGCGCAGCTGCGGTTGATGAGCCGGGAGACGTGCATCTGGGAGATGCCCAGCCGGTCGGCGATGCGGCTCTGGGTCATGTCCTCGAAGAAGCGCATGTAGAGGATGGCCCGGTCACGCTCGGAGAGCCTGCTGAGTCCCGCCTTGGCGGCCTCGCGGTCGACGATGCGGTCGTACGAGGCGTCGGGCGCGCCCAGCGTGTCGGCCAGGCTGTAGCCGTCGTCGCTCGAGGCGAGTTCGACGTCCAGCGACAGGGTGCTGAAGCTCTCCAGCGCCTCCATCCCCGCGCGCACCTCGTCCTCGGTGAGCCCGGTGTGCTCGGCGACGTCCGCGATGGTGGGCTCGCCGCTGCCGGGGTTCTGGGTGAGTTCCCTGCGGGCCACCCGCACCCTGTTGCGCAGCTCCTGCACCCGGCGCGGGACACGCAGGGCCCACATCCGGTCGCGGAAATGCCGCTTGACCTCACCGGTGATGGTCGGGACGGCGTAGCTCTCGAACGCGCCGCGTTCCGGCTCGTACCGGTCGACCGCCTTCACCAGGCCGAGCGCGGCGACCTGGCGCAGGTCCTCGATGGACTCGCCGCGGTCGCGGAAGCGGGACGCGATGCGGTGGGCCATGGGCAGCCAGACGGCGACGAGTTCGTCGCGCAGTGCGGATCGCTCGGGACCGTCCTCAAGTTCCGCCAGCCGGGCGAAGCGCTCGGCGGTGTCCGGGGCGTCGTCGTGGTTGCGCCGGGCGCGGGTAGCGGTGGCGTTGGCGGTGTCCGACGGAGCGGTGTGGGGGGTGGACGTGGGAGTGTCAATGAGCATGCGGAATCGCTCCTGAGCGTGTTTTCAAGGCACGATCGGAACAAAAGTCCCGGGTCATGGCCTGAACGGGGATGCCAGGGTCAGCCGCGAGGAGGAGTAGGCCGGGACCCGCCGACAGCGGGCCCGCGCGGACGTACTGCTCCCCGCTGGGCGCGCCTCCGGTCCGAAGCACAAGATTCCGCCTGCCCCCCGTCTCTGCCCACAAACACCAGGTTCGCCGTAGTTCTCAAAATCCGTTCCGCTCGGTGCATGCCTCGCCTGTCACGGGGTGGATGCCGAGACCTGCTGCCGGGCGTCGACAAGGGGAGACACCGCCGCCGCGGCCTTGGCGTGGAGGGAGTCCAGGGATATGAGCTGGTCCTCCGCCCTGCTCAGCAGTCGCAGCAGCTCGTCGGAGTCCAGACGGGGATCCACTGCCGCGGCGCGGTGCAGGGTCCGCCACAGGAGAACCTTTCCTTGCACCCCCAGCCGCATGGCTTCGAGCTCGACCAGCAGGGTCAGGCCGGAGCGGCGCAGCAGTCGGCCGTTCGGCTTGGCCCGGCCCACCTTCTCGCCCAGCCAGGCCGCGTAGATCTTGTAGCGCCTGGGGGTGACCTCCAGGTCGGACATCAGGCGCAGCAGGGTTGCCCGGTCCTCGGCGATGGCGGAGGCCAGGGCGCGCAGTTCCTTGCCGTGCGCCGACTCGCCGTGTTCCTGGACCATGCGCCGGGCCAGTCCGACGCCGCCGGTCGCGCCGGCCAGGTGGTCATTGAGATAGATGGCGAGCATGCGCTGCGGCGTGGGCGCGCCGCCGGGGCGGGGGGCTGTGGCACTCATGAGCTGCCTCCGGGATCGGAACGGTGTCGATGGATGCCGAGTGCCCCGTCTGCCGTGGCCAACCGCTGCATGCGGAGGGCTTTCCGCCCAAATCGCGTTCTTGTTCCTGCCGGTCCCCGTCAGGTGCTGACGCCTTTGGCCTTCTGCCCAGCAGCGGGTGCTCGTGTCAGCATGACCGGCATGACGAGTACAGGGCACACGCCGGCCGTCACGCCATCACCCGATCCGGGTCCCTGTCCCGGCCATGGCCGAGGCCGCGCCTTCGCATCCGGGCTTCCCCCGCTCACGCTCGGCGCCGAAGAGGAGTTCCTGCTGGTCGACCCCGTCTCCCGGGAACTGCGTGCGGAGGCCGAGACGGTGGTGGCTGAGGCGGCAAAGGAGCTCGGCGACCGCGTAGGCCCGGAAATCACCCGCTACCAGGTCGAGACCCGCACCGTCCCGCACAGCAGCCTCGCCGGTTTCGCCGACCAGATTCGCACCACCCGCCGCTGCCTCGGCGGCGCCGCCGCACGCCGAGGCCTGCGCATCATCTCCTCCGGCACACCAGTCATCGCCCCGCCCGGGCCGCCGCCGCTGACCGACGACGTCCGTTACACCCGCAGCGCCGCCCAGTTCCGGGCCTTGGACGACGAGCAGATCGCCTGCGCCTGCCACATCCACATCGGCGTCCCCGACCTCGCCACCGCCCTCGAGATCAGCAACCATCTGCGGCCCTGGACCCCCGTACTCATCGCCCTGTCGGCCAACTCGCCCTACTGGGCGGGCCGGGACACCGGCTACGCCAGCTGGCGCACGACCACCTGGGGACGTTGGCCGGTCGCCGGCCCGCCGCCGTACTTCGAGTCCCCCTCGCACTACGAGGATGTCGTCGCCGGCCATCTCGCCACCGGCGCGATCATGGACCGCGGTGGCCTGTACTGGGACATCAGGCCCTCCCACCACTTGCCCACCTTGGAGTTCCGGGCCGCCGACGCCACCGCCACCGCCGACGACACCGTCCTGCTCGCCGGACTCGTCAGAGCGATGACCGCCGCGGCCCTGAGCGCCATCGACGCGAAGGAGCCGGTCCCGCGGCCCGCTCCGGACCTGTTGCGGGCCGCCTGCTGGCGCGCCGCACGCGACGGCCTCGCCGGTGACCTCATCGATCCGGCCACCGGCCGGCTGACCCCGGCCATCAGCCACGTCGACGGCCTCCTGGCCCGCCTGCGTCCCGCACTCGATCACCACGGCGACACCGAACTCGTGCACCGGCTCTGGTCGGGCCTGCGCAGCCACGGCAGCCGCGCCGAGGCGCAACGCGCCGTCCACCGCCGCCGTGGGCGCCTTGCCGACGTCGTCGACCACCTCATCTCGGGTGTCACGGCGTAGCTTTCCGACCGGACTGCGTGACACCTTCTTCGCTGCTTGGAGGTGCCGTGCCGGTCGTCGATGGCTACGCCTCTCCGGCTCTGTACGGCACCGCACGAGCGCCGGCCGCGAGCCCGCTGGGGGCTCCGCCTGAGTGACGAGGACCCTGGTCGAGGCGCTCGACGGCGAGCGCGGCGGTGTGGATTTCTCCCGGCACGTTTCGGACGGGGCTCATGAGTCACCCGAGTGATCGGTAAGCGTTTCGGTGCGCAGGGGAAGCAAGGAGGAAGCTGATGTCGAACCCGCAACAGCCCGAACTGCGGCGCAGTGACAAGGGAGCGGGCACCCCTCAGGACAGCCAGGCCCGCAAGGCGGCACAGCCTGCCCACGGGAGCGGCGGCCACGCCCATGGGACGGACCGGGGCAACAAGGGCGGAGGGGAAGGCGGCGGTACGCCTCCCGAGCAGCAGCCGGACCACCCCGCATGAACCCGCCCGCACGGATGAGCAAGGAGAAGTCGTGACCGTACCGGAGGAGAACCGGCCGAAGACGACGTCCACGGACGACGTCGTACGGACGCCGGAGGAGGCAGGGACCGGCGAACAGGGCAACGGCGCCACCGGCCGCACCATGCGGGAGGCGATGGAGGAAGCCGGGCTCAGCCCGGAGAACCTGCGCGAGGGGTCCTGAGGCCGTAGGCCTGGACGCGGGCGGGGTGCGGCATCGCTGGCCGCTCCCGCCCGCCCGCAGGTGCGCGAAGGAGGGATCGTCTACCTGCCGCGTAACATCCCGCACTCCTGCCGCATCACCTCCGAGCGCTCCGACCTCCTCATGATCGCCGCCCCGGGAGGCATCGAGGGCCGTCACGCCGGATGCGACCTCACCACGCCACGTCCCGACGGCTTCGAGATCCCCAAGTCACTGATCGCGGAGGCCGCCGAGCTGTACGCCGCCGTCGTCGGCCTTCCGCGCTGAGCCCTTTCACCGGTCCCTACGGGTTACCGGTGACCGTCTGTCCGCGCTCCCGCCGCGCGACGCCTATCGGCTATCGGTGACTGCCTGTCCGGGCCCTCGCCGTGCCCCGCGCCTACCGGCTACGGCGGTCACCCGCCCCCAACTTCCGCCCCGCGCCCGCTCCCTTCGGCCCCAACGAGGCCCACATGCCCCCACTGCCCGTCCTGTTCGGCGCGAACGTCGACCCGCTTGCCCTCCCCTCCGGCCGCTCCCTCGAACAGGCCCAGCCGACCCCGAGCTGAATGCGCGCCCCAGACAGCCGGTCCAGGGTCGCGGCTGCCTTGGCCGGGACGGCGGGCGGACGCAGGGGAAGTGATAGGGGGTAGGCCTGGATGGTGAGCAGGTCCAG
This sequence comes from Streptomyces sp. NPDC002779, assembly GCF_042888685.1. Classification (NCBI taxonomy): domain Bacteria; kingdom Bacillati; phylum Actinomycetota; class Actinomycetes; order Kitasatosporales; family Streptomycetaceae; genus Streptomyces; species Streptomyces sp. NPDC002779. Next base: position 126,355 of record NZ_JBIAQC010000010.1, read on the forward strand.
GCCGAGGTCATCGACGATAACCGGCGCCCTTTGGGAGGCTGGGGCCGGGACGGACCCCGGCGAGCCGGTAGTGCTCACCGCACACACGGGCATTGCGTTCACCGTTCCACATCACGCGCCGTGCCGAGCCCGGGGCTGAGGCTTTGGCTGGGCGCTTACGGCCCCCGGATGCTGACCGTGACCGGGGCCAAGGCCGACGGCTGGCTTCCGTCGTACGCCTATCTCGGCCTGGACGCCCTGCCCGCGCCGGTGCGCCGCATCGGCGAGGTGCCCGCGAAGGCGGGGCGTGATCCAGCGTCGATCCGGAAGGTCTACAACATCTCCGTGCACACGGCCGGGAATGAACGGGTTCGTGCTGTGGCTCGAACGCGACCACGAGCAGTAGATCCGTACGTTCGCCACGGAGGTCGTCCCCGCGGTCCGTGCCGTGCTCGATTGACCCAGCCGAAATACTTGGCTAGCCACAGATTCGGTGTTAGCTTTTAGGTGTCCAGCCACATAAGTGGCGGGCCCAAGGATGAGGAGTTCCCATGAAGGCCATCGTCTTCGACCGCTTCGGCGGCACCGAGGTTCTGCACGAGGCGGACATCGAGGTCCCGCAGCCGGGTCCCGGGCAGGTCCGCATCCTGGTCAGGGCGGCAGGAGTGAACGCCCTGGACGGCAAGATCCGCTCCGGAGCGCTCGAAGCCGTCTTCCCCACGCCGCTGCCGGCCGTGCCCGGCCTGGAGGTCGCCGGTGTGGTCAACGCCCTCGGGGAGGGGGTGCGGGACGTGAACGTGGGCGATGAGGTGCTGGGCTGGTCGGACACCGGCTCCTATGCCGAGTACGCACTGGCCACCACCGTCGCCCCCAAGCCCGCCGACCTCGGCTGGGAGCACGCGGTCGCCCTTCCGGTGGCGGGGGAGACCGCCGAGCGGGCCCTGAACCTGCTCGACGTCGCAGCGGGGGAGACCCTGCTGATCCACGGCGCGGCCGGCGGCGTCGGAACCCTGGCCGTCCAGCTCGCCACCGGCCGCGGAGCGCGGGTCATCGCCACCGCCGGCCCCGGCAACTAGGACTACCTCACCGCCCTCGGCGCCACCGCGACCACCTACGGCGAGGGCCTGGTCGACAGGGTCCGGGCCCTCGCCCCCAACGGCGTGGACGCCGTGCTCGACGCCGCAGGCAAGGGCGCCCTGGAAGACTCCATCGCCCTGCGCGGCGGAACCGAACGCATCATCACCCTCGCCGACTTCCGCGCCCACCAGCTCGGCATCACCTTCGCCAACGGCTCGCAGCAGCGCTCGGCCGACCGCCTGGATGCCCTGGCCCGGGCCGCCGCGACCGGCAAGCTGGTCACCGCCGTCGGCGCCACCTACCCCCTCGCCCGGGCCGCCGCCGCCCAGGACGTCAGCGACCGCGGTCACGTCCGCGGGAAGCTCGTCCTCACCGTCGGCTGACCCGCACGGGACCACCACCCACTCGCCACCCCGCCTCGCGATCGCCTCGCATCGCCATCACCCCTCATCACCCCAGCCTCGTCGCACCACCCCTCACCACCACACCGAAGGAACACCCATGCTCAACCCCCTGTGGACCCCCACAACCGTCGGCGCCCTCGCCCTCCCGCACCGCCTGGTCATGGCCCCCATGACCCGGGACCGCTCCACCCCCGAAGGCGTGCCGACCCCCTTGAACGCCGAGTACTACGCCCAGCGCGCCTCGCACGCGCTCATCATCACCGAAGGCACCCAGCCCTCCGCCGACGGCCAGGGCTACCTCCTCACCCCCGGCATACACAACGATGAGCAGATCGCCGGCTGGCGCACGGTGACGGACGCCGTCCACGCGGCCGGCGGGCGGATCGTCATCCAGCTCATGCACGTCGGGCGCATCTCCCACCCCGACAACACCCCCCACGGCCGGCAGCCGGTCGCGCCCTCGGCGATCCGCCCCCAGGGCGCGATGTTCACCGCCTCCGGACCCCAGGACATGCCGACGCCCCGCGCCCTGTCGACCGAGGAAGTCGCGGCGACCGTCGACGACTTCCGCCGCGCGGCCGCCGCGGCCATGGCCGCAGGCGCCGACGGCGTCGAGATCCACGGCGCCAACGGTTACCTAATCCACCAGTTCCTGTCCGCCAACACCAACCAGCGCACCGACCACTACGGCGGCTCCATGGAGAACCGCATCCGCTTCGCCATCGAGGTCGCCACCGCCGTCGCCGACGAGATCGGCGCCGACCGCACCGGCCTGCGCATCTCTCCCGGCAACCCCTTCAACGACATCGCCGAGACCGACACCGCGGAGGTGTACCCCGCCCTCGTACACGCCCTCGCCCCGCTCGGCCTCGCCTACCTCCACCTCCTCCACGCCGGCGACGAGGCCCTGCTGGACACCCTGCGCGCGGCATGGCCGACCACGCTGATCCTCAACCGCGCGGGCACCGACATGGCCACCCGGGCCAAGGACGTCGACAACGGCACGGCCGACCTCGTCTCCGTCGGCGCCCTCGCCCTTGCCAACCCCGACCTGGTCCACCGGCTACGCTCGGACGCGCCGCTCAACACCCCCGACCCGGCCACTTTCTACGGCGGCGGCGCGGCCGGTTACACCGACTACCCGACCTACACCGCCTGAGGACCAGACCATGCCCGCCCCCACGCCCCCCATCCCCTCCACGGTCAGCGGTGGGCAGGTGAGCTACGCGATCTTCCAGCTCGCCCGCGCCCACCGCGGCTACGCCGCCGCGATGCTCCGCGACATGGACCTGCACCCCGGTCAGGAACTGCTGCTGATGCAGCTTCTGGACCGTGACGGCCAGACCCAGTCCGAACTGCTGGAAAGCGTCGGCCTGGACCACTCCACCGTCTCCAAGTCCCTGCGCCGCATGCAGGAAGCGGGCCTGCTCACCCGCCAGCCGGCCGAACACGACCGGCGGGTCATGGTCGTCCACCTCACCGACAAGGGCCGCGGCATGCGGGAGCCCATCGTGGCCATGTGGAAGACCCTGGAAGAGGCCTCCGTCCGCGACCTCTCCAAGGAGCAGGCGGAGTCTTTCGTCCGCGACGCGTACACCATCGCCAACGCGATCAGCACCCGCGAAGCGGCGCGCCGGGACGGAGCGTAGAAGGAAGGGTCACCAGGAAGGCGTCCCATACCGCTTCGCCCTCCGAGGATGCAGATTGGCTCGTCCCGCCTCGCCGTCGTAGTGCGCCAAGACCTTCGGGTCCATCACGCGGCGCCACAGGGGGGTCACCCAGGCCAGGACGATCATGGAGGCGTAGCCGGAGGGCAGTTGGGGGGCCTCGTCGAAGTGGCGCAGGGTCTGGTAGCGGCGCAGCGGGTTCGCGTGGTGGTCGGAGTGGCGCTGCAGCTGGTACAGAAAGATGTTGCTGGTCGTGTTGTTGCTGTTCCAGCTGTGGCGTGGGGCGACCCGCTCGTACCGCCCGTCCGGTCGCCGCTCGCGCAACAGGCCATAGTGTTCCAGGTAGTTGACGGTCTCCAGCAGCAGGATGCCGCATGCCGCCTGGACGAGCAGGTAGGGCAGGACCACCGGTCCGAAGACGGCGGCGAGCGTGGCGAAGACCAGGACGGTCAGGGCCCACGCGGTCAGTACGTCGTTGCGGTACGACCAGGTGCGGTGCCCGCGCCGGTCGAGGCGTCGGGTCTCCAGGCGCCAGGCCGAGCGCACGCTCCCCGTGACCGTCCGGGGCAGGAACGCCCACAGGCTCTCCCCGAGTCGCGAGCTGGCGGGGTCCTCGGGGGTCGCGACACGGATGTGGTGACCGTGGTTGTGCTCGACGTAGAAGTGGCCGTAGCCGGACTGGGCCAGCGCGAGGCGGGCCAGACGGCGTTCGACCGTCTCCCGCTTGTGCCCGAGCTCGTGCGCCGTGTTGATGGCGACACCGGCGACGACGCCCACCGTGGCGGCGAGGCCCAGCGCGTCCGGCACGCTCATGCCGTCGGACCACAGCAGGCACGCGTACAGCAGACCGGCGTACTGCAGGGGCAGGTACAGGTAGGTGCACCAGCGGTAGTACCGGTCTTCCTCCAGCAGCGGTATGGCCTCGTCGGGAGGGTTCTCCTGGTCCGGGCCGATCAGCGCGTCCAGCAGCGGAATGAGGACGAAGGCGAAGAAAGGCCCCCACCACCACAGCGCCTGCCAGCCGCTTACGGCAACCAGCGCCGTGGCCTGGAAGGGGAGGGTGGGGACCGCCAGGCCGAGCAGCCACGCGTAGCGCTTGCGGTCGCGCCAGGGTGTGCCGGCGGGGGATGCGGGAGGCGTCGTCGACGGTGCCGTCATCTGCTGAGCTCCTTGGGGGCGTTCAGGATCCGGAGACTCGGCAGAGGGTGGCACCGACGGTTGTCGCTGACAATCGGGGGCGTGGTGTCAATATTCTAACGCTACGTCAACTAGCGGCCGTGCCCTCGCAGGCCGCCTTCACCGCCGAGGCGGCGAGCGCGTTGTGCCGTGCCTCCCGGGGAGCACAGGCCCGCTGACGAGGCGTCAGAACGTTGACGCCGAGTCACCCTGGGCGGCGCCTGACCGTCATGGCACGCTGGCCGTCGGCGGATTCCCCGTGTGTATGTCCGCCGAGCAGGTAACGCGCCCGTGCCGCCGCTGACAGATCCCGCCGTGGCGGCACGGACGCGCTCCTGCGGGCGGACCTGTGCCGCATGCAGGTGGCGGCCGGGTCAGGGCGCGCTCGTGGCGCAGCTCTCCGGGGTGCCGTTGTACAGGTTCGCGTCCGGAACTCCGTTGGTGACGCTGCGGCGGTAGTAACCGCACGTGGGACGGTCGGCGAAGTGGAAGGTCGTGCCCGGTGTCAGCCGCCAGATCTTGTAGTCGGAGTAGGTCAGCGGCCGGCCCGCGACGGCCCGTTCGGGCTGGTGGTCGCCGAGGACGACGTAGGCGTTCGCCCCGTACTGGGTGGCCAGGCCGTTCCTGTCGATGAACAGCGAGCCCTTCTCGTCGACCCCTACTCCCCAGGCCCGACCGCCCGGGGTCAGGCCGTCCTTGACGGCACGGGCCACGAAGGCCATGGTGCGGCCCATGCGATCACGGGCGCTGAAGTGGGAGTCGTTGACGACCCCGGCGTAGTGGGGCCACTCGAACATGCCGGTAGTGAAGGTGATGGAGCGGTCGTAGGGGTCCGCCAGGGCGTCGGCGCTGGTGGCACTGCCGCCGCACGCGTCGTACACCACGGGGCTGCTGACGTGGTGGCCCGCGCTGCCCCCGCCCGCCCCGCCGCCCTTGGCGACCACGGACTCGACCGAGGCCTCCAGTGCCGTGCCCTTCCAGCGCACGTACCGGCACTGGTCGCCGCCCGCGAAGTACACGAACTCGGCCTTGCGGATGTCGGCGTTGGCCTGGGTGTTGTTGCCGTCAGCGGCGCGGGTGAGCGTCCACGTGGTGCAGGAGTTGACCCCGGCGAGCCGCATGACGGTGTCACACTCCGGGGTCCTGCTGCCCGAGGACGGTGCGGAGCCGGCGAGGACGACGACGTCGAGGGAGCCGGTGTTGCCGCGGATCGTGTCGATGGCGCGGCTCATGGAACCGGGGACGACCGAGCCGTCGCCGTTCATGGTGAACGCCGGCCCCTGCCAGTCGGCGCGGTCGGCGTCGGCGGCGTTGCCCAGGCGGATCCGGTCGGCCGCCGCCTGGGCGGGGGCGGCGGAGCCGAGGGTGGCGGTGAGGGAGAGCAGAGCCAGGGCGGCGGCGGTCGCCCAACGGCGTCTCAGGCGTAGGGACATGGATCCTCCGGAGTTGAGATGTGGTGTGCTACCGGACGGTACAACTGGTCGGCTGTGGCTGGAAGATGTACCGCACGATCGGCCTGGGATCATGTGGAAAGAGCAGGTGAATGGCGGTCTGTCGCGGGTCAGGGGCGATGTCGACGCTCGTTACGTGAACGTAACGCGCGATACATCTAGCCAAGATTGCTAGCGTTCTGTAATTTCCGGAGGGCAGTCGGCGGCGTCTCCGCCGACCAAGGCTTCCGAGAGGTCCGACCCGCCATGAACGCTCGCACGGTCCGCCGTCTGGCGACCGCCACCGTAGTGACCACCGCCCTCACCGCCCTCAGCGCCTGCTCCACCGGTGACGACACCGCACCGGCCGCGAGCGGCAGCGTCACCGTCGCCGGCGTCAAGATCGAGAAGGATCCCGCGCTGCACGACGCGCTGCCGGGGGAGATAAAGGACGCGGGCACCGTCAAGGTCGCCACCGACGTCCCGTACCCGCCCTTCGAGATGTACGTCAAGGAGGGCGAGAGCGAGCTGACGGGCCTGGACTACGACCTCGGCCAGGCCCTCGGCGCCAAGCTGGGGGTGCGGTTCGCCTTCACCCCGCAGAAGTTCGACGGGATCGTCCCGGCCATCCAGGCCGGCAAGTTCCACGTGGCGATGTCGGCCATCACCGACAACAAGGAGCGGCAGCAGGTCGTCGACTTCGTCGACTACTCGCAGTCCGGCTCCGGCATCCTCGTCGCCAAGGGCAACCCCGACAAGCTCGCCACCCTCGACGACCTGTGCGGGAAGAAGGTGGCCGTGCAGGCGGCCACCAACCAGCTCGATCTGCTCAAGAGCCACCAGGCCACGTGCGAGAAGGCCGGCGGCGGCCGGATCGACATCCAGACCTTCCCCAAGGACTCCGACGCCCAACTCGCCCTGCGCTCCGGCAAGGTCGTCGCTCAGTTGCTGACCAAGCCGGCCGCCGGCTGGACCGCCAAGACCGCCGACGGAGGCAAGACCTTCGACCTCGTCGAGGACCCCGCCGCCCCCGGCGGCTACAACGCCTCACCCAACGGCATCGCCGTCACCAAGGAGTTGCCGGAACTGACCGACGCGATCCAGAAGGCCCTCCAGGCCCTCATCGACGACGGCACCGCCACCAAGATCTTCGACAAGTACGGTGTCGCCTCCATCGCGGTGAAGGAAGCCACCAGGAACGCGGCGGTCGACTGAGCATGGTCGAGCTGAAGACACCCCGGAACACCACCGCGCCCGCCCACGGGCTCGCGGCGGACGACCTCGTCGTCGTGCCGGTGCGCAACTACGGCCGCTGGGTGGCTGCCGCGGCGGCCCTGGCCGCCCTGGTCGGGCTGGCCGGTTCGCTCGCCAAGAACGACAACCTGCGCTGGGACATCGTCGGTGAGTACCTCTTCGCCGACCTCATCTTCGACGGCCTGTTCACCACCCTGTGGCTGACCGCGGCCGCCATGGTCCTCGGGCTCGCCCTGGGCACGCTCATCGCGGTCATGCGACTGTCCACCAGCCCCGTCCTCTACGGCCTGGCCACCTTCTTCGTGTGGATCTTCCGCGGTACGCCGCTGCTCGTGCAGATCATCTTCTGGGGTTACGCCGCGGCCTTGTACCAGTACGTGCTGATCGGCATCCCGTTCACCGACGTCACCTTCTTCCGGGCCGAGACGAACTCCCTGCTGACACCGGCCGTCGCGGCCCTGCTCGCCCTCGGGCTCAACGAGGCCGCCTACGCCTCCGAGATCGTGCGCGCCGGTATCCAGTCCGTCGACCCGGGGCAGACCGAGGCCGCCCACTCGCTGGGCATGCGTCCCGCCCTCACCATGCGCCGCATCGTGCTGCCCCAGGCGATGCGCGTCATCATCCCCCCGATGGGCAACGAGACCATCAACATGCTGAAGATGACCGCCCTGGTCTCCGTGATCTCCGCCCACGACCTGATGTCCAACATCCAGGACGTGTACGCCCAGAACTACCAGGTCATCCCCATGCTCGTCGTCGCGAGCCTGTGGTACCTCGCCCTGGTGACCGTGCTCGGCGTCCCGCAGGCATGGCTGGAGCGCCGCTACGGTCGCGGCACCGCCCGCTCCCAGCACGTGTCCCCCCTTCGGCGCCTGCTCGGCGGCGTCACCCGGCCCGCGCAAATGAAGAACGCGCAAGTGAAGAACAAGGAGGCCGGCCGGTGAGCGCCCCGACCGTGCACGACGCAGGCGTGCCGATGGTGCACGCGGAAGGCGTGCGCAAGCACTACGGGAAGCTGGAGGTCCTCCAGGGCGTCGACCTCACCGTCCGGCGGGGCAGCGTGTGCTGCCTGCTCGGGCCGTCCGGTTCGGGCAAGTCCACCTTCCTGCGCTGCATCAACCACCTCGAGAAGGTCGACGGCGGCCGGCTCACCGTCGACGGCGACCTCGTCGGCTACCGCCAGCACGGCGGCAAGCTGCACGAACTGCGGGAACGGGAAGTGGCCGAGCGGCGCCGCGACATCGGCATGGTGTTCCAGCGCTTCAACCTCTTCCCGCACATGACGGCACTGGAGAACGTCATCGAAGCACCGGTCCGGGTCGCCGGCGTGCCCAGAGCACAGGCCCGCCAGGAAGCACGGCAGCTGCTGGAGCGGGTAGGTCTCGCCGACCGCGCCGAGCACTACCCGGCAGAGCTCTCCGGCGGCCAGCAGCAGCGCGTGGCCATCGCCCGCGCCCTCGCCATGAAACCCAAACTGATGCTGTTCGACGAGCCGACCTCCGCCCTCGATCCGGAACTCGTCGGCGATGTCCTGGACGTGATGCGCCAGTTGGCCGCCGACGGAATGACGATGGTCGTCGTCACCCATGAGATCGGCTTCGCCCGCGAAGTCGGTGACACGGCCGTCTTCATGGACGAGGGAGTCATCGTCGAGGCCGGTGATCCGCGGCAGGTCCTGGTCGACCCCGAACAGGAACGCACCCGCGCGTTCTTGTCCAAGGTTCTGTGAGCGCCCCCTCGCGGCAGCGGCCCCGGCCCCGCCCCGCCGACCTGCTCGGCCCGGCCCGCAGCCGTCTTGAGCGCTACCTGCATGACCTTGCCCGCCTCGTCGCCATCGACTCCGGCTCGTACAGCCCCGATGGAGTCAACCGGGTTGCCGACTGGGTGCAGGCGTCCCTCACCTCGCTCGGATTCGCCGTCGAGCGGATCCGGCCGCCTGCCGCGGACGGTCCACCCTCCGACGCCCTCCGTACCGGAGACGTACTGGTCGCCCGCAAGGCGGGCCGCCTCGCTGCAGCGGACGGCGGGCGCAGGATCCTGCTGGCGGCCCACATGGACACCGTGTTCGAGGACGGGACCGCAGCCGAGCGGCCCTTCACCCTGGACGGCACCCGGGCGCACGGGCCCGGAGTCAGCGACGACAAGGGCGGTCTGCTGGCCGGCTTGACCGCCCTGGGGCTGCTGCAGGAGCAAGGCGTGTCGGAATACGCCGAGTTGGTGTTCCTGGCCACCCCGGACGAGGAGATCGGCTCCCCGGTCAGCAGGGCGGTCACCGAGAAGGTCGCCCGCGGCGTCGACTACGCCCTCGGACTGGAGTGCGCGCGCGAGAACGGCGACCTGGTGGTCGCCCGCAAGGGCGTCGCGGACTTCCGGCTCACCGTCACCGGCCGCGCCGCCCACGCCGGCATCGAACCCGAGCGCGGCGCCAACGCGGCCCTCGCGGCGGCGCACCTCGTCGTGGCTCTGCAGGCACTCAACGGGCGCTGGGACGGCGTGACCGTCAACGTCGGCGTCGTCCGGGCCGGCCAACGCCCCAACATCGTCTGCGCCGAGGCCGAACTCCGCCTGGAGGTACGCGCGGCGACCGCCGCCGACGTACGCAAGGTGCGGCGGGCCATCGAGGACGCCGCCGCATGCCCCGCGGTCCCCGGCACCGCCGTGACCGTCGAGCAGCTCGACGACTGCCCGCCGATGGAGGCGACCGAGGCGTCGCACCGAATGTTCGCCGCGGCCGAACGGGCGGCGGACGCAATCGGGTTCACCCTCGGCGCCACGGCCACCGGCGGTGTCGGTGACGCCAACCTGATCGCCGGCGTGGGCGTTCCGGTCCTGGACGGGCTCGGTCCGGTCGGCGGCGCCGACCACAGCCCGCAGGAGTGGCTGGACACCGCGAGCGTGCCCCAGCGCGTCGCCCTGCTGGCCTCGCTGATCGTCGCGCTCGGCGACAGCGGCGGCGACGTATGAGCGCCGGGCCCCCGGCCGTACCGCACCCGGACCTCCCGGGCCCCACCACACCTCATGGAGAGACCATGCGCGAGCGCCCTCGACCCGGTCGGCGTCACTTCCTGGCCGCCGCCACCGCCCTCGTCCTCACCCTCACCGCCGCTCCGGCGGCCGCCCAGGCGACCACTCACCCCGGCACCGGCCCGGCGGCGGGCTCCCTGGTCCTGATCGGCGGCGCCCTGAAGGAGAGCAACACCCAGGTGTACGGCGAGATCATCGAACGGGCCGGCGGCTCCCGAGCCCGTATCGGCGTCCTCACCGCCGCCTCCGTACCCGAGAGCCAGGACCCGCACGCGAACGACCCCGAGCGGTGCAGCAACTCGGCCTGCAACGGCGCCTATTACGCCGGGTTGTTCGAGAAGCATGGCGCGGCCGACGCCGAGTGGATCCCGGTCGACCTCGACCACATCGCCAACGCCGACTCCGACGCTGTGGTCGACCGGATCAACTCCATGACCGGATTCTTCTTCGGCGGCGGCGACCAGTACCGGTACGTCACCACCCTCCTGCACGGCGACCGGCACACCGACTCCAAGGTGCTCGCCGCCATCCGCGCCAAGCTGGCCGACGGCGCGGTCGTCGCCGGAACCTCCGCGGGCGCCCAGATCGCCGCCGGAGCCAACATGGTCACCGGCGGCGAGTCCTACCAGGGCCTGCGGGACGGCAGCGCGCCCGGCTACTTCGACGACCCCACCCGGCTCGGCCACCTCCCGGAGGGCGGGTTCGGCTTCCTGCGCTCCGGCCTCGTCGACACCCACACCGGCGCCTACGGCAGGGAGGGCCGAGCCCTGCGCCTTGCCGCGGACACCGGCCACGACCGCGTCTACGCCCTCCAGGAGAACAGCGCCCTCGTCGTCGACCGTCCCGGAACACCCTCCGAGACCATGACCGTCCTCGGCACCAACGGCGTCGGCATCCTCGACCTGCGCGACGCCCACGCCCGCACCTCCCGGGCCGGCTGGACCCTGACCGGAGCCCGGTACACCCACCTCACCGACGGCGACCACTACGACGCCCGCCACTGGGCCGCCCGCCCCGGTCCCGGCAAGCGCCCGCTGACCCCGAGCGGCACGTCCCCCGTCCCCGCCAACGGCGACGTCTTCTACTCGGCCGACAACCCGGCCGGAGTCCCGTACTCCTTCCTGAGCACCGCCGCGGCCCTCGCCGCCACCCGCACCCAGCGCACCGCCACCGCCACCACCTACGAGAGCGCTCCCCGCTTCACCGTCACCTTCACCAAGCGGCCGGGCTTCACCGCCTGGACGAGCGACGGCGCCACCGCGCGATCCCTCGTGGGACTGCGCATCGACATCACCCCCCGGTGACCCCGCTCGACACCCCGTCGGGGGGGGGGGGGGGGGGGGGGCGGCGCGCCCCCCGGGCCCCCCCCCCCCCCCCCCCCCCCCCCCCCCCCCCCCCCGCCCCCCCCCCCCCCCCCCCGCCGCCGCCCCCCCCCCCCCCCCCCCCCCCCCCCCCCCCCCCCCCCCCCGCACGGGCACTAGGCTCGGCACCGGCGCACCGCAAGATCCGAAAGGAGCCCTCATGGCCTCCGGCACCCTCGCCGACGACATCCGTCTCAAGCTGGGCACCCTCAGCCCCGCCGAGCGGAAGGTCGCGCGGGTGCTCCTGGCCGCTTACCCCGCGGCGGGCTTCGAGACCGTCGCCACGATCGCCGAACGCGCCGCCGTCAGCGCTCCCACGGTCCTGCGCTTCGTCGCCCGCCTCGGGTACAGCGGGTTCCCCGAGTTCCAGGCCGCCCTGCGCGCCGAGCTCGACCAGCGCAACGCCTCGCCCCTGTCGCTGTACGAGGAGACGGAGGACGTCCCCGGCGACGACACGGCCGCGGGCCTCATGGCCCGCAGCAGCAGGCTGTTCACCACCGCCGTGGCCCAGACCCTCGCCGAGACCCCACCGCACGACCTGGAACGGGCCATCACCCTGCTCTCCGACCGCAAGCGCCGCATCACGCTGGTCGGCGGCCGGTTCACCCACCTGCTCGCCCAGTACCTCGCCCTGCACCTGATGCAGCTGCGCGACGACGTCCACATCCTGCCGGAACGGGACGTCGAACGGGCCGCCGCCCTGGCCCGGCTCGGCCGCCGCGACGTCCTCGTCGTCTTCGACTACCGCCGCTACGAGAGCGACAAGACCGCCCTCGCCCAGCTCGTCCAGGATCAGGGCGGCAAGGTCGTCGTCTTCACCGACACCTGGCTGTCGCCCACCAGCGCGCACGCCGAGGTGGTGCTGCCCAGCCAGGTGACCACCCCGTCCCCGTACGACAGCCTGGTGCCCACCCTCGCCGTCATCGAGACCGTCGTCGCGGGCCTCATCACGGAGCTGGGTGACGACGCGCACCAGCACATGCGGCACACCGAGGACGTCGCCCGTCGTACCGGGTTGGTGTGACCGGTCACTGACGCGTCAGCGCGGCGTTGAGGTCGTCCGCGAAGCCGGACAGTCATGTGGCGGGTTCACCTCCCCACGGCTCCCTGACCAGCGCACGAGGTGACACCGCGTCAGCGTTCTGACGCCCCGTCAAGTGACTGAAGGTGGGGGCGGGGTGCCGCAGTGCCCCGCCCCCGGAGTGCGCCGCCGCTCTCTTGTCGGTGCGCTTGGGCACCGTAGCGTAATCGATTCCGCAGAGCGAGATCGTTGCACGGATTCTGTGCCATGCTCCATGAAAGCGCAGGTCACAGGGCATTTTGCGGCTCAGTGTAAGGTTTCGAACTGATTACGAAGTGTGCGTGAGCGTCATGAGTTCGCCTGAGCCTGTTGACTTTCGTTGATTTCGGATGTCTCTTGTGCCCACCGCTTCATCGGAGCGGATCCCGGTGCAAGGAGCAACCATGGCGATGCGTGATCGCACATCACTGGTCGGACGCTGCGTGATCGGCGGAACGGTTCTGGCCCTCACGGCGCTGACCGCCTGCGGTGGAGGTGACGGGGGCGACAAGGCCGGCAGCGGAGGTGAGGCGTCCTGCAAGCCGGCCTCGGGCAAGGTCACGCTGGACTACTGGTCCTGGGTCCCGGGCATGCAGAAGGCCGTCGACGCCTGGAACACCAAGAACCCCGACATCCAGGTCAAGCTGAAGACGACCCCCTCCGGCAACGCCGGCACGTACCAGAACCTGTCCAACGCCCTGAAGGCCGATAAGGCGCCGGACCTCGGTCAGGTCGAGTACGACTCCCTGGCGAGCTTCCGGCTCAAGGAGGGGCTGACGGACATCTCGTCCTGCCCCGGCGTCGAGGAGGCGGGCGACACCTTCGTCGACTGGACCTGGTCGCAGGTGGAGTTCGGTGCCGACGGCGAGGACGGCGTCTGGGCGGTGCCGCAGGACACCGGCCCCATGGCCCTGTTCTACCGCAAGGACATCTACGACCAGCTCGGTCTCAAGGCCCCCGCCACGTGGGACGAGTACGCGGAGCAGGCCCGCACGCTGAAGAAGGAGGGCAAGTACATCACCCACTTCTCCCAGACCGACCCCAACTGGTTCACCGGCCTGCTGTGGCAGAACCAGGCCACCATGTTCGAGCGTGACGGCGACACCTGGAAGGTCACCGTCGACCGGCCCGAGAGCCGCCAGGTCGCCGACTACTGGCAGAAGCTGATCGACGACAAGCTCGTCGCCACCGGCCTCCAGGGCTTCTCCCCGGCGCTGTACAAGGCCTGGAACACCGGCGAGGTGGTCACCTGGGTCAGCGCCGCCTGGGGTTACAGCACCATCCGCGACAACGCCAAGTCCACCGACGGCAAGTGGGCGGTCGCCCCCATGCCGCAGTGGGAGGAGGGCCAGGAGCAGGCCGGCAACTGGGGCGGCTCCACCACCACGGTGATGGCCGGGACCGAACACCCCGCGGAGGCCGCCAAGTTCGCCCTGTGGCTGAACAGCGACCCCGAGGCGCTGGAGATCCTCAACCGCGAGGGCGGGCTCTATCCGGCGGCCAAGGCCGGTCTCGACCTTCCGGCGCTCAAGCAGCCGGTCGACTTCTACGGCAAGCAGAAGATCTTCGACGTCTTCGCCGAGGCCTCGGCGAACGTGGACACCGACTTCACCTGGGGTCCGACCATGACGGACACCTACCGCTTCCTCAGCGACGGCACGGCCAACGCCATCGCCGGCAAGAGCACCCTCGGCGACGTGCTCGAGGACACCGGCGCGCAGAGCGCCGAGTCCCTGCGCAAGCAGTCGCTCGACGTGGCTGAGTGATCGGTCCCTCCCCGGCCTCCCCGCCGCCCCCGGGCGGCGGGGAACAGCACCTCAAAGGCTGCCCGTGACATCCACCAACGCCCCGGCCCCGGCGCGCCGTCGACCGCGCCGGACCCTCATCCCCTACGCCTTCCTGGCACCCTTCCTCATCCCCTTCGTCCTGTTCACCCTCGTCCCGGTCGGGTACGCCTTCTGGCAGAGCCTGCACAAGACCGAACGCACCGGCGGCACCTTCGGCCGCACCGAGACGGTATTCGCCGGGTTCGAGCAGTACGGACGGGTCCTTCAGGAGGACTACTTCACCGAGAGCCTGCTGCGCGTCCTCGGCTTCGCCCTCGTGCAGATCCCCGTGATGTTGCTGCTGGCCCTGGTCCTCGCGCTGCTGCTGGACTCCGCGGTCGCGCGCGCCAAGCGGTTCTTCCGGCTCGTCTACTTCGTGCCGTACGGCATCCCCGGCGTCGTCGCCGCCCTGATGTGGGCGTTCCTGTACGACCCGCGGCTGTCGCCCGTGGTGGACCTGCTGCGGTCGGCCGGTATGCATGTCGACCTGCTCGGCCCGGACGCGATCCTGTGGTCCATCGCCAACGTCGTCACCTGGACGTACACCGGCTACAACATGCTGATCATCTACGCCGCCCTGCAGGCCGTGCCGGCCGACATCGGCGAGGCGGCCCGGGTGGACGGGGCGAGCGGCTGGACCATCGCCCTGCGCATCAAGATCCCGATCATCCGTCCGGCCCTCATCCTCACCGGGGTCTTCTCCATCATCGGCACCTTCCAGCTGTTCACCGAGCCGCAGGTCTTCCGGTCCATCTCCACCAGCGTGACGAGCACGTACACCCCGAACCTCGCCGCGTACTCGCTCGCCTCCGGCGACAACTACAGCGAGGCCGCCGCCCTGTCGGTCGTCCTCGCGCTCGTCACCTTCGTCCTGTCGTTCGCGTTCCTGCGCTTCACCTCCAGGAGGCAGGGATGAGCTTCCTCACCCGCACCGAGGGCGCCCACGCCCCCTCCGCAGGCCGCAGGCCGCGCACCGGCCTGTCCACCGCCGCCGCCGTGACCTTCATGATCGCGGTCGCCTGCTACATGCTGCTGCCGGTCTACTGGCTGCTCGTGTCCTCGACCAAGAGCCAGAGCGACCTGGTCAGCACCCCCGGTTTCCGCACCGCCGAATGGCACTTCGGCGACAACCTGTCCTCGCTCTTCGCCCAGCAGGACGGCGTCTACGCCCGCTGGCTGCTCAACAGCCTGCTGTACGCGGGCGCGGGAGCCGCCGTCGCCACCCTGCTGGCCGCGGCGGCCGGCTACGCGCTCGCCAAGTACGCCTTCCGCGGCCGTGAGGCGGTCTTCTCCGTCGTCCTCGGCGGAGTCCTCGTCCCGGCCACCGCGCTCGCCCTGCCGCTGTTCCTGATGTTCGCCGAGCTCGACGCCACCAACACCTTCTGGTCGGTGTTCCTGCCCAGCATCGTCAGCCCGTTCGGCGTGTACCTCTCGCGCATCTTCGCCGCCGCGTCCGTCCCGGACGAAGTGATGGAGGCCGCCCGCATGGACGGAGCGAGCGAGTTCCGCATCTTCCGCACCATCGCACTGCGCCTGATGGCACCCGCGCTGGTGACCGTCTTCCTGTTCCAGTTCGTCGTCATCTGGAACAACTTCCTGCTGCCCCTGATCATGCTGCAGGACGAGCGTCTCTACCCCGTCACCCTGGGCCTGTTCACCTGGCAGTCGCAGACCAGCCGGCTGCCCGAACTGCAGACCCTCACCATCGTCGGCGCCCTGGTCTCGGTCGTGCCGATCGTGCTCACCTTCCTCCTCCTGCAGCGCTACTGGCGCGCCGGACTCGCCGCTGGAGCCGTGAAATCGTGAACCACCCCCTCGCCGAAGTGACCCGCCGACTCGGCGGGATCGCCTACGGCGGCGACTACAACCCGGAGCAGTGGCCGCGCGAGGTCTGGCGCGAGGACGCCCGCCTGATGCGCGAAGCGGGCGTCAACCTCGTCACCGTCGGTGTCTTCTCCTGGTCCCGCATCCAGCCACGGCCCGGCACGTACGACTGGAGCCTGCACGACGAGGTCCTGGACCTGCTGCACGCCCACGGCATCGCCGTCGACCTGGCCACGCCGACCGCCGCACCGCCCCCCTGGTTCACCCGCCGGCACCCAGAGGCCCGGCCGGTCACCGCCTCCGGCACCCGGCTCGCGCACGGCAGCAGGCAGGTCTTCTGCCCCAGCAGCCCCGCCTACGCCGAAGCGGCCGACGCCCTCGTCACCGAGCTGGCGGCCCGCTACGGCAGCCATCCCGCCCTCGCCCTGTGGCACGTCCACAACGAGTGGGGCAACCACAACGCCCTGTGCTACTGCGACACCAGCGCGGCCGCGTTCCGGACCTGGCTGAAGGAGCGGTACAAGACCCTCGACGCGCTCAACGACGTGTGGGGCACCGACTTCTGGAGCCAGCGCTACGGCGACTGGGAGGAGATCGACCCGCCCCGGGACACCACCGCCTTCCGCA
The DNA here is from genome assembly GCF_042888685.1 of Streptomyces sp. NPDC002779. Classification (NCBI taxonomy): domain Bacteria; kingdom Bacillati; phylum Actinomycetota; class Actinomycetes; order Kitasatosporales; family Streptomycetaceae; genus Streptomyces; species Streptomyces sp. NPDC002779. The sequence goes on from NZ_JBIAQC010000010.1 coordinate 143,064, forward strand.
ACCCGGGCCAGGAACTCGACTACCGCCGCTTCTCCTCCGACGCGTTGCTCACCCGGCACCTCGCCGAGACGGCTGTGCTGCGCCGTACCACTCCGCAGGTGCCGATCACCACCAACGTGATGGGCACCCTGGAGAAGAAGGTCGACGGCTACGCCTTCGCCGCCGAGTGCGACCTGGTCTCCGTCGACCACTACCTCCCCGCCGCCGACCGCGACGGCCACATCGACCTGGCGCTCAACGCCGACCTCGCCCGCGGCATGGCCGCCGGCCGGCCCTGGCTGCTCATGGAGCACTCGACGTCCGCGGTCAACTGGCAGCCCGTCAACGTGGCCAAGCGGCCCGGAGAGACCCGGCGCAACAGCCTCACCCACCTGGCCCGCGGCGCCGACGGGCTGATGTTCTTCCAGTGGCGGCAGTCCCGCGCCGGCGCCGAGAAGTGGCACTCCGCGATGCTCCCGCACGCCGGCACCGACGGCCGGGTCTGGAAGGAGGTCAGTGCGCTCGGCGCGGAGCTGGCCTCCCTGGCCGAGGTCACCGGCAGCCGGGTGCAGAGCGAGGTGGCCGTGCTCTTCGACTGGCACAACTGGTGGGCCCTGGAACTGCAGGCCCGGCCCTCCGGCCAGTTCCGCTACCTGGACGCGGTCCGCGACTGGTACGAGGCGCTGTGGACCATGAACATCACCTGCGACCTCGTGCCCCCCGGCGCCGACCTGACACCGTACCGGGCCGTCGTCGCCCCCAACCTGTACCTGCTCTCCGACGACGACACCGACAACCTCACCCAGTACGTGCAGCAGGGCGGCCACCTCGCGGTCGGCTGCTTCAGCGGGGTCGTCGACGACTCCGACCGGGTGCGGCCGGGCGGTCATCCGGGAGCCCTGCGGGAGGTGCTCGGACTCGTCGTGGACGAATTCCTGCCCCTGCGGACGGGCGAACGGGCCCGGCTCGACGACGGAACGGACATCGTGCAGTGGGTGGAGCGCGTCGAACCGCGGGGCTGCACCACGGTGGTGCGGTACGAGGACTCGGCGGACGGCGGCCCGGCCCGCGGCGGCCCGGCCGTCACCCGGCACGGCTTCGGCCGGGGCACCGCCTGGTACGCGGCCGGCCGACTGCCCGTACCCGCCCTGCGTGACGTGATCCGCGCGCTGGGCGAGCAGGCCCGCCTCACCCCGGTCGTCGAGGCACCGCCCGGGCTGGAGGCGGCGCGGCGCGTGGGGGAGCGGTACTCCTATCTGTTTCTGATCAATCACACTGACCAGACCGTCACGGTGCCCGTCACCGGGGTGGGCCTCGGCGACGCCGACGTCACCGACGGCCGGGCCGTGGTCCCGCCCGGGGGAGTGGTCGTCGTACGCGAGGATTTGTCGTCCACCCCGGACTGACCTGCTGTCGGATCCGCGAGAACCTGCGAGGAAGGGTCACGTGACCACCATGCCCACCCGCCCGGTCCCGTCGTCCACCGGTGCGTCCCGCCGCGTGGAGCTGGACGAGGACAGCGGCACCGTGCTGCTGCGCACCGCTCAGGGCGCCTACGTGTTCCGGGTGGACCGGGCCGCGGGCATCGTGCGGCACCTCCACTGGGGCGCCGCGCTGCCGCTCGCCGACGCGGTCGCGCTGCCGCCCTGGAGCGAGCACGACAACAGCTTCGCCGGCCGCTGGGACGGAACCGAGGAGTACCCGGTCGACGGCGGAGCCCGCTTCGGCGTGCCCGCCTTCGAGGTACGTTTCGCCGACGGCAGCAGTCCCGTCGAGGCGACCGTGCGGGACGTCGTCCTGGTCGAGGAAGACCATGTGGTCGTCCAGCTGCGGGACCGCACCCGGCCGCTGGCCTGGCAGCTGCACTACCGCGTCCCGCCGGACGGTGACGTGGTGGAGCGGTGGGTGGAGTTCGCGCACACCGGCACGGCACGGGACGGGGACGTGCTGCTGGTCCGGTACGCCTCCGCGCACTGGCCGCTCCCGCAGCGGCCGGACTGGCGGCTCAGCTCCGTGTACGGGGGCTGGTCCGCCGAGGGCCGCCTCCAGCGGTCGGAGCTGCCGGTCGGCGAGACGGCGCTGGGCAGCAGGCGCGGCCACACCGGACACCACGCCAACCCCTGGGCCGCACTCGACGCCGGGGACGCGGGCGAGGAACAGGGGGAGGTCTGGGTCGTCGCGCTCGCGGCGAGCGGGAGCTGGCGGCTCACCGCGCAGCGCACGGCCGCCGGCCGGACCGGCGTACTGGCGAACGAGGGCCACGACAGTGCCGAGCTGCGCCTGCCGCCCGGTGGACGGCACCGCACCGCGGTCAGTCTCGCCCTCCACACCACCGGCGGCTTCGGGGATGCGAGCCGGGCCTTCCACCGCCACCTGCGCGCGCACGTCCTGCCCCACCCGGAGGAGGTGCGGCCGGTGCTGTACAACTCCTGGGAGGCCACGGGGTTCGACGTGAGCGAGGACAACCAGATCGCTCTCGCCCGCCGTGCCGCCGCCATCGGCGCCGAGCTGTTCGTGCTCGACGACGGCTGGTTCCTCGGCCGCGACGACGACCGGGCGGGACTCGGCGACTGGACGCCCCATCCGGAGAAGTTCCCCCGGGGCCTGCGGCCGCTCGCCGACGAGGTGCACCGCCTGGGGATGGCGTTCGGGCTGTGGGTGGAGCCCGAAATGGTCAACGCCGACAGCGACTTGTACCGCGCCCACCCGGAATGGGTCCTGCACCTCCCCGACCGCACCGCCACCGAGCTGCGGCACCAGCTGGTGCTCGACTTCTCCCGGCCGGAGGTGACCGAGTGGGCCCTCGGCCGGCTGCGTCAGGTGGTGACCGACCACGCGGTCGACTTCCTCAAGTGGGACTTCAACCGCTCGTTCACCGAAGCGGGTCACGCCGGGGGCGGCCCCGATGCCCGCCGCGTGCACGTCGAGCACGCCCGGGGGCTGTACCGGGTGCTGGACCAGCTGCGGGCGGAGTTCCCGGGGTTGCGGATCGAGGCCTGCGCGGGTGGTGGCGGACGCGTCGACCCGGGCATCCTGGCCCGCACCGACCAGGTGTGGACCTCCGACAACACCGATGCCGTGGACCGCCTGCGCATCCAGCACGGTTTCAGCCAGCTGTACCCGGCGCACGTGATGTCGGCCTGGGTCACGGACAGCCCCAACCCGCTGACCGGCAGGGCGGTGCCGCTGCGGTTCCGCTTCCACAGCGCCATGGCCGGGGTGCTCGGCATCGGCGGGGACCTGACGCGCTGGACGGACGCCGAACTCGCCGAGGCCGCCGAACTGATCGAGGTCTACAAGGACATCCGTCCCGTGGTGCAGCGAGGCGAGCAGTTCCGTCTCCTGGCGCCCGGCCAGGGGCCGTTGACGGCCGTGCAGTATCTCGACGGTGACCGGGCGGCTGTCCTGGTCTGGCGGCCCAGCACCGCGTTCGGTCCGCCGGAGGCGCCGCTGCGGCTGCGCGGGCTGGCAGACGCCGCCCGTTACCGCGACGAGGACACCGGGCGCGAGTGGTCGGGGGCCACGCTGATGGGCTTCGGCCTGACGCTGCCCGACCTGTCGGCGGGCGACTGCGCGAGCGCATTGGTCCGGCTGCGGCGCGTGGCGGGCTGACGAGAAGCGGGGCGTGGTGGGCTGACGAAAGCGGGCCGGAATCGTCGGCCGGACCACCCCGCGGAGAGCGCTCTCTCGACGGAACCGCACGTGAAGTAGGGTGTCCGTCGAAGGGAGCGTGAGTGGTGCGAGAACGGGTCACGATGGCCGATGTCGCCCGTGCGGCAGGAGTGTCGTCGGCCACGGTCTCCTACGTGCTCTCCGGCAAGCGGCCGGTGGCGCCCGAGACCCGGGCCGCGGTGGAAGCGGCGATCGAGGAGCTGTCGTTCACCGTCGACGTCACCGCGCGCAGTCTGCGGACCGGCCGGTCGAGCCTGGTGGCACTGATCGTGCCGGACATCGCCAACCCCTTCTTCGCGCAGCTCGCGGCCACCCTGCAGGAAGAACTGCGCGGCCTCGGACTGCACGTCGTCGTCTGCAACACCCGCGCCCGCCAGGACGAGGAGCGCGCCCTGCTGGCCGAGGCGCTCCAGCAGCGCTTCGCCGGTGTCATCATCACCCCGTTCCGGCTCAACCCGGACGACTTCAAGCCGCTCGTCGACGCCGGTATGCCCGTCGTCGTGAGCGCTGACGTCTCCTTCGGCCCGATCGACCTCGTCACGCCCGACGCGCGCGTGGCGACCCGGCGCGCGCTGGAACGGGTGGCCGCGGCGCAGCGACGCCGCATCGCCATGATCGCCGGTCCCCGGGACGCCACCGGCGGGGATCCCCGGCTGCAGCACCTGCGCGCCGTGGCCCTGCAGTTCGGCATGTCGCTTCCCCACGACCTGGTGGTCAGGGGCGAGCACACCCGGGAAGCCGGGGCGGCCGGCTTCGGCGAGCTCATGAACCGCCGCTACCGCCCCGACGCGGTCTTCTGCGGCAATGACGTGATCGCCGTCGGCGCCCTGGACAAGGCGCACGAACTCGGCATCGACATCCCCGGCGATGTCGCCCTGATCGGCCACGACGACGCCTCCTTCGCGTCCCTGGTGCGCCCCCAGCTGACCACCATCCGCTACCCGGCGGCCGAGGTCGGCCGAGCGGCGGCGCGGCTCCTCACCGAGCGCCTCGACGGCCGCAAGGTGCACAAGACGGTGCACGTCAAGGCGGAGTTCGTGGCACGCGCGTCGGTGTGAGCCCCCGGCCGCGGCCCCCGTCAGGAGGCCGCGCGTCCTGGTGGGACGGTACGCCGGGCGTCGTCCACCTGCTGCGGGACGTTCCAGGGATTGGCGCGCTGGAGCGGGGCCGGCAGCAGCTGCTCCGGCATGTTCTGATAGGCGATCGGGCGCATCCAGCGCGTGATGGCCCTGCTGCCGACGCTGGTGTGCAGGGGGGAGGTCGTCGCCGGCCACGGGCCGCCGTGGTGCATGGCGGGCGTCACGGCGACGCCGGTGGGCCAGCCGTTCCAGATCAGGCGTCCGGTGTGCAGGGCGGCTGCCAGGAGACGGGCCAGGGGCTCGTCCTGGTGTTCCTGGCCGTGGACGGTCGCGGTGAGGCTGCCTGGCAGGGTGTGCAGGGTGGCCAGCAGGTCTTCCGTCGTGGTGTACGTGATGATCAGCGAGGCCGGGCCGAAGCACTCCTGGAGGAGTTCGGGGTGCGCCCGTACGGACTCGGCCGTGGTGGCGAGGAGGGCGGGGACGGACGCCCTCGCGTCGTCCGGGGTTGGCGCACGGTGTACGGAACGTACGGCCGGGTGCGTGGCCAGTTCTTCGAGGGTCGCGCGGTAGGCGGTGCTGATCCAGGAGCCCAGTAGGGGGGCCGGGGGGACAGCCGCGACGGCCCGGCGGAGATGGTCCTCCAAGGCGTGCTCGGCCGGCAGGAAGAGCAGGCCCGGCTTGGTGCAGAACTGTCCCTGGCCCAGGGAGACCGAGGCGATGTACTCGCGGACGATGTCCGCGCCGCGTGCCGCGCAGGCCGCCGGGGTGACCACCACCGGGTTCACAGAGCCGAGTTCGCCGTAGAAGGGGATCGGGTCTGGACGGCTACCGGCCAGGTCGAACAAGGCGCGGCCACCGGCGGTGGAGCCGGTGAAGCCGACCGCGCGGATGGCGGGATGGGTGACCAGGCTCCGGCCCTCCTCGCGGCCGTGGACGACGGACAGGACGCCGGCCGGGAGGACTTCGGCGGCCAGTTCACCGGTCAGGTCGGAGAGCCGGGGGTGTCCCTCGTGCGCCTTGACCACCACGGGGCAGCCCGCGGCGAGCGCGCTTGCGGTGTCACCGCCCAGCACGGAGAAGGCGAACGGGAAGTTGGAGGCCGAGAACACCGCGACCGGCCCCAGCGGCACCAGCATGCGGCGGATGTCGGGCCGGGGTGCGGGCTGCGCCGAGGGGTCGGGCGGGTCGATCATGACGTCCAGGAAAGCGCCCGCCTCGGCCACGTCGGCGAACATCTCCAACTGCGCCTGTGTACGCCGTATTTCGCCGCGCAGGCGGTCCACCCCGAGCCGGGTCTCGTCCTCGGCGACGGCCGCGAGGTGGGCGGCGTTCTCGCCCAGTGTGTGGGACAGGCCGCGCAGGAGCGCGGCTCGCTCGGGCAGGGGGAGGCCGGCGAGGGCCGGGGCGGCCGCGTGGGCCTGGGCCGCGGCGCGGGCGGTGGCCGTGGCGGCGTCCTGTGACGGCGCCGTGGTGCGGGAAGACATGTGCTGCCTCTCGGTGGGTCGACTGAGGTGGGGGCCCGTCACCGGGGCCCGTTGTCCGCTGCTTCGGCGAGTAGTTCGGCGATGTGCACGGCCTTCACCCGGGAGCGGGCGCGGCGCAGACCGGTGCGCAGTTGGCGCAGGCAGCCGGGGTTGACCGCGGCGACGTAGTCGACGCCGGCGGCCTCGATCTCCCGGACCTTCGCGTCGAGGATGCGGCGGGATTCGCGGGGCCTGAGCAGGGAGTACGTGCCCGCCGCCCCGCAGCAGGTGGCGGCGGAGGGCAGCTCGACGTAGTCGGCGACCTGGCCGATCAGGTCGCGGGGCTGCTGCCACACACCGAGGCCGTTGCGCAGGTGGCAGGAGTCCTGGAGGGCGACGCGCGCCCGCCGTCCGTCCACGCGCAGTTCGCCCGACGCGCCGCGGTCGGCCAGGTGCGCGGAGAGTTCGCGCACTCGCTCCGGGCCGAGGACCGAGGACAGGTGGGCGGCGCAGCCTCCGGACGTGGTCACGATGGTGCCGGGCAGATCGTCCCCGAGGCGGTGCGCGAGGCGTTCGCCGGCTGCCGTGTCTCCGTTGTGGGCGTGCAGGGCGCCGCAGCAGCCCTGGCCGGCGGGGACGGCGGCGCCGGGCACCAAGGCCCGGGCCGCACGGCTGACCTTCGGGAACAGGACCCGTTCGAAGCAGCCGAGCATGAGGGACACCGAAGCTGCGGAGGCCTTCGACGACCGGTGCCTGCCGCGGGCTGCTCTGCGCACCAGGCCCAGGGGGCGGAAGACGGGACGCATCCGGGCCGCCAGCATCAGGGCCCGCGCCGGCAGCGGCTGTCTGCGGCCCTTCCACTGGTGGTCGCGCCACTGTTCGAGGAGCTGCCCGTACTCGACCCCCGCCGGGCACACCGGTTCGCAGGCGCGGCAGCCCAGGCACTGCGAGGACTGCTCCTGCAGTGTGGGGTCGTAAGGGTCGAGGTCGCCGTTCTGGAGGGCGCGCATGAGGTTGATCCGGCCCCTCGGCGAGGACGCCTCGTCCCCGGTCGCGGCATACGTCGGGCAGGAGGGCAGGCAGAAGCCGCAGGAGATGCAGCGCGACAGCAGATCGGGGTCGAAGACGGAGTCGGTCATGAACCCAGCTTTCCGGGATTGAGGATGCCGGCCGGATCGAAGGCGTCCTTGACGCGGCGCAGCAACGCGACCTGTGATGAGCCGAGTTGCGCGGTGAGGTAGGGGAACTTGGCTGCTCCGACGCCGTGTTCACCGGTGATGGTGCCGCCGAGTTCGATGGCGGTGGCGAAGATGTCGCCGAAGGCGCGTTCCGCCCGGGCGATGGCCTCGGTGTCGTCGGGGGAGCCGATCACGCAGGTGGGGTGGAGGTTGCCGTCACCGGCGTGCCCGAAGGTCGCGATGGTGACGTCGTGCCGCTCGGCGATCCGGTCGATGCGCTCCACCATCTCGGCGATGCGCGGGCGCGGGACGGTCGCGTCCTCCAGGATGGTCAGCGCGCCGAGCCGGGACAGGGCGGGCAGGGCGCAGCGGCGTGCGGCGAGCAGGGCCGCGGCCTCGGCGACCTGGGCGGCGGTGGTGACCTCCAGTGCGCCGTGCGCGGCGCAGGCCTCGCTCATCCGGGTCAGGGCGCGGGTCACGGCGTCGGGTTCGCCGTCGTCGCCGAAGAGGAGCAGCGCGCCGGCGTCGGTGCGCAGGCCGAGTCCGGCGAAGTCCTCCACCGCCTGGATGCAGGACCGGTCGAGGAATTCGAGGGTGGCCGGCAGTACGCCGTCGGAGATGATCGCGGTGACGGCGCTGCCCGCGGCGGCGAGGTCGGGGAAGTAGGCGACTCCGGTGCCGGACGTCCGGGGTGCGGGGCGCAGTGCGAGGGTGGCCTCGGTGATCACGGCGAGGGTGCCCTCGGAACCGGTGAGCAGGCGGGTGAGGTCGTATCCGGCGACGTCCTTGTGCAGGCGCCCGCCGGTGCGGATCACTTCTCCGGTGGGCAGGACGGCCTCCAGGCCGAGGACGTAATCGCGGGTGACGCCGTACTTGAGGCCGCGCAGACCGCCCGCGTTGGTGGCGATGGTGCCGCCGATGGTGGCGACGGTGCGGCTGCCCGGGTCGGGTGCCCACAGCAGACCCCGCCCGGCGGCCGTGTCGGCGAGTGCCGCGCTGGTGACGCCCGGCTGGACGCGGGCGAGCAGTTCGGCCGGGGCGACTTCGAGGATGCGGTCGAGGCGGGTGAGGGCCAGGACGATGCCGCCGCGCAGGGCGACGGTGGCGGCGCACAGGTTGGATCCGGCGCCGCGCGGCACGACCGGAACGCCGTGCCGGGTGGCGAGTTCCAGAATGGCGGACACCTCTTGGGTGTCGGCGGGGAAGACCACGGCGTCGGGCTGTGCGGTGAACAGCGGGGTGGCGTCCCGGCTGAAGGGAACGAGGTCGCCGTCCGCCTCGCGGTAGTGCGCGTCGCCGACGATCGACTTCAGCGCGGCTCGGACAGGGGCTTGCACGGTTGCCTCCTGGGCCGGTCCCCGCCCGGCGGGGGCGGGGACCGGCTGGGCGCTAGAACTTGATGACGGAACGGTCCGCGATGAGCACGGGCGAGTCGTACACCGGTATGTCCTTGAAGGTGTACGTGCTGCCCTGCGCCGACCAGTTGGCGGCCGGGATGTCGTGGACGGCGCCGGTGCGGACGTCGACGTAGACCGGATCGGCGAAGTCCCCGCCGGTGAAGGTGAGGTCGGTGGCGGTGCGGGCGGTGCTCTCGCTGGGCTTGGCCGTGCCGGACCAGACGCTGACGATCTGCCGGCCGGTGTCGCGCTTCGCGAACGCCTGCACGGTGAGCGGGGTGTCGGGGGTCGTGCTCCAACGGTAGCCGGGCAGCGGCTTGGTGCCGGCGAGGACCGACGCCACGGTCTGCACGGCGTAGTACGAGGGCTTGGCGTAGCGGATGCTCTTGTCGGTGTTGGTCTGCAGCAGCCCCTTGCTGTTGATCTTCGAGGGGTAGTGCAGGTCGGAGATACTGAAGACGCTGGTGCTGATGTCGCGTCCGAGGTCGTTGAGCACGCGGCGCAGGACCCACTTGGTCTGGCTGAGTTCCGTCCAGTCGAGGTCACCCAGGGCGCCGAAGCTGCCCGGCCTGCTGGGCGCGCCGTTCTCGCCCTGGCGCAGGACGGTCCCGGGCGCGTACTGCGCGATCAGGTCCCGGATCTTCTGCACCTGCCCGTAGGTCCACGCGTCGTCGGGGTTGGGGTTGTACGGGTGGTAGCTGATGCCGTCCAGGAGGTCGGCCCTGCCCCGTTCGGCGAGCCGGACGAGGAAGTCCCGGGTGTAGGGCACGTCGATGCCGGCCTCGGACAGCCCGTAGATCACCGCGTCGGGCTGTTCGGCGCGAATGAGCCGGGCGGTGCGGATGAAGAAGTCGGTGTAGTCGCCGACGGGGATGCCCGCCAGGTTGGGTTCGTTCCAGATCTCCCACTCGGTGACCCGGTTCTCGTACCGCTTGACCATGGCGGTCACCCAGGCGTCCCACGCGGCCAGGGCCTCCGGGGAGGTGGGCAGATGGCCGCCGAGGCCGGACCCGCCGCCGCCGGTGTAGGCGCCGTTGCCGTAGGACAGCTGCATCCAGGGCTTGACGCCCCGGCTGAGGGCGTCGTCGACGATCCGGTCGAGCCAGGTCCAGTCGTAGACGCCCTTGGTCTTCTCCGTCTTCGCCCACCCGCCCTGGAGCCGGGTGCTGGTCGCGCCGAGCTTGCCCAGGTAGGGCGCGAAGGCCTGGTAGTCGGTGTAGTCGCGGTCGAGGGTCTCGGCGCCGACGATGAGCGGGGAGGCGCCGACCTCCCAGGCGGTGCGCGGGGCGACGGACCCGAGGCGGGGCCAGCCCTGCGGGGCGCTCTCGGTGGTGGTGCGGACGTCGTCCAGCCAGGCGGTGCCCGTGCCGGCGGTGGAGGTACCGGCCGCGATGCTGCCCAGGGCCCTGGTGCCGGTCCGGAACGCCACGCCCTTGGCCTTGCGCGAGCCGTCCACCCACACGTCGGCGGTGCCCGAGGACGGGTGGGCGACCACGCGGATGTCGTACCAGCGGTCGGCCGTGTACGCGCCGAGGTCGACGCGCTCGGCCGCGTTGTAGGTGTACATGCGCCCGTCGGTGCCCAGGGCGACGGTGACGCTGTGTCCGCCGCTGCCGTCCAGGTGCACGCCGATCGTCGCGGAGGTCTGCGCGGCGCGCAGCCGGAAGCCCGCGACGACGGTCGAGGTGGTGGTGCCGAAGGTGGTGCTCGCGGTGACCGGGGCGCTGGTGGAGGTGTCCCGCAGCCGCAGGCTCCGGTCCACGGTGCCGGGCACGTCCTGCACGGCGGCATCACCGGCCGCGCCGGTGACCTGCCAGCCGGCGGGGGTGCTGCCGGGTGCGGTGGTGTCGAAGTCGCCGGTGATGTCGGCCGCGGTGGCCGGACCGGCGGTGGCGACGGAGATCAGGCCGCCGACGAGCGCGCCGGCCATCAGGACGGCGAAGGGCCGCCTGACGGTGGGGGAGGGGGTGACCATGTGTTCCTGCCTTCTTCCTCGGAGGCTGGTCCGGCCGGACGGCCGGCCCGCGGCGGTTCCGCCCGCCGCGGGAAGTGGGTGGGTCAGTCCTGGGCGGACGGGGCGAAGAGGGACTCCTCGTAGGCGCGCAGGGTCTCGGCGTCCGCGGGATAAGTGCCGCGCAGGGGTGCACCGGCGGCGACCCGCTCGGTGATGAATTCCTCCAGCCGCTCCTGTTCCCGCGCCTGACGGGCGATCACCGCGACGAGGTGGCGGGGAATGCAGACCACGCCGTCGGCGTCGCCGACCAGGACATCGCCCGGGTAGACCGCGACACCGGCACAGCCGACGGGGACCTGGAGGTCGACGGCGTGGTGCAGGGCCAGGTTGGTCATCGCCGCGGCACCGGTGGCGTACACGGGCAGCGGGAGGCGCCCGATCTCCTCGATGTCGCGCAGCGTGCCGTCGGTGACCAGTCCGGCGGCGCCCCGGACGGACAGCCGGGTGAGCAGGATGTTGCCCGCCGACGCGGCGCGGCCCTCGCCCCGGCAGTCCACGACGAGGATCTGGCCGGGCCCGACCTGTTCGATGGCGGCGCGCTGGGGGTGGTCGTAGTCGTCGTACACGTCGAGGATGTCGATGTCCTCGCGCGCCGGGATGTACCGGAGGGTGAACGCCTCGCCGACCATGCGCGGCGCGTCGGCGGTCACGCGGGTGAGGCCGGCGAGGAAGGTGTTGCGCAGGCCGTGCTTGAACAGCTGCGTGGTGATGGTGGCAGTGCTGGCCTCGCGGAGAGCGGCCAGGTCGTCGGGGTTGAGCGGCGCCTGGGGCGTCTCGGTCATGATGCGGGTCCTTAGGGCTGGTCGGCGGTGGCGTGCGCCGGGGTGGTGGCGGGGGAGTCGAGGCTGGGGTCGGTGCCGGGCGGCCTGATCTGGGCCGTCAGCCCGCCGTCGACGGTGAGCACCTGGCCGGTGATGAACGAGGCGTCGGCGGAGGCCAGGAAGGCGACGGCCGCGGCGACGTCGGAACCGTCGCCCATGCGGCCGAGGGGCACCGGCTGGACGCGGGCGCGCTTCTGCGCGGCGTCCAGCAGTTCGTAGCGGTCGTTGATGACGGGGCCCGGCGCGACGGCGTTGACGCGGATGCCCACGGGGGCCAGTTCCAGGGCCGTGGCCCTGGTGGTGGCTTCGACGGCGCCCTTGGAGGCGTCGTAGGCGACGGCCGAGCGGTGGGCGCGGGTCGCGCCGACGGAGGAGATGTTGACGATCGCCGCGCCGGCCGGCATCACCCGGGCCGCGGCGACGGTGCACAGGAACGTTCCGCGGGCGTTGACCGCGAAGCTGCGGTCCCAGTCCGCCGGATCCAGGTCGAGCAGGCGACCGCGCCCCAGCATCGCCGCGGCGGCGTTGTTGACGAGGATGTCCAGGCCGCCCAGCACCTCCACCGCGCGGGCGACGCAGGCGTCGACCTGCGCCGGGTCGGAGACGTCCGCCGGGCAGGCGACAGCGCGTGCCCCGCCCTCGCGCAGTGCTGCCGCCGCCGCTTCGGCCTCCCGCTCGTCGGGGCCGTTGACGGCGATGGCGGCACCCTCGGCGGCCAGCCGTACGGCGATGGCGAGGCCGATGTTGCGGGCCCCGCCCGTGACCAGGGCGACCCGGCCGGCGAACCGTCCGCCCGCGCTGGGCCCTGCAGCGGCGGGGCCCGTCATCGTGCGACCTCCTGCCGGTCGACGACGGCGGCGGCGCTGGTGGCGGCCCAGGTGAGCGGGCCCGCCGACGCCTTCACCAGCTCCGGGTCGAGCTGCATGCCCAGGCCGGGGCCCGACGGCACGTGCAGCCGGCCGTCGATGTAGCGCACCGGGTCGGACACCACGTCGCGGGTGTAGAGCAGTGGGCCGACGGGGTCGCTGGGCACGGTGACCGGCGCCATCGCCATGGCGACATGGGCCGCGGCGGCCGTCCCGATGGACAGTTCCTGCGTGGTGCCGACCAGGCACGACTTCCCGGCGGCCTCGGCGATGGCGAAGATGCGCCGGGCCGGGGTGATGCCGCCGATCGCGATGACACTGACGTTGAACACGTCGACCGCGTCGGCGGCGACCAGGTCCAGCGCCCACCGGAAGCCGTAGACGTGCTCGCTGATCGGTACGGGCAGACGGTTGCGGGCGTACACCAGCCCGCGCACGTCGTGGTTGGGGGCCGGAGCCTCCACGAGGTCGAAGCCCACGTCGGCGACCTTCTCGGCGAAATTGCAGGCCGCCTTGGCGTCCAGCAGGTTGGAGAAGTCCAGCGACTTGATGGCGATCCGGTCGCCGAACCGTTCGCGGGCGGTGCGCAGGAACCGCTCGTCCAGGTCCAGCCGGCGCCCCACGTACACCCGGAAGAACTCGAAGCCCTCCGCGATGCGCCGCTCGACCATGGCGAGGTTGCGCTCGACGTCCTCCTCGTGCTGCTGCCGGAAGATCGGGTAGGCGATGGGGACGGATTCGCGGACCGCACCGCCCAGCAGGTCGCACACCCGGACCCCGAGCTGCTTGGCCGCCAGGTCCCAGAAGGCGATGTCGACGCCGCACTTGATGGCCCGGCTCTTGTCGTAGATGTAGCCGGCCTGGGGGAAGTTGGCCTCCAGCCGCCGTTCGACCTCGGTCAGCTGGAGGGCGTCCAGGCCCACCAGGATCTCGTTGAGGGTGGCCTCCAGTTCCGGCACGTCGAAGTGGAAGCGCGGCAGGTGCTGGAGGTCGGACATCTCCCCGACGCCGACGAGGGAGTCGTCGTCGGTGTGGAGTTCGACCAGGATGTGGCCGCAGGTGATGCTGTTGTGCCGGGGGGTGTTGATCGAGGTCAGGCTGACCCTGGTCACCTTCGCCACAGGGGGCTCCGTTCCTTGTTCTGCGAGATGTTCTGCGAGATCGATGCGGTGGGCTGCCGGGCGCCGGCGGACGCCGGGGGGCCGTTGCGGCCGGGGGCGCTGGACAGCAGTGCGCGGGTGTACTCGTGGGCGGGGGCGGCGTAGATGTCCTCCGCCGTGCCCTCCTCGACGATCCGGCCGTGCCGCATCACCGCGATGCGGTGGGCGACCGAGCGGACCACGGCCAGGTCGTGCGTGATGAAGAGGTAGGCCATGCCGTGCTCCGCCTGGAGGTCGGCGAGCAGGTTGAGCACCTGCGCCTGGATCGACACGTCCAGAGCGCTGACCGCCTCATCGCACACGATCAGCCGCGGGCGCAGGGCCAGGGCCCGCGCGATGGCGATGCGCTGACGCTGGCCGCCGGAGAAGGCGGAGGGGAAGCGGTCCAGGGCGAAGGAGTCCAGGCCGACGTCCCGCAGCAGCCCGGTGAGGACGGCCTCGTCGGCGTCGAGGCCGTGCACCCGCAGGGGCTCCTCCAGGACCTGCCGCACGGTCAGCCGGGGGTCCAGGCTCGCGTAGGGGTTCTGGAAGACGACCTGCACCTCCCGCTGGAGCCGCCGCAGCCCGGCCGCGTCGGGGCGCGTGACGTCGATGCCGTCGTAGCGGACGGTGCCGCCGGACGGGCGCTCCAGGCGCAGGAGCAGTTTCGTGAGGCTGGTCTTGCCGGAGCCGGACTCCCCGACCAGGGCCAGGGTCCGGCCCGCCTCGACCCGCAGGCTGACCTCCTGGACGGCGTGGACATGGCCGGTGACCCGGCGCAGGGCCCCGCCGCGGACCGGATAGCGCAGGTCGACCGCGTCGAACTCCACCAGCGGCTCCGCGGCGATGGCCGGGGCCACGGGCTCGGGGTCGCTCGCGACCGCGGCCGGTGCGGTGGGTAGTTCCACCGGAGCGTCCGCGAACAGGCAGGCCGCGGCGTGGTCTCCGGGGAAGACGGTCAGCGGCGGCGCGGTCGTCGTGCAGTCGTCCACGGCGACGGGGCACCGGGGAGCGAAGGAGCACCCCGAGGGCCGGTCCCGCAGCCGGGGCGGCTGCCCCTCGATGGACACCAGCCGGGTACGGGCGGCGGCGTCGAGCCGGGGCGTGGCCGCGAGGAGCGCCTGGGTGTACGGCATCCTCGGCTGCTTCAGGACGTGCGCGGCCCGGCCGCTCTCCACGACCCGGCCCGCGTACATCACCGCCACCCGGTCGGCCTGTTCGGCGACCACACCGAGGTCGTGGGTGATCAGGATCAGCCCCATGCCGAGGTCGACGCACAGGGAGCGGAGCATCGCCATGATCTCCGCCTGTACGGCGACGTCCAGGGCGGTGGTCGGCTCGTCGGCGATCAGCAGCCGGGGGCGGGCCGCGATGGCCAGGGCGATGGCGGCGCGCTGCCGCATCCCCCCGGACAGCTCGTGCGGGTACTGCCGCAGCCGGCTCTCCGGCTCCGGCATCCGGGCCAGCTCCAGGGCCTCCACGGCACGTCGGCGGGCCTGTTCGCGGGTGAGCTGCTCATGGGCCCGTACCGCGTCCACGATCTGGGTGCCGATGGTGAGCAGTGGGTTGAGCGCGGAGCTGGGGTCCTGGAAGACCATGGCCACGCGCCGGCCCCGTACGGCCCGCCACTCGTTGCCGTCGAGGGCGCGCAGGTCGGTGCCGTCCAGCCGGATCGAGCCGGTGATGCTGCACACGGGTTCGGGAGGGTTCAGCCCGAGCAGGCTCAGGGCGGTGACGGTCTTCCCGGAGCCGGACTCACCGACGACGGCGAGGGTTTCGCCGGCTTCCAGGTGCAGATCGACGCTGTCCACAGCGCGCACCGGCGGACTGGGCGGGGTGCCGTTGAAGGTGACGCTCAAGTCTTGGATCTCGAGGAGGGACATGTGCGTTCCTCACGCACCCAGGTGGGCTTCGGCGAGCCGCCACTGGCCGTCCACGTCGAGCTGGACGCCCTTGAGCCGGCTGCTGTGGATGAGGGGCGACTTCGCCTGGTGCAGGAAGACCCAGTAGTTCTTGTCGATGATGCGGCGCTGCGCATCGGCGTAGGCCCTCTTGCGCGCCGGCCTGTCGCCGGTGTCGGCGGCGTCCGCGAGCAGGGCGTCCAGGGTGCGGTCGTCCAGCCCGGACCAGTTGTTCGATCCGTCGCTGGTGAAGTAGGGGTCGAACGCCAGCGACGGGTCCAGGCGCGGGATGTCGATCACCAGGAGGGCCGCGTCGAAGTCCCGGTTCTTCATGCGGTCCAGCTGTGTCTGGAACTCCAGCACTTCGGCCTTGGGGGCGAAGCCGACCTCGGTGAGCTGGCTCTGCAGCAGTTCGGCGATGGTGGGGTCGGGCGCGCGTCGGCGGGCGACGACGGTGATGGGCACCTCGCCGCGCAGCCCGGCGTCCTCCAGGGCCTGGCGCGCCTTGCCGGGGTCCTGGGGCAGCGGCGCGATGGAGTCGTCGTAGAACCAGTCCGAGGAGGTCGCGAAGGACGGGGCGATGTCGTACTCGTCACCGGCCGCCGCCTTGCCCACCGCGCGGCGGTCGACGGCGCGGGCGAACGCGGCGCGCACGGCAGGGTCCTTGAAGGGGCCCTTGGTGACGTTGAGGGCGACGTAGTAGGCGCGGCGCACCCCGCCGTCCTTGATGACGATCCGCTGGTCACCGCTGAGCTGCTTGTACTCCTCCGGGGGCAGCGCGCGCACCAGTTGCACACCGCCGGTGGACAGTTCGGCGCGCAGCACCTTGGCCTCGGTGACGAAGCGCAGGATGACCTTGTCCAGCTTCGGCAGGGCGCTGCCGTCGGCGGCCTTCGCCCAGTACGTGTCGTTGCGCTCAGCGGTCAGCTGCACCTTGGACCGCCACTGGGCGAAGGTGAAGGGACCGGTGCCGACCGGGTTGCGGCTGAAGTCCGCGCCGTGCTTCTTGATCGCGGCGGGGGAGGCGATCATTCCTGTTTCGTGGGCGAGGTGGGTGAGCAGCAGGGGGTCGGGCGACTTGAGCGTGATCTTCACGGTCTTCGGGTCCGCCGCCTCGACGGAGGCAACCTTGGCCAGCGCGGCGGCCTTGGTGGAGAGGGTGGCAGGGTCCATCACCCGGCGCAGGTTGAACACCACGGCCTCGGCATCACAGGGCGTCCCGTCATGGAACTTCACCCCCTCGCGCAGGGTGAGGGTGACCGCGGAGTCGGTGGCGTCCCACTTGGTGGCGAGGGCCGGCTCGAACGTTCCGTCCGGGAGCTGACGCAGCAGCGCGTCGAAGAAGAGGTTGAGCACGTTGCGGTCGGAGGAGATGGCGGCGCTGAGCGCCGGGTCGAGGGTGACCGGTTCGTTGTCGAATCCCGCGGTCAGTGTGCCGGAGGAGCCACCGGACGAACCGGAGTCGCCGCTGCATCCGGAGACGCTGGACAGGGTGACGGTGGCCGCGGTGGCGGCGGCACCGGCGAGGACGGCACGGCGTGGCAGGCTGAGGGAGGACCGGGAGATACGTGAGGAAAGGGGCATGGCAGGGCACTTCCTTGTGCGGATCGCGGGTGCGGGGTGCGGGGTGCGGGGGAGGCGGGCCGGAGGGGGCCCGCTCCTAGGGGCCCTGGCGGGTGGGCCGACAGGCGCGGCAGAGGGCGCCGGAGGGGTGGGACGCGGGTTGGTGCGTCGGTGAGGGATGTGGTCTTTCGGTGGGCGGTGAGACCGCCACGGGTGTGGTTCCGTTGCGGTAGGACCGCGCAGGCCGCTGTTCTGTTCTGCAGGCGGCGCGATCGCGTCAGCGCGGTGGCGTCAGCTGCGGCCGATGCGCGTCGAGCGCGTCGCGCAGGGCGTCGGCCAGCATGTTGAACGCGGCGACCGTGAGGAGGATGGCCAGGCCGGGGAAGACGCTCAGCGACCAGCTGGCGCTGAGATGGTCGGTGCCGGAGGCCACCATGGCGCCCCAACTGGGCTGCGGGGGCTGGACGCTGAGGCCGAGGAAGCTGAGGGCGGCCTCGGCCATGATCGCGGTGGACACCTGGAGCGCGGCGAAGACCAGCAGGGTGCCCGCCAGGTGCGGCAGCAGGTGGCGGCGCATGATGGCGGACTGCGGTACGCCCACGATGCGCGCGGCCGAGACCCATTCGCGAGTCCGCAGCGACAGCACCTCTCCGCGGACCACCCGGGCGAAGCGGGGCGTGGTCACGACGGCGATGGCGATGAGGGCGTTGCGCAGCCCGGGGCCGAGGGCGGCGACCACGGTGAGGGCGAGCACGAGCAGCGGGAAGGCGAGCAGCCCGTCGGACGTCCTCATGATGACGGCGTCCAGCCATCCGCCGCGGTATCCGGCCAGCAGGCCGAGGACGGTTCCCGCCACGAGGGCCGCGCCCACGGTGACGGTGGCGACCTCCGCGGTCACCAGTGCCCCGGCGGTGATGCGGGCCAGGACGTCCCGGCCGAGTTCGTCGGTGCCCAGCCAGTGCTGCGCGCTGGGGCCGGCGAGGAGGTTGTCGGTGTCGGTGGCCCGCATCCGCTCGGTCATGAACGGCCGGGCAGCGGCGGCCAGAGCCAGCAACAGCAGGATCGGCAGGGCGAGTTGGGCGCGGCGGTCGCGGCGCAGCCGGTCCAGGACCGGGCGGCGCGCGGCCGGGGTGAGGGTTTCGGTGGCCATCGTCGCTCCTGTCAGTACGTGATGCGCGGGTCGAGCCACGCGTAGATCAGGTCGGCCAGCAGGTTCACCAGGAGGACGAAGACCACCACCATCAGGACGGCGCCCTGGACGACGGGCAGGTCCCGGCTGAAGATGCCGTTGACGATCAGCGTGCCCATGCCGGGAACGGTGAAGACGGTCTCGGTCACCACGGTGGCGCTCATCAGGGCTCCGATCTGCAGGGCCACGACGGTCACCACGGGGACGATGGCGTTGCGCAGGGCGTAGACGCCGACGATCCGGCGACGGGACAGTCCGCTCGCCTCCGCGGTGCGGATGTAGTCCTCGTTGAATACGGCCAGCAGCGCGGCGCGGGTCTGGCGCATGGTGACGGCCGCGATGGTGGAGCCGATGGTGACCGCGGGCAGCACCATGTGCCGCAGGTTCTCCACCGGGTCCTCGGTGAACGGCACATAGCCGGAGGGTGGGAGCCACTTCAGCCACAGTCCGAAGACGAGGATGAGCAGGGCCGCCAGGTAGAAGTGCGGCGCGGAAAGGGCCAGGAGCCCCGCGGAGTTGAGCGCGGTGTCGGTGGGTGTGCGCCGTTTCACGGCGGCGAGCACTCCGGCGGGGATGCCGATGAACAGGGCGAAGAGCAGGGCGATGATGCCGAGTTCGGCTGTCGCGGCGAGCCGTTCGCCGAGGACGGTGCCGATCTCTTCGCCGGTGAGCCAGGAGGCGCCGAGGTCGCCGCGGGCCATGCCGCTGAGCCAGTCGGTGAACTGGCGCCATAGGGGGGCGTCCAGGCCCAGCTCGGCGCGGAGTGCCGCCCGGTCTTGGGCGCTGGCCTCCTGGCCCAGGATGTCCAGAGTGGGGTCGCCGGGCATCAGGCGCAGCAGGAGGAACAGCACCAGTGACACGATCAAGACGACGGGTATGAGTTGGAGTAGGCGGCGTATCAGGTATCCGGTCATCTTGCCGGCTCCGTTTGTCTGTTGTGCGGGCTGTCGTGCGGGCTGTCGTGGGGGCTTTCGTGCCGCCTTTCGTACGTGGCCGGGGCACCGGCCACCGGCCCCCGGGGCAGGCGGCGCAACCACTCCAGCCGCGGTGCGGGGGCGAGATCGTAGGCGTAGAGGACGAGGGCGCTGGCTCCGTGGGAGCGGGCCTGCAGAGCGATGTCGATGAGCTCTTCCTCGGTGTGGGTCCGTGCGGCGCCCAAGTGCCAGCCGGCAGCCACCTCGGCCCCCGTCTCGCCGGCCGCGACGATGTCGTGTCGCAGAGCGGAGGCGTCCCCGGCCAGATTCGTGACTGTGAGCGAGCCGGCGGCGGACGCCAGTGCGCGCAGGTCGCCGGAGGACTTCCCGTCGCAGGCGTACCGGTCGTCGGTGGCGCGGACGGAGAGGGGCAGCCCCGCCGAGCCCTCGGCCGCCGCCCGTACGAGGTCGGTGGTCATGTTGGCCCGTACGGCGAGGACGGTGTCGTGCAGGTCCTGGCCCAGCGCGGTGACGGCGTCCTGTGCGATGCCGTCGGCGGGGCGCGGTTCGGCCAGCTGGGCGAGCACGGCGGCCCGGGTCCGTGCGGCCGTCTCGGCGGCGTCGATGCCGGCCGCGGCGAACCGGTCGGTGCAGGCCGAGCAGAAGCAGAGGGAGAGCAGCCAGCGGTCCACCGGCCGAAGTGCCGCCCCGCACTTGTCGTGCGCGCTCTGGTGCTGCCAGCCCAGGTAACCGAACGCCTCCAGTTCCAGGCCGCTCACTCCGGGCTGCCCGGCCGCTTCGGCGACCAAAGTGCGGGCGTAGTCGACCACTTCGGGCTGGGCGGGGCACAGCGCATGCCGGTAGGGGTGGCCGAAGGCGTTGCGCAGGGCCAGGTCGGGCCGGGCGGTCGCCGGGCCCGACTGGTGGAGCCCCACCAGCCAGGCCGTCACGGCGACACCGGCGGCCACCAGGGCCGTGGTCGCCTCCACCGCCTCGTTCCCGAGCACGGGCAGGGACAGCCCGGTTCCGTCGCCGGAGCGGTCGTCGCGCCGGGCGAACCAGCGGCCGGCGGGAAAGTCCACTACGGCCGCCGGGTCGCTCGTCGTCAGCAGCCAGCGTCCGCCGTGGTAGGCGTACGCCAGGCGCACCCGGTCGACGCCCGCGGACCGCAACCGCTCCGCCTCGGCCTGCGGTGCGCGGCGGAACGACACCGGGTGGGCGAAGATCTCGGTCTTCACCGTTCATCCCCGAGCGTGCGGGACAGCGTCTGCTGCGCCTTGCGGATATGGGCGCGGGTCAGCTGCTCGGCCCGGTCGGCGTCGCCCTGTTCCATGGCCTCCAGGATGGCCGCGTGCTCGGCGGCCTCCTCCTCGAAGGTCGCCCGCAGCCGCCAGCCCAGTCCCGCCACGAAGGCGGTCAGGTCCTGCAGCTGGTCCAGGAAACCGCACAGGAAGCTGTTGTCGCAGGCGGTGTACAGCTCGCGGTGGAAACGCCGGTTGGCGATGCCCAGGCCCTGCGTCTCCCCGGACCCGATCAGTACGGCCGCTTCGTCGAGCGCGCGCCGCGCCTCGGGATACACCGCGGCTCCGCGCTGCTCGGCGGCCAGCCGGACGGCCTCGGGCTCGGCCGCGCACCGGGCGGTGTACAGCTCCCGCACCAGCCGGTCGTCGGGCTTGCGGACGCTCACCCCCTGGTAGGCGTTGATCTCCACCAGCCCGGTCGACTGCAACTGCTTGAGCGCCTCACGCACCGGGGTTTTCGAAACGCCGTACATCTCGGCGAGTTCCCGCTCCACCAGGGCACGCCCGGGAGGCAGCGCCCCGTCGAGGATCGCTTGCCGCAGCGCGTCGCGTACCCGGTCCGTGCGGGAGGCGGGCTGCCTCAAGGGGGGCAGCGCGGCGGGGGGAGGGGGCGGGGTGCCCGGTGTCTCGTAATCGATGCTTGGCATGGCGGCATGCTGGTATACCACGATGCCAATGCGCAACCCTTTGATGTCACCTTCGTGAAATTCCGTGCGGAGCTGACAGGTGGTCAGAACGTTGACAACTCGTTCCGGCTTGCGTCCGGAGCCGGAGTCTGCCAACGTCACTTGCGCAACTCACCCCCCACGAAGCGGACTTGGGTGAGTGACGCCGCGGGTGGGCAGTCGGCGACGCATCGGGCTGCCGACATTCCGCGACCGCGGGGCCAGGGCCTGCCGGTCGGGCGATCGTGAGCTGCCGCGCCTCCTGAGAGAAGAGTCCGGAGGAGCGCAGGGGCGCAATCGTCATGCGCAGGCCAGGTGTGACATCCCAATGTGCCTCCCCGCACCGCGGTCGCGTGCATCGGCGTTGCTTCCCGGACCGCTCGTGAGGTCTTGCGCGACCCATGGTCTTCCAGCCGGTCCCGTGGGGGCCGGGGCGGAGCGGCGTCCGCGCGAGCATCCTCGAAGAAAAGGCAGCAATGAAACGCACAGGCGCATACGCAGTGTCAGCAGTACTCGTCGGCGCGGCGATACCCCTCGGCCTCGCCGGTTCGCCGGTGGCGCAGGCCGCTTCCCGTACGTATTACGTCAGCCCCAGCGGCTCCGACAGCAACCAGGGAACGTCGCCGGCCAAGCCGTTCCGCACCCTGCAGAAGGCCGCTGACAGCACCGCCCCCGGGGACACCGTCTCCATCATGCACGGCACCTACACGGAGCGCCCGGGCGGTTCGGACGTGCTGGTGATCTCCCGCTCCGGCCGACCCGGAGCACCCATCACCTTCCAAGCGCACCCGGGACACCGCCCCGTCATCCATACCGTCGCCGCGTGGAACGGCATCCGCATCAGCGGTGCCGCGCACATCGTGGTGCGCGGACTGGAGGTCAAGGGCAGCAGCGCCACCATGTCCCTGGCGGACGCGGAGCGGGGTGCCGGCACCAAGGACGGGAAGTACAACGGCAACTGCATCTGGGCCGAACCGAACAAGTCGTCGGGCGCCACACCCCACCACATCGACATCGTCGGCAACACCGTCCACCACTGCCCCGGCCTGGGCATCGGCTCACGCGGCGCCGACTACATGACGATCGACCGCAACCACGTCTACTCCACCTCGTGGTACACCGTCTTCGCCACCAGCGGCATCTCGATCCTGGCCGCGCGCGACATCGACCGCGGCGACCCCAGGAAGTACAAGATCCGCGTCACCAACAACACCGTCCACGACAACGAGACGAAGGTGAAGTGGGAGCGCTGCAAGTGCTACTCGGACGGTAACGGCATCATCATCGACACCCTCAAGGACAAGTCGAAAGCCGGCGAAAGCGGCCCCGACTACCAGGGCCGGGTCCTGGTCGCCAACAACGTCTCCTACAACAACGGCGGCTCGGGCATCCACTCCTTCAAGAGCCAGCACGTGGACATCCTGCACAACAC
This sequence comes from Streptomyces sp. NPDC002779, assembly GCF_042888685.1. NCBI lineage: Bacteria > Bacillati > Actinomycetota > Actinomycetes > Kitasatosporales > Streptomycetaceae > Streptomyces > Streptomyces sp. NPDC002779. The sequence goes on from NZ_JBIAQC010000010.1 coordinate 165,637, forward strand.
GGCCTACCACAACGGCCGCAGCACCCGCATGGAGAGCTACGCCAACATCTTCGCCCACGACAGCAAGGACGTGCGGCTCCTCAACAACGTCTCCTACGGCCGCCCGGGCCAGGCCACCAACTCCGCAAGCAAGAACGTCGACGTCTTCTACGACTACAACGTCTACTACGGCGGCAAGGCGCCCGAGGTGAAGGGCTCGCACGACATCATCGCCGACCCCGGGTTCGTCAAACCCGGCGCCCGGTCCGGCGCCGACTTCCGGCTGCGCGAAGGCTCTCCCGCCATCGGTTCGGGCATGCCACTGGCCGAGGTCACCACGGACATCACCGGCGCCCGCCGATCCGCCGACGCACCCGACCGCGGGGCGTACGCCGCGAAGGCGGCCGATGCGGCACCCGGCGAGGCCCCCGCCTCCGGGGCGGGAGCCGCTCCCACTGCGGGGACCGACGCCTCGCAGGCACCCGGCGCCGCGGCCACCGAGGCGGCTGGCGGGAGCCCTTCGGACGAGACGAGCCCGGGCAGCGGGAACGACTCCCGGGCAGCCGGTGACAGCGAACCGCTGGCCCGGACCGGTGCCGGCGTGGCCGTACCCCTCGGACTGGCCGCCGTGACGCTGGCGCTGGGCGGAGGGATCATCTTCCTGCTCCGCCGCAAGCGCAGCTGACGGCACCCGGATCCCCTCCCTGCCCCCGCTGCCCCGGCACCCCCCCCGCCCGGGCAGCGGGCCCCCACCACCTGGCCGCGGGTTCCTCCACCGGAGCATCCGCGGCCAGGTGGTCCTGCCAGACTCGGGCCATGGCGGCGCACATGAACAGGACAGAGCACGTTGACACCGACCGAGCGATACCCGATCCGCCACGCGTCGCCTGGCGCAAGCACATGAGGCAGCGCGTACTGGACGCCGCACGCGACCTGACGTGCGCCTCGGGCTGGGACAAGGTGAGCCTGTCCGCCGTCGCGACGGCGGCCGAGGTGTCGCGGCCCTCGGTGTACAAGGAGTTCGGCAACCGTGCGGGCCTGGGCCGTGCCCTGGTGATCAGGGAGACGCACGAGTTTCTGCACAGCGTCTCCCTGACCCTCTACCCCGGGCTCCCGGATCCCCGTGCTTCGCTGGAGAGCGCTGTCTTCTTCGTCCTCACGGAGGCCCACCGCAACCCGCTCATCCGCGCTGTGGTCATGGCGGCCAGGGAGGGGTCCGACAGCCTGCTGCCCTACCTCACCGCACGCGCGGACCCGATCTTCGACGCCGCCCAGGTCCTGCTGCGCGCATGGCTCACGGAGCGCTTCCCCGACCGGGACGAGGACCTTGTCGCCCTCGCGACCGACATCACCGTACGGATGACCATCAGCCATCTGCTCCTCCCGGGGGAGGATCCCGGGCCGACGGTGGCTCGGATCTCCCTGGCGGTGCTGAAGGTGCTGAGCTGACCAGCTGGGACGTCGTGTGTGGGGTGGTGCCCGAGGGGTTACTCGGGGCCGCATGGCACGGACTCTCAGACGGCATGGAAGGCACGGCGAGCACGGGACGACCGACCAGACGGCCGACACCGCGCAGGCACCCCAGGCCGGGCCGAACGATCAGGTGGAAGAGCAGGCGCCGGACACTCCGACCGACCTGCCCAAGCGCTCCTGGATGGCTGTGCTGAAAGGCACCCTGAAGGAGTTCAAAAAGGACGAGCTGACCGACCGGGCCGCGGCCCTGACCTATTACGGGATCCTGGCGCTGTTCCCGGCGCTGCTGGCGCTGATCTCACTGCTCGGAGTCGTCGGGCAGTCGGCGTCGCAGCAGGTGCTGGACAACATCCAGAAGCTGGCCCCGGGCGCGGCGCGAGATGTCCTGACCAATGCGGTGACGCAGATGCAGGGCAACGCGGGGCTCGGCTCGATCATGGCGATCGTGGGTCTGGCGCTGGCGGTGTGGTCGGCTTCCGGCTATGTCGCCGCGTTCATCAGGACGGCCAACGCGGTCTACGACGTCCCCGAGGGGCGGCCGGTGTGGAAGGTGCTGCCCGTCCGCCTCGGCGTGACCGTGGTCCTGATGGTCATTGCCGTGCTCAGCGCGGTGATCGTCGTGTTCACCGGCAGCCTGGCCAAGGAGGTCGGCTCCGTCCTCGGTGTCGGGGACACGGCGCTGACCGTGTGGTCGATCGCGAAGTGGCCGGTGCTGGTGATCCTGGTCACCACCATGATCGCGATCCTGTACTGGGCGACGCCGAACGCCAAGGTGCGCGGCTTCCGCTGGGTCACGCCGGGCAGTCTCCTCGCGGTACTGATCTGGCTGGTCGCCTCGGCGGGGTTCGCGTTCTACGTGGCGAACTTCGGCTCGTACAACAAGACGTACGGCACCTTCGCCGGCGTGATCATCTTCCTGGTGTGGCTGTGGATCACGAATCTGGCGATCCTGCTGGGCCTGGAGTTCGACGCGGAGATGGCCCGCCAGCGTGCTGTGGCAGGTGGTCACGACGCCGGGGACGAGCCGTATGTCGAACCGCGTGACACCCGCAAGTGGGACGAGGAGGACCGCCGCCGTCTCGAAACCTGAGGTCGCGGCCGCCGCCGCGGGCCTCGTCCCGGACCCGGCGCGGGGTTCTGGACAGGTCCGGCGGCGGCCGAGCCGTATGACGACGCCTTTGGAGGGAAGTCGGCTGGTCATGGTGACGATGACGGATCTGCGCGACGGGGATCATCTGCTGGCCAGGAGGGTGATCGGGTGCGGGCCGCCCTGGTTGCGGCGGGCCTCGCCCGCGGTGCAGGAGGCGGCCGAGCACACCAAGCTGTGGTGGGCGACGGCCGCGGCGCTGGCCGCCTTCGGCGGGTGGCGCGGCCGTACGGCGGCCGTAGCGGGAATCACCGCCATGGCGACGGCAGAGGTGCTCTCCAATGCGGTCGCCAAGCAGCTGTACGAACGGCGCCGCCCCCCGCGGGAGTGGGTGCCGCCGGAGGAACTCGAGGACCGCCCGGACAGCTCCTCCTTCCCCTCCGGGCACACCGCGGCGGCCGTCGGCTTCGCGGGCGCCGTCGCGCCGCCGTGGCCGGCCGCCGGCGCCGCCTGCGGGGTGATGGCGGTGCTGGTGTCCGCGCAGCGCGTGTACAGCGGAGCGCACTACCCCTCCGACGTGGTGGCCGGGGGCCTGATCGGACTGGGTGCGGCCGCCCTGGTCCGGAGCGCTCCGCGGCTGCTGTGGCGATCCGTCCGCTGAGAAGCGGTGACGTGTGTCCCGCTGGGGTACCCGGACGTCCGATCAGACCAGCGGGCAGGCCGCAGCCGTACGAGTACGGACCACGGCGCGCACCGGGCCTGCCGGGCAAGCCGACGAAGGACAGGTGAGCAGCCATGACAGCAGACAGCGCCCACCGCCCAGGTGCCGAGACGCAGGAACCAGTGGGTGAGCTGGTCCAGCGCGCCTCGCAGCAGCTGTCGCAACTGGTCCGCGACGAAATGCGCCTGGCACAGGCGGAGATGAGCCAGAAGGGCAAGCGGTTCGGCAAGGGCGGCGGCCTGTTCGGCGGCGCCGGGCTGATGGGGGTGCTCACCCTCCAGGCACTGGTGGCCACCGCGATCGCCGCGCTGTCGCAGGCCATGGATGTGTGGCTGGCGGCTCTGATCGTCACCGGCGTCCTGGCCGTCATCACCGCGGTGATGGCGGTGCTCGGCAAGAAGCAGATCGACAAGGCGACCCCGGCGAAGCCCGAACAGGCCATGGACAGCATCAAGGCGGATGTGGCCGAGATCAAGGAGAAGGCACAACGATGACTCCAGACAAGCCGCACACGGGCGACGAGAAGGCACCTTCCCCGGCCGAGCTGCGCGAGCAGGTCGAAGCGACCCGCGCGGAACTGGGCGAGACCGTCGAGGCCCTCGCGGCGAAGACCGACGTCAAGACCCGGGCCCAGGAGAAGACCACCGCCGTCAAGCAGCAGGTCGCCGAGAAGACCACCCAGGTCACGGCTCAGCTGCGGGACAAGGCCGCACACGCGGCCCACACGGTGCAGGACAAGACCCCGGAGCCGGTACGGGCCAAGGCGGTGGCGGCCTCCGGGCAGGTCCGCGACAAGGCCGCGCACATGGCGGAGCTGGCCCGGGACAAGGCCCCCGAGCCGGTCCGCGAGAAGGCCGGACAGGGCATGCAGGTGGCGCGGGACCAGCGGACTCCGCTGCTTGCCGCCGCGGGCGCGCTCGTGGCGCTGTTGCTGATCCGTCGCGCTCGCAGGCGCCGCTGACGGTTCGGGCGCAGGGCGGAGCAGTCGTGACCGGCAGGTGAACCGGCCTGCCGGTCCTCTGCGTGCAGACAGCCGTGGCGGGATCTGACAGAAGCGTTGACGGAGGGGGGTGGGGATCCTATCTTCTGGCCGAACAGTCGAATGACGTTCGAGATATCGACCAGAAGGAGTGCCTCGTGCGACCTGAGCTCGCCCGTCGAACGGTCCTCGGCATGATCGCCGGCTCGGCCACCGCCACCGTCGCCGGTGTCTCGGCCGGGACGGCCCACGCCGCCGTGCCCGCGTCACCCGGGGTCACGTACACGAACACCCTCGCCGCACAGCGGGCCGACCCGCACATCTTCAAACACACCGACGGCTTCTACTACTTCACCGCCACCGTGCCGGCGTACGACCGCATCGTCCTGCGCCGCGCCACCACGATCCAGGGGCTCGCGTCCGCCGCCGAGACGACCATCTGGACCAAGCACTCCAGCGGCGAGCTGGGTGCCCACATCTGGGCCCCGGAGATCCACTTCATCAATGGCAAGTGGTACGTCTACTTCGCCGCCGGCGCCACGGACGACATCTGGAAGATCCGGCCCTACGTCCTGGAATGCGCCGCCGCCAATCCGCTCACGGGCACCTGGACGGAGAAGGGCCGTATCGCACTGCCGCTGGACACCTTCTCGCTCGACGCGACGACCTTCGTGGTGAACGGCGTCCGCTACCTCAGCTGGGCGCAGAACGACCCCGCCGTCGGCAGCGGCACCAATCTCTACCTGGCGAGAATGTCCAGCCCCTGGGCCATCACCGGCACCCCGGTCCGGATCAGCACACCGACCGCTGCCTGGGAGACCATCGGCCACCGGGTCAACGAGGGTCCTGCCGTGATCCAGCGCAACGGCAAGGTCTTCATGACCTTCTCGGCCAGCGCCACCGACGCCAACTACTGCATGGGCCTGCTGACCGCCTCCGCCTCCGCCGACCTGCTGAACGCCTCGTCCTGGGTGAAGACCGCCGACCCCGTCTTCGCCAGCAACACGGCGACCAGCCAATACGGCCCGGGCCACAACCAGTTCACGGTCTCCGAGGACGGCAGGTCGGACATCCTCGTCTACCACGACCGCAGCTACAAGGACATCAGCGGCGACCCGCTCAACGACCCCAACCGCCGCACCCGCGTGCAGAAGATCTACTGGAAGGCCGACGGCACACCCGACTTCGGCATCCCGGTCGCCGACGGCCTCACGCCGATCCGGCTCTCCTCGTACAACGCCCCCGACCGGTTCATCCGGCACTGGGAGTACCGCGCCAGGATCGAGGCGAACGTCGCCCCGCTGGCCGACTCGCAGTTCCGCACGGTCACCGGTCTCGCCGGCAGCGGCACGGTCTCCCTGGAGTCGGCCAACTTCCCCGGCTACTACCTGCGGCACCGGAACTACGAGGTGTGGGTGGAGAAGAACGACGGAACGGCCCAGTTCCGCGGAGACGCCTCCTTCACCGCCCGGGCCGGCCTGGCGGACCCGGCGGGCGTCTCCTACGAGTCGTACAACACCCCGGGCCGCTACCTTCGGCACTACAACTACCTGCTGCACGTCCAGGCGCTGAGCACGGCGACCGACCGGGCGGACGCCACGTTCTATACGCAGTAGCGCCCGGCCCTCGGCCTCGCCTGTGGAGTCGTCCGGGTCAGACGTTGACGCCGAAGTCGGCGGCGATCCCGGCCAGGCCGGAGGCGTAACCCTGGCCGACCGCGCGGAACTTCCACTCGGCGCCGTTGCGGTAGAGCTCGCCGAAGACCATCGCGGTCTCGGTGGCGGCGTCCTCGGAGAGGTCGTAACGGGCGATCTCGGCGCCGCCGGCCTGGTTGACCACGCGGATGAAGGCGCCCCGGACCTGGCCGAAGCTCTGGCCGCGGTTCTCGGCGTCGTGGATGGAGACCGGGAAGACGATCCGGTCGACCTCCGCGGGTACGCCCGCCAGGTTCACCTTGACGACCTCGTCGTCGCCCTCGCCCTCACCGGTGAGGTTGTCGCCGGTGTGCTCGACGGAGCCGTCCGGGCTGGTGAGGTTGTTGTAGAAGATGAAGTGCCGGTCGGACAGCACCTTTCCGGCGGCGTCGAGCAGCAGGGCGGAGGCGTCCAGGTCGTAGTCGGTGCCCGTCGTGGTGCGCACGTCCCAGCCGAGGCCGACCAGTACGGCGGTCAGGCCCGGGGCCTCTTTGCTGAGCGAGACGTTGCCGCCCTTGGACAGGGAAACACCCACTGTTTTCCTCCTGGTTGAGATCCCGATCGAGGTTCCGCCGCTGCCGAATCTACAGCATTGTAGAAATCATGGAAGGGGTACTCCGGGGCGGCGGACCGCCGTCAAGTGCGCGGCAGCGGAAGGGAGCCAGGGCGTGACGGACCACCGGCGCCGTCGGCGGCGGGGGCAGGGTGAGCTGGAGGGGCAGATTCTCGCGGCCCTGCGCGCGGCGGACGGACCGGCGACCGCGGGCTGGGTGCAGGAGCGGCTCGGCGGTGACCTCGCCTATACGACGGTGATCACGATCCTGACCCGGCTGCTGACCAAGGGTGCGGTGACCCGGGAGCGCTCCGGCCGGGCCTTCGTCTGGACGCCGGCCTCGGACGAGGCGGGGCTGGCCGCGTGGAGGATGCGCAAGGTGCTGGACGCCGAGCAGGACCGCGAGGCGGTACTGACCAGCTTCGTCTCCGCACTCGACCCCGAGGGCGAATCCATCCTGCGGGCACTGCTGGGGCGGCCGAAGCAGCAGGACCAGGATGAGGCCGAAGGTGAAGGGCGTGGCTGAAGCGTCGGGCATGGCTGAAGCCGCACCGGTGCGGTGACAGCTGCTGGCGCGTAGGATCCTGATCCGTTGTCAGGACCTCAGCACCGCCCTGGAGCCAGGAGGACGCGTGGCCGACGACCCGTTGACGGATTTCACCCGGGAGCCGTTCACCCACGAAGGCCGGTCCCATGTCGTGCTGCGCTCCGGCACCGGCCCGGCCGTGATCGTCATCGCCGAGATCCCGGGCATCACTCCCAAGGTCGCCCGCTTCGCGCGGTGCGTCCGCGACATCGGCTGCACCGTGGTTCTGCCGGACCTGTTCGGCGTCGCCGGACGCGATCCCCACCCACGCGCCCACGGCTGGACCGGAACCGCGATGACCGGCCTGCGCGCCGCGGCCCACATCTGCGTGAGCCGCGAGTTCACCGCCCTCGCGGCGGGCCGCACGTCACCCGTGGTCACCTGGCTGCGGGCCTTGGCGGTCCGCGAGCACAAGCGGTGCGGCGGTCCGGGCGTCGGCGCGCTCGGCATGTGCTTCACCGGCGGCTACGCCCTCGCCATGGCCACCGATGAACGCCTCCTCGCACCCGTGCTCTGCCAGCCCTCTCTCCCGCTGCCCGTCACCGCGCGCAAGCGCCGCTCCCTGGACATCTCCCCGGGCGACCTGCGCACCGTCCAGCAGCGCTGCGCGGCGGGCGGCCTGACCGTGCTCGGCCTGCGCTTCCGCGGTGACCGGGTGGCCCCCGCCGAGCGGTTCGCGCTGCTGCGGGAGAAGCTCGGCGAGGCGTTCGTGGCGATCGAACTCGATGACAAGGCGGCGAACCCCGAGGGGCTGCTGCCCCCGCACTCGGTGCTCACCGAGCATCTGATCGACGAACCGGGCCAGCCCACCCGCCAGGCGCTGGACCAGGTCCTCGACCACTTCCGCACCCGGCTGCTCGCGTCGCCTGATCCGACGTAGGAGTCAAGGACCGCCGTCAGCGGCCCTTGCGTACCCTGGCCGCCGCGCGGGCTTCCGCGGCCTTGCGGGCCTCGGCGGCTTTGCGGGACTCCTTCGCGGGGCGGGAGCCGAGACCGCGGAAGGGGGCGTTGCCGCCGCTCTTCCCGGCCGGGGTCGGCGGGCGCTTGGCGCCGGTGATGGCGGTCAGCGTCGCCTCGCCGGAACGCACCTGCGTGACCGTCGGCCGGATCCTCGCCTCGGACATCATCCGGTTCACCTCGCGCCGCTGGTTGGGGGTGACCAGGGTGACCACGGTCCCGGACTCCCCGGCGCGTCCCGTGCGCCCGCCACGGTGCAGGTAGTCCTTGGCGTCGGCCGGCGGGTCGACGTTGACGACGAGGTCGAGGGTGTCGATGTGGATGCCCCGTGCGGCGACGTTGGTGGCCACCAGCACGGTGATCTCACCGTCCTTGAACTGGCCGAGCGTATGCGTGCGCTGAGGCTGCGACTTCCCGCTGTGCAGGGCACCGGCCCGGACGCCACTGGCCCGCAGGTGGCGGGTGAACTGGTCCACGCCGGCCTTGGTGTCCAGGAACATCAGGACCCGGCCGTCGCGCGCGGCGATCTCGGTCGCGGTCGCGTACTTGTCGGCGGCGTGGATGTTCAGCACATGGTGCTCCATCGTGGTGACGGAGCCCGCAGCCGGGTCGACCGAGGCGAGGACCGGGTCGTGCAGGTAGTCCCGCACCAGCTGGTCGACGTTGCGGTCGAGGGTGGCCGAGAACAGCAGCCGCTGCCCGTCGGGGCGGACCTGGTCCAGGATCTCCGAGACCTGCGGCAGGAACCCCAGGTCGCACATCTGGTCCGCCTCGTCCAGCACGGTGATCCGCACCTGGTTCAGGTGGCAGTCGCGGCGCGACACCAGGTCGGTCAGCCGCCCCGGCGTCGCGATGACGACCTCGGCTCCCGTGCGCAGCAGCGCCTGCTGCCGGTTGATCGACAGCCCGCCGACCACCGTCGCCAGCCGCACGTTCAGGGTCTGCGCGTACGGGGTCAGCGCGTCGCTCACCTGCTGTGCGAGTTCCCGGGTCGGCACCAGGACCAGCGCGAGCGGCCGCTTCGGCTCCGCTCGCAGGCCGGCCGTCCGGACGAGGAGCGCGAGCCCGAAAGCCAGCGTCTTGCCGGAGCCGGTCCGCGCGCGGCCCAGCACATCGCGGCCGGCCAGCGCGTTGGGCAGGGTGGCCGTCTGGATCGGGAAGGGCTCCGTCACGCCGAGGCCGGTCATCTTCTGCGTCAGCTTCGACGGCATGTCGAGGACGGCGAAGGACGCGGCCGGAGGCAGGCCCGGGGACACGGTCAGCGGCATCGAAGGCTCGCCCTGCGGTCCTGTCGCCCGCTGCGGTGCACCGGCAGGGGAGAGCCCAGGGGCGGGCGGCTTCGGGTTCATACGGGACCTTCCTGATCTGGCGCCCCGGAACGCTGCGGGGCCCGTACTCCCTGGTACGGGCCCCGGCGAGGTCGAAGCGTGCCCTCATTTTATCAGCGGGCGCCCGGACGCCGTTTGCCCCGGGGCCCAGGGCTGGATGCTTCGGGCCGGGTGACGAAGCGGGTGAGGTCCTCGGCAGCGCCGCGCGGCAGCTCGGCGATCGCCGCCTCCGGCAGTGCCGCGATCACGGTGCGCAGGCACGCGTGCAGGTCCGGCATCAGGGCCCAGGCCGAAGACGGGGCACGGACGGCGGCAAGCAGCAGGTCTCCCTCGTAGAAGTACGAGTCCAGCAGCGGATTCTTCAGCAGCAGGCACACGGAGCGGGGAAGGACGAAGGGCAGGGCCACCTGCTGGGAGACGAGCGTGCGGAGATCCGCCGGACTCATGTCACCGAGAGGAATGCGCCGCAGGCCGTGCACCTTGCGGACCAAGTCGGTCGCCTCGGCACCAGGAGGGCACCAGCGGGGCGGGTCCAGTTCGTCGAGCGTGCGGTCGAGGTGCAGCAGATGGTCCACGCGCTCATTCTCAGCCCTCGCATCGACGCCGCCTCCCGCCCGTGACACCCCGCGCGCCTGGAGCCCCTTCGTGCTGGTGGCCCGTACTGTGATCACCCCGACCGGCTGGACCGTGGTGGGTCCGGCGCCCGCTCACGAGGCCGCCTGAACCCGGAAGGAACCGGCAGTGGCAGAGGTCGACGCGGTCGCCGCCCGGCGCATGACCGACACCCTGTTCATCGAGCGCGGGCTGCGGAGCCCGGGCTCGACGCGTTTTTGGAGCCTGCTCGTGCTCGCCGCCGTCATCGCGAGCGCCGGTGTGGTGGGCGACTCCACGGCGACGGTGATCGGCGCGATGATCGTCGCCCCGCTCATGACGCCGATCCTGGGCTGCGCTCTGGCGCTCGTCCTGGCCGACCGGCACCAGGTGGTCCGCTGTGTGCTGCTGGTGCTCGGCGGCGCGCTGGCCGTGGTGGCGATCGGCATGCTGCTCGGCTGGATCGCCGCGCCGCCCGATGGCTTCGCCTCCAACAGCCAGGTGTCCTCGCGCATCAGCCCCCGCCTGATCGACCTGCTCGCCGCACTGGCCACTGGCACGGTCGGCGCGTTCGCGCTGGTGCGCTCCGACATCTCCGACACGCTGCCCGGCGTCGCGATCGCCATCTCCCTGGTGCCGCCCCTGGCCGTCACCGGGCTGCTGCTCACCGTGCACCGCTACCACGACGCCGGCCAGTCGGCGCTGCTGTTCGCCACCAATGTGGCCGCGATCGTGGCCACCGGAACCGTGGTGTTCCTCTGCTACGGCGTCCGGGCGGGCGCGGAGCGGGCCGCTCTGCGCGTCGGCCGCTTCCGCGGGCGGACCCTCGCCGCGGTGGCCTGCGTGCTCGTGCTCGTCGCGGCCCCGCTCACCGCCGGCACCATCAGCGTCGCCCGGGACCGCCTGCTCGCCGCCGACGCCCGGCCGGTCGCCGAGCAGTGGGCCGCCTCCGGCACCTGGGAGGTCGCCTCCGTCGAGGCACGCAACGGCATCGTCGTCATCGGCATCCTCGGCCTGCCCCCGCAGCCCGCCCCGAGCGAACTGCGCGCCGCGCTCGACACCAACGGCATGCGGGACGCCGACCTGGAGCTGCATCTGGTGGGCGGCCGCACCCTGTGGTGCCCCACGCGGACGGACACCTGCACGATCCGCGCGAGCAGACGCAGCTGAGCCCAACTGGTGGGCGTGATCGACGGTTTGCCGGCAGGCGTGGGTATTGGCAGATCGCATCCCGCCTGCGGGTGCGGCACGATCAGGAGCGCTTCGTCGATCCGGTCGCCCTCTCGCTCGCCGAGGCGTACGCGTACGGGGTGGTGGATGGCGAGATCGTTGCCGAGCGGGACCTTTGGCTCGGCTCCGGGGTGGGTCCGGCTGGGCGCGACAGACCTCGTCGCGGGACTTTCAATGGAGGAGTGAGCAGGTTCGGATGGGTTGCCGTGGCCGGGCTGACAGCGCTCCTGGGCGCCGCCGCGCCGGGGCCGTCCCCGCCCCCGCCCCAGCCGCCGCCCCAGTTGGACGGGGCGGAGGTGCGGCGGGCCGTCGACCGGCTCGACGGCGTGGTGGAAGCGGCCATGAAGCGCACCGGCACACCGGGCGTGGCCGTCGCCGTCGTCCACGACGGCAAGGTGCTGCACCTGAAGGGATACGGCGTGCGGAAGGCCGGCGAGAAGGCCACCGTCGACGCCGATACCGTCTTCCAGCTGGCCTCCGTCTCCAAGCCCATCGCGTCGACGGTCGTCGCCGGAGCGGTGGGCGTCGAAGGCTGGACCAAGCCAGTGGCCCCCCATGTGCCGGACTTCCGCCTCAAGGACCCGTGGGTGACCTCCCACGTGACGGTCGCCGATCTCTTCTCGCACCGCAGCGGCCTGCCCGACCACGCCGGGGACCTGCTCGAAGACCTCGGCTACGACCGCGAGTACATCCTGTCGCACCTGCGCCACGAGCCCCTCGCCCCGTTCCGCGCCAGCTACGCATACACCAACTTCGGGCTGACGGCCGCCGCCCAGTCCGTAGCCGACGAAGAAGGCGTGCCCTGGGAGAAACTCGCCGTCGACACCCTCTACAAGCCGGCCGGCATGGACGCCACCAGCTCACGCTTCGAGGACTGCGCCAAGGCCGCCAACCGGGCCTGGGGGCACGTCAAAACCGCCGACGGCACCTGGAAGGCCCAGTACGTACGGGACCCCGACGCGCAGTCACCCGCCGGCGGCGTCAGTTCCACCGCCCGGGACATGACGAAGTGGCTGAACCTCCAACTCGCCGACGGCACACTCGACGGCAAGCAGATCATCGACGCCGAGGCCCTGGAGCGCACCCACTGGCCCGAGTCGGTGGCCAACCCGCCCCATGCCCCGGCAGGCCGGACCGGCTTCTACGGCCTTGGCTGGAACGTGAGTTACGACGACGAAGGCCGACTGAGACTCTCGCACACCGGAGCGTTCGCGCTGGGCGCGCACACCAACGTCACCATGCTGCCCGGCGAGCAGCTCGGCATCGTCGTACTGACCAACAGCGCGCCCGCCGGGGTCGCGGACGCCGTCGCGCTGGACTTCTTCGACATCGCGCAGGACGGCGAGGTCAGCCGCGACTGGATTCCCCTCGTGGACGCGGTGTACCAGCAGCAGGAGGACGAGGGCCGGTCGAAGACCGACTACGCCGACCCGCCCGCAAGGACGGCACCCTGACCCTCCGGCTGGGACCGGCCCCCCAGTCCTACCGGCTCACGCACTACGACGGCGACAGGTTCAGCTTGCTGACCAGGGGCGAGAACGCCGTCGGCCGCACCGGAGTCACCTTCGACCCGGACGAGAGATCCTTCACCGTCGAGTACCTGGACGCCGAAGGGCTGGGCACCTTCGAGTCAACAACCCAGTGAGCTCAGGAAAGTTGAGGGGAGGGGAACGCTCGCCTCCGGGTTACGGTGACGTCATGAGCATCGAGCCGGAAGCGCCTGTCATGCCCTTCGAGGCACTGGAACCCCCTTACTACGCGGTGGTCTTCACCACGGTGCGGACCCAGGAGCAGGGCGGATACCGCGAGACCAACGCACGCATGGAAGAGCTCGTGAAGAACGTCCCCGGCTACCTGGGCCTGGACCACGCGCAGAATCCGGGCGGGCTCGGCATCACCGTCGCATACTTCCGTGACGCCGACGCCCTCACCGAGTGGCGGAACAACCTCGAGCACCGCGCGGCACAGAAGCGCGGACGAGCCGAGTGGTACCAGAGCTACTCCTTGCACGTGGCGAAGGTGGAGCGCAGCAGCGGGTTCACCGCCTGACGGCAAGGAGAAACCCCCGGGCCGTGGACCCGGGGGTGGTGTGCTCCGCGAACTCAGGTCAGCAGGGGCCGTTCTTCCAGCGGTTGGCCTCGCCCTGGTCGTTGGCCACCTTGTCCCAGGTGTTTCCCCAACCGCTGTCCAGGCAGAAGGAGTTGCCGCCGTAGCCGTTGTCCGCGAAGACCTCCACGGAGCTGTACGAGGTGCCGGTGCCGTTGTTGAACCAGGACGAGTCCTCGTGGGCCATGTACTTGTTGACGGTGTTCGACCAGATGGGGTTGTCGTACTTGAACATGGCGATGCCGACGTCGCCCTGGCCGTAGTTGATGTCCGCGTAGACGCACAGGTTGCCCGCCGGGCAGTTGCCGGGGTCCTTCGTGCTGTAGGTGGGGGTCGTGCCGCCGGCCTGGGCGGTGGTGGCGGCGAGCGGGAGCAGGGCGCCGGCCAGGGCCAGCCCCAGCAGGGCGCGCTTGGTGGTGCGCATGGTGTTCTCCTTGTGGTGGGTTTCCTCCGGCTGAGCGCCGGGGGGTTCGGTGGGGCGGTGCGCGCTCAGGCGGAGCCGACGACAGTGCGGGCTCGGCCGAGCGCGGTCGTGACCGCCTGGGTGTAGTAGCGGGTCTGGCGCGCGAACTCGTGGTGCGCGGCGTCCCGCACGTGCTGCCGTTGCAGGCGGCTGCCCGTCCGGGCCAGTCCGGCCGCGCGGTTGCACTCTGCGTCGGCGACGGCGACGGTCACTTCGCGCTTCCACGCCTTCTGGGCGGTGCGTGACTCGTTCTCCTTCGCCACCGCGCCTATGGCCTCCGACGAGCTCGCGTAGGACAGCCCGCGTCCCTTCATGCAGGCGCGCCAGTCGGCCTCCGCCTTGGTGTACGGCTTCTGTGCGACCACATCGTCGAAGGTGACGTACTCCAGGTTCACCACGGCCGCCTTGGCCTCGGTCCACTGGCGCAGATCGCCATAGAGCTCTGTGCGGGCGTCGGCCTGGCAGCCGTCGGCGCTGGTGAAGATCTGGCCGCGGCCGGGCGCCGGGACGACGATCGCGGCCCGGTCGGTGCCGTTGAGGGCGCGGTCGAACTCGGCCCTGCGTCGCGGTGAGAGGGAGGCGAGATAGCGGGCCTGGGGACCCTGCTCGGCCGCGGCCTTCCCTTCCCGGTCGCCGGAGCGGGCCGCCTCGGCCAGGCCGTAGCCGTGTCGGCGGGCCCAGGTGACGTCGTCCAGGCCGAAGCGGCGTTCGGGTGCGTCGCTGCGCGGGCCCGCCGGGTCGAGGCCGTACTTGAAGCCCTTGTCCCGCATACAGTCGGTGATCAGCCGCTGTTCGGCCTCGCTGAGGAGCTTGCGCTCCTCGTCGGTCAGGCCGGTGCGCAGGGGGTCGGCGGTGTCGTCGGACGGCTGGTCGGCGCTGGAGCAGGCCGTGACGAGCAGCAGGCCCGTCACGGCGAGCGTCCGGAGCAGATCCTTTCCGCTCATCGGAACTCCTCGTGTCGTCGATGGTGGTCCCCGGCCGGGTAACGGTCCCCGGTCGGGACGGAGCGTGTGCTGTCGGCCGACGGTGTGCGGCTCGACCGGACGCTGCGGAACGTATCCGGGGCGCGGCCGGGCGCGTCATCCGGAAGTTCGCGGAATGACGCCCTGAGGGCGAGTGGGGTAGGGGCGGGCGGGGCGCGCTCCTGGTCCTGGGCCACCCCCTTCCCGGCGGCACGGTCACTCCGTCAACTTCCGGATACCGGCGGCCCGGTGTGCGCCGTAGCGTGCCCCCGCCGCCTGCGACCCGTACGCGGAACCCGCCCGGCAAGCAGGTGTCCCACACCCGCCGCCGGGTGCGCACCGAGGGGCGCCGCGCCGGTACAGGCCCTGCCTTGTCCGGCCCGCACCCGTGCCCGTGGCACGACGCCGCGGTGGCCCGAGCGAAAAAGGGGAACCCACTGTGAACAGTCCGACCACCCACCACCGCGGTTCAGTCGCCGGCCGCCCGCCGCACCGGAGCGGCAGACGCCCGCGGCGCCTCGCCGCCGCCGGCGCAGCCCTCGCCCTGGCCGCGACGGTGCTGGGCCTGACCGGGACGCCGCAGGCCACCGCCGCACCGGCCCGCGCCACGCAGGCCGAGGTACCGGCGGGCGTGACCGCGGGCGTGGCGGTCTTCGACCGTACGACCGGAACCTTCACCGAACGACTCAACGAGAACCAGCAATTCCGGTCGGCGTCGGTGGTGAAACTCCTCATCGCCCTCGACTACTTGCGCACCCGCGACCCCCGCACCCTGCCCGCCGCCGACCGCACCCGCCTCGACTCGATGCTGCGCAGCAGCGACGACAAGGCGGCCGGCTACTACTGGGACCTCGGCGGACGGACGGCGATCATCGACCGTACGGTGACGCAGCTCGGGCTCACCGACACCGCCAACCCGCCCGCGGGACTTGAGGCCTACTGGGGCTACGTGGCTTTGTCGGCCGCCGACACGGTGCGGATCTACCGCCACATCCTGGACACCGCCTCCGCGCCGGTGCGCGACTACGTGATGGGCAACCTGCGGCAGTCGACGCGCTGCGGCACGGACGGGTTCGACCAGCAGTTCGGCGTCGCGGGCTCCTTCGAGCGGCCGTGGGCGGTCAAGCAGGGCTGGTCCGGTTTCGGCAGCTCCGGCAACTGCGCCCCCAAGCCCCCGACCACCGCATCAGCCACCCCGGCGCAGCGGTCCACGCCGCGTGCCGCAGCCGGGGTCGACCTGACCCAGGAGGCGCTGCACACCACCGGCACGGCCGGGCCCCAGGACCGCAGCATCGTGGCCGTGTTCACCCTCCACCCCGACGGCACCCCGTACGGCACGGCCTACACGGCCGTCAACCGGCTCACCCGCTCCCTCGACGTGCCCGGCGCCGTCCGTCCGGCGGGCAGCTGGTTCGGCACCTGGGGCCCGGGCGCGAACGTACGGCTGCGGCCGACCACCGTCGACACCACCCCGCTGACGACGCTGCCGGCCGGCGTGGAGGTCCTGGTCAGCTGCCAGAAGCGGGGACAGGAGGTCAGCATTCCGCCATACACGAACGACTGGTGGGCCTATCTTCCCCAGTACGGCGGCTACATGACGAACATCTACATCAGCTCACCGGGCAACCAACTCCCCGGTGTGCCCGTCTGCTCCCCGTAGAAGCACGGGGAGACGAGCGGCGAAGGGCCCGGCGTGGAACGGAATCCACCCGGGCCCGCGTCCTGCTCTGCGTGTATCGGCCTCGGGCGGCCGCTCCCGCCCACCGGCAGAATTCAGCCAACGGTCCCCCCGCGCGGGCTCGCACGGGATCCCCCAGGGCTACGATGCCTGCCGGCCACTGACCAGGCCGAACTCGGGGAAGGACAATCTGTCGATGAGCGGCATACTGATTCATTTGCCGTCAGCACACCGCACGGAACCGGCAACCACGCTGCGCCTGGGACCGGGGGAGGCTGCGCGCTTCGGCCGGGGCTCGAAAGCGCATCCCGTCGAGCTGCTGCTGGCCGACCCGGCCGTCTCCCGGCTCGCCGGGGAGGTGCGGGTCACCGAGGACCACTGGCAGCTCACCAACTACTCCACCACGCACAGCTATCTGGTCGAGAACCCGGAAGGCGCGGGAGAGTACCTTCGCGTCCCGCCGCGCCGGTCGGGTGCGCCGATCCCGTTCGAGTTCGCCCGGGTCGTCCTGCCCACCCGCGGCTCCTCGGTGAGCTTCCAGGTGTTCGCACCCGACCATGTCTACCTCGACACGGACGGTCCCGGCGGTGTCATGGGCACCCGTACCCTCAACGCCTACTCCTTGGACGAGACCGCCACGTACTTCCTCGTCCTGGTGGCGCTGTGCGAACCGCGGCTGCGGGACGAATCGGCCGTCTCGGTGCCCACCACCCCGCAGGTCGTGGACCGCATCCGCACGCATCCGGCGCTGGCCAGGCTGACCGCGCGGGCGGTCAGTTCCCACATCGACTACCTGGCGGAGCAGAAGCTGCGCGTGCGCGGGCCGCAGGACCCCGCCGACGCGGGCAGCGGTGCGCGGCGCACCGGCAAGCGCGAGGCCGTGGTCGGTGTCGCGCTGCGCTTCGGGCTGGTCCGCGAGGAGCACCTGGCGCTGCTGCCGCCCCGAGCCCCGGACCTTCCGCTCGCGGAACTCGCACGGGCGGGGGAGCACCGGTGAACAGTGCGGGGGAGACGTGCGACGAGCACGTCGACGGGAGAACGGACACCACGGGCCGCGGCGGGACCGGGGAGAGGCTGGGCCGGATACCCCGGGGTTTTCGCGTGGGCCGCTGGGAGGTCACCGAGCCGATCGCCGACGGCGGTTGGGGTCGCGTCTACGAGGGCCGGGACACCGCGGAGGCCCCGGAGGGGGAGGACGGCGCCGCGGGCGGCCGGGTGGCGCTCAAGTTCCTGCCGACCTCGGGGCTCGCTCCCCGGCAGGCCGAGCGGCTGGCGGAGACGGCGCGGCGGGAGATCGAGTTCGGCAGCCGGGCGCACCATCCCCGGCTGATGCGGCTGCTGGACTCGGCGGTGCTCGGTGACTCGGAGGTGCCCGGGCTGGACGGGGCCGTCGTGCTGGTCATGGAGCGGGCCGAGAGCAGCCTCCAGGACCTGCTGGATGCCGCGGGCGGCAAGCCGCTGCCGGAAGCGGACCGGCTGCTGACCGAGATCCTGGAAGGGCTGGCCCATCTGCACCGGCTCGGCTGGGTGCACGGCGACCTGAAGCCGGACAACGTGCTGATCATGGCGGACGGTTCGCTACGGCTCTCCGACTTCGGGCTCACCGCCGAACTGGAGGGAACGCGCGGCACCCACGGGTACATCCCACCGCTCGGATCACCCGACTACCTTCCTCCCGAGCGCTGGAGAGCTCCGCTCGACGAACGCGGGGTACAGGTGCGGCCCACCGCCGATGTGTGGGCGCTGGGCGTGATGATCCATCAGGTGTTCACCGGGGGCACCTCGCCCTTCCCGGGGGCCACCTTCACCTCCCGGGCCTCCGCCGTCCAGGAGTACGCCGAGGGCAGGGCCCCGCTGCGGCTGCACGTCGTGGTGCCGGAGTTCTGGCGGGCGCTGGCCGCCGACTGTCTCCTGCCCGCCCACACCGAACGCGCGGCGCACACGTCGGAGAGTCTGCTGGAGCGCGTCCGGGCCGCCGGACACGGCGACGACCACCCCGTCGCCCGGCAGCGGTCCGGCCGGCGGGCCGCGGCGCTGGCCGCGGGCGCCGCGGTCGCCCTGCTCGGCGCGGGAGGCGCCGCCTGGTGGCAGTGGGGCTACTCCGAGGGCGGCGTCGGGCGAACGGGGCAGCTGGCCCGGCTGAGCGTGTACAACGCCGACACCAAGTGCCGTGCCCGCACCGACCGGCACCCCACGTGCAGCCTCGGCCTGGCCATCGACCCCACCGCGCCGTACGTCCTGGACAACGTGGTGCAGACCCGGGTGTGGCACGGCGACGCCCTCGCCGTCGAGTGCGCGCAGGAGCGGGGCGTGCCCATCACCGACGAGGTGGGTGTGCGGTCCTCCCGGTGGTACCGCATCCGGCTGCCCGCGGCGGAGAAGGGCCCGAAGTCCGAGCGCACCACCGCCTGGCTGCCCGAGGTGCGGACCAGAAGTCACCCGGCGGTCCCGGCCTGCGCCGGCTGAGACAGGGACGGCGGCGGCCGGCACTCGCAAGCACCGGCCGCCGCGACCCGTCTCAGCACCTGGTGGTGACGCCTCCGGTCTCGTCGCCCTTGAGGTAGATACCGCTGACATAGCCGACTCCGCCCGCGTTGAGCGGCAGGCGTATCCATTTGTCGTTGGTGATGCCCTCCGCGGTCACGCTCTGACCCACGGTCCAGCAATGCGCGGGGTACGACTGACCCGCGTACACCTTGCTGACGGCGTTGCACGAAGTCGAGGCGCAGGAACGGACGTTGGCCTCGGCCCACGCCGTCACCGTCGACCCACCACCGCCACCGCCGCCGCCCCCGCCGGGCGTGCACGGCAGCGTGACTCCGCGGTCGCGCAGGTACGGCACCGGGTCGATGCCGCGGACCGTGGTGGAGGTGCCGACCCGCACTCGCAGATGCAGATGGACGCCGGTGGATTCGCCCTCGGAGCCCATCAGGGCGATGCGCTGACCGGCCGACACCTGCTGGCCGACGGAGACGTCCCGCTGGTACATGTGCCCGTACTCGGTCACCGTGCCATCCGGGTGCAGGATGCGGATCCACTGGCCGTAGCCCTGGGCCGGGCCGGAGGCGATGACCTCGCCGGCGCCGACGGCGTGGATCGGGGTGCCGAGCGAACTCGCTATGTCGACACCGTCGTGGGTGCTGCTGTAGCCCTGGGTGATCACGCCGGAGGCCGGGCAGGAGCCGGCGAAGGCGGTGGCGGCGGTGGAGCCGTTCGTCGCCGCGTGACCGGGTGCGGCCGCCGCGAGGGGCAGCAGCAGGGCCGCCGCGGCCAGCAGACCGGCCCGCAGGTTCATGCCGCGCAGACCAAGACGCACGTGGGTTCCTCCCCTGAGATGACGGCTTCTGACGAGCCGTGGGATGCAGTGGTCCCGGACCTTAGGCGCGCGGCGGCCCCGCGGGGCATCCGGAAGTTTGCGGAGAGACGGCGCCCGCGGCGGGCGGTAGTCCTGGACCGTTCGTCGCACCCACCGAGGGGGAAACCGTGTCTGTCACATCCGTGCGTGCCCAGTGGCGTACGCCGCTGTGGGTAACGCCGTTGCTGAGTCTGCTGCTCGTCCTGACGGGCCTGGCGGCGTCGCCCGCCTCCGCGCGCGCCCAGCAGGACACTTGGCGCATCGATCTGGCGGGACCGGAGGCCGACCGGGGCAATGTCGCCCGCCGTGCGGCCGGGCTCACCGTCAAGGACAGCCGGCACCGGACACCGTCGGAACCCGGCGCCTCCCACGCCGTGTACACCTCGCCCGGCAAGAGCCTCGGGCGCCAGCTCACGGCGTTCACCGTACGCACCCGGGCGGACGTCCCCGCCGGCACGAAGGTGCTGACCGAGATCCGGGGCAGCAACCACCCCGGCACCTGGACGCAGTGGCGGACCACGGGCGGCGCGGACGAGGTCAGGCTGCCGCAGGCGGTCTCCCTCCTCCAGGTCCGGCTCACCCTGCTCGGCGTCCCCGGTGGAGCGTCACCCACCGTCCGTGCCGTCACCGTCACCGCCGCGGCCGAGCAGCCCGCGCCGCGGCTTCCGCGTGACGGCAGGGCGGCGGCCGCGTCCGGGCCCACCTACCGGCTCTTCGCCACCCGGGAGGGCCTCACCGGGCACACCACCGCCAACGGCCATGTCATCAAGCCCCGCGACCACTTCGTGGCCCTGCCCTCACGCCGGATGCTGGCCGGCAACGGCGGACACGAGTACCAGGTACGCCTCTGCTACAAGGGGCGGTGCGAGACCGCGCCCGTGTGGGACGTCGGCCCGTGGAACACCCGCGACGACTACTGGAACCCGCCCGCGCAGCGCGAGATGTGGCGTGACCTGCCGCAGGGCACCCCCGAGGCCCAGGCCGCGTACCAGAGCGGCTACAACGGCGGGCTCGACGAGTTCGGCCGACGGGTCGCCAACCCGGCCGGCATCGACGTCGCGGACGGCACCTTCTGGGACGGCCTCGGCATGACCGACAACGACTGGGTCGACGTCACCTTCATGCCGGACAGTGGCGGTGGTGGGTCGACGGTGACGGCGTGGGCCGAGGCCAACGTCCGTTCCTGCGCGTCGACTTCGTGCAACGCCGTCAGCAAGGTGTACGCGGGTCAGTCGTACCCCGCGCATTGCTGGACCGTGGGTCAGAGCGTGACCGCGGAGGGCATCACCAACGACAAATGGATCCGTCTGCCGCTCAACGCGGGCGGGGTCGGCTATGTCAGCGGTATCTACCTCAAGGGCGACGAGACCGGAGGCGTCACCACCAGGTGCTGAACCGGCCGCTCCGTCAGCGCTCGCGGTCCGAGGCCGGCCACACGTAGGGCAGGTCGTCGGGGACGCCGGGGAAGAGGGCGGCGTAGGTGTCCGGGTCCTTGCGGACCAGGGCGGAGCGGTGGCTCTCGTGGAAGGGCTCGTCGCCCAGCCAGGGCGGCAGCTCACCCGCGGCCGCCAGGGCGGGCTGGTCGCGCACCGCGGTACCGGGCCGGTGCGCGGCCAGCTGGGAGACGAGGGATGCCGCGCAGCTGTCCTGGTGTCCTTGGTCCCGCCAGACCCGGCAGATCTCCAGGCCGTACCGCACGAGTGCCTCCTCGTACCCCGTCCACATGCGTACGGCCGGGTGCCGGCGCCACCCGTAGCCGGGGATGATCAGGCCGCGCAGCACCTGGAGTGCTTCGACGCGCTGCTTGCCCAGTCGTCGCCGGTCCAGCAGCAGGGCGGTGCGGTGGAAGTCGGATTCTGGCAGGAAGGTCTGCATCGGCCGGCTCGCTTCGGTCAGGTCTGCCGTCTCATCGGGCCCTGCGTGTGGTCCGGGTGGCCGGGTGTACGGCGCTTCTCCTTGAGCTGCGCCTCGTACAGGTGGTCACGGCCCCCGGCGAGTTCCTGGACGGCACTCGTCTCCAGCTCCTGGAAGGGCTGGTAGTAGGTGGCGTTGTACGCCTCGATGATCTGGAACGTCCAGTGCCCGGGGATGACATTGCGGCCCAGGATCTCCGTGCGGACCTTCTCCGCCCACTCGGGATGACCGGCCTCCTTCAACAGTCGTACGGCGTCGTCCAGTTGCAGGTCGGCGGTCCCGGTCAGCTGGTGGAAGTCGTACAGGCGACCCCGGGCCCGCTCGGTGGTCTCCCACGCCTTGGAGAGCGCTCCGAGCGCCTCGACGGTCTTGTCGTCGAGGTCGAGGCTGCCGAGGTCGGCGGGACGCTCGTGGCTGGGGTCGAGGGAGCCGGAGGCTTCGGCGACGTCGTTCATGGGTTCCTTCCTCGCGGATGTGCGGATGTGCGGTGGTGCGTCGGCGCTGTCGGGCGGTCAGCGCTTGCTTCCCGTGCGGTCGCGGTGCATCAGCAGCCGCTGGGCGCGGGACAGGCCGGGTGAGTGACGGCGCAGGGCGGCGCGAGCGGCGTTGGCCCCCGGAGCGCCGTGCACCCCGCCGCCCGGGTGGGCGCTGGCGGAGGCGAGGAAAAGGCCCGCCACGGGGGTCTCCGGGCGACCGGTGCCGGGCACGGGGCGGAAGAAGAGCTGCTGGTGCAGCGCGGTCGTGCCTCCGTTGATGGCGCCGTTGCGCAGGTTGTCGTCGAGGGCTTGCAGGGTCGGGGGCGCCAGGATGCGGCGGGCGCGGATCTGGGAGCGGAAACCGGGCGCGAACCGTTCGACTTGCCGTTCGATCCGGTCGGCCATGCGTTCCTGCTCCGCGGCTTCCCAGCGGCCGGTGATGCCCTCTTCGCCCGCGTCGGAGCCGACCTCGTGGGGGACATGGGTGTACGCCCAGGCCGATTCGGTGCCCTGTGGCGAGCGGGAGGCGTCGGCGGTGGTCATCTGGCCGAACAGCAGGAAGGGGCGGTCCGGGACCTGCCGCATGGCGATCTGCGCGGCGAAGCGGGTGAGTTCGTCCATGCCGTCGGCGAGGTGCACGGTGCCGGCCCTGGCCGCCTGCGACGCCTGCCAGGGCACGGGGGCGTCGAGCGCCCAGTCCACCTTGAACGTGGCGAAGTCCCACTGGAAGCGGCGCAGGTCGTCCATGAGCTGGCTGGGCAGATGGTCGGCGTCCACGAGTTCGCCGTACAGAGAGGGCACCGACACGTCGGCGAGGACCGCCCGGCGCGCCCCCACCATGTCACCCGACGCGGTGCGCACGCCGACGGCCCGCCCGCCCGCGACCACGACCTGGGTCACGCGCTGCCCGCAGCGCACCCGCCCGCCACGGGCCTCCAGCCGCCGCGTCAGGGCCTGGATCAGCGCGCCCGCTCCGCCCACGGGGACGGGAAAGCCATTGGTCTGTCCCAGCATGGACATGAGCCAGCCGAATCCGCCGCTGCCCGCCGACTCGGGGGCGAGGTCGGCGTGCAGGGCGTTGCCGGCCAGGAGCAGCCGTCCGCCGTCCCCGCTGAACTCCTCCTCACCCATGCGGCGGACCGGCAGGGCCAGGGAGCGGGCCATCCGCAGGCCGCCCGCGGCCCGTAGCCGCCGCGCGAGCCGCGCCGTGGCGCGTACGGGAGGGAAAGGGGTGAACAGCGCGTCCACGATGTCGGGACCCAGGTCCTGCCACATGTCGTGCAGCCGCCTCCAGGCATCCCCGTCGCCCTTCGCGAAGGCGTCGAGGGACTGGGCGGTGACGTCGACGTCCCGGTCCAGGACCGCGCAGCTGCCGTCGGTGAGGGGGTGCGCGAGCACGCTGGGGGCGTGGCTCCACCGCAGGCCGTGATCCTCCAGGCGGAGCCCGGCCAGCACCGGCGAAGCGGCGGCCAGGGGATAGAACGAACTGCAGAGGTCGCTGACGAATTCGGGGTCCACTTCCCGGTCGTGGCGTACGGCGCCGCCGGGTTCCGGCTGCTCCTCCAGTACCTCTACGCTCCACCCGGCGTCGGCGAGCAGGTTGGCGGCCACCAGGCCGTTCGGGCCCGCGCCGATCACCACCGCGTCCGGCGCCTCCGGATCGGCTCCCTGCGGCGCGGCGTGCGCTTTCCGCGGCCTGGCCCGGGGCTTCCGGGCCCTCGGCGACGCATCGGGGGTGGAGTTCTCGCACAACCGTGCGAGCCGGGCGAGCATCGCGCGATGGCGCAGCTGGATCAGGGGCTCGATGGCTGCGTTGTGCAGCCGGCCTCCCGTGCCGCGCAGGGGATGCTCGTCGACGATCACCAGGCAGTCCTCGCCCCACGGCCGCAGCTCGATCGCGATACGGGCCGTGCCCAGGGGCCCCGCGTCGGCCTCCAGCTCCAGGCAGGCGCCTTCCTCGCAGTGGCGCACCACGGTCTCGTTGACCAGTTTCCGGGGTCCGAGGCGGATCTCGTAGCGGATCGCCGCGCCGGTCTGCGGCCACTGCCCGCGGGCGGGCCAGGACCGGGAGGTCCCCACCACCCACTCCCCGTACCGCGTGCCGTCGGAGAGGACGGCCCACACCCGGCTCGGAGGGACGCGGATCAGTTGATGACGAACAGCCACGAAGTCCTCCCAAGGCGCCATGGCCGACCGGCCGCCGACCGCGCCCCGAGTGCCCCACCCGCCACAGATCCAACCGGGCCGCCAGGGTGACGGCGCGGGGCGGGGTCGTCACAGTGCGGATCGCGTGCGCCTGCCGGTCAGAGCGGCTTTCGGGCGAGGGCCGTGGCGCGCCATGGGGCCGATGCCCAACACACCAGTTACGGCACGCACCGCTTCGCGCAGCGCCGGCGGGCAACCAAGGGACAGCTGGAGGGCACAGGGGCGCAGGGGCACAAGTAAAGGCAAGGAGTTCCGGCTCCTTGCCATGCTCAACATATAGCGCACCGGGGGGCTTGCGGCAAGGCCCCGGTGAGGGCGCAAAATCGTCCGCCGAGGCTACAACCTGCAGAGATGAGGGCGCGCGGTGCGTGAGCAGTTGTTTGAAGGTCCGACCGAGCTGGAGGCGCCGGTGGGGCCGTACGTGCTTGCGCTCCGCGAGGTCGACGAGACCCGGGTCGCGGTCGTCGGCGGCAAGGGTGCCCAGCTCGGCGCGCTGGCGCGGATCGAAGGCGTTCGCGTGCCGGACGGCTTCTGCGTGACGACGGATGCCTTCCGGCGGGTCATGGCGGAAGAACCGGCGGTCGGCGATCGGCTCGATGAGCTGTCGCGCCTGGACCCGGACGACCGGGAGGGCATCCGGACGCTCAGCGCGCAGGTGCGCGGGATCATCGAAGGGATCGCCATGCCGGGCGATCTCGCGGCGGCGATCACTGACGCGCTCAGCCGCTCCGGGGAGGACGCCGCCTACGCCGTCCGGTCCAGCGCGACGGCGGAGGACCTGCCGACGGCTTCCTTCGCCGGCCAGCAGGACACGTACCTGAACGTCATGGGACCGACGGCCATCCTCCAGCACATCAGCCGGTGTTGGGCCTCGCTGTTCACCGAGCGGGCCGTGATCTACCGCCGCCGCAACGGCATTGACCACCGTACGGTCCACATGGCCGTGGTCGTGCAGCAGATGGTCCTCCCGCAGGCGGCCGGCATCCTGTTCACGGCCGACCCCGTCACGGGCAACCGCAAGGTCGCCACCGTGGACGCCGGCTTCGGCCTCGGCGAGGCCCTTGTCTCCGGCCTGGTGAACCCGGACGTCTTCAAGGTGCGGGACGGGGAGGTCGTCGCCAGGACAATCGCCGCCAAACAGCGGGCCGTTCAGGCCCTGCCGTCCGGCGGCACCCAGGAAGTGGCGATCGACCCGCAGCGGCAACAGCAGCCGGCGCTGACCGATGAGCAGGCCGTGCGGCTGGTGGAGCTCGGCCGGCGCATCGAAGCACGGTTCGGCCGCCCGCAGGACATCGAATGGTGCCTGCTCGACGATGACTTCCGGATCGTTCAGAGCCGGCCCATCACGACGCTGTTCCCCGTCCCCGAGGCTCGCTCCCAGGAGAACCACGTCTACGTCTCCGTCGGCCACGGACAGATGATGACCGACCCCATGAAACCGTTGGGACTGTCCATGTGGCAGCTGACGGCGATGGTGCCGATGCAGGAAGCCGGGGGTCGGTTGTTCGTCGACGTCACCCCGCGCCTGGCCTCGCCCACGACCCGCGCCGGCCTCCTGGACGCTTTGGGGAAAGCCGATCCGCTGATCCGGGACGCCGTGGAGACGGTCCTCGAACGCGACGACTTCATCGCCACTCTCCCGGACACCGGCCCCGTCGAGTCCCCGGCCAGGGCCGCCGCGCCCACCCCGATCGAGACCGACCCCGCCCTCGTCACCGAGCTGATCGAGCGCAGCCAGATGTCCATCGACGCCCTGGAGCGCGACATCCGGACGAAGAGCGGACCGGCGTTGTTCGACTTCCTGCTGGAGGCGGTCGAGGAGCACAAGCGAGTCCTGAGTGATCCGCTGAGCATGCAGGCGATCATGGCGGGGATGGAGGCCACCTGGTGGCTCAACGACAAGCTGGGGGAGTGGCTGGGCGAGAGGAACGCGGCTGACACGCTCACCCTCTCCGCGCCCGGCAACATCACGTCCGAGATGGGACTGGCACTGCTCGACGTCGCGGATGTGATCCGCCCGCATCCGAAGGTGGTGGCGTTCCTGGAGGGCGCCGAGGACGAGAGCTTCCTGGACGAACTGCCGAAGGTGGAAGGCGGCGCCGACGCACGCGACGCCATCGAGGCCTACCTCGACCGCTACGGCATGCGCTGCGTCGGCGAGATCGACATCACGAGGCCGCGTTGGCGCGAGCGCCCCACCACGCTGGTGCCCCCGATCCTCGACCACGTCAGGAACTGCGAGCCGGGCGCCGCCGAGCGGCGGTTCGAGGAAGGCCGGCTCAAGGCGCTGGAGAAGGAACAGGACGTGCTCTCACGCCTGCGCGCCCTGCCGGACGGGGACCGGAAAGCCGACGAGACCAAGCGGATGATCGACCGGCTGCGGACCTTCATCGGGTACCGGGAGTACCCGAAGTACGGCATCGTCAGCCGCTACTTCCTTTACAAGCAGGCCCTGTTGGGAGAGGCCGAGCGCCTGGTGCACACCGGTGTGCTCGCGGAGAAGGAGGACATCTTCTACCTCACCTTCCAGGAACTGCGTGACGTCGTGCGCTCGAAGCAGGTGGACGAGCAACTCATCGAGCAGCGCAAGGAGGCGTTCCGGTCGTACCACGCGCTCACCCCGCCCCGCGTGCTCACCTCGGACGGCGAGGTGGTCACAGGGTCGTACCGGCGCGACGACGTGCCGCCCGGCGCCTTGGTCGGCGTTCCGGTCTCCGCGGGGACGATCGAGGGCAGGGCCCGCGTCGTCCTCGACATGGCACAGGCCGATCTCGAAGCGGGCGACATCCTGGTCACGGCCTTCACCGACCCCAGCTGGTCGCCGCTGTTCGCCGGAATCGCGGGCCTGGTCACGGAGGTGGGCGGCCTGATGACCCATGGCGCCGTGATCGCCCGGGAGTACGGCTTGCCGGCCGTGGTGGGCGTGGAGCAGGCCACCCGCCTGATCCGGGACGGACAGCGGATCCGCGTCCACGGCACCGACGGGTACGTCGAGGTGCTGCCGTGAGCGGAAGCCACCCGGCTCCGGCTGAGTAACCGTCGCACGACAGGGCCTCTTGGTCTTCGCGGGTTCGATGCCCGCAAGCAGCCAAGAGGCCCTGTGTCCCTGTCCGGGGCCGGTCACATCGTGCGCGCAGGCACGCTGTTCGGCCCACCGCCCCTGCGAGCGGATGGAGCAGCCGGTCAGATTCGCCCGCCGGTCATACGAGTGATCGGGCCGAGCGTACGGCGTCCGGCGCGGCGACCGGCCAGATAGGACGTGGCAGTCACCGCCGACAAGCCCGCCCCCACACCGGCGGCGACGAGCTTCCGATTGGCGATCAACGTCCACGCCGTCGTGGCGAGGGCCACGGCCTGTCCCGACGCGGTGACGACGGCCTTGCGCCCGGCCTGGACACCGGCGGCCGCGCTCTGCACGACCGCGGTGCCGGTTCCGGCCACACGCTCGGCCCCCTTTGCGGCTGTTGAGGCCGCGTCACCGGACTTCTCGGCTGCCTTGCCAGCCGCCTCCGACGCGGGAGCAGTCGCCTTCGCCGTGGCCTGCCGGGCCTTGGCAGATGCGTTCCGCTTGTTCGCGGAGTCTTGATTCGTGGCGCTGTTCGACTGATTCATGTCCTTCGCGTTGCCCCTCGCGCCCATGGCAAACACATGTTGTCAAGACGGTGTACGCCGTTACACATCGAGTACACATCGAGCACGGCCGATGGTCACTGGGCGGGTTGGAGCTGGGCGAGCCAGCTGGGTGCGGCCGGGTCGCCCTGGTGGGCGCGTTCGGTGAGCCAGGCGAGGGCCTGTTCGGTGCGCCCGGTGTCGTAGAGGAGGGTGACGGCGAGTCCGAGGGAGGCGGTGTCGCCGACCTCGTTGGCGCGTTGGTACCAGGTGATCGCCTCGTCGATGCGCCCGGCGCTGTGCAGGAGGGTGCCGGCGGCCCGCAGGCTGTCGCCCTGCCCCGCTTCGTAGGCCGCGGTGAACAGCCGCAGGGCAGGTGCGAGCAGGCCGCGCTCACCGGCCGACTGGGCGAGGTCGGTCAGATCCGGACGGCGGGCGTGATCGACCAGGGCGTCCCAGAAGCCCGTGGGGGCGTGGACGAGGCGGCGGGTGGCGCGCCCGTGCTCCTCGAGGAAGTCCGCCAGCCGGTAGTGCGGTTGCGGTGGCGCGGAGGCACCGCGGCGGGGCCGGATACGGGTGAGGGGGCCGCGTGCGCCGCGCAAGGGGGCCGCGCAGTAGGCCAGGGCCTGCTCGAACCAGTCCTCGCCCAGGGTGTCCCACTCGGCGTCGGTGAGGTAGCTCTCGGCGGCGGCTTCCAGGAGAGCGTGCGGCAGGGCGACGGTGTGCCCGGCCGCACGCGCGTCCATGGCCGCCTCGATCAGCGCTCGGGCGGCCGGTGGCGCGGTGCGATAGCGCTCCAGCAGGGCCGGGGCTCCGGCCAGGTACTGGGTGATGCGCCCGTCCTCGGCATGCTGAGCGGCGTGCAGCAGCCGCGGATCACGGCCCGCCTGGCCGAGCAACCGGGCGAGATCAGCGGTGGTGAAGGCGGCCGGGACGGTGACGCCGGTGCCGGCCAGGAGGTAGCGGGCCTGCGCGTGCGGGTCTTCCCCGCCTTCCTGCGGGCCGGGTTCCTGGACGAGTTGGGCCCAGTGTTCCGGCCAGATGGTGCCCAGCACCAACACCGGCGCCTGCGACGGCTCGCGCAGCAGCGCGCGCAGTGCGGCGGCCACCCGTTCTCCCAGTCCCGTGCCGGGAGTTGTGAGGTAGTGGTGGGTGTCGTTGAGCCAGACCACGGTGTGCGGGCCGATGCCGCCGAGCCCGGTCAGGGCGGCGTCGGCCCGGCCGGGCACGATGGGATGCCAGAGCCGCCAGGTGTCGGGCAGCTCCTGGACGGCCTCCCAGCAGGCGCGGGTCTTGCCGGTGGAGGAAGGGCCGATCAGCACGGCCATCGTGCTGGTGCCCTTGAGGGCTTGCGTGACGTACTGGCGTAACTGCTCGTCGTGGGGGCGCTCGACGTAGGCGGGCAACGGCGGCAGATCGTGCGGGAACTGGCCCGCGCTGTGGTCGATGGCCCTGTGCACCTCCAGGGCGAACGGATCGGTGACGAGGCGCAGGGGCTGTCCCAGCGGCGCCGTCAGCCGTGCCTTGAGCCACAGGCCGCGGATCAGCAGCGTGAAGTCGTCCGCGTTCCACGCGGCGCGGCGCGCCAGGATGACGGCGATCGCGGCGGCGTCGGCCTGCTGAGCGGGCAACTGCGCTTCGCCCAGGCATGCCCGGATGACCTCAGCGCCGGGCGCCGGGTCGAGGTCGCTGATACGCGCCGCGTCCGCGGCCAGGTCCTGGAAGGTCGGGCTACCGGCCGCCAAGTACGCCTCGTACAGAGCGCATTGGAAGTCGCGCAAGGTGCCTGGGCCCATCTGGGGTGCCTGCATGACACGCGACGGCTGCGGCTCGCTTCCCCCGTTCCTCATCCGTCCATCATGTCTCTTCGCGCCGGTGAGGAGCAGCGTTCAGCAGGAAAAGCAGGGTCGGCCGTCACGCATCCGGCGCCTCGCGCGAGGCGTACGCAGAGCGGCTCGGCAGCTGGCGGGTGACGGGCCGTGCGCCCTGCGCCGACTGGCACACTGTTGTTCCGGTGGGCGGAGCGTACAGCGGTGGGAGCAAGGGGGCGGGGGAGACGATGACGGCCTGGATCGCGGCCGGTTCTGCGGTGGCCGGAGCCCTCGCCGGCGGCCTGATGACCGGGTGGTTCACCCTGGCGGCCGCCCGGAAGCAGGCGCAGGGTGCGGTCGACGCCGCGGCCCGTCAGGCGGACGCGGCCTGGGCGGCCGGCCAGCGTCAGGCGGACGCTGCCTGGGAGGCGGGACGCCGCCAAGCGGATGCCGCCTGGGAGGCCGGACGCCTCCAGGCCGACGCCCAACTCGACGTCGCCCGACAGACGCTGACCGCCCAACACCTCGCCGCCCAACGGGAGGTGCGCCGGACCGCGTACGCCGCTTTCCTCGTCGCCACCGACACCGCGCACCAACGCCGCCGCGAATGGCAACAGGCCCTGGGAAGGCCACAAGCAGCCGACTGCCGTGATCTCTACCGGACAGCCCTGCTCTCGGTCACTGAAGCGCTCACCCTGGTCCGACTCGAAGGCCCCGGCCCGGTCGTCTCCGCCGCCGAAGCCCTGGAACGCGCCCTCGACGCGAGCACGCCCGTGAACCAGCACCAGCCCGCGCATACGGCCTTCCTCGACGCCGCACGCACCGCCCTCGCCACCGTCTGACCCACTGATCGGCATCCGCCGCAGACTCCTCGCCCCGGAACCTCATGGCCAATGCGGGGTGGGTGGATCGCCGCCACCCTTCGCTGAGCTGGAGAACACTCGCCGCGCGCGGCTCAGTCGAGGTAGTCGGCGACGAGGTCGGCGAACTCGTCCGGAGCGGCCAGGCGGATACCGAGATCTTCGGCCTTGGCCCGCTTGGACCCCGCACCCTCTCCCGCGACGACGAGCGTGGTCTTCTTGGAGACGCTGGAGGAGGAACGGCCGCCGGCGCGCTCGATGAGCTCGTTCATCTGGTTGCGGCTGAGCTTCTCCAGAGGGCCGGTCATCGCACCGGTGACGACCACGGTCATCCCGGCCAGCGGCCCGCCCGCACGATCGGGGCTCTCCTCGGCGTCGTCGGCGCCACTGCCCTGCGGCACGGGCGGGGTGGCGCCGGGCTCGGTCATGTTCACCCCGGCGGCGGCGAGCTTCTCGATCAGCGGGGCCAACTGGGCGAGTTCGGCGACGATCGACGGGGCCTTCTCGGTGCCGATGCCCTCGACCTGCTGCATCGCTTCGGCGTCCGCGGCTCGGATGTGGTCCATGGTGGCGAAGTGCCGGGCGATACGGCGGGACATGGAGCGGCCGGTGCCGCGGACCCCGAGCGCGCACAGTACCCGCGACAGGGGCTGGCCCTTGGCCGCGGCGAGGGCGGCGAGGAGGTTGTCGGTGCTGGTGGCGCCCATCCGATCGAGGCCCAATAGCTGCTCGCGGGTGAGGGTGAACAGGTCGGCGAGATCGGCCACGAGGCCGGCGCCGACGAGCTGGACGACACGCGTGTGGCCCAGGCCCTCGATGTCGAGCTGGTCGCGGCCGGCCGCGTAGGACAGGGCGGCCACCAGATGGCAGTTGCGTCCGTTCTCGCAGCGCCAGCGCTGTTCGCTGGTGTCGATGCCGGCTCCGCAGCGGGGGCACGCCTCGGGGAAGACGATGGGCCGCTCGTCGCCGGTGCGCAGGTGGGCGACGGGGGCCTCGATGCGGGGGATGACGTCACCGGCCCGGTGCACCATGACCTGGTCGCCCAGACGCAGATCGCGGCGGGTGATGTCGGCCGGGTTGTGGAGGGTGGCGTAGGTGATGGTGGCGCCGTCGATCTCGACCGGTTCCAGGACGGCGCGCGGGGCGATGATGCCCGTACGCCCGACGTTCCACTCCACCTCGAGCAGCCGGGTGATCTTCTCGACGGCCGGCAGCTTGTAGGCGATCGCCCACCGCGGAGCGCGTGAACCCGAACCTGCCGTCTGCTGGTCGGCGGCCAGGTCGGCCTTGATGACGACCCCGTCGATCCCGAACGGCAGCTCGGCCCGCAGAGCGGCGATCTCCTGCACCCGGACCAGCACCCGCTCGACGGTGTCGGCGGTGATGCCGGGCACCGCGGTGGTGGCGGTGGTGTTGACCCCGAACTCGGCGGCCTGCGCCATCAGCTCACTGTGCGCGAGTTCGCCCAGCCGCGCGGCGAGGGCCGGCTCGGTTTGGGGCAGGGGCAGCAGCGCGTAGCCGAAGAACGTCATCGGCACGGTGTACGCCCGCTCCTTGGCGCGCAGGGTGCCCGCCGAGGCGCCGCGGGGGTTGGCGAACGGCTGTCCGCCGTGCGCGGTGCGGACCTCGTTGGCGTGCTCGAACTGAGCGGTGGTCATGAGGATTTCGCCCCGGACCTCCACGGTGACCGGCTCGGCGAGTTCGTCCGGCAGGCCCTCGATGGTGCCTATGGCGTGCGAGACGTCCTCCCCGGCCGTCCCGTCCCCGCGGGTGATCAGCTGTCTCAGACGGCCGTCGGTGTAACGGGCGGCGACCGCGAGCCCATCCAGCTTCGGCTCCACGCTGAACCGCTCGACGTCATGGCCGATACGCCGGGCCAGGGATGCGGTCCAGGCGGTGAACTCCTCCGGCGAGAAGACATTGTCCAGACTCAGCATCGCCACCGTGTGCGGGACATCGCCCACGACGGCGCCCCCTGCGACCTTCCCCGTCGGCGAGTCGGGCAGCACCTGATCAGGATGCTCGGTCTCCCACGCGGCGATGCCTCGCA
This sequence comes from Streptomyces sp. NPDC002779, assembly GCF_042888685.1. Classification (NCBI taxonomy): domain Bacteria; kingdom Bacillati; phylum Actinomycetota; class Actinomycetes; order Kitasatosporales; family Streptomycetaceae; genus Streptomyces; species Streptomyces sp. NPDC002779. Next base: position 198,304 of record NZ_JBIAQC010000010.1, read on the forward strand.
CCAGCCGGTCGTAGGCGTCGTCGTCCAGTGCCGACGTCCCGCCCCCGTAATAGGCGGCCGACGCCTTCACCGCGTCCTCGACCGCCTGCGCGTAGCCGGCGGCATCCATGATCACAGCAGCAGGTGTTGTCATACCCCTCATCCTGCCTCCCACCACTGACAATGCCCGGTGCGGCGGGACGGGCGAGACGGCACATGCAGCAGTACGGCGACCGGATGCGCGCTGCGTAACATCGGCCCGAGGCGCGTACGCCATGATCAGGGACAGCCGATTCTTTGGGGGCGCCGTGGGTTGGTCTGAGCACGTGGTAGCGCGAGACGGTGTCCGGCTTGCCTGCCGGGACTGGGGCGGGCATGGACAACCCATCGTGATGCTGCACGGCCTGGCCGGTCATGCAGGCGAATGGGACGCGCTGGCACGGCGCTTGAGCTCCCGGTACCGGGTCGTCGCGGTCGACCAGCGCGGACACGGCAGCAGCGAGCGCCACCCGCGGGACGTCTCCCGCGCCGCCTACGTCGCCGACGTCATCGCCGTAGTGGATCAGCTGACGCTGCGGCGGCCCGTTCTGGTCGGCCAGTCGCTGGGCGGGCACACGGCCATGCTCACCACCGCAGCACACCCCGGACTCGTCCGCGCGCTCGTGCTGGTCGAGGCCGGCCCCGGCGGCCCAGACGCACAGGCGCCCGCGAACGTCGGCGGTTGGCTCGACTCGTGGCCGACACCGTTTCCCTCGCCCGAAGCGGCAGCCGCATTCTTCGGCGGCGGACCAGTCGGCGCGGGATGGGCGGCGGGACTGGAAGAACGGGAGGACGGATGGTGGCCTCGTTTCGAGCGGGACGTGATGGTCCGCTCACTGGCGGACAACGCGCAGCGCTCCTTCCTGCCCGAGTGGAGGCAGGTAGCCTGCCCCACGCTGGTCGTCCTGGCCCAATCCAGCTTCATCCCGGCACCAGAAGCCGACGAAATGCTCCGGCAACGACCCGCCACCACGGCCATGAGCATCCCGGGCACCGGCCACGACCTGCACTTGGAACAGCCGGAGATCCTCCATACCGCGCTCTCGGACTTCCTCGAGGGTCTGGCCCAATAGGGGACTTCGGTTCGCGGATCGTGAGGGCCCGGGTACTTCGTCCCCGCCCATCGGACTCCCGCACTGCAGGGAAGTACGAGTCGCGGCGGTGCCTACTTCTTACCGCGTCCGCGGGTGATCATGATCACGCCGATCGTCAGCCCCACCAACAGGACCGCGAGGCCCAACTGCCAGCTCAGGCCGACTGCCGCTCCCGATCGCGCCACGTACATGGAGAGCTCCTAACGTCCTCGTCCCCGGCCTTCGCAAGCCTTGAGCAGCCGTACCCCACAACCCACATGCCCCCGATGGCGCCGCCCATGGCTGACGATCCCACCACTGTGCCCGCACCGGCCCGGCACCGGTGATTTGACGGATCCGCGTTGCCGAAGGGCACCGCTTGAATCGGCATGGTTCGACTCCCGCACGATCTCCGGCGCCGGAAGCACGGGACGCCCCCGTGCGCCCGGCACGACGACGCGCCGCCACCGCCGAGGGCGGGCGGCGCGGCCAGAAGGGATCAGTCATGTCATCTCGCCTCAGTCTGCGGCTGCTCGGCGCGGCCACCGCAGGCGTCATCGCCCTAGGGGTCACCGGCGCACTCTCCGGCCCCGCCTCCGCCGCCACCCAGGTCTACAGCGAGAACTTCTCCTCCGGGCTCGGGACCTTCACCTCCACCGGTTCCGTCAGCACCGCCACCGGGGCGGCGCGGCTGAGCGCCTCCCTGCTCACCGACCCGTCCCTCACCTCCGCGCCCATCGCCCTGACCGGCTACAGCGGCATCTCGGTGTCGTACACCCGCACGGCGACCGGTCTCGACCTCGGTGAGGCGTTCACGGTCGCCTACTCCGTCGACGGCGGCACGTTCACCACGCTCGAGTCCTCCCGCGCCGCCTCGGGCGCGGCGTCGTTCCAACTGCCCTCGTCGGTCGACGGCCGCACCGTGCGGCTCCGCTTCTCGCTGGACGCCAGCAGCGCGCTGGAGACGCTGACCGTCGACGACGTCCTCGTCCAGGCGGCGGGCGGCGGGGGCGGCGGACCGACCGATCCGCCGGGCGGAACACTGCCCCCGGTGACCAACGTGACCGCGCCGGGACCGTACGCGGTGACCATCGACACGACCGCCGGTCCCGGCAACGACGGGTGGCTGGTGTACCCGTCGAACGCCGGCCAGAACGGCGTGAACCACCCGGTCCTCGTCTGGGGCCCCGGCGCGGGTTCCGACCCGGCCGCCTACGAGGACATGCTCCGCCAGTGGGCCTCGCACGGGTTCATCGTCTACAGCGAGGTCTCCTCCAGCAGCGGCGACTACATGGTCGACGCCCTGGACTGGATCGAGGACCAGAACGCGAGCCCCAGCAATCCGCTGTACCAGGACATCGACACCTCCGAGGTGGCCTTCGGCGGCCACTCCCGCGGTTCGATCGGCACCTTCGACGTGGCGGACGAGCCGCGGCTGGAGACCACGATCCACGTGGCCGGCGGCTCCTTCGACGGCAACGGGCCGGACAACCTCCGCAACCCCGCCCTCTACATCGGCGGCGACGACGACTTCGCGACCGCCAACGTGGAGCGTGACTACGCCAACACCGACGTGCCGGTGTGGTTCAACATCCTGAACGGCACCGACCACATCGCCGCCACCCGCAACGGACAGCACATCATCACCGCCTGGCTGCGGTGGCACCTGGCCGACGAGGAGTTCCGCCGCACGCAGGACTTCCTGCGCTCCGGCTGCACCTTCTGCGGCCTCGGCGAGACGCAGTACAAGAACTGGTAAGCAAGGCACGGCCACCGGCGGCCAACGCCGGTGGCCCTCCGGGCGACCGGGCCCCGCCCCTGCATCGTCACCGCTCAACTGGCCGTGGCCAGCTGACCACCTGGGTCAGTGCGGCAACCCGCCCGTCGAGCAGCGCGGTTATGCCTCGGCCTTCTTCATCAACTCCACCAGCGTGGAGAAGCTGGCCCCGGCACGGCCGGCGTCCATGCCGCGTCGGAAGAGCTCGACGACGGCGGCCGGAAGCGTGGTGTCGACTCCCGCATCGGCGTTGGTGTGCAGGACGTGCTCGACGCTGGCCATCCCCATGGCGAGGCGGTCCACGTCACCGATGTGGCGGCCGGCGTCGATGCGGTCGGCGTAGAAGGAGAAGAATCCCGGCAGCGAGTTCGCGGTCTCCACGGCGTGCGGCAGGATGTCCGCTGCCGTCAGGCCGTTGGCGTCGGCGAGGGCGATGGCCTGCCAGTAGCTCAGCATGGAGGTCCAGAACATGACCATGCCGATCTGGTACATGAGCGCGGCGAGCCCGGGGTCCTCTCCCCGGTGGTCGGTTCGCCCCGTGATGACTTCGAGCGCGGGCCGGTGCCGGTCGAAGACATGGCGCGGGCCGCTGTAGAAGGTCGACGATTCGGCCTCACCGATCCCGGCGGGCGGGACGGTGACGCCGCCGGTCAGCTGGACGGCGCCCCACTCAGCCGCCCAACGGGCCGCGGCCCTGGCTTTGTCGGGGGTGTCCGAGCTGAGATTCACCAGGGTCCGGCCGGCCAGCGCGGCCGTGGCGGGCTCGAGCGTGGCGTACACGGCGTCGTAGTCCGTGAGGCTGAGGATCACCAACTCGTTGGAGGCCAGGGCCTTCTCCACATTCGGCGCCAAGATCGCCCCGCGCTCGACCAAGGCGTCCGCGCGCGACGCGGTCCGGTTCCAGACGGTGACCTCGTAGCCGCGGTCGAGGAAGGCGCCGGCCATGGCATGCCCCATGGGGCCGAGGCCGATGACGGTGACCGACTGCTTGGTGCTGTTCATGAGGATCTCCTTGCTTCTAAAACGAGCGCTCTATTTAGTGGGTGATGGAACGTAACACAGGTCTAGAGCGAGCGCTCTAATTAATGGGCCGCTACTGTAGTTGCATGCAGACCAGCACACGGGACCGGATCGTCGTCGCCGCATCGCGCCTCCTGCAGCGGCAGGGCTACGTAGGCACGGGAATCAAACAGATCGCCCAGGAGGCGCAGGCCACCCTCGGCTCCGTCTACCACTTCTTCCCGGGTGGCAAAGAGGCCGTCGCCGTCGCCGCGATCAAGCACAGCACCGAGGAATTCGCGACGCTCCTGCGGAAGGCGCTGGACAGTGAGGAAGACGCGGCGGAGGCCTTGATGGCCTGTGCCCAGCAACTTGCCGGTGAACTGCGCGAGTCGGGCTGGACCGACGGCTGCCCTGTCACGGCAGCGGCTCTCGAGACGCTCGGCACCGACTCGGAGATCCAGCAGGCATGCGCCGACGCATTGCGTGCCTGGGAGCAGTTGGTTCACGACAAGCTGGTGAGATGCGGCTTCGCCAACCAGAGCGCCCAAGAGCTGGCGACCACGGTCATCTGCACGCTGGAAGGTGCCGAAGTCACCGCCCAGGTCAACCGCAGCGAGGAGCCACTACAGGTGGCGGGACGACAACTCGCCCGCGTCGTACGTTCGTATGAGATCCAGCCACCGCTCACAAGCGGCGGACGTTGATCGGAGAAACCGCTCCCTAGCCACGCTCAGACGTTCTGCTGGACCACCCCCCGAGTGGAGAACGGAACCGGTTCGCCGTTGGTGAAGTCGCCCGGCGGGAAGCCGGGGTGGTGGCCCTCCTTGGTTGCCGGCCGGTCGTCGTGGGCGCTCAGGGTGAGGCGGGAGACGATGCGGTAGCGGTCGCCGCGGTAGACGGAGTGGACGTACTCCACGGCACGGCCCTCGGTGTCGGTGGTGAGTCTCTCGAAGAGCAGCGCGGGGGAGACCTCCGGGACTTGGAGGAGTTCGGCTTCGGCTCGGGTGACGACCGTGGGCTCGATGGACTGGACCGCCTCGCTGACGTGGACGCCATGCCGGTCGCGCAGGTGCTCGTAGAGGTCGCCCTGCTGCAGTTCGTCACTGGTCAAGTCCGGCGCTAGATCGGTCCGGACGTGCAGGTGCTCTATGGCGATGGGGGACCCGTCCACGAGGCGGAGGCGGGCGACGTAGAGGATCTCGGCGGCGGGCGAGATGCGCAGCTTGCGGCTGATACGGGCACCGGCGGGGAGGGTGCTGAACTCCAGCAGTCTGCTGCTCCACGCTCCGCCGGCGCGCGGCAGGCTGAAGGCGTTGTGCTCGGAGACCAGTTCCTGGGTGATCTTCTCGGCGGCCACGAACATGCCCCGGCCGTGCTCCCTGACGAGCAGTCCCGCGATGACCAGTTCGTCGACCGCCGCCCGCAAAGTGGGGCGGGACACGCCGAGTTGGGCGCAGAGGGCGCGCTCGGAGGGGATGGCGTCTCCGGGGCGGCGTGCCTCGATGAGTTCGAGGATCGCGTCACGGACCCGCTCGCGCTTGAGCATCGCGCCGGAGGCTGCCGGGTCGATCTCCATACGGGGCTCTCGTTCGTCGTCGGGAAGTCGGAAGTCGGCAAGACGGGAAGTTTGCTGGTCAACTATAGCGGGCCTACTGGTCAGGCTACAGGTATCTGGGCAGGTCCGGGGCCCTCTAGCCTCTTCCCTCCGCCCCCGTCGCCAAAGCGCAGCTCTGCCAAGGGGGTTGACGACGTTATTGGTCTATGCCACCTTCATGCCGCCAGCAACTGGTAAACACCCCGTAAGAGATTGGTCAGGTCGGGGTGTCCTTCTCGTTCTCAGGCTCCCCAGAGGTGAACCGTGAAGCACCGCCCCCTCGCTCTGCTCGGCGCGATGCTGCTGAGTACCGGACTCGTCGCCTGCTCCTCCTCCGACGGCGACCAGAGCGCCGGCGGACCGACCACCCTGGACGTCTGGCTGATGCGCGACAGCGTCTCAGCGGCGTTCCAGGAGGAGTTCGAGGCAGGTTTCGAGAAGGCGCACCCGGATATCGACGTCAAGATCCAGATCCAGGAGTGGGAGGGCATCGGCGAGAAGGTCACCGCCGCCCTGGCCAGCAATGACGCCCCGGACGTCATAGAGGTCGGCAACACCCAGGTCGCCCAGTACGCCCAGAGCGGCGGCCTGACCGACTTCACCGACAAGGTCACCGAACTCGGCGGCGAGTCCTGGCTCAAGGGCCTCGCCGAACCCGGCGCCTGGGAGGGCAAGCAGTACGGCATCCCGTACTACGCCGCCAACCGCGTCGTCATCTACCGCACCGACCTGTTCCAGAAGGCGGGCATCGACGCCACGAAGATCAAGACACGTGAGCAGTGGATCGCCGCCACCGAGAAGCTCAACAAGGGCGGGACGCAGGGGATTTACCTGCCCGGCCAGAATTGGTTCGCATTCGCGGGCTTCGTCTGGGACGAGGGCGGCGACCTCGCCGTCCAGGAAGGCGACCGGTGGACGGGGGGCCTGGACAGTCCCGAAGCGCTGAGGGCCATGGAGTTCTACAAGGAGCTCCAGGCGCTCGGCAAGGGTCCCAAGGACTCCGACGAATCCCGCCCGCTCCAGGCCGAGGTCGTGGCCAAGGAGAAGATCGCCCAGGTCATCTCCACCCCCGGCGGAGCCAACGTCATCGTGCAGAACAACCCCGACCTCAAGGGCAAGCTGGGCTTTTTCCCCATCCCCGGCAAGACCGCGGACACCCCGGGCGCCGTTTTCACCGGCGGCTCCGACCTGGTCGTACCTTCCGTCGCCGCGCACCAGGAGGAGGCGTACACCTTCATCAAGGAGCTCACCGGTGACGCCTGGCAGCAGAAGCTCGCCCTCGCGATGAGTTACGTCCCGAACAAGACCACCCTGGCGGACGCCGTCGCCTCCGACCCCGGCGCCGCGGCCATGGCGGTCGGCGCAGCGCAGGGACACGCCACGCCCAACACCCCCCAGTGGGCCGCGGTCGAGGCCAAGAACCCCATCAAGGACTACATGACGGCCGTACTCACCGGCCGGGACGCCAAGTCCGAGGCCGCCAAGGCGTCCGAGTCCACCACCACCACGCTGAACAGTGGTTCCTGACAGATGCTCGCCAGGTCCTCCCGCCGGCCGCCCCGCGGACGCCCGCTCGCTCTCGGCCCGTACCTGCTGATCGCGCCGGCCGTCCTGGGCATGCTCTACCTCCTGCTCTATCCGTTCGGCCGGGCGTTGCTGATCTCCCTCCAGGACTTCCGGCTGCGCGAACTGATCCGAGGCAACGCCGAGTTCGTCGGACTGCGCAACTACCAGACCCTGCTGAGCGACCCGAGGTTCTGGGACGTCGTCCGCCGCACGTTCCTGTTCATGGCCATCAACGTCGTCGCCATCATGATCCTCTCGACGCTGGTCGCCCTGATGATCGAACGGCTGGGCGGGTTCGGCAGGGCCATGGTCCTCAGCTCGCTGGTACTGGTGTGGGCGGTGCCGGTCGTGGCCGCCACCACCGTCTTCCAGTGGCTGTTCCACTCGCAGTTCGGCATCGTCAACGAAACGCTCACCAGCCTCGGCTTCACCTCCTTCGAGGGCTACACCTGGCTCGCCAACGGCAGCGCCGCATTCGCCATCATCGTCATCCTCATCGTGTGGCAGTCGGTGCCGTTCGCCGCCATCACCGTCTACTCGGCACTGACCACCGTGCCCGCGGAGCTCTACGAATCCGCGCGCATCGACGGCGCCGGCGCCATGCGGATCTTCCGCTCCGTGACCTTCCCCCTCGTGCGGCCGATCTTCATGCTCGTCCTCTCCCTCGAAGTCATCTGGACCTTCAAGGCGTTCGTCCAGATCTGGGTGATGACCCGGGGCGGACCGGGCGACGCGACGACGATCCTGCCGGTCTACGCCGTGCAGACCGCGCTCGCCAACCAGCGCTACGACCTGGGTGCGGCTGCCTCCATGGTCACCGTCCTGCTCATGAGCGGCGTCCTCATCTTCTACTTCCGCCAACTGTTCCGCCAGGAAGGGGAGCACCTGTGACCAGGACCCGCAAAACCGCCGCCCCGCGGCGCACGCTGCGCCGGCTCCCGCTCAACGCGGCGGCCACCCTGACCGTGGCCGTCTGCCTCTTCCCCGTGTACTGGATGGTCGCGACCGCCTTCAAACCGTCCCGCGACATCCAGTCCTACGAACCCCGCCTGATCCCGGGGGAGTGGACGTTCGAGCACTTCCGCACAGCGGTCCAGGCCGACGGCTTCGCCCTGTTCTGGCGCAACAGCATCCTGGTCACCCTCAGCGCCGTACTCCTCGCGCTGGTCGTCGCGCTCGGGGCCGCCTACGCCGTGGCCCGGCTGCGCTGGCGCGGCCGCCGCCAGTTCATGCTGGCGGTGTTCATCGCCCAGATGGCACCGTGGGAGTCACTGATCATCCCGATCTACATCATCTCCCGCGACACCAACATGCTCGACCGGTTGCCGACGCTCACCCTGATCTACTTCATGATCACCCTGCCGTTCACGGTGGTGGTCCTGAGAGGCTTCATCGCCGGCATCCCACCCGAACTGGAGGAGGCGGCGCAGGTCGACGGCTGCACCCGGGTGGGCGCCTTCCGCCGGATCGCGTTCCCGCTGCTCGCCCCGGGGCTGATGGCCACCTCGCTCTTCGGCTTCATCACCGCCTGGAACGAGTTCACCTACGCCAACTTCCTCATCATCAAGCAGCAGGACAGCCGCACGCTGCCGGTCTGGCTCTCCTCCTTCCAGACCACCTTCGGCACGGACTGGGGGGCCACCATGGCCGCCTCCACACTCTTCGCCCTGCCCGCGCTGATCGTCTTCCTCGTACTGCAACGCCATGTGACCTCAGGCCTCACCGCCGGAGGGGTCAAGGGCTGACCGGCTCATCCGCCCCCTGCCATGTCCCGCTGAGCACCGGAGAAGATCCCCGTGGACCAACCCGAACTCCCACGCCCCGATCTGGCACTTGTGCCCCGCCCCAGCAGCATGTCCCACCGCCCGGGCCGGTTCCGCCTCGACGACACCACGCGGCTGCGCCTCACCCCCGGCACCGAAGCGGCCGCCGACCTCCTGCGCACCTATCTCGTACCCGCCACCGGACTTCGCCTGGAGCACGCCGAGGACGGCGCCTTCGTCCTCGCCCTCAACCCCGCCCTCACGGGCCTGGGCGAGGAGGGGTACGGGCTCACCGTCTCCCCCCAGGGGGTCCTGCTGCGGGCCGCCGACCCCACCGGGCTGCTGCGCGGCGTCCAGACGATCCGTCAACTCCTGCCCTACGACGTCCTGTCGACGCCCTCCGACGGCGTCGAGCTGCCCGGTGTGGAGATCACGGACGTGCCCGCGCATCCCTGGCGCGGCATGCTGCTCGACGTCGCCCGCCACTTCCAGCCCGTGTCCTACCTGCGGCGCTACGTGGACCTCCTCGCCCTGCACAAACTGAACGTGCTGCACCTCCATCTCACCGACGACCAGGGCTGGCGGATGCCGGTGGCCGCCTACCCCAGGCTCACCGAGATCGGCGGCCGACGGAGCCAATCGATGGTCGGCCCCGCCGGCAGCACCCGCTTCGACGGCCGCCCGCACGGCGGCGCGTACACCCGCGCCGAACTCACCGAGCTCATCGCCTACGCGGCCGCACGAGGCGTGACGGTGGTGCCGGAGATCGGTGCGCCCGGGCACGTACGGTCCGCGCTCGCCGCCTACCCCGAACTGGGGAACCGCCCCGAGCGACAGCTCGACGTGTGGACCCACTGGGGCGTCTGCACGAACCTACTCGGCGTCGGCGACCACGTCCTCGACTTCTTCCGCACGGTCCTGGACGAGGTGATGGACCTCTTCCCCTCCCCGTACATCCACATCGGAGGCGACGAAGTCCCCACCGAGGAATGGGAGGCCAGCCCGGCGGCGATCGACCGGGCCGCGCGGGAAGGGCTGTCCGGCCCGCGGGAGCTGCACGGCTGGTTCATGGCCGAGATGGCCGACCACGTCGTACAGGCGGGGCGACGGCCGGTCGCCTGGGCCGAGGACGACACCACGCTGCCCCTGACGTGCACGGTGATGAGCTGGCGCACGCCGCAGCACGCGTGGGCGGCTGCGCGCCGGGGGCACGACATCATCCACGCCGACCACCGCTCCACGTATTTCGACTACGCCCGTGACCTCGGGCCCTTGGAGCCTCCCGCCCAGCCGGGGCACGCCCTCGACCTGCGCACGGTGTACGGCGTGGACCTGCTGCCGCCCGCCGAGGAGCCACAGCTCGCCAAGAAGGTCCTGGGCACGCAGGGGCAGCTGTGGACGGAGTTCGTACGGACGCCCGAGCACATCGAGTACCTCACCTACCCCCGCCTGTGCGCTCTCGCCGAGCGGGCGTGGGCCCCCACCGACGACTGGCCGCACTTCCGGACCCGGCTGGACGGCCACCGCGCGCGGCTGACCGCGCTCGGCGTACCGCACGACGTCCTCCCGGACCCGACGGCACACGCCCCGTCCTGACCACGACGTCCTCCGGACCGGCCGCACATGCCCCCCGGCGGCGAGCAGCCGTTCCGGGCCGGAGTCCTTCAACAGGAACCCGTGACCCGGGCGTCCCAGGACCGGGCCGCACACGCCCCCGCCTGACCACGACGACTGCCCGGACCGGGCCGCACATGCCCCCCGCCTGGCTACGACGACTGCCCGGACCGGGCCGCACATGCCCCCCGCCTGACCACGAAGACTCCCCGGACCGGTCGCACATGCCCCCCGTGACCAGGACATCCCCCAGCACCAGGCCCCGCACGCCCCTGCGTGACGTGGTCCCGCTCCACCCGCTCCACCCGCACACCCCCACGATCCCTCCCGCGGACGGCGGGAGCGAACGAAAGGACACTGTCGGATGAGTACCCGTGCCACCCGCCGCAGCATCCGCGCGGCCCTCGCCCTGACCGCCATCGCCGGCAGCGCGGCCCTGGCCGCCCTGCCCAGCACCACCGCCTCCGCGGCAGCGGGTGACGGCCTGGCCGTCCAGTACCGCACCAGCGCCGGCGGCGCCACCGCCGACCAGACCGAGCCGTGGTTCAAGGTGCGCAACACCGGCACCACCAGCGTCCAGCTGAGCCAGGTCAAGATCCGGTACTACTTCAAGGCCGACTCCCCGAACGCCACGTACCGCTTCGCCTGCTCATGGGCGGTCAAGGGCTGCTCCGTGGTCACCGGCACCTTCGGTACGCTCGCCAACCCCACCGCGACCGCCGACCGCTACCTGGAGATCGGCTTCACCTCCGCGGCCGGCTCCCTCGCCCCGGGCGCCGACACCGGCGACATGCAGCTGCGTTTCTACCAGTCCAACTGGCAGCGGCTGACCCAGAGCGACGACTACTCCTTCAACGGCAGCCAGTCCAGCTACGCCGACTGGAGCAAGGTCACCGCGCAGATAGCCGGTACGAACGTGTGGGGCACCGCCCCCGCCGGGAACGAGCCGACCGACCCGCCAACCCCGACCGACCCGCCCGGCGGCGGCCAGACCCTGTTCGACGACTTCTCCTACACCTCGCACACCGACCCCGCCCTGTCCAGCCACGGCTGGAGCGTCCGCGCCAACTCCGGTGGCCCCGGCGTCCCCGGCGCCACCTGGGACCCCTCCAAGGTCACCTTCGTCAACCAGAGCGGCAACACGGTGATGAACCTGGAGACCTCCAGCGCTGGCACCGGCTCCAGCACCACGCACACCGAAGTCCTCACCAAGGCGACGAAGTTCAAGAACGGCACCTACGCGTCCCGGGTGAAGTTCTCCGACGCGCCCAAGTACGGCCCCGACGGCGACCGCATCGTCCAGACCTTCTTCACCATCAACGACCTCAAGGCCCCGATGGCCGACGACTACGCCGAGTACGACTTCGAGTACCTGCCCAACGGCGGCTGGGGCGAGCCCGCGAACATCCTGTACACGACCTCCTGGGAGACCTACAACCCGGACCCGTGGCAAGCGGTCAACCAGCACAGCGAGAGCCGCACGAGCTTCGCCGGGTGGCACGACCTCGTCGTGACCATCGACAACAGTAAGATCACCTACTACGTCGACGGCCAGCACTTCGGCACGCACGACGCCGCCTACCTGCCCGAGCGGCCCATGTCCATCAACTTCAACCAGTGGCTGATCGACCTCAACGGCCAGACCTCGACCACCCCGCGCGCCTACGACCAGCAGGTCGACTACGTCCTGCACGTCAAGGACCAGGTCCTCACCCCGGCCCAGGTCGCCACGAAGATCGCCTCGCTGCGCAGCGCGGGCACGAAATTCGTCGACGAGGTCCCGGCCTCCTGACCGCAGCGCCCTGCACGAAGACAAGCTGCCCCCGCGGTGCGCACCGCGGGGGCAGCGGGTTCTCTGGAGGGACGAAGTGCCGGGTGGCGGGGTGCAGCCGGGCGAACTCCCGCCCTGCACAACGACGTTGGTGATCAAGTCGACCACGCCATATCCGCTCCGCGCCCGCCCGTCCGGCCTGTGCCCGCGCACATCTCCCGTCCGTCCTGTTGTGCACCGGCCTCCCGACGGCACGGGCTGCTGGACCGCGTAGGGGAGGGCTGATGACATGACCGCCATGTCTGCCGCATCGCCTTCCCCGCAGCACGCTCGCGCCCGCCTGGAACCCGCCGTCGTGTCATCGCCGGGGAGGCGTTGCCCGTGAATGCCACAGACGGGCAGTCCCTCGCCGCCATGGTCTTCCTCGTCTTCGTCGCGGTGTCCTTGCTGCTGTGCGGGCTGGCCGCCGCGGACCTGGACGAACCCGAGCACTTCTACGCGGGCGGCGGCGCCGCCTTCGGGCCGGTCGGCAGCGGGCTCGCCGTCGCCGGTGACTACGTATCGGCGGCGACCTTGCTCAGCACCACCGGCGCGGTCGCGCTCGACGGAGCCGACGGCATGCTGTTCGCTACGGCCACGGTGGCTTCCCTGTGGCTCGTCATGCGCGTTCTGGGTGAACGCCTGCGCAGTCAGGGCGTGTTCACCCTCGGGGACTTCATCGCCGACCGGCTCGGTGACCGTTCGGCGGGCCGTGCCCTCGGCGTCGCGACCCTCGTGGTGCTCGCCCCGCTGCTCCTGGTGCAGTTGTCGACCGGGGGACACATCATGACGGCCATGTTCGGCCTGCCCGACGGAGCGCTCGCCGGCTGCACCATCGGCAGCGGTGCCCTGATGATCAGCTACGCGGCGTTCGGCGGGATGCGCGGAACGGGCTACATACAGATCCTCAAGGTCGGCGTGGTCCTGTTCGCCGTACTGCTTCTTGCCGGTCTCGTCCTCGCGCGCCACGACTGGTCGCCCTCGGCTCTCATCGGGGCGGCGCGAGAGGGGTCGGGGGCCGGGAACTCCTTCTTCGTCCCCGGGCAGCACTTCGGCGGCTCGCTCCTCGGCCGGCTCGATCTGATCAGCTTCGGCGCCACCTTGCTGCTCGGCGCCGCGTGCCTGCCGCATCTCACCATGCGGCTGCACCCGTTGCGCGACGCCCGCACGGCCCGCCGTGCCGTCGGCTGGGCGGTGGGGCCGGTCGCGGTGGTGTGCCTGGGCGTGGTGGTGGCGGGGCTCGGGGCGTGTGCCCTGCTCGGCCGGGAGACGGTGCGCGCCGCCGATCCCGGCGGAGCGACGGCCCTGTTGATGGTGACGGGCGCTCTCGACCCGGCTGCGGGCGGTACGCGGCACAGCATGCTGTTCGCGATCGTCGCCTGCGCGGTGTTCGCCACCACGCTTGCGGCCGTCGCGGGCATCACACTGGCGGCGGCGGCCGGTCTGGTGCGGGACTTCAGCAAACGGCCCGGCAGCGGTGCCGCGGCCCGACCTGCCGGTTCCGAAGTCCGCAGGGCCAGAAGCGGCGTTGTGCTGTTCGGAGCCGCCGCCGTCTTCCTGGCCGTCCTGCTCGGCGACCGCGGCACCCTCACGCTGATCTCGCTGTCCCTGGCCGCCAGCGCGTCCGTGCTGGCACCGATTCTGTTGTACGCGCTGTTCCTCCCGGGGTACACGGCCACGGGGGTTCGGTGGACGGCGTTCGGAACGCTCTCGTTGATCGTGGTGCTCATGGTGTTTTCACCCGCCGTGTCGGGCGCTCCCACCGCGCTGTTCCCCGACCGCGATTTTCACCTGTTCCCTTTGCAGACACCGGGTTTGATCACCATCCCGGTCGGCTTCCTGCTGGGCCTGATCGGCAGAGACCGCTCACGCCAGGCGCGACCCGCCCGAGGGAGGAAACTGTCGGCCACGGGCGCCCGCTGAGCACCGCCAGTCGTACGCCTGGCTCCGCGTGACTCGCGTGACGGCCGGTCTCCTCGATCATGTGGGTCAGTGCCCAGCGGCAAGTTCGTGCCGGAGGGCACCGCGGCGGTGCGCGCCTGCGGCCGGCCGCGGGGTCACGCGGCGCGGCGGATGAGCAGGACGTGGTCGGTGACCTCGGCGGTGCGCCCGTCCGGGCCCTTCGCGATCCGACGGGGTGTGTCGGCTCGCTCGACCGTCCACGTGGCCGGGTCCAGAGCGATGTCCGCGGCGACTTCTTGCGGGCTGGGGTACCGCAGGCCGGGGTCCTGGTTCCACGACCACGGCGCGGTCGAGCCGTGATCGACGACCAGCAGCCGTCCGCCCGGGCGCAGGGCGTGCGCTGCCGCGCGCAGCACGGCCGACCGGTCCAGATCGAAGGGGGTGTGCAGGTAGTGCGCGCAGACCAGATCGAAGGCGCCGGACGGGAAGGACTCCTGCAAGTCGTGCCGCACCGCTGTGACGCGTTCCCCCAGGCCCTGTGAGCGGGCGAGCTCGGCCAGTCGCGCGACCGCCACGGCCGAGATGTCGGTGGCTGTGACGCGCCACTCCTGCCGGGCGAGCCACAGGGCGTCGCCACCGGCGCCGCAGCCGAGGTCCAGCGCGTCACCGGGCGGCAGGCCCGCCACCGTCTCGGTGAGGCGAGCATTCGGCTGCGGGCCGGGGGTTTCCGGCCGGGCGGCGTAGACGCCGTCCCAGAACGCGACCGCATCGGTGGTGCTCATCGGGGCTCCTTGTGTCGGCATACGCTCAGTCTTACGAGCCGCCGCGGGGCTTGGCACGGAATGTTGCTGTTCCGGCAACCTGACCGATGGATCACTCCGCGGACGAGGAAGTGCTCGACGCGGCCGGTCGTGGCGTCACCCGTGCTGTACGGCTCAACCCGCGGGCGGAGCGGTGCGGTTGAAGGCGCGGCGGTACGAGCGTGGGGGAACTCCCCGGCGGCGTACGAACCGCTCGCGCAGCACGGCGGCGCTGCCGTACCCGACTGCGCGGGCGACCTCCTCGACCGGCAGGTCGGTCGACGGGCATGCCGCGGCCGACGAGGACCGGGCCGAGGATGGAGCCGCCGCCGATGCCGTAGATCCCGCCGATGACGCCGACCGCCAGGGCGAGGCCGGTGAGAGCGGGTTCGGACAAGTCGCCTGCGGGCGACGGCTGATGGCGGCCGGGAGTGACAGTGCGCAGGCACAGCCACACGCCCAGCGGCAGCAGCAGGGTGGCGATCAGCAGCCGGAAGACGTCCGGGCCCGGGAGGACGAAGACGCGGACGACGCTGCCGAGGACGACGCCGGGCAGCGTGCCCAGCACCAGGCGCCGCGCGAGGCCGCCGCGCAAGGCGCCGTCATGGCGGTAGCGCCACAGCGCGCCGGGTCCGGCGACCACGTTGTACAGCAGGTTGGTCGGTGTGACCGCCGGGTTCGGCACGCCGAGGACACTCAGCTGGACCGGCAGGAGGAACACCGCGCCGGACACACCGACGGGAGCGGTCACGGTCGCGATCAGCAGCCCGGCGACCAGCCCACCCACCAGCGTCCAGTCCACCGCGGCCTCCGCCCGTCGTGCGCAGGGCCAGTATCAGGGTGATCGCCGCTGGATCAGCAAGTCCAGGAGTTCACGGCCCTGCCGCCACTGCCCCAAGCCGCTTGCGGAGTTGAGGTGCCCGCCCCCGTCCGTCAGATGCCATCGCGCACCCCACCCCTCCGCGAAGCCGACGGCCGCCTCGGGGGCGCAGTACGGATCGTCGCCGCTGCCCACCGCCAGGGCGGGGCACGGCAACGGCTGTGCCGACACCTCCATGAACGTCGCGGCCGCCCGGCGTGGGAACGCCGGCCCGTCCGGGTCGGGCGGCGCGACCAGGAACGCGCCGTCCGCCGAGGTCGAGGGGTTCCTGTTGAGCCAGGTGGCCGCGGCCCAGCAACCCAGGCTGTGAGCCACCAGCACCACTCGGCTGTCCCGCCGGGAAGCCACGTCGTACGCCTCCTGGACGGACTCGACCCAGTCATCCAGCTCGGGGGCGGACCACGAGCCAGGGGAGATCCGCACCGCTGAGGTGCCCCACCCTCGCTCCCACAAGGTCTGCCAGTGCTGTCCGTCCGAGCCGTCGATACCCGGGATGATGACGTACGCGACCACCGCACCACCGTTTCACTCGTCGCCCCCTGCGATCCTGGGGGACACCTCGCCGAGATTCTGTGGGATGCGTCGGCGAGGTGGGGGTGGTGCAAGTGATCGCAAAGAAAGTGGTGCGGACGACGATGGAATCACTCGACCGGTTGGACCGTGACATCCTCGCGCTGCTGCAGAGCGACGGTCGGTTGAGCGGTGCGGAGGTGGGGCGCCGCGTCGGACTCTCGCAGCCCGCGGCCGGCGCGCGCATCCAACGGCTGGAGAAGAACGGCGTCATCACCGGCTACCGAGCCGTGGTCGACCCCGCGGCACTCGGTCTGAACATCCACGCGGTCATCCGGCTGCGCACCACGCACGCCCAGCTCTCCCGTGCCCTGGAATGCGCTGCCCGGACCCCCGAAGTCGTCGCCACCCGCAGAGTCACCGGGGAAGACTGCCTCATCTTCGACGTCTACTGTCCCCAGGCAGGACGCCTCGAAGAAGTCGTCGACGCGCTCGCCCGCTACGGCCCCGTCACCACCTCACTCGTACTCCGCGACTACCCCGCCAAGCCGCTGACCGACGCCACGTCAGCAAACTCCTGAGCCGTGACCGCTAGGGCTGCGCCTGAGGTGCGCTGACCTCACCGTCTGCGCCCATGACGCGGTACATGCCGATCGAGTCGTGGGCTGCGGTGTCGGTGAAGCCGAACTTCTCGTAGAGGAAGCGGGCGGGGCCGTCCGCGATCAGGGAGACGTAGGCGGTGGCGGGTGCGCGGCGCTCCAGTTCCTCGGTGAGCGCGGCCATGATGCGACGGCCCAAGCCGCGGCCCTGGTGTGCGGGGTGTACGCACACGTCGACGATCTGGAACGCGGTGCCGCCGTCGCCGATGATCCGGCCCATGCCGATGGGTTCCCCCTCGTGGTGGAGGAGCACTCCGTGCCAGGTGTGGGGGAGGGCGAGCGCCACCGCGGCGGGGTCCTTGTCCGAGAGTCCGGCGTCGGTGCGCAGGCGGCGGAAGACCTCGACGGAGGGCACGCCCACGCTCAACTCGTACGGGTTGTTCATGCAGTCCACTTCCCATCGTGCGATGCCCGAGCAGGGCCTTCTCCCCGTCGGTCCGTGACCTACTCCTGCTTGGCGGGGAGCAGCCACAGGACGATGGCTACCGAGACCGCGGCCAGGCCCGTGGCGAAGAGGAACGCGTCGTCGAAGCCGGAGGCGGCCCGGGCGCCGGTGTGGGCGGTGATGCCGGCTGCGGCGGCGCTGGAGACGGCGGCGGCACCGGCCGAGGCGCCGAACTCGTGGCACGTGCTCACGATCCCCGACGTCACGCCGGCCTCATGGGGCGCGACACCGGCGAGGGCGGTGGCGGAGGCGACCACGAACAGGGCACCCAGGCCCGCCGCGGCCACGCTCAGGCCGATGACCATCGCGGCGGTGCCGGACACCAGCACCGGCACGAGGAACCCGACGGCGGCCACGGTGAGGGCGATGACCGCCATGAGCCGGGCTCCCAGCTGCCCGATCACCCGGCCGGCCGCTGCGGCGGCGACCATGGTCAGCAGGGCCACCGGCAGGAACAGTACGCCGGTCATGAGGGCACCGTGGCCCTGCTGGTTCTGGAGGTAGAAGGAGCCGAGGAAGAAGGCCCCCACCATCAGCGCCGTAGCGACAGCGATGACGAAGACGCCCGCCACCACCGGGCGGCGGCCCAGCAGGCGCAGGTCCATCAGCGGCGCCGCCGTCCGGCGCTGCCAGAAGGCGAACGCCGCGTAGGCAGCGGCCGCGGTGGCGACCAGGGCCAGGGTGAGGAGGTCGAGCCAGCCGTGGTCGCCGGCCCGGATCAGGGCGTAGATGAGGGCGCCGGTGGCGGCGGCGACCAGGACGGCGCCGGGTATGTCGAGGGAGCCGGTGGCCGCGCGGGGCAGGCGGGGCAGGACCCGGGCGAGCAGGGCGAGGACGAGCAGGCCGACGGGGACGTTGACGAAGAAGACCCAGGCCCACCCGGGGCCTGCCGTGATCAGTCCGCCGAGCAGGACGCCGAGGGCGGCGCCTCCACCGCCGAGTGCCGACCAGATGCCCAGCGCGCGGTTGCGCTCGTCGCCGTCGAACAGCCGTACCACCACCGACAACGCGGCGGGTGAGAGCATCGCGGCACCCGCCCCTTGGGCGATGCGTGCGGTGAGCAGCAACGGGGCACCGCTGGCAAACCCGGCGGCCAGGGACGCGGCGGTGAACACGGCGAGCCCGGCCAGCACGACCCGCTTGGGACCGAACAGGTCCGCGGCCCGGCCGCCGAGCAGGATCAGGCTCCCGAAGGTGAGGGCGTAGCCGCTGACCACCCAGGTCAGCGCCGCGCGGTCCAGTCCCAGCTCGGCACCCATGTCCGGCAGGGCGATCGCGACGACGGTGATGTCGAGGATCAGCATCAGCTGGGCCAGCCCCAGCAGCCCCAAGGCCTGCCAGCGCAGCGGATGCGGTGCGTCGGGTGCGCGGGTGGTGGTGGTCTCCGTGTCGCTCATGACGTACGCCCCTCACTGATAAGTCGTACAAGGCTGTTCAAGTTATACGGCTCGGGGGCGCAAGGCAAACACTGCTGTACGACTTACTGAGGTACCGTGGGCGCATGGGCAGCAAGAACTCCACGGCCACCAAGCGCGCCGACGCGCTGCGCAGCATCGAGGCGATCGTGCAGGCCGCCGCCGAATGCCTCGGGCAGAACCCGGAGGCGAGCCTGAGCGAGATCGCGCGCGCCGCGGGTGTGGGCCGGGTGACGCTGTACGCGCACTTCTCCTCCCGGGCGGAGGTCGTCGACGCGGCGATGAGCCGCGCCATCGACCAGGGCAACCAGGTCCTGGACACGATCGACCTGACCGGGGATCCGAGGCTCGCCCTGGCCCGGTACATCGACGCCGGATGGCACCTGGTGGACCAGGCGCGGGCCCTGCTCGCCGCCGCGCAACGGGAGCTTTCGCCGGGGCGCATCCTCGAACTGCACGCCGGACCCGCCGCCCGCGTCGAGGCGCTGGTCGCCCGCGGCCGAGCGGAGGGGGTCTTCCGTACGGACCTGCCGATCGCCTGGATGGTCAACGTCCTGCACGCCGTCATGCACAGCGCGGCCGAGGAGATCCGCGCCGGCCGACTCGCCTCCGAGCACGCCGCCGACCACATCACGGCCACGGTGCTGGCCGCCTTCACGCCCCCCGGCCAGCCGGTACCCGAGACCGGCGGTGAACGTCCGCGGCTGTGATCCGTCGGACCACGCAGCCCTCAGTCGAGCACCCCTAGCTCGGTGTCGGGCCGGCAGTGGGGACAGGCGTCGACGCCGTCGGCCAGCGCCCGGATCGCCTGGCCGCGGTCGACGCCCCGGGACCGGTTGCCGGCCATATGGCAGCCGCCGACGTGTACGTACACCGGCGGCACGTCCCGGTTGAGGCTCTGCTCGACCAGCCAGTCCGGAGCCGGCGGCCGGGCCGCGATGCCCCGCTGCCGTTCGGCCGCACGCCGCTCCTCCTCGGCGATCCGCCGCCGCACCCGGTCCAGCGTGAGGGCGAGCCACGTCTCCAGGATCCGGAGTCGGGGCAGGTCGGGCGGCAGATCGGTCACCCTCTCAGCTTGCCCCAAAAATCGAACACGTGCTCTAGTCGGGGCATGGTCAATCACGGAGTCCCCTACCTCACACCGCGACAGGAGCAGATCCTGCAGTGCATCCGCGAGGCCATCACCGACCGTGGCGAGGCGCCGACGGTGAAGGAGATCCGGGACCGGTTCGGCTACCGCAGCAGCGCTTCGGTCCACTACCAGCTGGCGCAGATCGAGAAGAAGGGCGCCATCGTGCGCGAGGCCGGCCGAGCGCGCGGGATCCGGCTCGCCTGAAGCGGGCCTGCCCGTCCCGGCCGCGCCCATGGCGCCGAGGAGTGGTCAGCGCTTGAGTATGAAGCTGAAGTCGCCGGACACTTTTCCGCTCATCCGGGCTGCCGAGACGACTTTCCCTTCCGTGATCAGTCGCTCCACCTCGGCACGCGAAAGGCCGCACCCTGCGGCGATCAGTCGCACCGGCCGGACCGGGATACGCGCCGCGAAGCGGACCGATACGTCGATCACCTTGCGGTCCAGGTGATCCGATCCGCCGGTGTCGAGGCGCCAG
This sequence comes from Streptomyces sp. NPDC002779, assembly GCF_042888685.1. Classification (NCBI taxonomy): domain Bacteria; kingdom Bacillati; phylum Actinomycetota; class Actinomycetes; order Kitasatosporales; family Streptomycetaceae; genus Streptomyces; species Streptomyces sp. NPDC002779. The sequence goes on from NZ_JBIAQC010000010.1 coordinate 218,739, forward strand.
GCACGGTCCCAGTCGAGGGCGATGCGATGACGGCGCAGCAGGTTCGGATCCTGGAGCAGTTCCGCTGTCAGGCCAGGGTCGTTGTCATGCAGCAGGCCCAGCAGCTCAGGTCGTACGGAGCGCACATTCGCCCGCTCCAGGACCGGCAGCTTCGCCGTTTCCCCGCAGTGGGTGCAGAGGGCGAGCAGCCAGGCATCGATGAGTTTGTGGTGTGCGTTGACGCGAAACTTGCCGCTCGCCCGGAAGCGGTCGGACCCGCATGTGTGGCAGTGGCGGCGAACGAGCGGCAGGCAGGTGGGCATGACCACCCAGGTGTTGAGCACAGAGATACACCGGTTTCAGTGAGAAATCCGCAGCAGAAAGGGGCGCGGCGCAGGTGCGCGACGCGCGACGAATCAGCGCTCGGGAGGTCTCACAGGGTGTACAAGGGCACGTCCTTGCCTGGGCAACTCGGTTCTGCAGGACGGTAATGGCGTACGGTGGCGCCTTCCACCGGATTTCGGCGGCGGGTTCTGAAGCAGTTGGGGCCAGGTTGGATCCGGCCTCCGGCAGAACCCGCCGCTGCACCACGCCCGGCAGGCCCCTGCTAGGCGCGGTGCAGCCGACGGTACTTGCCGGGCGTCAGCGCGTTCGCGGCCGTGAAGCGGGAGTAGAAACTGCTCTGGGAGCCGAACCCCGCGGTGAGGGCGACGTCCGTGAGGGGCACGTCCGTGGCCGTCAGCAGGCGCCGCGCCTCGGCCATCCGGCACTCGGCCAGATAGGCGTGCAGGGTGGTGCCGATGACCTCCTTGAACACGCGCATCGCATAGTGCGGGTGCAGGGGAACCGAGGCCGCCACGCGTTCGACGGTGAGGGGCTCGCGGAAGTGCACCGTGATGAAGTGCGCCATCCGGGCCGCGTGCTCGACGGCACCGTCCCTCGGCAGGGCGGGCGCCCCGTGGTGTTCCCCTGCGGTGGCCAGGGCGAGCCTGCGCAGTCGTGCCTCGATCTCCAGCAGGGCGATGCGGCGCGGCTCCTCGTCTCGGTGGGCCAGGTCCTCCGACCACCGGCTGAACAGCGCGTGGTCGGCGTCCTGGGGGCCCGGCACGCTCTCCAGCAGCGGCACTCCCCGCAGCAGATTCCTGACCACCGGGTCGGGCATGCGCCAGCCGAGGAAGATTTCGCACGGCACGGTCAGCCAGCGCATCGTGCTGTTCGGTGTCGCGGAGACCAGCTGGTGCGGGACGGCTGCCCAGAAAGCGGCGATCCCGCCGCGCCGGAGCACGGTCCTTTGCCCGCGGAACAGGTACACCAGGTCGGTGTCACCGGCGAAGTTGATCTCTATGTCGTCGTGCCGGTGCGCGTGGTTCATCACGGAGACCCGGCCCTGCCAGCAGGCGAGGCCGAAGTCGTCGCTTCGAGGTTCGTGGGACTGCAGCAAGTGACGATCCAGGAAAGAGAGGCGAGCAGGGCGGAGGAACGGGCTTCCCGGAAGTGGTTCCGTGAAGTCGTCCGATCCTGCCAGCAGGATCGCGCCTGTCCGAGCTGAGGAGAACCCACTTGTGAACGGTTTCACCGAGAACGCCGTGTCCCCTTTCCACCTGACGTCCGAGGAAGTGGCGTTCTTCGACGAGAACGGCTACCTCGTCCTTCGTGACCGGGTTCGGGGCGACATGCTGCGCCGCCTGCAGCGAGCGGCGGACCACTGGATCGCCGCCGGGGACGGGCCCATGCGGCACAGCGAGGACTATCACTTCGCCGACCGCCCCAGCGGGCGCGTCCTGTTCCGCGTCGACTACGTGCACGCCAAGGGGGACGCCGCGTCCCTGGAACTGCTCGGCTCCCCCGAAGTGCTCGGGATCGCGGAGAGTCTGGCCGGGCCCAACTTCGTCCCCACCTACGAGTCGCTGGTGTTCAAGAACGAGGGCGACGGCGCCCCCGTCCCCTGGCACCAGGACGCAGTCCACCCCCGTGACCACCGCATCTTCAATGTCGACGTCTACCTCGACGCCTCCCGCGACGGCGAGGGCGCGCTGCGTGTCGTGCCCGGTTCGCAGCGCCGGAAGGCGGACGTGTGCGAGCTCACCGAGCGGCACGGGTGGGACATCCCCGGCGCGGTGACGGTGGAGATGGAGCCCGGGGACGTCCTCATCCACGACGTGATGCTCGTGCACGGCTCCGAACCAGTCCAGGGCAACCGGTTGCGGCGCACCTTGTACTACGAGTTCCGTGCGGCGGAGCAGATCCTGGAGCAGGGCCCGTGGGACGCGGCATGGATCGACGCGCGCCTGCGCCTGCTTCCGCTCGCCCTGCGGCAGTACCAAGCCGCTCACCCCGGGGGATCCGGCTTCGTGTGGCGCATCGAGGAGTCCCTGCGGCCCCGGCCGCTGGGGGACCAGGAAACGGAACTGCGGCTGGTGCACGACGTCCACACCCCCGGGTCCTTCTGCAGCGCGGGAGATGTTCCCGAGAGGACCCGGTGACCTCTGCAGCCCGGCGCCCGGTGACATCCGAGACATTCGAAAGGCCGCCCTTGCATGCGAGAAGCTGACGGTTCGGTCGAGGCGTTACCCGATCCGCCTCGTGTCGCATGGCGCAAGGACATGCGCGAGCGGGTTCTGGATGCGGCGCACGAGCTGACCTGTGCTGACGGCTGGGACCGGGCGAGCCTTTCGGCCGTTGCGTTCCTGGCTCAGGTGTCCCGCCCCACCGTGTACAAGGAGTTCGGCAGCCGCGCCCATCTCGGGCACGCGCTGGTGACCCGTGAGACCCGGCAGCTCCTCGATGACGTCGCCGAGGCACTGGCCGCCACGGACCGGCACCCCCTGGCCGCTCTGGAGACCGCGTTGCTCCTCGTTCTCACGGCGGCCGAGCGCAACCCTCTGCTGCGCTCCGTCGTCACCGCCGCACGCCGAGGCTCGGACAGTCTGCTGCCCTACCTCACGGCGCGCCCCGATCCGCTCTTCGATGCGGCCCGGAGTCTGCTCCGCGCCTGGCTGGCCGGTCGCTTTCCCGCGCGGGGGGAGGAGGACGTCGACGTGGCGGCCGACCTCGTGGTGCGGATGGTCGTCAGCCATCTCGTCCTGCCTGCATGGCCGCCGGAGGTGGCCGCGAGCCTCCTGTCCCGCAGCGCGTTCAGGGTCCTGGGGGAGGCCTGAACGGCCCCTCCTCAGCTGTGTCCCAGGACGCGGGCCGGGAGCGCGGCAATGCGGTCGGCGGTCCTGGCCAGGGACAACTCGTGGAAGCCGGCCAGTCGCGTGTGCAGGACGTCACGAAAGGGGGTGATCCAGCGTTCCTCCAGGTGGCCGGGGCCGAAGTACACGCCCAGGATGGCGCCCGCCGTGGCACCGTAGCTGTCGGTGTCATTGCCCTGGCTGACCTGCTTGCAGATGCCGTCGCCGACGTCCGTGGCGAAGCGCAGGGTGTTGATCAGCGTTCCGCTCTCCTGGAAGACGCGGCAGTGGCCGTACTGGGCGTACCGGCCATGGATGGCGCGGTAGCCCTCCAGCCAGTCGGGGGCCCCGGCCACCAGTTCCAGCGAGTCGCTGACGACGGCGAAGAAGCGGCTACGTTGCGGTACGTACCGCAACGCGGTGGTGAAGATCTCCAGTGGGCCGGTGGCGGTGAAGGCGGCGGAGATGGCGGCGGCGGCGAACATCGCGCCGTAGATGCCGTTGCCCCGGTGCGTCAACGACGCGTCGCGCCAGGCGAGTTCGGCGGCAAGGCCGGGGCGGCCCGGGCAGGCGTACCCGTAGGCGTCGGCACGGATCATGGCGCCGCATCGCTCGTCGCCGGGGTTGAGCCGCGCCGCCGCCAGCGCCTCCTCGTCCGGCATCGGCCAGTCGTCCATGCCCATCGCCAGCCCCTGCCGGGTCAGGAAGGTGCGTTCGGGGCCCCAGGTGTAACCCAGCGGGACATTGTCGAGCCACAGGCGGCACAGGTCGGATTTGGTGAAGCCGGCTCCGTGCCGCTCCAGCGCCATCATGCCCAGCAGGGTGTAGTTGATGTCGTCATCCGGAGCGACCCGGGTGATGTTCTCCCGTACCGTCTCGGGCCAGTCGGGATGGAACGCGCGAAATCCTCCCTCCGAGCACAGCCGCGAGGGGATGTAGTCTCGCAACGGCCACTCGCCCAACCGCCGCAATGCGTCGCGAAGTTCGTCGAGGGTCGGCATGACCTCCACCGGCTTGCCCAGGATGCAGCCGGCCACCGAGCCGAGGAACCCGGCGCGTGCCCGCTCACCCGCCCCGGGCGGAAGGGGTGCGGGAGGGTCCTCGGTGACTGGGGCCTGCTCCGCCCGGATGCCGTCCAGGTCACTCGGTTCGACGTACGGCCACCCCTCGCGCATCGGTGCCGTGTCGATGGCGGCCGCGAGGTCCGCGACGGCCTGGTAGTCGTCCGGGAGGTGTGCCAGCCGCGCGGCGATCCCGGTGACGTCCCTGCCCTGTTCCTCCTTGTCCCGCAGCATGGCCTGCAGTTGGCGGTGGAGCACGGGGAACGGTGCGAACATGGACCCTCCGGCATGGAACGGTGTCGGGTGAGCGGCGGACGTCGGCCGGCACATGTGCGCCGGGACGGCCCGTCAGACAGGGGGAACTCCCGCCTCGCGGGACGGACCTATCCGCCCTGCTCGAAGAGCAGATTGATCTGGTCGTTCGTACGGTCCAGGCCCGATACGGGCTTTCCGTTGGCATAGATGTCCTGCATCGCGGGGAACATCATCGCCGAAACGTCGGCGCTGAAGTCCGTGACGGGAAAACCGAAAGTCGACCGGTCCCGCAGCGGCTTCGTGAACGCGGTGACGTCGATTCCCTCCTTCTCGTACGCGGAGATGGCGAGGCGCGTTCCCGCGGCGGTGGCGGGGAAGATGATGCCGGCCTCTCCAGCCACCCGCTGGCAGGCGTCGGAGGCGAGATGGGCCACCCACTGACGGGCGGCCTTCTTCTTGCCGCCCTTCTTGGTCAGCGAGTCACCCAGTCCGTTCATCAGGGTCGCGCGCTTCCCGGTCGGGCCCACGGGCGTGGGAACCGAGCCGATATCTCTCCCCTTGAGGTTGTGGAATGTCCTGATCATCCAAGCGCCGTTCAGCGCCGTGGCGGCTTTTCCGGAACCCACCTGCACTTCAGGACCGTTGGCCGGGGAGAAGTGTTCGAAGCGCGGCAGGTATCCCTTTTCGGCAAGGCCGAAGTACCAGTCGATGGTCTCCTGGAACCTGCGGTCATCATAGTTGTAGCGGACTTCCTGTGAGGTCTCGTCCGTGTAGTACCAGCCGTTGGCGAGCGCGAATGGGCTCCACTGGACATGGCCGTCCATTCCGCCGGCGTCGGCGGTGGCCAGGCCGTAGGTCCGCACGTTGTCTTTGTCGAACCCGGGTTCGTCCCCTCGCACCCCGTTCTTGTCGACGGTGAGCCGGGCGATCGCCTTCTCGAAGGTGCCACCGTCGCGGGGGTTCCAGGTGAGCGTGTTCAGCTTTTCCTCGGACAGTCCCGCTTCCCTTGCCATCTCCTTGTTGTAGAACAGGGCGACGGTGTCCCAGTCCTTGGGGGCGGCGTACCGATGCCCGTCCTCACCGATCCAGGTGGCGGCCAGGCCGGGCTGGTAGTCGGAGTTCTCGATGCCGCTCGTCTCTTCGAACTCGTCCAGTGGTTCGAGGAGGTCAAGCGAGAGGAACTGGGCGTGCTTCGGCGGGGTGCTGGTGAACACATCCGGCTGCGTGCCGGCAATGAAGCTCGCGGTGAGCTTGTTCCAGTAGAATTCCCAGCCTATCTGGCTGATCTGAACATCGACGCCTGGGTGCTCTTTTTCGAAGGCGATGGCGCACTTCTCGTAGATCGGAAGCTGGTTGGAGTCCCAGAGCCAGTAACTGACCTCGTTCTTCGACGCGGTCGAACCGCCTCCCTGGGCACATCCTGCGGCTGCCATGAGCGCCATCGCGCCAACGGCCACCACGACTCTGAGGAGTCCTCGCCGGTGATTCATCGTTCACTCCTACTTGATTCCGCTGAAGCCGATGGAATTGACGATGCGTCGTGCGCAGCAGGCGAAGAGGACGAGCATGGGAAGGGCGGCCACCAGCGTCGCGGCCATGAGTCCCGCCCAGTCGACACCCGTCTGCGGTACCTGCGACCTGAACACGCTCAGCGCCACCGTGAGGACCCGGGAACTGTCGCTGTGGGACACCATGAGCGGCCAGAAGTAGTCGTTCCACGACGTCATGTAGGTGAGAACGGTCAATGTGGCGATCGGCGCGGACGCCATGGGAAGGACCAGCCGGAAGAACACGCGTACCTTCCCCGCTCCGTCCAGCAGGGCGGCCTCCTCGATCTCCCGGGGCATCTGCATGAAGAACTGCCGGAGGAAGAACACGGTGAACGGGGTCATGAACATCGTGGGCAGTGCCACACCGCCCAGGGTGTCGACCAGTCCGAGTTGCTTGATGAGTACGAAGTTCGGCAGCAGGGTGAAGATGGTGGGAACCATGAGACCTGCCAGGAAGAGGCCGTACAGGGTGTCCCGCCCGCGCCACTGGAGTCTGCTGAAGGCGTACGCGGCCATCGAGCAGAAGAAGATCTGGCAACCGGTGACGAGCGTCGAGACGATCACCGAGTTGCCGAGGTACCGCCAGAAGTTCAGCGAGGCCCCGGAACCGCCCTGTGCCAGTGCCTCGTCCGTGCTCTGCATCCCGAAGACCCGGGCAAAGCCACCGAGGTCGGCGTCGACGGGCAGCAATGACGTGGGATGCGCCGAGAGGCTCGCGTTCGAGGAGAACGCGGTACGCACGATCCAGTAGAAGGGAAGCAGCGTCACCAACACGACGACGGCTATGAGGGCCCACGCCGCCATTCGGCCCGGGGAAGGGAGGGGGTGCCGCCTTGCGTGCGATATCACAGGCACCCGCCCCTTGCGATCACCGAGTACACCGCTCGCTGTCATTCCGCGTTCCCCTCCGAGCTAGTCGAGATCGGTCTCGCCGGCCCTGGTGAGCCGGTACTGGACGAACGTGATCAACCCGAGCACCACCAGGAGCGCGACGGACAGCGCCGACGCATAGCCGAACTGGAACCGGCTGAACGCGGTGTTGTAGATGTACATCTGCAGCACATTGCTGGCATTCGCGGGTCCGCCTCCGGTGGTGACGCTCACCGAGTCGAAGACCTGGAACGAGCCGATGATCGACATGATGAGAACCAGCGACAGAACGGGGCGCAGCAGCGGTATCGAAACGCGCCAGAACATACGCCATTCGTTCGCTCCGTCGATGCGGGCTGCCTCGTACAGCGTGCCGGGAATCATCTGCAGACCAGCGAAAAGCAGTAGTGCGGTGTAGCCGACATGCCGCCAGACGTTCACCAGCGCCAGCGTCGGGATCACCCACTCCTCACTGCCGAAGAAGGCCACGTGGTCGAAGCCGAGTGCGCCGATGAGTTGGTTCCCGACCCCGAACTGGGTGTCCAGGACCCACAGCCAGACGATGCCGGCGACGACGTTGGAGACGAGGTACGGAGTGAGAACCATGCCGCGGAGGAGGGCGGATCGTGTCAGTCGCTGCATCAGGACGGCGATGACCAGGGCCATCACGGTCTGCACGCCGACGTTGAGGACGACGTAGTACACCGTGGTCTGCAGCGAGTCCCAGAAGATCGGGTCGTTCGCCATGCGTTCGTAGTTGTCCAGACCGACCCACTTCGCGGGCGTCAGGAGATTGAAGCTGTTGAAACTCAGATAGATTCCGCGCAGGGTCGGCCAGAGCAGGAAGACGGCGAAGCCCAGCAGCGCGGGTGTGATGAAGATCCACGCCAGCTGCTCGTCACCGCGCTGGCCGTTTCGCTTGCCAGCTCCCGCCGCGGCAATCGGCATGTCGCCCGCGACGTCCGCCGAGACCTGAGTCTTCACTTGCGTGTGTCCCCGGCGACGAACTCATAGGCGCCGCGGTCGTAACCCGCTCCCGCCGGCCGCCGCACCCCGGAGTAGTCCTGGCGCACCGCGGGGAACTTCATTCCGCTGTCGATCGCCGCGGAGTCGGGCAGCAGCTGGAAATCCGCCGACGCCGGGTCGATGCTCGGCTGACGGAGTCCGGGGTCGCCGAGGACATCGTGGCGCCCGAGCACCTCGGGCTCCGTCCCACCGTGGTAGATGTTGTAGTCGTACCGCACGTTGGTGTTCGCGTAATTGCTTGTGGTGGCTTTTCCGGGACGTGCCACGGAGATGTTGTTGAGCACGCGCACGTCCTTGCTGGCCCACGCCCCGATATTGGGGTTGTTGATCTCCGGGCTGCGTGAGTTGAGATACGCGGTGTTGTTCACGATGTCGACGTTGCTGCCCTTGTAGGCGTGGATTCCCGACCCGCCGTTGTTGTACGAGATGTTGTTGGCGACCAGGGTCCGTCCCTGGTAACCCTGGTAGGGCGTCCCGCTTCCCTCCGGGGCGGGAAGAGTGCTGTCGACGATGATTCCGTTGCCGTCCGATATGCACTTGCACTCCCACCACTCGATCTTGTTCTCGTTGTCGTAGGTGATGTTGTTCCGAATAAAGATCTTGTAGCCAGTCTCGTCGTTCACGTCCACCGGCGACAGAATGCTGATCCCGCTGTTGCCCCAGGATGCGTACCACGCATTGGAGTGCACGAGGTTGCTCTCGATGGTGAAGTAGTCACCGAACATCGCGGCAATGCCGGCTCCCGGGCACTTGTGCGTGTGATTGTTCCGCATCGTGATGTGATGGGAGTTCCTGCCGTTCTCGTCGTCCGGTCGCACGATGAGGCAGTTCGTGCTCATGGCAGCATTGGTTGGACTGCTTTCACGCTTCGCCTGCTCAAGCGTTATGTTGTCGCTGTTCCCCTTGATCTCCAGGCCCTCGACCGTGATGTACGAGGCGCCCATCACCGTGAAGCCGTCCCATCCGGTCACCGGCTTCAGGACCGGGTGGTGGCCCGGGTAGGGCCGGTAGGTGATAGGGGCGCCGGGCTTGCCCGACCGGCTGACCGTGACCACCCCTTGCGGCGAGGTGTCACCGTAGCTGCCGTTCATGATGTAGACGGTGCTCCCGGGCGTCGTACGGTCCGCCGCCGCCTGAATGGTGCGGAAGGGGCTCGCCGGCGACGTCCCGTGGTTGGCATCGGACCCCGTATCGCTGACGAAGTAGTCCGTGCCCGAGCCCTTCTTCTCCGGTGCGGCATGCGCTGGAGAGGTGGCGCCCAGCAAGGCGAGCAGCGCCGAAGAGGTCGCGATCAGGGTCCGGTTGAGACGCATGGGTACTCCATCCGCTTGGTTTGGAAAAGGGGAACCAGGGACGCGCACAGGTTTCTTGAGAACCTTGGGGAGGTGAAACCGGAGGTACACGGCGACCCTGAAAACTGTTCGCCGACCACCCACATGGAACCGCTCTTCGGCCGCCGGGACATCCTGCGGGCACCTCGGACCTTCCTGGATCCTCAGATAACGGGAAACATGGAGGGTCGGCCCATCTCACGCAAGCACGGCGGCCGTGGGCTGCTCCGCCCGGATGCCAGGGCCTTGAGGTGACGTTCGCCGAGGCTTGTCAGAAGTGCACGAGTTCAGTGATGCCACGGGCGGATGGATGCGCCGCGTCGTCGGCCCTCTCGCTCGTGACCAGCGCGGGCGGGACCCCGTCGTCCACGAGGGCGAAGAAGCGGTCGGCGACGTGGAGCCCCAGCTCCAGGGAGTCCGGCAGGACCAGTGCCACGGTGCGGGCAGCGGGCCGGACCGGTGTGTTGCGCAGTTCCCCGGTCAGCTCCCGAAGCCGGGCTTTCGTCGGCGTGGGTGAGTTCGTTTCCGAGCGCGTCCGCGAGGTGCGGGGTGAGTACCCTCGTTGGGAAGCTCGTAGAGAGGGGAGTCCGCAGGGAGTACTTCGGGCTCCGTGACGTTGGGGAACGCGGTGATGCGGCCGGACCAACTCGTCGGTTAGCGCCTGGAGTCCTCGCCGTCAGCGGGCGGTGTAAGCGTATCCAGATACGCCGTGGGCGGCTCGTGCATGACCCGGTCGAAATGCGCCGGAGTAACGCATTCGCGTCTCCCGGACCTTCCCGATGTCCGTACGTGTCAGGTACTTTCTCGGGGTGATACGGCCGTGGAGGGCGGCGTCATCCCCGGGTCGATGAGCGTGAGCGGAAGTGAACGCTGCGGTCGACCGCCATACAACTCCTGCACATCTACAGGTGCTTCCGGTGGGCTCCTCCGACCTTCCAGGATCCTCAGATGGACATGCTGACCCCGCGGAACGACGTCTCGATGCTGGCCTGCTGGCACGGGTTGCCGACCCCTATGGCCCGGGCCCACCGGCATGACGACATCGAAATCAACCTCTCCATGGACTCCGCGCTGGTCTACCTGGTCGGGGGCCGCCGCATGGTCGTGCCACCAGGGGAACTGGTCGCCTTCTGGGCGGCGATACCGCATCAGCTGGTCGAGGTCGGACCACTGGCTCCGATGTACTGGCTGAATGTGCCCCTGCGGACCTATCTGGGCTGGCGGCTGCCTTCCGCCGGGGTAAGGGCTCTCCTGCGGGGGCAGCCGATGCGGTCCGGTCCCCACGAGTACCACCGGGACGACGCCGGGCTGCTGCAGCGCTGGCAGCTCGACCTGTCGACGGGCGACGCCGAGCTCCACCGGATCTGCCAGATCGAGATCGAGGCGCGGCTGCGGAGACTCACCCACGCCGCTCTGGGCGGCGTGCTCGGATCGGACGAACCGAGTGGTCACCGGTCGGTGGAACACGCGGCGCGGATGGCCGAGTTCATCGCCGCGCACTTCCGCGAGCCGATCACCGTCGAGCACATAGCGAGCGTGGTGCCGCTCCATCCGAATTACGCCATGTCCCTGTTCAAGGAGGTACTGGGAACCACGATCAATGCCCGCATCACGCAGTGCAGGATCGCGGAATCCCAGCGACTGCTGATCACCACGGAGCTGCCGATCTCCGAGATCATTTCCGCCGTGGGATTCGGCTCGCAGAGCAGCTTCTACTCGAGTTTCACGGAGCTGTGCGGTGCCTCGCCGGGCAACTACCGCCGTGCCCATCGCAGCAACACGCCGTCGACCGAAGTCGCCGGAATGGATCCGGCTCAGGCGCGGGCCATGGCACAGCGGTCCGGGCCGGCGGCCGACTCGGAGAGCATCTGAGAATCCAGGAAAGACGAAGGGGTCAACGGGAGGAAACCGCAGGCGAACAGCGATTCGATGGAGACCGCCGGAACCGTGAGTGAACGGAAAGGCGGCAGCGACGTCGGCGAGCCCTCAGTGGTGAGCCAGAAGCCGGACGTCCTGCATCGTTTCCCCTTTGACGAGAGAAGTCTGCCCAGTGGATCGCCTCCGCCCTGCCGTCCCTGACCTCAGGTCGCGCCCTGGCCAATTCCCGTTGGTGTTCCCCGATCCGGATGCCGCCCCGCAGCGGCGGACCACGCTGCTCCTCCAGCAGGTGGCCGACGAGCTGCCCGCGGTGATGTGGTGCGGCGTGTCCCCCGGTCCGGACGGCGTCGCCTGGAGCGCGGCACACGGAGAACGGGGAGCCTGCGTCGAAACGGCGGTTCCGCTGCTGCCGGAGCACTGGAGAGGCTGGTACGGACGCCCCGGGCTGAGCGGCCACCGCCTGGCCGACGGCACCGGCACTCCGCCGGGCGGCCGGGACTGGGCCCCGTGCTTCACCCTGGACAGCGCGCGCGCCGAAGGACCGGTGCTGACGCTGCGTGCCAAGGACGACACCGCCGGGCTGGCCCTGGTGACCGAGGTGGAGTCGCTGCCCGGGGGAGCGCTGCGGATACGGCACGCGCTCACCAACACCGGCGGTGCCCCGTACGTGGTGGACCATTTGGACGTCGTCGTCCCGGTGCCGCCCCACGCGCGGGAAGGACTCGATTTCACCGGGCGGCTCCTCCACGAGCGGACACCCCAGCGCCGCGAAGTCGTCGACGGGCTGTGGCTGCGGGAGAACCGCCAGGGCAGGACCGGGCACGACGCCGCGACCCTGAACATAGTCGGCACGCCCGGCTTCGGGTTCGCGACCGGCCAGGTGTGGGGCGTGCACGTCGGCTGGAGCGGCAACCACATCCACCGTACGGAGCTGCGGGACGGCGTTCTGACCATCGGCGGCGGTGAACTCCTGCTGCCGGGCGAGATGGTGCTCGCTCAGGACGAGAGCTACCGAACCCCCTGGGTCTACGTCGCCGCCTCCGACGAGGGACTCGACGGACTCGCGGCGCAATTCCACGACTACCTGCGCTCCCGGACGGGACACCCCCACTCCCCGCGACCGGTCAACTTCAACGTCTGGGAGGCGGTCAAGTTCCGGCAGGACCAGGCGGAGCTGATCGAACTCGCCGAACTCGCCGCCGAGATGGGCGCCGAGCGATACGTCCTGGACGACGGGTGGTACCACGGCCGACCCTCGGACCTGGCCGGCCTGGGCGACTGGTGGGTCGACGAGAGCGTCTTCCCCGACGGGCTGGGCCCCCTGGTCTCGCGCGTGCGGGAACTGGGCATGGAGTTCGGCCTCTGGTTCGAGCCCGAGATGGTCAACCCGGACTCGGACCTGTACCGCGCGCACCCCGACTGGATCCTGTCCACCGGCTCACGGATACCACTGCTGCGACGGAATCAGCTGGTCCTCGACCTCTCGCGGCCCGAGGTGGTCCAGTACCTCCTGGAACGCATCGACGCCCTGCTCACCGAGTACGACATCGCGTACGTGAAGTGGGACTTCAACCGTGCGGTGCTGGACGGCGGATCGGGACGCACCGCCGGAGGACCGGCGGTCCACGCGCAGACACTCGCCTACTACGGCCTGCTCGACGAACTGCGCAGACGGCATCCGCAGGTGGAGTGGGAGTCGTGCTCCGCAGGTGGCGCCCGCATCGACCTGGAGGTTCTCCAGCGCGTCGAACGGGTGTGGACCTCCGACATGACCGACGCCGTCGACCGCCAATCGATCCAGCGCTGGACGGGCCAGCTCCTGCCCCCGGAGTACCTCGGTGCGCATGTCGCCGCGCCGTTCTCCATGTACTCGGGGCGATACACCCCCCTGGACTTCCGCGCCGCGACCGCGTTCTTCGGGCACTTCGGCATCGAATGGGACATCCGGGAGGCGAGCCCCGAGGACCGGGCCGTGCTCAAGGGCTGGGTCGACCTCTACAAGGAGCACCGAGGCCTCCTGCACACCGGGAGGGTCGTCAGGGGGGACGACTCCGACGACCGCGCCTGGACGCACGGCGTCGTCGCCGACGACCGGTCGGCCGCGCTGATGGCGTACGTGCAGTTCGAGGACGGGCTCAACACCACCCCCGCGCGGCTGACCGTACCCGGCCTGCTCCCGGACAAGGATTACCGGATCCGTGCCGTACGGCCCGCAGCGCAGGCTGCCGTCTCGCGCGCCGACAACATCCCCGCACTGCCGGAGGACGGAGCCCTGCTCTCCGGCGCGGCACTCGGCCAGGTGGGTCTCACCCTGCCCACGCTGTGTCCACTCCAGATCGTGCTGCTCCATGTGCAGGCGGTTTGACCCCGGCAGCGAACCCGCGCCCACCCGTACGACTTTCACCCACATAATCCGTCGCGCTCGTCCGCGGCATGTACCCCCTCTACTGGGAGTGACCCCGTGCAGCCGATCCAGTCTTTTTCCTCCACGTTCCGTTGGGGAGTGTCCACCGCCGCCTACCAGATCGAAGGGGCGGCCGACGTCGACGGGCGAGGCCCCTCGATCTGGGACACGTTCAGTCGCGTTCCCGGCGCCGTGGCGAACGGCGACACCGGTGACGTGGCGTGTGACCACTACCGGCTCTGGCGGGACGACATCGCCCTCATGCGGGAGCTGGGCGTCAGCGACTACCGCTTCTCGATCTCCTGGCCGAGGGTCCTCCCCACCGGCAAGGGCGCCGTCAACAAGGCGGGACTGGCCTTCTACGACCGGCTGGTGGACGGCCTGCTCGAAGCGGGCATCCGCCCCTACGCCACCCTCTACCACTGGGACCTGCCGCAGGCACTCCAGGCCGCCGGCGGCTGGCCGGAGCGTGCCACCGCCGAGCGTTTCGGCGACTACGCCGCGGTGGTGGCCGACGCACTGGGCGACCGGGTGCAGGACTGGGCCACCCTGAACGAACCCCTGTGCTCAGCGTGGCTGGGACACCTCGAAGGCGTCCTGGCACCCGGGGTGAAGGACCTCACCGCCGCCGTGCGGTCCTCCTACCACCTCCTGCTCGGACACGGCCTCGCCGCCCAGGCGCTGCGGTCGCACGCGGCGATCACGCCCGACGTGGGCCTTGTCTTCAACATGACTCCCTGCGAACCCGCGACCGACTCCGACGCGGACCGACGTGCTGCGCATCGCGCCGACGGACACAACAACCGCTGGTGGCTCGACCCCGTTCACGGCCGTGGCTTCCCGGCGGACATGCGGGAGGTCTACGGCATCGATCTGCCGGAGCGCCCCGGCGACGCCGAGACCATCGCAGCCCCCCTCGACCACATCGGCCTCAACTACTACTTCCGGCAGATCATCCAGGACGCTCCCGACCTCTCCGCACCACCCTCGTACCGGGTGCTTCCGGTACCTGGCGCCCGGACGACGGCGATGGGCTGGGAGGTTCACCCCGACGGCCTCGAGCAGCTCCTCATGCGGCTGCACGACGAGTACGCTCCCGCATCCATCCTCGTCACCGAGAACGGCTCGGCCTGGCAGGACGAGGTCGGCGCGGACGGCAGCGTGCACGACCCCGACCGCGTGGCGTACCTCGAGCGTCATCTCGAAGCCGCCGCTTCGGCGGTCCGCCGGGGTGCACCGCTGCACGGGTACTACGCCTGGTCGTTGCTGGACAACTTCGAGTGGGCCCTCGGCTACGACAAGCGCTTCGGCCTCGTCCGCGTCGATTACGAGACACAGCGCCGCACGATCAAGGGGAGCGGTCATCGCTACGCACGACTGATCGCCGAGCACCGCACGGCGACGGCTGCCCGCGCCTGACGTCCATGGCAGCCGGTCGTCGGGCAGCTGGAGGGCGTGCCGTGAAGGCCGTACGCGGTCTCCACCGTGCGGGGCCCTACTTGACCTCAATCGAGCTTGAGGTTCTAGCGTCTCCGTATGTCCTGCATCAGCGTGCAGGACATCACACCCGAAGTGCCAGGGGGACTTCCCATGACGACGACGCAGCCGCTCCCCGACGCCGAACTCGCCCGACAGCCCGCCGCCTACTGGACGGGCGTCGCCTACGAGGCGCTCATCGCGTACACCCGGGCCCGGCTGGCCGAACTGGGCTACACCCAGCCCCAGTTCTGGCTGCTGCGCAACCTGTCGGTGAACGACATCTCGCCCGACGGAGAGGGGATGACCCTCCCCGAGTTGCAGGCGGCCATGTCCTCCTACATTCGGCCCCAGGACGACCTGTCGGCGGAGGCTGAGGTGCTCGTGGAGCGCGGCTGGCTGCGCCGGGACGCCGAGTACCGGCTGTGGCTCACTGAGGAGGGGGAACAGGCCCGCGTCGACATCGCGCGGAACGCCCCCGCGATCCGCTCCGCCCTCCACGAGGGGATCGATGACGCGGACTACGTCACCACGGTGAAGGTGCTCCAGCAGTTGATCCGCAATGCGGGCGGTACTCCGCCCGCAACCACCTGAGCGCTGGTCGGGCCGTGAGGCCGTCCCGTTCGACTTTGTCCTGAGTGTGGAAAAAGAAGCGTCGTACTCCTGCGTAAGTACTTCCCACTCAGGAAAATCGTTGTTACGTTCCTCCTCGTCAGCCCGACGGCACAGTCGGCGGAGACAGGCGCCTGCGGCTTGGCCGCAGGTGAGGGGAGAGGAGGGATCGTGCGACGGATGACCGCTCGACCTGAGAACGCACATCAGGCGCGGCTGCTTCGTCTGCTGCGTGACACCGGGTCCAACTCCCGTGCCCAGATGAGCGATCTGGTGGACCTGTCCCGTTCGAAGCTGGCCGTCGAGGTGGACCGGCTGCTGGAGACGGGGCTGGTTGTCGCGGACGGGCTTGCCCCCAGCCGGGGTGGCAGGCGGTCCCACAACATCCGGCTCGCGCCGACGCTGCGCTTCCTCGGTGTCGACATCGGTGCCACATCGATCGACGTCGCCGTGACGAACGCGGAGCTGGAGGTCCTGGGGCAGCTCAATCAACCGATGGATGTCCGCGAGGGGCCGGTCGCGGTCTTCGAGCAGGTGCTGGCGATGGCTGCCAAGTTGCAGGCATCCGGTCTGGCCGAGGGCTTCGACGGCGCCGGCATCGGCGTCCCGGGCCCGGTCCGCTTTCCGGAGGGCGTGCCGGTCGCGCCGCCGATCATGCCGGGCTGGGACGGCTTCCCCGTGCGGGAGGCACTCAGCCAGGAACTGGGCTGCCCGGTCATGGTCGACAACGACGTGAACCTGATGGCGCTGGGGGAGCAGCACGCGGGCGTCGCACGCTCCGTGGGCGACTTCCTGTGCGTCAAGATCGGGACCGGTATCGGGTGCGGGATCGTCGTCGGTGGCCAGGTCTACCGGGGTACGACCGGCAGCGCCGGCGACATCGGCCATATCCAGGTGGAACCGGCGGGCCGTGCGTGTGCGTGCGGCAACCGGGGCTGTCTGGAGGCGCATTTCAGCGGTGCCGCGTTGGCCGCCGACGCGGAACAGGCCGCGCGCGAGGGCCGCTCGGTGGAGCTCGCTGTCCGGCTGGAGTCGGCCGGGCGTCTGACGGCCGAGGATGTATCGGCCGCCGCGGCGGCGGGGGACGCGGTGGCACTGGAGCTGATCCGGGAGGGTGGGAAGCGACTTGGGCAGGTCATCGCCGGACTGGTCAGTTTCTTCAATCCGGGGCTGGTCGTGATCGGCGGCGGTGTCACCGGGCTCGGGCACACCCTGCTGGCCAGTGTCCGCACCCAGGTGTACCGGCAGTCGTTGCCGCTGGCCACGCGCAACCTGCCCATCGTGCTGGGCGAGTTGGGACCGGCCGCCGGAGCCATCGGCGCGGCCCGCCTCATCACCGACCACGTCTTCTCTCCGGCCTGACCGCACTCCGGTCCGGCCGGCGAGAGCCACTCCAAGCGCTCCTGCAACCTGAGGGCGCCTCCCGAACCACGGCGCCCGCACAACAGGCGCCGACCAACCTCACCGGCGTCCCAGGGACCCCAGCGCACCTCGGCAACCTCGCCGGCGTGCGGGGATCCCAGCGCGCCTCGGCAACCCCATGGGCGCCAAGCAACCCCCGTACAGCTTCCCGGCAGCACCCGTACAGCCCTCGCACCACCATCCGCGCAGCCCCGCACCGCCCCCAGCACCGCCGTAACCCCCGCACCGCCCCAGCCCAGCCATAACCCCCGCACCACACCACGACGCGCCGCTCCCCCCACCGCATGACCGTCGGGCC
Organism: Streptomyces sp. NPDC002779; assembly: GCF_042888685.1. Classification (NCBI taxonomy): domain Bacteria; kingdom Bacillati; phylum Actinomycetota; class Actinomycetes; order Kitasatosporales; family Streptomycetaceae; genus Streptomyces; species Streptomyces sp. NPDC002779. The sequence goes on from NZ_JBIAQC010000010.1 coordinate 236,074, forward strand.
ACCAGGCCCCGCTCCGCCCTGCGCTCACGGTCCCGGCGCACATCACGCCAAGGGCCCCCGGGAGCCGCCCGCCCACCCGAAACACCCTGTCCAGCCCGCCCGTTCACGGCCCGCACCTGCCGAGGGGATTCCTCATGGCACCACAACCACCCCTGCTCACCATGTCCGGGATCACCAAGACCTTCCCGGGCGTCCGCGCCCTGGACGGTGTGGATCTCGAAGTCCAGGCCGGCGAAGTCCACTGTCTCCTCGGCCAGAACGGCGCCGGCAAGTCCACCCTGATCAAAGTGCTCGCCGGAGCTCACCAGCCCGACGGCGGGGAGATCACCTGGCAGGGCGAGACGGTGTCCCTGGGGTCGCCGATCGCCGCCATGCGCCTGGGCATCGCCACCATCTACCAGGAACTCGACCTGATCGAGGGGCTGTCCGTCGCGGAGAACGTCTTCCTCGGGCACGAACCGACGTCCGCGGGATTCGTCGTACGCGGGTCCGCCGCCCGTGAGGCGACCGCCGAGTTGCTGCGGCGCCTCGGGCATCCGGAGATCGAACCGGGGCGTCTGGTCGGGGAGTTGTCGGCGGCGCAGCAGCAGATCGTCTCCATGGCGCGGGCGCTCTCCCATGAGGTGCGGCTGATCGTGATGGACGAGCCGTCCGCGGCGCTGGACCCCGAGGAGGTCGACAACCTCTTCCGGATCGTGGGCGATCTGACGGCCGAGGGCGTCGCCGTCATCTACATCTCGCACCGGCTGGAGGAGATCCGGCGCATCGGCGACCGGGTCACGGTCCTGAAGGAGGGCCGCTCGGTCGCCGGCGGACTGCCCGCCAAGTCGACGCCGACGCATGAGGTCGTCGCTCTGATGACCGGCAGGAATGTCGAGTACGTCTTCCCCGAGCGGCCGAAGGCGGGCTTCGCGGCGGAACGGGAGCCGGTGCTGAAGGTCGAAGGGCTCACCCGGCGAGGGGAGTTCGCGCCCGTCGATCTGGAGCTGCGGCCCGGCGAGATCGTCGGTCTGGCCGGGCTCGTCGGCTCGGGCCGGTCCGAGATCCTGGAGACGATCTACGGGGCTCGCAGGCCCGACGGCGGCCGTGTCCTCGTCGACGGAGCCCCCCTGCGCCCCGGCAGTGTCCGCGCCGCCGTCCGCGCCGGTATCGGCCTCGCACCCGAGGAACGCAAGGCGCAGGCCCTGCTGATGCTGGAGTCGGTCAGCAGCAACGTCTCGGTCTCCACGCTGTCCCGGTTCGCCCGCGCGGGCTGGCTTGATCGGCGTGCCGAACGGGCCGCGACGCACCAGGCGGTCCGGGAACTGTCCCTTCGGCCGGACAACCCCGATGCCGCGATCAGGACCCTGTCCGGCGGCAACCAGCAGAAGGCGGTGCTCGCCCGCTGGCTGCTGCGCGGCTGCAAGGTGCTGCTGCTGGACGAGCCGACCCGGGGTGTGGACATCGGCGCCCGGGCGGAGCTGTACGCCGTGATCCGCAGGCTGGCCGACGAGGGCCTGGCCGTCCTGCTCGTCTCCAGTGAGGTGCCCGAAGTCCTCGGTCTCGCCGACCGGGTGCTGGTGCTGCGGGAAGGCAGCGTCGTGCACACGGCGGACGCCCGGGAGCTCGACGAGCACCGTGTACTCGATCTTGTGATGGAAGGGAGCCCGACGCCATGACGCAGCCGGCCACCGCGGAGCAGCAGGACGCACCGTCGTCCGCCGCCAAGTCCGCGACGGACAAGGAGAACGCGCGCCGACCGCTCGGACTGCGGTGGGACATGCGCACTCTGTCGTTGCTCGGAGTCCTCGCGGTCCTCGTCCTGGTCGGGGGGATCACCGCACCGGACGAGTTCCTGGCGACCAGCAATCTCCAACTCGTCCTCACCCAGGCGTCCGTGATCGGTGTCGTCACCGTCGGCATGACGTTCGTCATCACCAGCGGCGGGATCGACCTGTCGGTCGGCGCGATCGTGGCGCTGGCCTCGGTGTGGGCGACGACCGTGGCCACCCAGGAGTTCGGCTTCGCGGGCATCCTCTTCACCGCGGTGATCGTCGGCCTGGGCTGCGGTCTCGTGAACGGTGTGCTGATCGCCTACGGCAGGCTGGTGCCGTTCATCGCGACGCTGGCCATGTTCGCCTCCGCCCGCGGTCTGGCGCTGCAGATCACCGACGGCAGCACGCAGATCGTCACCGTCGAGTCGGTCCTCGATCTCGGTGCCCGGGACGCCTACATCCTCGGCATCCCGCCCCTGGCCCTGATCTTCGCCGCGGTCACCCTCATCGGCTGGCTGCTGCTCAACCGCACCACCTTCGGCCGCCGCACCGTCGCGGTCGGCGGCAACGCGGAAGCGGCTCGCCTCGCCGGCATCGACGTGCGCCGCCAGCGGCTGTACCTGTACCTGCTGTCCGGACTGTGCTGCGGTATCGCCGCGTTCATGCTGATCGTGCTCGCCGGCTCGGGCCAGAACACCAACGGCAACCTCTACGAGCTGGACGCCATCGCCGCGGCCATCATCGGCGGCACCCTCCTCAGCGGCGGTCGCGGCACGATCGTGGGCTCCGTCCTCGGCGTCCTGATCTTCACCACGATCACCAACCTCTTCGCGCTGAACAACATGGAGACCGCTGTCCAGCAGATCGCGAAGGGCGCGATCATCGTCGCCGCCGTCCTGGTCCAGCGCCGCTCACTGCGCGGCGGCGACGCCTGACGCCGTACACCGCACCGGCCGTACACCGCACCGCCGGACGGCGGGCCCCTGACACCACCGTCCCGGCCCACCCCCACCCCCACTTTCCCTTTCTCACGCACCACGCCCAGTCGAAGGGTCGATCCAGAATGGCAAGAATCCCCGCCACCAGCCGCAGAGCACTCCTGTTCGGCACCGCCGCCGTTTCCGCCGGCGCGCTGCTGACGGCCTGCACCAGCAATGAGCCCACCGACCAGGAACCGGCCGCGGAGAACGCCCCGGCCGCGGACGACAAGCCGGGCAAGCCCGTCACCATCGGCTTCGCCGGTCCTCAGGCCGACCACGGCTGGCTCAACGCCATCAACGACAACGCCAAGAACCGGGCGAAGAAGTACTCCGACGTCACCCTGGAGATCACCGAGGGCTCCAACGACACCGCCCAGCAGATCGGCCAGATCCAGACGCTGATCAACAAGAAGGTCGACGTCCTGGTGATCCTGCCGGCCGACGGCAAGGCGCTCACCCAGGTCGGCCTGGAGGCGATGCGGGCGGGCATCCCCGTCGTCAACCTCGACCGCATCTTCAACTCCCCGCAGGCGTACCGCTGCTGGATCGGTGGCGACAACTACGGCATGGGCCTCAACGCCGGCCACTACATCGGCGAGCAGCTCAAGGACAAGAAGAACGCCAAGGTCGTCGAACTCGCCGGGCTCGACAACCTCGAACTGACCCAGCAGCGCACCAAGGGCTTCGACGACGCCCTGAAGAACTACCCCAACATCAAGAAGGTGGCCCGCCAGGCCGCCGAGTTCACCGTCGAGTCCGGGCAGGCCAAGATGGCCCAGCTCCTGCAGGCCCAATCGAAGTTCGACGCGCTGTGGAACCACGACGACGACCAGGGCGTGGGCGCGCTGCGCGCCATCGAGCAGGCTGGACGCGACGACTTCCTCATGGTCGGCGGCGCGGGCGCCAAGTCCGCGATGGACGCCATCAAGGCCGGCAACAGCGTGCTCAAGGCGACCGTCCTGTACCCGCCGACCATGGCCGCCTCCGCGATCGACCTCGCTCGCGCGCTCGGCCAGGGCAAGGGCGTCGGCGGTCTCGCCGAGTTCGAGATCCCGTCGTCGCTGACCCTCTACTCGGCCGTGGTCACCAAGGACAACGTCGACCAGTACCTGCCGACCGGCTTCATCTAGACCGGACCCGGCCGTGCGCCGCACGAACAAGCGATGAGTCAGTGACACTCCGACGAGGAGGAATCCGTATGGAACACAGGGGCAGTGGGACCGCACCGCCGGCACTCGGCGTGGGCATGGTCGGCTACGCGTTCATGGGCGCCGCGCACTCACAGGGGTGGCGCACCGTAGGACACGTCTTCGACCTGCCGCTGCGGCCGGTCCTGGCCGCGATAGCCGGCCGCGACGCACACGCCGTGCGCACGGCGGCCGACAAGCACGGCTGGGCCGCGGCGGAGACCGACTGGCGCGCCCTCCTGGCCCGCGACGACGTACAGCTCGTCGACATCTGCACACCGGGCGACAGCCATGCGGAGATCGCCATCGCGGCGCTGGAGGCGGGCAAGCACGTTCTGTGCGAGAAGCCCCTGGCCAACTCGGTCGCCGAGGCGGAGGCCATGGTCGCGGCCGCCGAAGCGGCCCGCGAGCGAGGCCAGTTGGCGATGGTGGGCTTCAACTACCGGCGGGTGCCCGCGCTCACCTACGCCCGCCGGCTCATCGCCGAGGGCAGGCTCGGCATCCTGCGCCACGTCCGGGTGACGTACCTTCAGGACTGGTTGGTGGACCCCGACTTCCCGCTCACCTGGCGGCTGCAGCGCGAGCACGCGGGATCGGGGGCGCTGGGCGACCTCGGCGCGCACATCGTCGACCTGGCCCAGTTCCTGGCGGGTGAGGAACTGGTGGGGGTCTCCGCCCAGATGGAGACCTTCGTCAAGGAACGCCCCCGTCTGGACGGTGCCTCCCAGGGCCTGACCGCGTCGGGCGGCACCTCGCGCGGGCCGGTCACGGTCGACGACGCGGCCGTCTTCACCGGACGCCTCGCCTCGGGGGCGCTCGCCACGTTCGAGGCGTCCCGGATGGCGACGGGGCGCAAGAACGCCCTGCGGCTGGAGATCAACGGCGAGTCCGGTTCGCTCGCCTTCGATCTGGAGCGGCTCAACGAGCTGTCCTTCCACGACCACGGCGAGCCCGCCGCCACGGCAGGCTTCCGCAGGATCCTCGTCACCGAGCCCGAACACCCCTACCTGGAGGGCTGGTGGCCGCCGGGCCACGGCCTCGGCTACGAGCACACCTTCGTCCACCAGGCCCGCGACCTGGTGGAGGCCATCGCGTCCGGCACCGCCCCGATGCCCTCGTTCGCCGACGGTCTCCAGGTGCAGCGGGTCCTCGCGGCGGTAGAGGAGAGCGCGCAGAAGAACTCCGTCTACACCCCCGTCCAGGCCGAAGTCCTTTAGCCGAAGTCCTCTAGCCGAAGACCTCTAGCGGAAAAGCACTGTTGGGAGCCGCCATGCCACGCCCGTTCACCCTGTTCACCGGTCAGTGGGCCGATCTTCCGCTGGAGGAGGTCTGCCGTCTGGCCCGCGACTTCGGTTACGACGGTCTCGAACTCGCCTGCTGGGGCGACCACTTCGAGGTCGACAAGGCCCTGTCCGACCCCTCGTATCTCGATGCGCGGCATCAGCTGCTGGAGAAGTACGGCCTGAAGTGCTGGGCGATCTCCAACCACCTGACCGGGCAGGCGGTCTGCGACGCCATCATCGACGAACGCCACCAGGCGATCCTGCCCGGCGCGGTGTGGGGCGACGGCGATCCGGAAGGGGTGCGGCAGCGGGCGGCGGAGCGGATGAAGGACACCGCCAGGGCCGCGGCCGCCTTCGGTGTGGACACCGTCATCGGCTTCACCGGTTCGGCGATCTGGCATCTGGTGGCCATGTTCCCGCCCGCGCCCGAGTCGATGATCGAGCGCGGTTACGAGGACTTCGCGCAGCGCTGGAACCCGATCCTGGACGTCTTCGACGCCGAAGGCGTCCGCTTCGCCCACGAGGTCCACCCCAGCGAGATCGCCTACGACTACTGGACCACCCAGCGCGCGTTGAAGGCGGTCGGGCACCGTCCGGCCTTCGGCCTGAACTTCGACCCCTCGCACTTCGTGTGGCAGGACCTGGACCCGGTCGGTTTCCTCTACGACTTCCGGGACCGGATCTACCACGTGGACTGCAAGGAGGCCCGCAAGCGTCTCGACGGCCGCAATGGCCGTCTGGGCTCCCACCTGCCCTGGGGCGACCCGCGCCGCGGCTGGGACTTCGTCTCCGCCGGCCACGGCGACGTCCCCTGGGAGGACGTCTTCCGGATGCTGCGCTCCATCGACTACCAGGGGCCGATCTCGGTGGAGTGGGAGGACGCGGGCATGGACCGCCTCCAGGGCGCCCCGGAGGCATTGGCCCGCCTGAAGGCCTACGACTTCGACCCCCCGTCGGCCTCCTTCGACGCCGCCTTCGGCAGCGGCGACAACTGAACGCTCCACACAGAGCCGCGTAGTCGGCCTGGTTCGGGCTGCCCGGAGACGCCTTTGTCCTGAGCTGGGAAAAAGTTGGTCCTTTTCGTTGCACGAGGGCTATCCGCCGAGGACGAACCGGGCTACGGTCCCTTCCGTGTACAGGCGCCACACAGTGGTTTGAGACTGATCGTGCATCCCGGTCGCAACGGGCTCACCGCTCGTTCGACCGGCCTACGGAGGACAAGGCAGGGCCAAGAGCCCTCAGGCATCCCGCACTTCTCACCGACGCCCGCACCCACGCCGACACCGCGCCGACCGCACAGCAGCCCTCCCGGGCCGCGGCCCGAGCCGCCCCAATGCCGGCGGTGGGCGGGTGGCCCCCCGCGCCCCGCCCACCGTCCTCCAACCACATCGGACCCTCGACATGGCAGGAAGGCAGCCCGTGAACAACGACGGGAACGCATCACAGCCCCAGACCGGCGGGCCGACCGTACGCACCGGGGTCTGGTTCGTCGGAGCCCGCGGATCGGTGGCCACCACGGCCGTCGCCGGATGCGCGGCGGTCACCGCCGGACTGCATCCGCCGACCGGAATGGTCACGGAGACCCCGCCGTTCGACGGCACCGACCTGCCGCCCCTGTCCTCCCTCGTGTTCGGCGGCCACGACACCGCCGACTGCCCGCTGCCCAAGCGGGCCGAACACCTCACCGGCGCGGGCGTCCTGCCGCACGGTCTCGCCTCCGCCGTACACGCCGAACTCCAGGCCGCCGACCGGGAGATACGGACCGGCGGACCGCTCCCGGGCGACCTGCGCGGCGACGAGGAACTCATCACGGACTTCGCCGCCGACCTCACCGCGTTCCGCCGCCGCAACGCTCTGGCACGGGTGGTCGTCGTCAATGTCTCCTCCACCGAGCCGCTGCCCGCGCCCGACGCAGTACGCCTGCCGCCCAGCTCCCTCTACGCGGCAGCCGCCGTGCGCGCCGGCTGCCCCTACGTCAACTTCACCCCGTCCACCGGGCTGCGCACCCCGGCTCTCACGGAGGCCGCCGCGGCCGAAGGGCTGCCGCACGCGGGCCGGGACGGCAAGACCGGCCAGACGCTGCTGCGGGCCGTGCTCGCCCCCATGTTCGTCCAGCGCGCCCTGGAGGTGCGGGCCTGGTCCGGCACCAACCTGCTGGGCGGCGGCGACGGAGCGGCGCTGGCCGACCCGGCGGCGGCCGCGGCCAAGAACGCCGGCAAGGAACGCGTCCTGGCCGACACCCTCGGGCACACGCCGCAGGGCGAGGTGCACATCGACGACGTGCCGGCGCTCGGCGACTGGAAGACCGCCTGGGACCACATCGCCTTCGACGGCTTCCTCGGCTCGCGGATGATCCTCCAGACCATCTGGCAGGGCTGCGACTCGGCCCTGGCCGCACCGCTCGTCCTGGACCTGGCCCGCCTGGTCGCCCGCGCCCACGAGGCGGGCCTGTCCGGACCGCTGCCGGAACTCGGCTTCTACTTCAAGGACCCCGACGACGGTCCCTCAGGCCTCTCGGAGCAGTTCACCGCACTGCTGTCGTTCGCCGACCGCCTGCGGGAGGCCCAGTGATCCGCTCCCTGCTGTCCCGCCTGGCGCCGCCCGCGCTGATGCGTGCCCCGGGGGCTGCCCGACCCGGCAACGGCCAGGGCGACGCGGGCACCGCACCGGGGCGCGGGCGGCAGGCGCGGCTGCGGGACTGGGCCGAACTGCTGCGCATCTCCGCGCTGTTCACCGTACCCGGTGACGCCCTCGCCGGTGCCGCGGCCGCCGGCCTGCGGCCCAACCGCGGTACGGCGTACGCGGTGGGCGCCTCGCTCTGTCTCTACGAGGCGGGCATGGCGCTCAACGACTGGGCCGACCGCGACGAGGACGCCGTGGACCGCCCGCACCGCCCCCTTCCCTCCGGCCGTATCTCCCCGACGGCGGCGCTGGGCGCGGCCGGACTGCTGACCGCGGCCGGCCTGACACTCGCCGCCCGCGCCGGCCGCCCGGCACTCGCGGTGGCATCGGCACTGACCGCCACGGTCTGGGCGTACGACCTGCGGCTGAAGCACACCCCCGCGGCCCCGGCGGCGATGGCGGCGGCCCGCGCCCTGGACCTCCTGCTCGGCGCCACGGCGACCCGCTCGGCCCGAACCACCGCCGACACGGCGCCGCCCGCCCCCGCCTCTTCCGGACGGGACGCCCACACGCCGCGAGGCGAGGCCGCCGCCGCCGCGGTGCTGGCCGCCCACACCTACGCCGTCACCGCCGTGTCCCGGCACGAGGCGCACGGCGGTTCGACGCTCACCCCCCTCGCCGCGCTCGGCGCGACGAGCACCCTCGGCCTGCTGCTGGCCCGGACGCCCGCACAGGCGGGGATCGTCCCGGCGTGGTCGGCCGCCGCGTACCTCCGTACCGCCGCCGTGCCCTGTCTGCACGCCGCCCTCAACCCGTCCCCGCACCTCACGCAGCGCGCCGTCGGCGGGGGGATCCGCGCCATGATCCCGCTGCAGGCCGCGCTCGCCGCCCGGTCCGGGTCGGCCGGTACCGCCCTCACGCTGCTGGGCCTCGTACCGCTGGCCCGCACGCTCGCACGGAAGGTGAGCCCCACGTGAGCCACCGCCAGGAACTGCGCCTCGGTTACGGCACCAACGGCCTCACCGACCTCCGTCTCGACGACGCCCTCGGCCTGCTCGCCGACCTGGGCTACGACGGTGTCGGGCTCACCCTCGACCACATGCATCTCGACCCGCTCGCCCCCGGTCTCGCCGCCCGGACCGCCCAGGTCGCCCGCAGGCTCGGCGAACTCGGCCTGACCGCGGCCGTGGAGACGGGCGCCCGCTATGTGCTCGACCCGCGCCGCAAGCACGGTCCGTCGCTGCTCGACCCGGATCCCGAGGGGCGGGCCGCCCGCACCCGGCTGCTGATCACGGCGGTCGGCGTCGCGGCGGACCTCGGAGCACACGCCGTGCACTGCTTCAGCGGCATCACACCGCCCGGCACCGACGACGACACCGCCTGGCGGCGACTGCAGGAGGCGCTCGGACCCGTGCTCGACGCCGCGGCCGTCGCCGGTGTGCCGATCGCGATCGAACCCGAACCGGGACACCTCCTGGCCACCCTCGCCGACTTCCATCACCTGCGCACCCTGCTCGGCAGCCCCGCCGCGCTCGGGCTCACGCTCGACATCGGCCACTGCCAGTGCCTGGAGCCGGACCCGCCCGCCGAGTGCGTGCGTGCGGCCGCGCCCTGGCTGCGGCACGTGCAGATCGAGGACATGCGCCGCGGGGTGCACGAGCATCTGCCGTTCGGCGACGGCGAGATCGACTTCCCGCCGGTACTGGACGCGCTCGCCGCCACCGGCTACCAGGGCCTGACCGTGGTCGAGTTGCCCCGCCACTCCCACGCCGGCCCGGAACTGGCCCGATCCTCCATCGAGTTCCTGCGCACCATGGCAGCCACCGCCACGAAGGGAGCACCGACCTCATGACGCCCTGCACCCCCGACGACGTCATCGCGGCGCTGCCCGACGACACCGCGCGCGCCTGGTTCGACGCGGCGCGGACCGACGCGGCACGCGCGGCCACGCCACCCCCCATCCCGTCCAAAGTCCCCGCGTGGGAGCTGCGGTTCGCCGCCGCCGGGCGGCACTGCGGCCACGACAACGCCGACGCCGTCCGGACGGTGCTGTTGGCCGAGGCCCGGGCGGGAGTGGAGACCCTGACCCGGCTCTACCAGCAGGGCAGTGCCGCCGAACGCCGCGCCGTACTCCAGGCGCTCCCGGCCCTGGTCGACGGACCGCACGCCCTCCACCTCGTCGAGGACGCCCTGCGCACCAACGACACCAGCCTGGTCCGCGCCGCGGTCGGCCCCTACGCCGCCACCCACCTCGACCCGCACGCCTGGCGGCACGCCGTCCTGAAGTGCCTGTTCACCGGCGTCCCCGTCGACGCGATCGCGAGCCTGCCGCAACGGGCGTCCGGCGACAGCGAACTGGCCCGCATGCTCACCGACTACGCCGCCGAGCGGAGTGCCGCCGGCCGTGACGTCCCCGACGATCTCGGCCACGTGCTGACCCTGACGGGCGAAGAGCCCAAGGAGCGTTGATGCGTATCTTCGACCCGCACATCCACATGACGTCACGCACCACCGACGACTACGAGGCGATGTACGCCGCCGGGGTACGAGCCGTCGTCGAACCCTCCTTCTGGCTGGGCCAGCCCCGCACTTCCCCGGCCGCGTTCGTCGACTACTTCGACTCCCTCCTCGGCTGGGAACCCTTCCGCGCCGCCCAGTACGGCATCGCCCACCACTGCACCCTCGCCCTCAACCCCAAAGAGGCCAACGACCCCCGCTGCACGCCCGTCCTGGACGAACTGCCCCGCTATCTCGTCAAGGACGGTGTTGTCGCCGTCGGTGAGATCGGCTACGACTCCATGACACCGGCCGAGGACACCGCGCTGGCCGCCCAACTGCAACTCGCCGCCGACCACGGCCTGCCCGCCCTCGTCCACACGCCTCACCGCGACAAGCTCACCGGCCTGCGCCGCACCGTCGACGTGGTGCGCGAGTCGAGCCTGCCCATGGAGCGGGTCCTGCTGGACCACCTCAACGAGACCACCGTCAAGGACGCCAAGGACAGCGGCTGCTGGCTCGGCTTCTCCGTCTACCCGGACACCAAGATGGACGAGGACCGCATGGTCGAGATCCTGCGGACGTACGGACCCGAGAAGGTGCTCGTCAACTCGGCCGCCGACTGGGGGAAGAGCGACCCGCTCAAGACCCGCAAGGTCGCCGACGCCATGCTCGCGGCCGGATTCGGCGAGGACGACGTCGACCAGGTGCTGTGGCGCAACCCGGTCGCCTTCTACGGGCTCAGCGGCCGTCTGCGCCTCGACGTCCCGCAGGCGGAGGGCCTGCACGAGGGCAACTCCATCCTGCGCGGCGGGGAGTGAACGATGCGCTTCCGCCACCCCGACGGCTCCACCGTCCACCTCGCCTACTGCACCAACGTCCACCCCGCCGAGACCCTCGACGGCGTCCTCGCCCAACTCCGCGACCACTGCGAGCCGGTCCGCAAAAGCCTGGGACGCGACCGCCTCGGCATCGGCCTGTGGCTCGCCAAGGACGCCGTACGCGCGCTGAACAGCGACCCGGTGGCGCTGCGGGAACTGCGCACCGAGCTGGACCGGCGCGGCCTCGAAGTCGTCACCCTGAACGGCTTCCCCTACGAGGGGTTCGGCGCCCAAGAGGTCAAGTACCGTGTCTACCGGCCCGACTGGACCGACCCCGAACGCCTCGCGCACACCACCGACCTGGCCCGGCTCCTGACGGCGCTGCTGCCGGACGACGTCACTGAGGGGAGCATCTCCACCCTTCCGCTCGCCTGGCGCACCGGATTCGACGAGCGCGCCGCGGCCACCGCCGGTGCGGCGCTGACCACGCTGGCGGGGCGGCTGGACGCGCTGGAGGAGCTGACCGGCAAGTCGATCCGCATCGCGCTCGAACCGGAGCCCGGCTGCACGGTGGAGACCACCGCGGACGCGATCGGACCGCTCGCCGCGCTGCCCGTCGGCCGTATCGGCGTGTGCGTGGACACGTGCCACCTGGCCACGTCCTTCGAGGATCCGGCCACGGCACTGGCCGCGCTCGACGCGGCCGGTGTCGGCATCCCCAAGGCGCAGCTGTCGGCCGCCCTGCACGCGGAGGAACCCCATCGGCCGGAGGTCCGCGACGCCCTCGCGGCCTTCGCCGAGCCGCGGTTCCTGCACCAGACCCGCACGCTCACCGCCGCGGGCCTGCGCGGCACCGACGACCTCGCCGAGGCGCTGGCCGGCGACGCCCTGCCCGACGGGACACCCTGGCGCGCCCACTTCCACGTCCCCCTGCACGCCCCGCCCGCCGCACCGCTCACCTCCACCGTGCAAGTGCTCCAGGAGGCCCTGGCGGTCCTGGTAGGAGGCGCGGAGCCGCGGACCCGGCATCTGGAGGTCGAGACCTACACCTGGCAGGCCCTCCCGCCCGAGCTGCGCCCCCGCACCAGGAGCCAGCTCGTCGACGGCATCGCCGCCGAACTCGCCCTCGCCCGTGACCTGTTGACGGACCTCGGCCTCAAGGAGCTGCCATGAGCGCCCAAGGAGCTGTCATGAGTACCCAAGGAGCCGCCATGAGCCCCCGCCCCACTCCGCTCCTGGTCCTGGACGTGGTCGGCCTCACGCCCCGTCTCCTCGACCACATGCCCCGCCTCAAGGCGCTGGCGGCCTCCGGCTCGCAGGCGAACCTGTCCACCGTCCTCCCGGCCGTCACCTGCGCCGCCCAGTCCACCTTCCTCACCGGCGCGCTCCCCGCCGAGCACGGGATCGTCGGCAACGGCTGGTACTTCCGCGAACTCGGCGACGTCCTGCTCTGGCGCCAGCACAACGGCCTGGTCGCCGGCGACAAACTCTGGGACGCCGCCCGCCGCGCCCACCCCGGCTACACCGTCGCCAACATCTGCTGGTGGTACGCGATGGGCGCCGACACCGACTTCACCGTCACACCCCGCCCGGTCTACTACGCCGACGGCCGCAAGGAGCCCGACTGCTACACCCGGCCCCCGGCCCTCCACGACGAACTCACCGACAAGTTCGGCACGTTCCCGCTCTTCCACTTCTGGGGACCCGGCGCGGACATCGTCTCCAGCCAGTGGATCGCCGACGCGACCCGCCACATCATGCGCACCCGCCACCCCGACCTGACCCTGTGCTACCTGCCGCACCTCGACTACGACCTCCAGCGCTACGGCCCCGACGACCCCCGCTCCCACCGAGCCGCCGCCGAACTCGACGCCGTCATCGGCCCGTTGCTGGACGACGCCCGCGCGGAAGGCCGTACCGTCGTCGCCCTGTCCGAGTACGGCATCACCCGCGTCAGCCGCCCCGTCGACATCAACCGCGCCCTGCGCCGGGCCGGACTCCTCGAAGTCCACACCCAGGACGGCATGGAGTATCTCGACCCGATGACCTCCCGCGCCTTCGTCGTCGCCGACCACCAGATCGCGCACGTCTACGTCCGCCGCCCGGAAGACCTCGACGCCACCCGCGTGGCACTGGAGAACCTGCCGGGCATCGACGAGATCCTCGACGACGACGGCAAGAAGGCCCACGGGCTCGATCACCCGCGCTCCGGGGAACTGGTCGCGATCGCGGAGCCGGACGCCTGGTTCACGTACTACTACTGGCTCGACGACGCCCACGCCCCCGACTTCGCCCAGTTGGTCGAGATCCACCGCAAGCCCGGCTACGACCCCGTCGAGCTGTTCATGGATCCCGAAGACCCCTATGTGCGGCTGAAGGCGGCCAAGGCGGTGGCCCGCAAGAAGCTCGGCATGCGCTACCGCATGGCGGTCGTGCCGCTTGATCCCTCACCCGTTCGCGGCAGCCACGGCCGCCTCCCTCCGAGCGACGACGAAGGTCCGCTCGTCCTGGTTTCCACCCCCCGCGCAGTGTCCGGCCGCGTAGCGGCCACCGATGTGAAGTCCCTGCTGCTGCGGCTCGCCGGCCTCTCCTGAGGCGGCTGCCGTCCGGCACCCGCAGCATCGTGACAACGAAAGCGAGACACCCTGTGACCGCGTTCAACGACGAAGCCGTCAGCGGCGACGCCCTGCGCCGCACGCTCGGCGTCAGCCGCCGCCGTTTCCTCAGCACCTGCACCGCCGTCACGACCGCGGCGATCGCCGCCCCCGTGTTCGGCGCCGGTCCCGCGCTGGCGCAGGACGGCGTGGAAGCCGCGGGCGCGGACCGGGGCCGCTCCGCCCTGGTCCCGCCGCACAAGCGCGGCATCATCCTCTACACCGTCCGCGACGCCGTCGGCCGCGACCCGCTCGCCTCGGACCTGCCCTCCGGCTTCCGTGAGGTGTTCCGGCAGCTGTCGCGCTTCGGCTACCGCCAGGTGGAGTTCGCCGGCTACGGCCAGCACGCCAACGCTCCCGGCGGCGCGAACCTGGGCACCGTCCAGGGCGCGAAACTGCTGCGCTCCTGGCTCGACGAGTACGGTCTGCGGGCGCAGGGCAGCCACGGCTTCATCCCGCCGTCCTGGCCGCTGACCCAGGCCGACCTGGACACCTTCAAGTTCAACCTGGAGATCGCCAACATCCTCGGCATGGACCACATGGGCACCGGGGGAGACCCCACCGGCAGCCCTTACCGGGCCGACTGGGACGTGGCCGCGGAGAAGTGGAACACGATGGGCGCCATCGCCCGCCGCGAGGGCGTCAAGCTCTACACCCACAACCACGACAGCGCCTACGACTTCCTGCTCGATGGCGGTCCGCTCGACGCGCAGGGCCGCCCGACCCGCAGCTCCGGCATCAGGAAGCTGGAGTACTTCCTGGAGGTGACGGACCGCAAGAGCGTCTACCTGGAGCTGGACGTCTTCTGGGCGCACGTGGCCCGGTACAAGTTCCACACCTACACCGCCCACGACGGCTCGCAGCGGGAGCGGGTCTTCGACCCGGCCGCCCTCGTGGACCGCAACACCCACCGCTTCCCGCTCTTCCACGCCAAGGACGGTGTGGTCAACCCGCAGAGCGGACTGGGCTACGACATGGTGCCGTTCGGTACGGGCGACATCGACTACCGGAGGTTCTTCACCCGGGTGGGCGCGAAGAACTACCACAACCCCATGGTCGAGCAGGACAACGCGCCGAGCGCGAGCGTTCCCGGCCAGTCGCTGGAGTACGCGCGGATCGGCTACGAGAACCTCGCGGCTCTGCGCGCCCGTCACTGACGCGGCGTCACCGGCCGGACCCGCCCGGCGCCTTGACGTGGGGCGGGTCCCCGGAGGCTGCCCGAAACCATCCTGAAATCCCCGATATGCCAGGACAGGGACTTTCCCTCGGAAAGTTGAATCTTTGTCCTTGACGAGTTGAAAGTGGCGCCATAGCGTCCAACTGCCTCCCTTCGCACGGGTTTACACCCGATGTCACTGTGCGGCGGCCGACCGGGACCACACCCCCGGGTTCTTGCGGCCGCCGACCGGATCAGAGGAGTTCTGAGTGCGCAACAGACGGATCGTCACCCTCGTGGGGGCGGCTGCGCTGGCCGGAGCCATGGGGCTCCTGCCGCTGTCCCCAGCACAAGCCGCCAAACCGGATCCGGCACCGCCGGTCCCGTCGGCCTTCCAGAAGGTCACCCTCAACGACCGCCCGGGCGAGCCCATGGCCCTCGCCGTCCTGCCCGACCGACGGGTGCTGCACACGGCGCGCACCGGAGAGGTCCGGATCCACGACCCCAAGAGCGGCGTCAACTTCCTTGCCGGAGACCTGAAGAAGAGCCCCGCCGGGCTCTACCAGCACGACGAGGAAGGCGTGCAGGGCATCGCCGTCGACCCCGGCTTCGCCAAGAACCGCTGGGTCTACCTCTACTACTCGCCCCGCCTCGACACCCCCATGGACGACCCGGCCACCCCGGGCGTCAACGAAGGGGACGCCCCGCAGTTCGGAACGGCCGAGGAATTCGCCAAGTACGAGGGCGTCACCCGCCTTTCGCGGTTCAAGCTCGACGGCAACAAGCTCGACTTCGGCACCGAGCAGAAGATCCTCGACGTCCCGGCCGACCGGGGCATCTGCTGCCACGTCGGCGGCAAGATCGACTTCGACCGCAAGGGCAACCTGTTCCTGTCGACCGGCGACGACTCCAACCCGTTCTCCTCCGACGGCTACGCCCCGCTCGACGACCGCCCGGGCCGCAACCCGGCCTACGACGCCCGGCGCACCTCGGGCAACACCGACGACCTGCGCGGCAAGGTCCTGCGCATCAAGGTCAAGCGCGACGGCAGCTACGCGATACCCGACGGCAACCTCTTCACGCCGGGCACCGCCAAGACCCGCCCCGAGATCTACGCCATGGGCCTGCGCAACCCGTTCCGCTTCGCGGTGGACGACAAGACCGGTGAGGTCTACGTCGGCGACTACTCGCCCGACGCCAACCAGCCCAGGGCCGACCGCGGCCCCGCCGGGCAGGGCCGCTGGATGGTCATCGACCGCCCCGCCAACTACGGCTGGCCGTTCTGCGTGACCCAGGACATGCCCTACCAGGACTACGACTTCGCCACCCAGAAGTCGAGCGGCGCGTTCGACTGCGCGAAGCCGGTCAACGACTCGCGCCACAACACCGGCCTGAGCGAACTGCCGCCGGTCACGGACGCGGAGATCGTCTACGGCTACGGCGCCTCCGCGGAGTTCCCGGAGCTCGGCACGGGCGGCATCGGCCCGATGGGCGGCCCGGCCTACCGCTACGACCGGCGGAACCCGGCCGAGAACCGCTGGCCCGCGTACTTCGACGGCAAGCCGCTCTTCTACGAGTGGACCCGCGACCAGATGAAGGCCATCACCCTCGGCAAGCGCAACGAGGTCCAGAAGATCGAGGACGCCATCCCCTCGATCACGACGGACGGCCCGATCGACGCCGAGTTCGGCCCGGACGGCGCGCTGTACGTCCTGGAGTACGGCACCGGGTACTTCGCCGAACTGCCCGAGGCCCAGCTCTCCCGCATCGACTACACCCGGGGCAACCGCACTCCGGAGCCCAAGGCCACCGCCGACGTGACCAACGGCACGAGCCCGCTGACCGTCCAGTTCTCCAGCGCCGGCACGAAGGACGCCGACGGTGACGCCCTGCGCTACGCCTGGGACTTCGACGCCGACGGCACCGTGGACTCACGGGAGGCCAACCCGAAGCACACCTTCACCGAGAACGGCGTCTACGACGCCACGCTGAAGGTCACCGACCGCACCGGGCGATCGGCCCCCGCGTCGGTTCCCGTCGTGGTCGGCAACAAGGCGCCGGTGGTCTCGCTCACCACAGACCCGGCCCCGCACGGCGGCACGGAGTTCCACTGGGGTGACACCGTCACCTGGGAGGTCACCGTCGACGACGACCAGCCGGTGAACTGCGCCAAGGTCACCGTCTCGTTCATCCTCGGCCACGACTCGCACGGCCATCCGCTCTCCTCGAGCAACGGCTGCTCCGGATCGTTCAAGACCTTCGTGGACGGCGGTCACTCCGGTTCGGACAACCTGAAGGCGGTCTTCAACGCCACCTACACGGACACGCCCCCGGACGGCCTGCCCTCCCTCTCCGGTAGCGCCGAGGTCGCCCTGACCCCGGCCGACTGACCGACGACACCGCCCGCCACCGCTCCGGGCCTCACGGTTCACCGACCGTGAGGCCCGGACGGCTGTTCGGGCTCACGGGGTCCCGATGTCGCGAGGTGCTGGGCCGGTGGGCTGAATTAGGATGACTTGTGTCGGAGTCTGGGACGGATCAAGGCCGTTGCTCTCTGGTGAGCGGCGAATTCACCGTGTAGCGTCACTCTCAGCTGTCGTGGTTCGCAGTACCTGCCCGCGCCAAGGCGCGGGCGCTTTGCTGTGCAGTTGCCGGACCAGGGCGATCACCTCCAGGGCCGCGTGGTGCGGTACCTGACGTTCGACTGAGAGGCATCAGCATGGCCAGCGGAACCGTCAAGTGGTTCAACGCGGAAAAGGGCTTCGGCTTCATCGCCCAGGACGGTGGCGGACCGGACGTCTTCGCGCACTACTCCAACATCAACGCCTCCGGCTTCCGTGAGCTCCAGGAAGGCCAGGCGGTCACCTTCGACATCACCCAGGGCCAGAAGGGCCCGCAGGCGGAGAACATCACCCCCGCCTGATCCGAGGTGGCTTGAGACCGTGGCCGGTCCGACAGCAGGCGCTGTCGGACCGGCCACGGTTCGTTTGGCCTCGGCCGGCCACTGTTCAACCGATCGGTTGACAATGCCGGAAGGCTCGCCCTACTCTTATTCAACCGACTGGTTGAAGATGTGGGGTGCGAGATGGCAGCCGATCCACTGTCCCGGGTGTTCTCCGCTCTGGCGGATCCGACCCGGCGCGACATCGTGGCCAGGCTGGCCGCAGGGGACGCCACAGTCAATGAACTGGCCGGGCCGTACGCCGTGAGCGTGCAGGCCGTCTCCAAGCACATCAAGGTGCTGGAGGACGCCGGTCTGGTCAGCCGAGGGCGCGACGCCCAGCGGCGGCCCTGTCGCCTCGAGGCCGAGGTCTTCGACCTGATGACGAAGTGGATCGAGCGCTACCGGCGCGAGGCGGAGGACCGTTTCCGCCGACTGGACGCCGTCCTCGATCAGATGGAGGAAGAGCCGGCGGCGGGCACCCCGGCCAAGGAGGCGACATGAGCACCACGCAGCCGAACGGCCCGCACGAGACGCAGATCGTGGCCGACCCGGCCCTGCCCACCATCCTCCTCGTCCGCGAGTTCGAGGCCCCGCCCGAGCGCGTGTTCCGGGCGTACACCGATCCTGACCTGGTCGTCCAGTGGCTCGGCCCCCGTCGGCTGACCATGCGGATCGTCCAGTGGGACGCCCGCAGCGGTGGCTCGTACCACTATGTGCACTGCGAGGACGACGGTACGGAGTACGGCTTCCGCGGCGTGTTCCACGAGGTACGTCCCAACGAGCGGATCGTCCAGACGTTCGCCTTCGACGGCTACCCGGACGGCGTCAGCCTGGAGACGGCCACCTTCGAGGACCTCGGTCACCGGACCCGGGTCACCACCAAGTCCCTCATGGAGTCCATCGAGGCCCGCGACTCGATGCTCAAGAGCGGTATGCAACGCGGTGTCCGGGAAGGTCATGAGCGGCTCGACGAGCTGCTCAGCGGCCACGGGCACGACGACGCCGACCGGCGTACGGAAACGGAAGGCTTGGGATCATGACAAGGGCAGCCGAAGAGCACCGGACCGTCGCAGGGGACTTCACGGACCGGGTGCGCGCAGTGCGTCCCGGGGCATGGGACAACCCGGCGCCGTGCGAGGGCTGGGTCGCCCGGGATGTGGTGCGCCACCTCGTCGAGTGGTTCCCGGCCTTCCTGAAGTCCGGCGCCGGAGTCGAGCTGCCGCAAGGGCCGTCGGTGGACGACGACCCGGTGACGGCCTGGACGGTCCACAGCGACGGGGTTCAGGCCCTCCTCGACGATCCGGCAACGGCACGGAAGACGCTGTCGAACCCGCACATCGGAGAGGTCCCGCTGGACGAGGCGGTCGACCGCTTCTACACCGCCGACGTCTTCATGCACACCTGGGACCTGGCGCGGGCCACCGGCCAGGAGGAGCGCCTCGACCCCGCCAGGTGCGCCCGGTTGCTCGAGGGCATGCTCCCGCTCGACGACGTGCTCCGCAAAAGCGGGCAGTACGGGCCCCGGGTCGAGGTGCCCGAAAGCGCCGATGTGCAGACGCGCATGCTGGCCTTCATCGGCCGTAGGCCCTGAGGGGGAGTTTCCTCATCGAACTCGCGTCGCCCCGCCGGTCACCGTCGCCAGAACAGGTGGTGGGTCACGCCGCTCGGACTGGGCACAACCTCCAGGTGGAAGCGGTCGAGGAGTTCGTCGGGGGAGTCCCACAGGCGTAGTCCGGTGCCGAGCTTCATCGGCGAGACCGCGACATGCATGGTGTCCACGAGGTCGGCCTCCAGGAACTGCCGGATGGTGCTGACCCCGCCCCCGAGCCGGACGTCCTTGCCCTGCGCCGCGTCCCTCGCCTGCGCGAGGACGGTGGCGGGGTCGCCGTCGACGAAGTGGAACGTGGTGTCGGAGAGGGTGAACGAGGGACGCGGGTGGTGGGTCAGGACGAAGACCGGGGTGTGGAACGGCGGCTCCTCACCCCACCAGCCGCGCCAGTCATGGTCCTGCCAGGGTCCGCGCTGCGGCCCGAACTTGTTGCGGCCCATGATCTCGGCGCCGATGTTGCGGGCGAAGTCCCGAGTGAAGTAGTCGTCCAAGCCCCTGCTGCCCCCGGCGTCGGTGCGCATGGGCCAGCTCGCCGTGGCGCCGGCCCAGGAGAAGAGCTTCTCGGCATGGTCGTAGCCGAACGGCCGCTCGAGACTCTAGTGCTCGCCGGCCCCGATTCCATCGCTCGAGATGTTGAAGTTCATGACTCTCAGCAGCTGCTTCACGTCGTTTCCTCACCAGGTCCTGTCGTGTCATCGTGTGGCGAGCGCCGCACATCATGACGTCGAACGGGACCTGGCCGGATCGACAGAGGCCGCAAACTTTTTTCAGGCGGGGTTGGTGCGGCCTGTCCGGACTCGCTGGGCGACGTCGCGGAGCTTGATGTTGTGGTGCTGAGAGATGCGCTGCAGCACCTTGAAGGCGTCGTCCTCGCTGAGCTTGTGGCGTTCCATGAGGATGCCCATCGCCTCGCCGATGCCATGCCGGGTCTCCATGGCGTGCTCGAGCTGGTCGATGGTGCGGGCGTCGGCCAGGGCGACGGCGGCGTGCGAGGCCAGGAGCCAGCCCGCGGTCTCGATGTCCTCGCCGAAGGCGCCGGGCTCGCGGGCGTACAGGTTCAGCGCCCCGAAGTCCTCGTTGTCGGTGTAGAGCAGGACGCCGGTCATGCTCCCTATGCCCAGCTCACGGGCTCCCGCGGCGAACCGCTCCCAGGCGGGCTGGGGTTGGGACAGGTCCGCGATCCGGCTCACGCGCTGACCGTCCTTGCGCCGGGCGAGATCGAAGCAGGGGCCCTCACCCAGCTCACCCTGGAGACGGTCGGACTCCTGCACCATGTCGCCGCAGGCAGCCAGGGTCACGGCCCGGCCCCTGCGCACCGCGAGGATCCCGGCAGCATCACAGCCGTCCACCAGTTTCACCGCCGACGCCGCGATCTCGTTCAAGGTCGCCTGCACCGAGTCCTGGGCCAGCAGATTCCGCGCGAGCAGGGCCATCTGCTCGGCGTACTCACGCCACTCCACCGGTATCACCCACCCCTCTCAACGATCAGCCACAGTACCGGCAGCTCCGCCTGTCCCCGCCGGCATCGCCATCTTCAGTACGGGGTAGCTGTGGGGCAACGGATCGGGGCGCAACGAAAACGGTGGCATATACCCCCGGATGCGGGGCACTTGAACGCCTGCTCAGATCCGCGTGGCGCGTTGGCCGCCCTGCGGGAGGGGTTCGGAGGGAGAGGGATCAACGTGATCATTCCGGCGGAGAAGGAACTGCGCGCCGCACTGGCCCGCTTTGCTGAGGCACGTATCGAACACGACGTGTGCCCCACCGGTCGTACGAGCAGGGCTCTCGAAGACGCGACGTACACGCTGTGCGTGATGACCGGATCCCGCACCGCTGAGGAGGCTCTGCACGCGGCCGATGCGTTGCTGGAGCAGTACACGCAGAGCCGGGCGGGCATCCGCCAAGAAGACGAGACGCTGGCCGCGTAAGAGCAATCCCGCCCTGCCGCTGTGTGGAGGGTGCCGCCGCGGTGGCTACTCGGCGCTCGGCCCGGAAGCGAAGAACCCGATCATCCGCTCGAGCCCTCGGTCGCCGAACATCGTCTCCAGGCTCACGGCGGACTCGGCGGCGGACGCCGCGCTGCGCGGGAAGAGCGCTCGTTCGTAGGCGGTCAGCGCGGCCTCGGAGTCGCCGGGTGGGCGGCGGGCGCTACGGCGAGTTCGGCGCCGTCGAGCATGGCCAGGCTGGCGCCCCTCCGGCGAAGGGGGACATCAGGTGGGCGGCGTCACCGAGGAGCGTCACGCCCGCGGTCCGCTCCCAGCGGTGTCCGACGGGCAGGGCGTGGATGCGGCGCGGGGTGATCGTGTCCGCGTCCGCGACCAGGGCGCGCAGATCTTCGTGCCAGCCCTCGAAGGGGGCGAGGACGGCGGTCTTGGCGGCGGCGGAGTCGGGAAGTCGACGGTGTCGAGCCAGCCCTCCTCTGCCTTCAGCGCGGCGTAGACGTGGAGGCTGCCGTCGGTCTCGCGGTGCGCGAGGAGCCCGCACCGGCCGCCGAGGCCGGCGGATGGCGGGTGTCGGCGTGGTACAGGTCGGTCTCGGCGAAGGAGATGCCGGTGCAGGAGGGCGTGGCGGCGGAGAGCAGCGGCTCACGCGGGACCAGGCTCCGTCGGCACCGATCAGGAGGTCGGTGGTGATGGCGGACCCGTCGGCGAACGTCAGGACGTCGAAGCTCCAGTTCCTGGGGTCGTGGTCCTGCGTCGGCTGTTCGGCGGCGGTTGCCGTGGCGTCCTGGAGCAGCTTGTCCACGCCCCAGGCGACCTGCCCGCGGGAGGCTCCGCTGCGGGACAGCAGGTCCAGCAGGGGCTTCACCAGCCGTAGGTAGTTCTCGCCGCTGGGGCGCGCCACGAGCGCCGACCGGGCGAGCTGGGGATGTGCGAACAGCACGGACGTGTAGGAGGCCAGGACGGCGCGGAGCCGCTCGCGCCAGTTGTCCTCGGCGCTCCCGCCGGTCAGGTCGACATCGCCCAGCAGGGCGTCCAGTACGGCCGCGTGCAGTTCGGCGGTGGTGGCCACGTAGACGTAGAGCGACGCCGGACCGGTGTCCAGTTCCTTGGCCAGCCGTCGGCCGGCTTCGCGGGACGCTCCCGGCGGCTGATCGGCTCTCTTCTCGCAGTCATGCGGCGACCCGAACGCGTTCGCGCGCATCTGTCATGCGCGGCCCGCACCAGGGGCGGCGTCGGCGGCCGTACATTCGTGGCCGAACCGACCAATCCGCCGACCCCGCAGAGTCGGATTCCCTGTGTGATGGACAACGGTGCCGGTGGGCACCACCACAGGGACGGATGTCGGTGAAAGAACCTGTATTTATCGGCCGCGATCCGGTGAGGCAGCCGGACCTGCAGGCGCTGGTGGAGTCGGTGGCCCGCGGTGACACCGACGCCTTCGCTCAGCTCTACGACGCCGTCGCGGGCCCTGTACTGGGTGTGGCCCGCGCGGTGCTGCGCGACATGGCGCAGTCGGAGGAGGTCGCCCAGGAGGTGCTGGTCGAGGTATGGCGCACCGCCCCTCGTTACCTGCCCGAGCGCGGCACGGCGCTGAACTGGATCCTCACCCTCGCCCATCGGCGTGCCATCGACCGGGTCCGCTCGGTGGAGGCCGCCGCGGCCAGGGACCACAAGGCCGCGCAGCTGGACCAGGTGCCCGCGTACGACGAGGTGAGCGAGCAGGTCGAGCACCGGCTGGAGCGCGAGCAGGTCCGCCGGTGCCTGCGCACGCTGACCGAGCTGCAGCGCCAGGCCGTCACCCTCGCCTACTATCGCGGGCTCACCTACCGCGAGGTGGCCGCCCAGTTGTCCCTCCCCCTGGGGACGGTTAAAACCCGCCTGCGCGACGGACTGATCCGCCTGCGCGACTGCCTGGGAGTGAGCGCATGAGCACCGACGTCGATCTGCACACCCTTACCGGTGCCTACGCCCTGCACGCCCTGTCCGACGAGGAGCGCGCGCTGTTCGAGCAGCACCTGCGCGCATGCCGGTCCTGCGCCGACGAGATCACGGAGTTCACCGCCACGGCCGCGAGACTCGCCGCCGCGGCGGCCATCACGCCCCGGGCCGCCATGAAGCAGCAGGTTCTGCAGCGCGTGACCGAGGTCCGGCAGGTGATCCCGTTCGTCGCGCGGACGCCCTCGGCCCTGTCGCTGCGCCGACGGCTTCCCCGTATGGTGCTCGCCGCCTGCCTGGCGGCGACCGCGGGTCTGGGCGGCATCGCCGTCTGGGAACACGACCGGGCCGAGAGTGCCGCCGTACAGGAGGAGCAGGCACGTCGGCAGACGGACGAGCTGGCCGCCGTACTGGGTGCCTCCGACGCCGTCTCACGCCGTATCCCACTCGACGGCGGAGCGAGCGCGACACTCGTCGTCTCCCGCACGCGGGACAAGGCCGTGCTCGTGGCGTCCGACATGGCCGCGCCTCCGAAGGGCAAGGTCTACCAGCTCTGGTACGACCAAGGCGGCACCATGCGGTCGGCGGGCCTGATGGACGCCGACCGCACCGACCAGGCGGTCACCCTGTCGGGCTCGGCCAACTCGGCCTCCGCCGTGGGCATCACCGTCGAGCCCACCGGCGGATCCCCCCGCCCCACCTCAGCACCCCTCGCCCTGGTGAACCTGCCGGCATGACCGCACACGCCCGGA
Organism: Streptomyces sp. NPDC002779; assembly: GCF_042888685.1. Lineage (NCBI taxonomy): Bacteria > Bacillati > Actinomycetota > Actinomycetes > Kitasatosporales > Streptomycetaceae > Streptomyces > Streptomyces sp. NPDC002779. Next base: position 260,210 of record NZ_JBIAQC010000010.1, read on the forward strand.
CACGGTGACGGCCATGTCGGCGATCTTCCGCATCCGCCTCCTGGCACGGACGGGCACCCACCTGTGGTGCGCGGTCTCGGGCCACCTGACCGCTCGTACCACCGATCTCCTGCGCGACCAGCTGACCGACCGCTGCGCCGGGGCAGCGGTCATCGTCCTGGACTTGCGAGACCTCGGCACTCCCGGCGATGGCCCCGCCCTGCCTGCGCCGTGGCCGGTGAGCCCTCACGCCATCCATCTGCTGGCGCCGGAGTCGCTGCGTGCCCGGATGACTGCCGATGCCCGTGCTCACTGGCACACCACCGTGGACACCGCATGGCAGGCGTGGTGTCGCTGACCCGTACCCATGGCGGCCGCTCTCCAGATCTGGCGGAGGCGGCCTCCAGCTCACGCCGGGATGACGTCGTGGGCCGGTACGACGATGCCGACGGGACCGGCTTGAGCGGCCGCCACCGCACGCGGCATCGTCTGCGGCCACAGGATTCCCTCGACGGCAGCGGCGGTGATCCGGTGCCAGTCGGCAGCGCCGCGCAGCATGGCGTGCCGGCCCTCGGGCATGGCGATGCCGCAGGTCATGGCGCCGGATCGGTGGGCGCGCTGGAGGAGGTCCCATGAGCCGTGCGCATCGGTGACGGTGTCGTTCTCGTCGTGCAGGACGATGACCTGGCGGCCTGTCAGATGCGCCGCCGGTTCCCCGGGCGGGCACCAGGGTGCCAGGCCCACCACGCCCCGTACCTGCGGGTGGTCGGCAGCGCGGAGGGCTGCCCTGCCGCCCATCGAATGTCCCACCAGCACCATGGGCACCGTTGGATGCAGCTCGGTGAGTTCGTCCAGGGCCTCCCGGGCGTCGCGCGCGGCATCCGCTCGGGCACCGTTCCAGCCGCGGTGGCGGTAGCGGACGTCGGCTATGAGCAGCTTTCCGGGCAGGACGCGACGGGTGATGGCCCGGGCGAAGGGCAGCATCCGCACCGCGGGCAGGTCCAGCCGTGTCGGTGCGGTGAGCGCGTCGGCGCGTCCGCCGTGCAGGAGTACGACGGCGGCCGCCGGGTCGGCCGGAACGGTCCGTAGGCGCAGCGGGCCTTCGTGGGCCCGGCTGCCGTTGCCAGTGTTCATGCGGCGGGGCCCGAGGGGCGCGGACGGCGGGGTGGGCGCGGCAGGAAGCCGCTGGTGCGGGCCTGGTAGGCGGCGTATCCGGGCCGCTGGGCCATGTGTTCCTCCAACAGGCGCTTACCGCTGCCCCGGGTGAGCAGCAGGGTCATGGTCAGCGGCGAGATCACGGCGAGTGCCGCGCTCTGCCAGGTACCGCAGGCCATCAGGTACAGACCCCACCACACCAGGGCGTCACCGAAGTAGTTGGGGTGGCGGGTCCAGGCCCACAGACCCCGGTCCATGATCCGGCCCCGGTTGGCGGGGTCGGCTTTGAAGCGGGCGAGCTGACGGTCTCCGACCGCCTCGAAGGCGAGGCCGGCCGCCCACAACAGGGCCCCCACCACGGCGAGGGGGCCGAGCGGGGCGGGCGTGTACTGCGCGGTCTGCACCGGCAGCGAGATGAGCCAGACCAGGGCACCCTGCAAGAGGTACACCGCCCGCAGGGCGTACCCGTTCCGGCTGCCGGGGGCCTTGTCGAGCATGCGGGCGTAGCGGGCGTCCTCGCCGTGTCCGCGGCCGCGCCAGGCGATGTGAGCGGCCAACCGGCATCCCCACAGACAGGTGGCGACGGTGACCAGCGTCCGCCGGCCCGGATCGCCCACATCCCAGGACAGGGCGTAGGTGACGACGGCGACTGCGGTGAACGCCAGGCCCCAGGCGACGTCGGCGATCCGGTGCACTCCCTTGCGCAGGGCGACGGCGAACGTCACGAGCATGACCGCCAGGGCAGCACCCGCGCTCGCCGCGGCGTTCAGCGCCAGGGCCGTCCAGTCGCTCACCGTCCGCCGCCGTTGCTGTCTGCGCGCGGCAGCACGGCCGGCATCCCGGAGACGCCCTCCTCGGTCGGCCGGACGGCGAGGATCTGGTCGACGCCCATGCGGCGCTCGGTGAACGCCAGGCCGCTGCCTGCCAGATACAGGTGCCACACCCGCGCGGTCGGTTCCCCCACCAGCGCGACGACGTCGTCCCACCGGGACCTGAGACGGCGGTGCCAGGCGGCGATGGTGTGCGCGTAGTGCTCGCGCATGGCCTCGACGTCGCGTACTTCCAGTCCGGCCTCCTCCAGCAGGCCGACGGTGGCCCCCAGGGGACGCATGTGCATGTCGGGGGCGATGTACGTCTCGATGAACGCGCCGCCGCCGGGTGCGCGGGTGCCGCGTGACATTTGCTGCACCAGGGCCCGCCCCCGGGGCCGCAGCACGTCGTGCAGCAGCGTGGCGAAGGCCGGGTACTCGGAGTCCCCGACGTGTTCGCCCATCTCGATGGTGGCGACCGCGTCGTAGCCGCCTTCGTCGATGTCGCGATAGTGACGCAACCGCACCTCGACCGCGTCGGCGAGCCCTTCCTTCTCGGCTCGGGCGGTCACGAAGTCCCGCTGCTGCCGCGAGAGGGTGACCGCGGTGACCTTCGCGCCGTGTTCCCGTGCGGCGTACAGGCTGAGCGACCCCCAGCCGCAGCCGATGTCGAGCAGCCGCATGCCGGGGCCCAGCCCCAGCTTCCGGCAGATCAGGGCGAGTTTGTCGCGCTGGGCCTCGCCCAGGCCGTAGTGGGGGTCGTCGCGCCGGGTCCAGTAGCCGCAGGAGTAGGCCATCGACTCGTCCAGCAGCAGGGCGTAGAAGTCGTTGGACAGGTCGTAGTGGTGGCTGATCGCGGCGCGGTCCCTGGCCGCGCCGTGCAGCGTGCCGCGCAGCCGGGCGCGCGGCGCGCCGGGGGCCGGCGGGCGCGGTCCGGCGGCACCCAGGCGCAGGGCGGTCAGGGCGGCCCGGGCCAGTCCCGCGGTCGTCAGCCGGGCCGCTCCGTGGGAACTGATCGAGCGCCACACGCTGCTCAGGCCCTCGGCGAGGTCGCCTTCGACGTCGAGTTCGCCGGCGATGAACGCCTCGGCGAGCCCCAGTTCGCCCGGCTGCCACAGCAGTCGGCGCAGCACGGCGGGGGAGCGCAAGATGACGAGCGGGGCGTCGGCGGGGCCGGCTTCGCTGCCGTCCCAGGCCCGTAGCCGCACCGGCAGCGGCCCGGGGAAGTAGGGGCTGAGCAGATCCGTCAGCTGGGCTGCCACGGGGGTCATCGCATGTTCTCCTGGTCGAGGGAACCGGTCCGGGCTGTCTGCAGCGCCGGGCCGGCCGGTGCCGCATCGCCGGTCAGGGCGATCTGGCGGACGTCGAGGTAGCGGGAGCGGAAGCCCGCCTCGCAGTAGGCCAGGTACAGCTCCCACATGCGGCGGAAGGTGATGTCGAAGCCCAGCCGCGCCACCTGAGGGCGTTCGGCGAGGAAGCGTTCGCGCCACAGCCGCAGTGTCTCGGCGTAGTGCTCGCCGAATCCCTGGTCGGCGGTGACGCGCAACCCGGCGGCGGTGGCGTGTTCATGGATGGCCTCGGGGGAGGGGATGAGCCCGCCGGGGAAGATGTACTTGCTGATGAAGGTGTGGGTGCGAGCGGTGTGCAGCATGCGCTCGTGCGCCATGGTGATGGCCTGCAGGGCGATCCGGCCGCCCGGGGCGAGCACCCCGCGGAGCGTGCCGAAGTACACCGGCCAGTACTCCGCGCCGACGGCCTCGATCATCTCGACGCTGACCACGGCGTCGTAGGTGCCGGTCACCTGCCGGTAGTCGCGCAGCTCCACCGTCACCCGGTCCGACAGGCCCGCCCGGGCGACGCGTCGGCATGCGAGGTCCTGCTGTTCGGCGGAGAGGGTGATGGTCACCACGTTCGCGCCGCGCGCGGCGGCCCGCAGCGCGAGTTCCCCCCATCCGGTGCCGATCTCCAGCAGACGGGTCCCGGTGCGCACGCCGGCGAGGTCGAGCAGGCGGTCGATCTTCCGGTGCTGTGCTGCGGGCAGGGTCCGCCGGCTCCCCGGGAAGGCCGCGAAGACGGCGGAGGAGTACGACATCGTCTCGTCCAGGAACAGGGCGAACAGGTCGTTGGACAGGTCGTAGTGGCGGTGGATGTTCTCGCGCGCCCCGTCCTCGGAGTTGCGCTGTTCCGCCGGCCGGGGGCCGTTCCACAGGTGCCGCAGGCGGCGCAGCGGTGCGGGCACCAGGTCGTCGACGTGGGAGGCGAGGACGGTCAGCACGCCGACCAGGTCGTCACTGTCCCACTCGCCGCCCATGTAGGACTCGCCGAAGCCGATCAGGCCGTGCGCGCCCAGTCGGCGGAAGAAGGCGTCCGGATCGTGCACGATCAGTTCCGGGCCGGCGCCCAGCGCGGGGCCGTCGCCCAGACGTGTCCTGAGGGGCAGCGAGCCCAGTGCCCGGGTGAGCAGGAGGCGGGCCGTGCCGCCTCGTATCCGGGACCGGGCGGGCACGCGGGCCACGTCCGGCCAGCATGCGGCGTCGACCTGCGGGGACGCCTCGGCGGTCGGCTCCGGCAGCGGCGGGCCGGAGGGAGGCGTCCGCGGGCCGGGGAGGGCGGGAGCGTTTGGGCGTCCGCTGTGTGTGCGGGAGACGGGGGTCGATGTCACGTTCAGCCTTCGTGCGTGCGATCAACAGGGCGGGGGTGGACCGGCAGGCGGCGCAGCCACAGGGCCAGGCCGTGGCGGCGGATCGCGGCGGAGACCGCCGCGGTCGACCAGGGGTGGCGCAGTGAGGAGCGGATCAGGTTCCGGGCGGTCGCCGGACGGTGGCGGCCGCGGACGGTCGCCGTGAACGGCCGCAGGTCACCGCGGCGCAGCTGCACCATGACGTTCAGGTCTTCGGCGGGCAGCGGCAGCCGCATCCGGTAGCCGCCGTCCACCGGAAAGAACGGGGAGACGTAGAAGTCCTTGACCACCTCGGCGGTCCCGTCGGCGTCGGGGCGCAACAGGTAGCAGTGGCGTTGGCCGTAGGTGTTGTGGACCTCCGCGATCACGCAGACCAGCCGGTCCGCCCGGTCGTGGCACCAGAACAGCGTCAGCGGGTTGAACACGTGCCCCAGGACCCGGGCGTGAGCCAGCATCAGCACGCGCCCGCCGCCGAGGTCCACGTCCTGCCCGGCGAGGTAGGCGTCCACGCCTGAGCGGATCGAGCCGGCCGTGCCGGTGAAGTGGTCCCGCGGATCGAACCCGGCCAGCGGCCTGAGCAGGCGCGGGAGCTGGGGCAGCCGGTCGACGTCGACCAGCCACAGATGCGTGCGGTGCGCAAAGGAGTGGCGCAGGGGTGAGGTGCGGGTATGGGTGACGACGCAGTCGTACAGCGCGGGCACGTCATGACGCGTCGCCGGACGCGGTGCGGTCACCATCGCACGCCCAGCGCCGCTGCCGCCTGGGCGCCGGAACGGCAGCCGTCCTCGTGGAACCCCCAGCCGTGGTAGGCGCCCGCGAACGCGCACACCTGCGTGTCGAGCCGGTGCAACTCCTGCTGTGCCGCGACCGACTCAGGCGTGTAGACGGGGTGCTCGTAGACCATGCGTGCCAGCACCTTGTCCTCGGACACCCGGCCCGCGCCGTTCAGCGTCACGACGAACGTCTCATCGGAGTGCAGCCGCTGCAGACGGCTCATGTCGTAGCTGACGTGCACCGCGTCGGAGGGGGAAGTGCAGGAGGGCAGCAGGTAGTTCCACGACGCCCGCGCCCTGGCCGAGCGCGGCAGCACGGCGGGGTCGGTGTGCAGCACGGTGGGATTGCGGCTGTACCGGAAAGCCCCCAGCACACGCCGCTCCTCGGCGGTGGGGTCGGCCAGCAGGCGCAGCGCCTGATCGGGATGGACCGCGATCACCACGGCCGCGAACTCCTCGCTCCCGCCGTCCTCGGTGACCACCCGTGCCCGGTCCGCGAAGCGTTCCACGGTGCGCACCGGTGCGCCCGTGCGCACCGACGACAGCCGCTTGGCGACCTTCTGAACGTACTGCGCCGAGCCGCCGGTGACCGTCCTCCACTGTGGGGACCCGGTCACCGACAGCAGCCCGTGGTGCTCCAGGAACCGGAACAGGTAGCGAGCCGGATAACGCATGGCGGTCTCGGGCGGACAGGACCAGACCGCGGACACCAGCGGTACGGCGAAGTGCGAGACGAAGTAAGGGGAGAAGCCGCCCTCGGCCAGGAACGCGCCCAGCGTGGGACCGGCGTCGGCCTCGTCCTCGGCGGCCAGCAGCCGCCGGGCGGCCCGGTGGAATCCCGGCACCTGCGCCAGCATCCGCAAGTAGCGGCCGCGCAGCGCGGCGCGCCCCGTGAACAGGCCCGCCGGCCCCCGCGCCCCGGCGTACTCCAGGCCGCAGCCTTCGCACCGCACCGACATGCTCATCTCGGCGTCCTGGGTGGTGATCCCCAGCTGGGCGAAGAGACGCAGCAGGTGCGGATAGGTGCGCTCGTTGTGCACGATGAAGCCGGAATCCACGCACACCGACCAGCCCTCCTGGGCCAGCTCATGGGTGTGCGCATGCCCTCCCAGCCGGTCATCGGCCTCGTAGAGCACTACGTCACAGGCTTGTGCCAGCACGTGGGCGGCGGTCAGCCCGGCTACCCCTCCGCCCACCACGGCCACTCGTTTGTGTGCCACAGCCGTTGTTCCCCTCTCGGTATCCCGCGTGCCGATCAACGTCGGCACGGGTGATCCGAGGCAGGACGCGAGGCGGATTGGTGCCCCTTTCAACCTCAGCGACAGCGGTTGGAAGAGGCACCACCGCTGACCCGCCCGGCGCATTATCCGTAGCCGCAGATAGCGCGGATTGGTCGGAAAAGAAAATTCATCCGATGGAGTTCTGGGCCAATCCGGCCGCCAAACAGCCCCGGATTACCCCCGTGAGCAAGAAAAACGAGAAGTCGCGGAATACGGCCGGTTGGCCGCGTATCGCGCTGGGTGCGCTGAGCGGCCTCCTGGCGGGTTTCGCGGCGCTGGCTGTCGCCGAACTGGTGGCGGCGGCCGTACGTCCGCAGGCCGGCCCGGTCGTCGTGGTCGGCGGTGCCGCCATCGACCGCACGCCTGCGGCGGTGAAGGACTGGGCGATCCGCAACTTCGGCACCAACGACAAGCTGATCCTCCAGCTCGGCATTCTCGCCGTACTGGCCGTGTTCGCGCTGGCTCTGGGTGTCCTGGCCCTGCGGTACCGGCGTATCGGGGCTGCGGGAGTTCTGGCTTTCGGAGTCGTGGGAACGGCGGCGGCCTTCAGCCGGCCCGATTCCAAGGGCTTTACCGACGCCCTGCCCTCCCTGGTGGGAGCAGTGGTCGGCGCCGTCCTTCTGTACGTCCTCATCGGCAGGCTCCTGGCATCGCGTCCGGCATCGGACGACGCATCCGAGCACCCGGAGAAGGGTGTCAACGAGGGCTGGGACCGGCGCGGTTTCATCATCGTGGCCGCTGCCGCTGCCGCCGCCTCAGCAGGGGCGGGCGCACTGGGCCGGACCCTGAACAGTTCCAGCGGCAAGGAAGCGGTCGCCTCCCGCAAGAACCTCGTCCTCCCGGCCGCGGACTCACCCGCTGCGGCGGTGCCGAAGGGGGCCGGAGTACGGGTGGCGGGGGTCAGCCCCTTCATCACCCCGAACAAGGACTTCTACCGGGTGGACACCGCACTGGTGGTACCCAAGGTCGATGCCACGACGTGGCGGCTGCGCATCCACGGCGACGGTGTACGCCGTCCGCTCACCCTCTCCTTCGACGACCTGATGAAGCGCGAGTTGATCGAACGGGACATCACGCTCACCTGCGTGTCCAACGAAGTCGGCGGCCCCTACGTCGGCAACGCCCGCTGGATCGGCGTCCGGCTGGACGACCTCCTCACCGAGTGCGGCGTCACACCACCGTCGAAGGGAGGACCGGCCGACCAACTCGTCGCCCGCTCGGTGGACGGCATGACCATCGGCACCCCGGTCGAGGACGTCATGGACGGCCGCGACGCGATGCTCGCGATCGGCATGAACGGCGAACCGCTGCCCTTCGACCACGGATTCCCCGTCCGCATGCTGGTGCCCGGCCTGTTCGGCTACGTATCGGCCTGCAAATGGATCAAGGACATCGAACTGACCACCTTCGATGCCTACGACGCCTACTGGGTCAAACGCGACTGGGCGCGCCGCGCTCCGATCAAGACCCAATCCCGGATCGACACCCCCAAGCCCTTCGCCCGCCCGAAGGTCGGCACCGTGATGGTGGCCGGAGTCGCCTGGGCCCAGTCCCGCGGTATCGACAAGGTCGAGGTCCGCGTCGACGACGGCCCCTGGCAGGAGGCCACGCTGGCCGCCGAAGACACCAAGGACACCTGGCGCCAGTGGTCCTTCCCCTGGCGGGCCACCAAGGGCGGACACACCCTCACCGTCCGCGCCACCGACCGCACCGGCGAGGTGCAGACCGACAAGCGCACTCGCACAGTCCCCGACGGCGCCAGTGGATGGCACTCCGTCGTGGTGACCGTCGAGTGACCCCAGACCACATGTCCCTTGCCATTCCCCTCACAAGCGGCGAACGCCGCGCTACCAACAGGAGCAACAACGTGAACACCCGCATCCGCCGCATCGCCGCCACCGTCGCAGCCGCAGCCGTTCTTCCGCTCGCGCTGGCCGCCTGCTCCGACGACAGCAGTGACTCCGCGCAGTCCGACTCCGCCACCAGCGCGTCGGAATCCGCCCCCGCCTCCGACGACTCGATGGCCGACTCCGGCACCGCCACGTCGGACGAGCCCTTCGGCTCCGCCTGCGCCACCGTGCCCAAGGACGGTGCCGGTTCGTTCGACGGCATGGCCAAGGACCCGGTGGCCACCGCCGCCTCCAACAACCCGGCGCTGTCCACCCTGGTGACCGCGGTGAAGAAGGCCGGCCTGGTCGACACCCTCAACAACGCTCAGAACATCACCGTCTTCGCGCCCACGAACGACGCCTTCGCCAAGATTCCGGAGGCCGACCTGAACAAGGTGCTCAACGACAAGGAGCAGCTGACCAAGATCCTCACCTACCACGTCGTGGGCCAGAAGCTGACCCCGCAGGACCTGGAGAACGGCTCCTTCGACACCCTGGAGAAGTCCAAGCTGACGACGTCGGGCTCCGATGAGTCCTACACCGTCAACGACTCCGCCGAGGTGGTCTGCGGCAACGTCAAGACCGCCAACGCCAACGTCTACATCATCGACACGGTCCTGATGCCGAAGAGCTGACCGGACACCGGCCGGCCGGGGGCGCCCCATGGGGCGCCCCCGGCCACATGGCCTGCCTCGCCGTGCGGTCGGCGGCACGGCGAGGCAGCCGGCGGCGCGACGGCCCTTACTTGGGCAACTCCTGCCGATAGGGCTCCAGTGCCGGGGCGGTCGTCGTCGCGATGAATTCCGTGATCTCGTATTCGACCACCCCCGCGATGGTGAACGGGTCGCTCTCGGTGATCTCCGTGATCTTCCCCCGGTCGTTGCCGAGGGCGAGGATGATGCCGCCGTCACGGGGCACCTTGCGGCCGGAGGCGATGAAAACCCCGGATGCGTAATGAGCCTCCAGCCAGGCCATGTGCTCCGGGAGAGCGGCCTCGATGCGTTCGATGGGCGCGATGTAGGTGAGCTCAAGTACGAACATGATCGCCAGGATAGAGGCTGTCCTGCCTTCAATACGCGGGTCTGATCTGGTCGTCTGCACTGACGTGAGCGACCTCAGCCGTAGCATCCGGCTGTGAACCTGGAATTGTGTCTGCCCCACGGCATGGCCTTGCCGCCTGGCCGGCTGATCACCTCCGACGAGGGCGACGGCGGCACGCAGCCCCTGTGGCTCAGCGACGACCCGGCCCCATTGGAGCTGTGGTCCAAGCTGCGTGCGCACCACCCCGCATCCGGGCTCTGGCCCGTCCTGCTCCACGCCTTGGACCCGCTCGACGCGGACTTCCGGCCCTGGGCCTGCGGTGAACTGTGGCCCGAGCGCATGACCTCTCCCGCGGAGGCCGATCCCCAGGCCCTTCTCGCCCGCTGGTGGCGGGAGTACACCTCCGTAGAGGAGGACGACGACATCCTCAGCCCGGAGGAAGGCCTGGCGGTCACCGCCCCCTTCAGTCGCACCTGGCCCGGCTCCGCCCCCGCTCGGGTGCTTTCAGCGGACCCGGACGAGACGGCCGACCAGTATGCGCGCGTCTTCCTGGCGCAGCATCCGCACGCACGGCTCGGCCTCGTCACATCGGCACGCGGTGCCGACGCCCTCGCCGACGTCGGCTGGTCCGGGCCTCTCAACTACGACAACGACACCGCCTCGTTCTCCGCGGTCGTCCGGGAGTGGGAGGACCGCTTCGGGGTCCGTGTCGTCGCCGTCGGCCACGACACCCTCCACCTCAGCGTCGCCGCACCTCCGCGCACCCTCCAGGACGCCCTGATCATCGCCGCCGAGCACTTCGCCTTCTGCCCCGACAACATCTGGCAGGGCCGGCATCAGAACCTGGAGGCATACGCCGAGCACCTCATCGACGTGCACTCCTGGGAATTTTGGTGGGACTGACACCGTCCCTCCGGCTCGTTCCAAGCAGCGCGCGCACGCCGCGGCGGCCGTACGCTCGTCTACTCAGTGTCACACCTGAGCAGACGCTCGTACGGCCGCCGCAGTCGGCCGCGTGGAGCCCGGGTCAGAACGGCATGCGGCCACGCGCGCGCCGCCCCGCGCCGCCGCTGCGGCCCATCGCTCGCGAGCCGGAGCTGAACGGCTTGCTCAGCAGGCGGCCGAGGGGGCCGGGCGCCTTCGAGCCGGCGCGTGAACCGGCTCCGAGGCCGCGCTGGGCGCCGTTCTGCGGGTGACGCGACAGGCGGGGCAGCAGGAAGGCCAGCACGGCCAGGACTGCGCAGGCGGCAATGACGATGCCTATGACCATCTCAGTCTCCAAGGTTCGGTGGCAGTTAGGGCCTCGTGGCTCCCACATCGACTGCCCCGCCCACCGATGCCCACACCCCGTCGAACGTTCACTCGTCGGTGCGCCCACGGTGTAGCCATGTTCCTGCCAAAGCGGTGAGATGTCCGCATGGGCGACCACGGACACCACCACGACCACCGTCATGACCCCCTCCACGGACAGCACCACGACCGCCCCCAGGGCAGCGGTTACGCCGTCCCCGAGAGCGGCCCCAGCCGGCGCTCGCTCCTCGGCGCGGCAGCCGGCGGCATGCTGTTCATGGCCGCCGCACCCGGCACCGCACAAGCCGCCACCACCGGCACCGCCGCGGCGAACGGCGTCGTCTCCCGCGCCGCCGGAGGCGCCTCGCGCACCTCGCTGATCACCTCGGGGACCACACTGGTCCACGCCGACCTGCACAACCACACCACCATGTCGGACGGCGACGGCGACCCCGCCCTGGCGTTCGCCTCGATGCGCAGCGCCGGTCTCGACGTCGCCGCGCTCACCGACCACAGCGGCGTCTTCACCATCGGCGGCCTCAGCTCCTCGGAGTGGCGGCGCACCGGCGAACTGGCCAACGCCGCCAACGTGCCCGGCGTCTACACCGCCATCCGCGGCTTCGAATGGACCCACGCGATCCTCGGCCACTCCAACGTGTGGTTCTCCGACAGCTATGTCGACATGTCACTCGCGCCGAGCATGGGCGCGTACTTCAACTGGCTCGACGACAAGGACGCGATAGCCGGCTTCAACCACCCCGGCCGGGAGAGCGGCCGCTTCAACAACTTCGCCTATAACTCCGCCGTGCGGGAGCGCATGGTCAGCCTGGAGATGTTCAACCGGGGTGACGACTACCTCTTCGAGGGCTGGTCCTCGGGCGCGTCCTCCCCGCTCGTCGCCTGCCTGAACGCCGGCTGGCGCACCGGCCTGACCGGTGTCACCGACGAGCACGGCACTGACTGGGGCTTCCCCGAGGGCAAGGGCCGTAGCGGGCTGTGGGTCACCGAGAACACGCGGGCCGGCGTCCTGGCCGCGATGCGCGCACGTCGGTTCTTCGCCACCCGCGTCTCCGGGCTGCGCCTGGACGCCACCGCGAACGGCGTACGGATGGGCGGCGACGTGCCCCTCACCGCCGGCGACGTCAGGTTCGCCGTCGACCTCGACCGCGGCGCCGACTGGATTGGCAGGACCCTGCACATCCAGGTGCTGCGCCCCGGAACCAGCGCCCCCACCGTCGTCGACGTCATCCCTACCACCGCCGGCCGGGTCACCGAGTTCACGGTCCCGATGAACTCCGCCGACGGCACCTGGGTCGTCCTGCGCATCTCCGACCCCACCCAGCTCAACGCCTCGCCGGGCCCGGCCGGCCACCCGTGCAACGACTGGGGCGTGGCCTACAGCAGCCCCTGGTGGCTCCAGGGCTGACACGTCAGGGAGCGGGCCTGCGGAAGCCCCGCCAGGCCTGGCCGAGGATGTGTGGCCCAACTTCGGCCAGGACTGGCCTTTTTGAGCCAAGGAAAGATCATTAACCTTGCTCCCGAGCACAAGCACCTACCCCGAGGAGTGCCGTGTCCGCTGCTCCGCAGCTCCCCGACATCCTGTCGCCCGAGTTCGCCGCCGACCCCTACCCGGTCTACGCGGCGATGCGGGCGAACGAGCCTCTGATCTGGCACGAGGCCATGCAGAGTTACATCCTGTCCCGCTATGAGGATGTCGAACGCGTCTTCAAGGACAAGAGGTCCGAGTTCACCACCGACAACTACAACTGGCAGCTGGAGCCGGTGCACGGCAAGACGATCCTCCAGCTCAGCGGACGTGAACACGCGGTGCGCCGGGCTCTCGTGGCGCCCGCCTTCCGCGGCAGTGACCTTGAGCAGAATTTCCTACCTGTCATCGAGCGCAACTCGCGTGAGCTCATCGATGCCTTCCGGAGCACCGGCTCCGCTGACATCGTCAGCGATTACGCAACCCGCTTTCCGGTCAATGTCATCGCCGACATGCTGGGTCTGGACAAGGCCGACCACGCCCGCTTCCACGGCTGGTACACCGCGGTCATCGCCTTCCTCGGCAACCTCTCCGGCGACCCCGAGGTGACCGCCGCGGGCGAGCGGACCCGCGTCGAGTTCGCCGAGTACATGATCCCGATCATCCAGGAGCGCCGCGAGAAGCCGGGTGACGACCTGCTGTCGAGGCTGTGCGCCGCCGAGGTCGACGGCGTGCGGATGAGCGACGAGGACATCAAGGCCTTCTGCAGCCTGCTGCTCGCCGCCGGCGGGGAGACCACCGACAAGGCGATCGCCGGCATCCTGGCCAACCTGCTGCTCCACCCCGAGCAGCTGGAGGCGGTCCGGGCCGACCGGAGCCTGATACCGGCCGCCTTCGCCGAGACCCTGCGGTACACCCCGCCGGTCCACATGATCATGCGGCAGTCGGCGACCGAGGTGGAGGTCAGCGGTGGGGTCATTCCGGCCGGAGCGACGGTGACCTGCCTGATCGGTTCCGCGAACCGGGACGAGCGGCGCTACGCCGAACCCGACCGGTTCGACATCTTCCGCGACGACCTCAACACGACGTCGGCGTTCTCCGCCGCCGCCGACCATCTGGCCTTCGCGCTCGGCCGGCACTTCTGCGTCGGCGCGCTGCTCGCCAAGGCCGAGGTGGAGGTGGGGATCAACCAGCTGCTGGACGCCATGCCGGACCTGCGCCTGGCGGACGGCTTCGACCCGGTCGAGCAGGGGGTGTTCACCCGGGGCCCGCAGTCGTTGCCGGTCCGCTTCACCCCCGTCGGCGGCTGAGAAACTCGGCGGCTGAGAAACCCTGATCCGGCCGATCCGCTTCCTTCGCGGGCCCGAGTACCGGCGCCCCCGGTCCCGCCGGCCCGCGAAGGAGGGGATCAGCGTGATGCCGGGGTGAACTGCACCGGCAGTGAGGTCAGTCCGCGCATCCAGATCGACGGACGCCAGGTCAGCTCCTCCGGCTCGACGCTGAGGACCAGGTCGGGCAGGTACTCCAGGAGCGTCTCCACCGCCGTACGCGCCATCACGTCGGCCAGCAGCGGGGCCGGGTAGGGGCAGCGGTGTTCACCGTTGCTGAAGGACAGGTGGGCGGAGTTCTCGGCGCCGACGTGCGACTCGGGCCAGATCTGCGGGTCGGTGTTGGCGGCCGCGAGCCCGAGTACCAGGCAGTCGCCCTCGCGGATGAGGCGCCCGCCGAGCTGGGTGTCGCGCACCGCCCACCGGCCGATGAAGTTCTGGGTCGGGGTGTCCAGCCACAGCACCTCGTTGAGCGCGTCGCCCACACTGACCCGGCCGCCGGAGACGTTGACCGCGAAGCGCTCGTCGGTCAGCAGCAACCGCAGGGTGTTGCAGATCCAGTTGGCGGTCGGCTGCTGCGCGGCGGCGATGACGGAGATGAGGTCCTGGACGATCTCCTCGTCGGTGAGCCCGGCCGGATCCTGCAGCATCCGCGAGGTGACATCGGGCCCGGGCTGCTCCCGCTTCTCCTTCACCAGCTGCAGAATGCGCGCGCCGACACGGCCGTACGCCGCCACCGGGTCATCGCCCTCACCGGCGTCGAGCGAGATGCGCAGGTCGTCGACGAGCTGCTCGGTGTCGGCACTGCCCTGCTCCATGCCGCACATCCACAGCACCGCACGGGCCGGCAGGGCGTGGGCGTAGGCGCTCATCAGCTCCGCCTGACCGCTGCCGGAGAAGGCGGCGATCAGCTGCTCGGCGATCAGCTCGCACTCGCGGGCCAGCTCGAACTGGTCGACGCCCTCCAGCGCCTGCGTGATCACGCCCGCGCGCCGCTGGTGTTCCTCGCCCTCGGTGAACAGCACCGAGGGCTGGTAGCCGACGAAGGGCAGCAGCGGCCAGTCGGCCGGAATGTTCGGCCACTGGTTCCACCGCCGCGAGTCCCGGGCGAACAGCTCGTCGTGGCTGGTCACGAAGGACACCTCGGGATACCCGAGGACCAGCCAGGCCGGGATGTCGTTGTCGAGCAGCACCGGCGCCACCGCGCCGTGCTCCCGGCGCAGGGAGCGGTACAGCTGCGAGGGCGTCTGCTGGTACTCCAGGCCGCCCAGGAGTACGGCGGAGGAGTGCGCGGGACAGGCCGGGGGCGGGGTGGCCGCGGACGGCGAGCCGGTGGTGTCGCTCACGGTGTCCTCTCCTTGGACAGTGCCAATGCGTACAGGTGGTCCACGAGTGCGATGAGGACCTCCTTGCCCGATGACCTCAGCCGCGCGTCGCAGTCGATCATGGGGATGTGGTCGCCCAGGGCGAGTGCCTGACGTATCTCGTCGAGCGAGAACTGGTGGTCGTCGCCGTCGAAGCGGTTGACGGCCACCACGAACGGCGTGTTGTGGTGCTCGAGACGGTCGATGGCGTACCAGGAGTCCTCCATGCGACGGGTGTCGACGAGGACCACGGCGCCGAGGGTGCCGGAGAAGAGGCGGTCCCACAGGAACCAGAAGCGCTCCTGGCCCGGTGCGCCGAACAGGTAGAGCACCATGCGCTGGTTGAGGCTGATCCGCCCGAAGTCGAAGGCGACGGTCGTCGTGGACTTCTGCTCGACCCCGTCCGTCTCGTCGACTCCCTGACCGGCCTGGGTCATCACCTCTTCGGTGTTGAGCGGCCGGATCTCGCTGACCGAGCGGACCAGCGTGGTCTTGCCGACACCGAACCCGCCGACGACGACAATCTTCAGGCCGGTTTCGGCGGCGTCGGCCAGCGGCGTGCGCTGGGAGGGCAGCTCAGAGGTTACGGAGCCCATGGAGCACCTCCTGGAGCAGATCGGTTTCGGGAAGGCCCGCGACGGACGCCGCCGCGCGGGGGTGACGGGCGCTGATCTTGCCCATGGCGTGCAGGTCCCCCAGGAGGATGCGTACGACGGTGACGGGAAGCTTCAGCTCGGCCGAGACCTCCACCAGGGCCGTGGGGTGGCGGCACAGCTCGAGGATCCGGACGTGCTCCGACTGCATCCCGGCGGCGGGCTCGCTCTCGCTGACGATCAGCGTCACCAGGTCGAAGGCGTCGTCGGCCTCGCTGCGCCCACCCGTGACCATGTACAGGCGGTCCGGATCACCGATGTCCACGGGTTTGCGGATCACGCGGAGGCACCCCGGCCGAGGGGAGCGCGCGGCTCGGCCCGCAGATGGTCGCCGATCTGCTCGACCAGCTCGGTCATCTGCAGTCCGACGACGCCCGGGTCGGCGCTCTCCTGCGCGATCACCGCGAGATGCGCGCCCTCGCCCGCCTCCACGATGAACAGCAGCCCCCCGTGGAATTCGGTCATGGAGTGCCGTACGCCGCCCGACCCGTCGCCGAACTCGACCGAGGCGCCCTGGGACAGGGCCTGGATGCCGGAGCAGATGGCGGCCAGCTGGTCGGCCTGGTCGAGCGTCAGGTGCTCGGTCCAGCACAGCTTCAGCCCGTCCCGCGACAGGACGAGGGCGTGGCGCGTGCCGGGGGTGCGCTCAAGGAGGTTCGTCAGGAGCCAGGTGAGGCTCGTGTCAGTGGTCTCCATACGGGGTGGGGCGAGGCGACCGTGCAGGGTCACCCGACCCGTACCTCCATTCCAACGAGGTGGGGCGATCGGTGCGGTGAGCGGCGGGGTTGCGGCCCGCCGCCGGGGGAGTCCGGGGTTGTCAGTCCTCGGAGGTGTCCTGGTGCGGCGTTTCGCCGCCGGTGGCGCCGGCGCCTTGCCGGCCGCGGTGGAAGGCGCCGAACCGGCTGCCGGCGTCCCGTGCGGGGCCCTGGTCCTGGCCGGGCTCCGGCGGCGTCGGGGCGGCCGGACGTTTCCGGTCGCGCTCCGCTTGCGCCATGGTGCGGCCGGGAGCCCGGACGGGCAATCCGCCCGGCGTGGCCGCGCCGCGCTCGCGTGGGGTGGCCGGACGAGGAGTCGGCGCCACGTCCTCGGCGGCCTGGCGGGTACGGACCGGCAACGTCTCCGTGGCGGTTGCGGCGGACCCGGCGGTCACCGCCTCGGTGCGTCGAGGGCGTTCGGGGACGACGGGTTCCCGCTGCTGGGCCACGATCTGGGGCGGAAGCAGTACGACGACGCCGGTGCCGCCCCGGGAGGAGGGCCGGTAGTTGACGCTCATGCCGTACTTGACGGCGAGCCGGCCCACGACGGCCAGACCGAGCCGGGTGCCCTGCAGCGAGGCCAGGTCGGCGACCTTGCCCGACACGGCCTCCTCCGCCCGCCGCATGGCCGCGTCGGACATCTTCAGGCCGCTGTCCTCGATGGTGACGACGAGTCCGGCGCTGCGCTCTTCCACGTACACGTGGACCTCGTCGATCGGCGGCGAGAAGTTCGCGGCGTTGTCCATGAGTTCGGCCAGCAGGTGCATCACGCCTTCGGCGGCGTAACCGGAGATCGCGGCCCTGCTGGAGTTGTGCAGCCGCACCCGCCGGTAGGCGGCGATACGGCCGACGGCTCCGCGCAGGATGCTCTCCATGACGATCGGCTTGTTCCAGACGCGGCTGGAGCGGCCGCCCATGAGCAGGGCCAGCCGGTCGGTCATCAGGCCCAGCTGCGAGGTGCTGTGGTCCAGGCGCAGGAGGTCACCGAAGACGGCCTCGCCGTGCCGGTCCTGCATGTCCCGCAGATCGGCGAGCATGCTGACGGTCTTGGCCTGTACGCGGCTGAGCGCCTTGGCGGAGGCGGCCTGGGCCGCGGCGGAGCGGCGCTCGCTGTAGGCGAGTTCGCGCACGAACCATTCGGCGGGGTCGCGCAGCAGCGCGTTCTCGGGCCAGTCGAACTTGGTGAGGACGGTGTCGGCCGAACTGCCCTGCCGCAGCAGGGCGACGGCGGAGGGAAGGATGTCCCCGGTCAGCCGCCTCAGCTCCGCCGAGCCCTGGGCGAGGTTGCCCCGTACGACCTGGAGTTCGGACTCCGCCTGGGTGGCACGCCGCACCGATTCGGCCAGCTCGCCCGCGAAGACCTCCAGCACCTGGCGCAGGTGCGGGTCGGACGGCGGCGCGACCCGGGACAGCGCCTCCTCGGCCCGCGCACCGCCCTTGACCTGCTGGATGATGCCCGGCAGGGCGACGTTGACCAGCTGGGAGGTCTCGGCGCTCTGCTGCCGCCAGTTGTTCCTGGTCGCCTCCAGCTCACCGCCCCGCGCCTCGGCCTCCTTGCGGACGCCGCGCAGCAGGGAGCGGGTGATGACGACGAGGGCCGCGATACAGACCCAGCCGGCCACCGCGGTGCCGGTCACCCAGCCGCGGGCGTCGGCCGGGGCCAGGACGGCAGCGGCCACCGCACCCGCGGCAGTGACGAGGAGCACGGCGGAGAGTACGGCCGGCGAGGACCGCGCCCCTTGAGCGCTTCGGCGCTGGCGGGGGCGAGCAGGCACTGACATTCCGTGGTCCCTCGGTCCTTGTGAACAGCAGCTGTTACGACGTGCGGGTGGCGGTCGGCGATCCGCGTCGGCGGCGCGAGGCATCACCCGTACGGATCAAGCACGTTGCTCATGCTAGCCATCGCGTGGGGTGCTGAAGTACGGCCGATGATCCCTGCGCGCCCGCCCGTCCAGTTCGTCGGGAAAGGATCACCGGGCCGGGGGTGTGTGATAGAGGCGTGCCGCGTGTTTCTCGCGTGGTTCGGCGGGAGGAAGGGCTTGGTCCGATCGTCCGATGACCGCTTTGTCGTACGGAGCACTCCGGTTAGTGCCCAGTGAGCGAACATTTTCAGCCAACTCCTGCGCACATTCCTGATCACAGATGCTCGTGAACCGCATAGTTCTGGCGAAACGGCCATCCGAAGTTCCGCGGACGCCAAGACGGCCGGGACGCCAAGTTTCCGTGACCCGGTGACACAGGCGTGCGACCACCGGGCATCCTGGGGGCGCAGTTGCATGCTGTCGGCGGCCAGGCCGGCCATGCAGGGGGACGGGAACCGCGGGGGGCCGCACGGATGAGGCATGCGTCGAGAAGACTTCGGTGCGCGGTGGGGGCCGCGGTGTCGGCCGTAGTGCTGGCATCGGGCTGTACGGGCGAGAAGAGCACCGGGGATCCCGACGCCGGGCCATCCGGGAATCCCGCCGCCACCCGGCAAAGCGCAGGCGAGGACGACCCGGCGCCTGCTCCGGCGCCGACGGTGGAGGCCGATCCGGCCAAGGTCCCGCGTACCGAGGAAGCGGCCAGGAAGCTGATCCGCGAGCTGATCGCCGGTCCCGAACTGTTCAGCAGCGAGACGAGACGCGACTCGCCCTACGAGAGCGATCCGGCCACCTGGTCGGTGCTCGACGGCAACTGCGTCTGGCGGCGCGAACCGCTGCCCGACGGCGTACTGGCCACCCTCACCCGGCACTTCGTCCGTCCCGCCGACCGGAGCAGGGGCCCGGTGCGCATATCGGTGACCGTCACCGTGCACCCGAAGACCGCTGACGCGGCATGGGAGCAGGCCGGAATGCTGGAGGAGGCACTGAGCTGCACCGAACAGACCCTCAGCGAAGGCAGGAAGCTGACCGGTCTGATCTCCAACGCCTCCGTGTGGGGCGAGGCCGGGAACAACTACGCCGAGGACTCCCTCTTCGAGATGGGCAGTTGCTCGAGCCCCACCGACGGCGGGCCCTACCCCTACCAGTACCAGCAGGCCACCTTCGGGCCGGTCGTGGTGTCGATGTCGGCCTGCGCGGGCAAGGGCTGGGACGCCCGAGAGCTCCTCCAGGAGGTGAACGGCCCGGTGCCGCGGATGCTGCTCCGGGCGGAGGCGAAGATCGGACGGCCCGTCGACGGGACGGGCTCGAAAGCCGACCCGGCCGCGCACACCGTCCCGGGAACCGCTGCCGCGACGGAGGGCATGTGATGGAGCGACTGCTGCCCTCGGACCCCTCCCACCTGGGCGGAAACCGGCTGCTGGACGGCTCGGAGCGGGCGGGATGGGCGTGGTGTACCTCGCCCGCACGCCGGCCGGAGAGCTGGCCGCGCTGAAGGTGATCCAGCCGGAGTACGCCGAACAGCCCGAGTTCCGCGCCCGGTTCACGCGCGAGGTGGCAGCCGCCCGGGGCGTTGCGGGCCCCTGGGTGGCCCGCGTCCTCGCCGCCGACCCGGACGCCCCATCGCCCTGGCTGGCCTCGGCCTTCGTCCCCGGACCCTCGCTCGCCGAAGCGGTGGCCACCTGCGGCGCGCTGCCCCCGGACGCGGTGCGCATCCTGGGCGCCGTACTGGCCCGGGCACTGCACGCCGTGCACAGCGCCGGCCTGGTGCACCGGGACGTCAAACCCGGCAACGTCCTGCTCGCCCTGGACGGCCCGCGCCTGATCGACTTCGGCATCGCACGGGCCCTGGACGAGCAGACCGCGCTGACCGCGACCGGCCTGATCGTCGGCTCCCCGGGCTTCCTCTCGCCCGAGCAGGCACGCGGCCAGCTGATCACTCCCGCGAGCGACGTCTTCTCCCTCGGCTGCGTCCTGGCGTACGCCGCCACCGGACGCCCGCCGTTCGGCCTCGGCGACAGCGGCGCCCTGCTCTACCGGGCCGTCCACTACGCCCCCGACCTCCACGGCATCGCCGACGAACCGCTGCGCGCCTTCCTGGAGAGCTGCCTGGCCAAGGACCCCACCGCCCGGCCCTCGGCCGCCCAGGCCGACGCCGCGCTCGCCCCCGGCGCGGTGGGCTCCGACATCCATTGGCTGCCGGACGCCGTCGTCCGCATGATCGCCGACCGCGCCGCCGCCCTGCTGGCACTGCCGGGAGTACAGGCCACCATGGCCGATACCCCCCACGCGGCCACCATGGCCCACACCCCGCACGCGGCCACCATGGCCATGCCCTCCCCGCCCGGCCGCCGACGGGTGCTGTCCCTGGCCGCCGGCGGCGCTCTGCTCGTGGCGGGGGCAGGTGCGGGCGCATGGGCACTCCTGGGCGACGACACCTCGGCCGCAGGGCGGCTGAAAGCGAAACGGCAGTGGCTGCTGGGCATCCAGGCCGACCTCTCGGGCCCGGCGCGGACGACGGGACGCGAGCAGGAACGGGCGGCCCGGCTGGCGGTGGCCGAGCACAACGCCCGCGAGGACAAGCCGTTCGAACTGGCCCTGCGGGTCGAGGACGACGGCGGCAGCCTGAAGCGAGCCCGCGCCGCGGCCCGACGGCTGACCGGAAACCCGGACATGCTCGCCGTGTTCGGCCCGACCGGCGCGCCCACGGCACCCGTGGTGGACCTCTACGAGAACGCCGGACTCCCGCTGCTGGCCGTGTCCGAACTGTCCATCGGCGCCATGTCGACAGCGCTGATGCGCACCCCCCAGCACTACTTCAGGGCCGCGCCCCTCAACAGCTACACCGCCTTCGGAGTGGTGCTGGCCCTGGTGCGCCAACGGGCCGGTCACCTGGGCATGGTCATCGACCGGGCGGGCCGGATCAGCGGCTGGGAACCGGCCCAGATGATGCACCAACCCGCGGGCATCGCCGAACTGCGCGTCACCCACCGCGTGGTCCCCGCCTCGATCGCCGACGGCACACGGGTCGTCCGCGACCTGCTCGCCCGTGGCACCGACAGCGTCTACTACTCGGGGACCCCGGAACGGGCCGCCGAGGTCGCCAAGCTCCTGCGCGCCCGGCGTTTCACCGGACCGCGCTTCCTTGACCCCTGTTCGGCGGGCGAGGCGTTCCTCGCGGCGGCGGGCGACGCGGCGGAGGGCTGGCAGGCGGTGCTGTCCTGCTCCGATCCGGCCGCCCCCGCCGGCCGAGCCTTCGCCACCGCCTACCAGCGCCGCTACCAGGACCGTCCGGGCCCCTGGGCGGTGGAGACGTACGACGCCGTCCGGCTCGTCATCGACCGGCTCACCGCACTCGCCGGAACCGGCGCCCGGCGCCCCTCCCGGGACGACCTCACCGACGCCCTGGGCAAGGCGCGGTACCAAGGCATCGCCGGAACCTACTCCTTCAACGAGCGCCGCTGGCTCAACGCCGAGAACGTCCACCTCTACCGCGTGCGCGACGGCCGCTTCCGGTACACGGAGCCGCTCACGGTCCAGGGAGTCTGAACTCCGACATGCAGGCGCTACGAACCGACGACCCCGTCGAGATCGGCGGTCACACGCTGCTGGCCCGCCTCGGCACGGGCGGCATGGGGGTCGTGTACCTGGCCCGCACCGGCACCGGCGAACTGGTGGCCCTGAAGGTCATTCGCGCGGAACACGCCGCCGACCCCGCCTTCCGGGCCCGGTTCCGCCGGGAGGCCGCCCTCGCCGGACAGCTCACCGGCCGCTGGACCGTGCCCGTGCGGGCGGCCGACGCCGAGGCCAGGGAACCCTGGCTGACCACCGACTTCGTGGCGGGCCCGGCGCTCGCGGAGGCGGTGACCCTGTGCGGGCC
This sequence comes from Streptomyces sp. NPDC002779, assembly GCF_042888685.1. Taxonomy (NCBI): domain Bacteria; kingdom Bacillati; phylum Actinomycetota; class Actinomycetes; order Kitasatosporales; family Streptomycetaceae; genus Streptomyces; species Streptomyces sp. NPDC002779. Next base: position 282,431 of record NZ_JBIAQC010000010.1, read on the forward strand.
GCTGCCCCCGGCGTCGGCCCTCACCCTCGGCGCACGACTCGCCGAGGCCCTCGCCGAGGTGCACGCGACGGGCCTGGTCCACCGGGACGTGAAGCCGGGCAACCTGCTGCTGACGCGGGACGGCCCGCGACTGATCGACTTCGGCATCGCGCGGGGCGCCGGAGCGACCGCGCTCACCTCGGCCGACACCATCGTCGGCACGCCGGGTTACCTCTCACCGGAACAGACCCGGCAGTACGGGGACGAGGTCGGCCCGCCGAGCGACGTGTTCTCCCTCGGCTGCGTGCTGGCCTACGCCACGTCCGGCCGCCCGCCCTTCGGCGCGGGCGACGCCCTCGCCGTCCTGTACCGCACGGTGCACGAGGAACCCGACCTCGACGGACTGCGCCAACTGCCGCTCCCCGCACGAGACATCATCACGCGCTGCCTGTCGCGCGACTCCGCGAACCGTCCCACCGCCGGCGAGGTCGCGGCGGCACTGTCGGCGGCACGCCCCACACCCGACCCGCGCCGGCTGCAGACCTGGGGGATACCGGCGGACTCGACACCGACGGCTGAGGCGTCTTCCGACTGGCTCCCGCCCGCAGTGCTACGGCTGATCGCCGACCGCTCCGCACGCGCCCTCGACCCACCGCCACGCGCCACGCGGGCTACGGCACCCACGGCACCCGACCCCTCCGTCACCCTGCCCGCCGAACCCGCCGCCCGCCCCACCACCACACGCCGCAAGCTCCTGATGGCCGGCAGCGCGGGCGCCACGCTGCTCGCGGTGTCGGGTACGGCCGCCGCCGTGTTCCTCAACCGGCGTTCGCCGACCGACCCGGACACCCGCCCCCTGTACACCCTGGGCCAGCACGCCGACATGACGGGCCCCGGCAAAGCGACCGGCGAGGCGACCCGCCGGGGCGCCCTGCTCGCCGTAGAGGCCCACAACGCCCGCCCCGACGCCCCGTTCCGGCTCGCCCTGCGCACCGCCGACGACCGTGGCAGCGCGAGCCGGGCGACGACCGTCGCACAAGGGCTGCTGTCCGGTTCATCCCCGGTCGCCGCGGTGATCGGCCCCATGTCGGAGGCGACGCTGACCGCCGCCGAACCGGCCTACACGGCGGCCGGGACGGCGATGGTGCTCGTGTCCTGCGACGGCGGCGCCCTGTCCCCACTGGTCAAACCCACCCTCTGCGTGACCCGGGCGACCCAGGCGATGCAGTCGCTCCCCGTGCTCTACTACCTGACCAGGGTCCAGTCGGTGAGCCGGGTCGCCGTGATCCGGGACCTCGCCGGCGGTACGGTCGCCGAGGGCCTGGCCAGAGACCTGACGGAGGCACCCCCCTCCGAGGGCACGACCACGGTGCACACCCTGGCCGCCGACGAGGACGATGTCACGACCGCGGTCACCGCCGCGCTGGCCACGAGCCCCGAGGGAGTGGTGTACGCCGGCACCTCGCCCCTGCGCGCCGCCCAGGTGGCCCGGCACCTGGCCGAGGCCCGCTTCGAGGGTGCGACGGCCACCGTCGAGCAGGTCATGGACCCGGCGTTCCTGCGGGAGGCGAAGGAGGCCGCCGAGGGCTGGGCCTTCGGCTCCGCCCGTACGGCCACGACCGCGGCGGCCTCCGGACCGGCCGCCCGCTTCGCCGCCGCCCACCGCGAGCGCTGGGACGCGCAGCCGGCCCCCTGGTCCGCCGAGGCGTACGACGCCGTGGGACTGACCGCCCACACCCTCACCGGCCTGCTCGGCGAGGGCACCGTGGGCCGCGGCGCCCTCGCCTCGGCGCTGTTCCGCCAGCGCTACGAGGGCATAGCGAAAACGATCAGCTTCGACCCGAGAACCCGACTGCTCGACATGGACAACACCAGCTTCCTCTACGAAGTCCGCGACGGCGCCTTCAGGTTCCTCGGGCGGTACGGACAAGTGCGCAAGGAGTGAAAGCGCTTGGCGGGGGACCGGTTCGGTCAATCGCCGACCGAGCAGTCCAGGACCCGCCCGTCCACTGTCCCCACGACCAGCCGCCGCTGCTCCGCCCGGTATGCGGCAGAGACCGGCGTGACCGGGTGGCCGTGCGCCCGCAGCGTGTGCCGGGCCATTACCTCCCCCGTCGCCGTGTCCAAAGTCTCCACCTCGCCAGTGAGATAGACGACGTACACCCTCCGCTCGCCGCCGTCCAGATCCGCGAGCGGCTTGTCGGTGCCGTACACCCAGAGCGACTCCCCGTCCGGCAGTCGGCGGCTCACGACGTACGTGCCTTCGCGGGCGTCCCCATAGGTGGCGCCCCGCTTGTATGACCGTCCCGCGTGGATGAGGGCGTCCGTCACCTCGATGGCGGGGCCGTACCAGAGTTGCAGGGCCGACGCCGGGTCCCAGCTCAAGAGGAAGAGGGCGTGCAGGGCAGCGCCAGCGTGGGCGGCCGGGGGATCGATCGCATGGACCCACGGCTCGTCGTCCGGGCCCGGGCCGTCCACGTACAGGAGACGGGCGCTGTGTCTGACGCGCGGGGGAGGGGAGTTGGTGCGGCGGGGAGCGATGTCAAGGGGTTCCGTCTGCTGGTGCGTGGGGGTGAACAGCAGCGCGGCGTGTGCCTCGCTGCCCTGCGGACGCAGGGCGAGCCAGCCTTCGCCCGCGGCGCACAGTGCGATGGCCGCGGGCACCTCGACGCGGTTCAGCACAGTGCCGTCCGCCGTCGCCATCCGCTGCACTGTGGCTACGCGGTCGACCAGCTGCCCTGTCACCTCCTCACGCCGGTAACCCCGGTAGGTCACCCACGCCGACTGCTCGTCAGCAGCAACCTCATTCGAGGTCCGTGTACCGCCCGGTGGCCAGGACGCGGCCGTCGGTCAGCACCGCCAGGTCCCGCACCTCCCCCCGCTTCCGCCACTGGCCGTCCGTCAGTCGCGCCAAAGTGTCTTCTACCTGCGGGTCGTAAAGGAGCCCGCTCCCGACCATCGGACGGCGCACGTCGTCAGGATCGACAAGGCCGGCCGGAGCGGACAACCAGTCGTCTGTGGCGACGGCCCGCTCGAAGCCTTTGCCGAACCCTCCGTCCTTGTCCTCGGGCGAGAGCAGCATCGCCAGCCTGCCGTCCTCCAGCCAGCGCAGGTGACGCACTTGGCGGCTCTTGCTCAGCAGGTCCGTCACGCGCCCGGTCTCCAGGTGCAGAAGGAGCAACTGGCCCTGGAACTCCCACGTTCCGTCGTAACGCCCTGTGCCGATCGCGACGAGCGGCAGCTCGGGGTGGGGCTCGACGGCACAGACCGAGTAGCGGGACACGACGATGTGGCGCGGACGGAGGGTGCCGGCCTCGTACACGCCGATCCGGTGACTGAGCCAGTGGCCCGTACCGCGCCACATGATGTGTCCGAGGTCGCCGGCCGCGATCACGCAGCCGTGCCGCTGGTCGGTCACCACCCACACGGGTCGGCCGATCTCCGCGAACGGCTGATCTCCGAGTATCCGACGGACGGTCAGCCCATCGGGCATGACGATCTCCCCCCAGGTTGCGCACAGTCTGCCAGGACCGACACCGCACGGCTCTTGATGAGCCGTCAGCTCAACTGGTGCGATCTGCGGCACCAGACGATCCGACTCTGCCGGAGGTCCGCCCCTGCACCGACGTCTGTTCGCCGCACTCGTCTGCTGTGCCCTGCGCAGCGCCGGGACCGCCGCCCAGGCGCACCCCTCAGCCAGTGCCGTCGAGACCGTGGACATCCCCCGGATCACCGACGACCGTGGCCGAATACTGACCCTGCGCGGCTGGAACGTCGAGGACATGACGCACCGCGGCGAACAGGCACTCACCGCGATCACCGAGCGGCACTTCAGGGACCTGCACCGCAACGGCTTCAACTTCGCCCGGCTGCTGGCGTTCTGGGACGACCTGGAGCCCGAGCCCGGCAGGTACAGCAAGGACTACCTGCGGCGGATCGAACGCATCCTGGACTGGGCGCACGAGTACCGGATACAGGTGCTGATCGACGCCCACCAGGACGTCTTCGGGCCCGCCTTCGGCCACCGCGGCATCCCCGCCTGGGCGACCAGGACGGACGGGCTGCCGTTCACCCCGCACCCCGAGGACTGGTTCTACGAGTACTTCGAACCTGCCGTGCAGCGGGCGTTCACGCACCTCTACGAGGACGCCGACCTGCGGCGCGCGCAGGCCGAACTGTGGCGCGTCCTGGCCAGCCGGTTCGCCCACCACCCGGCTGTGCTCGGCTACGACTCGATCAACGAGACCATGGGCGAACTACGCCCGAACGAGGACCTGTTGACCGCGGCCGCCCGGCTCGAGTCCGAGCAGATCACCCCCATGTACAACCGCCTCGCCGACGCGATCCGCTCTGTCGACCAGGACTCCTGGATCTTCTTCGAGCCCACCCCGATCGTGGGTGAGGGTATCCCGATCGCGCTCGGCTGCATCGACGACCCTAAGGCGGTGTACGCCCCGCACTGCTACAACACCGCGATGGAGGCAGGCGCGGACTACGATCCGGCGGCGGGCTGGATCGAGGCCCACGAGGCGGCCGTCACCGTCTATCCCCGCGGTACGGCGTGGTCGTGGAGGAGTGGGGTCCGCTGAACAACGAGCTGCCCCGCATGGGCCGCTTCTACCGCGACGCGCTCGTCTCCCTGGGCCGCTACCGGGTCTATTCGCAGTGCACCGGGCTTCAGCCCGGTGGTGAAGTGAATCTGAGAACTGCTCTGACCTCAGCGGTGAGCACGGATTCGTACTGTTCGCCTCAGCCCGGGTCAGAGCGGGCGGTTCTGTTGCTCGATGTACTGTTTGACGATGCTGAGCGGGGCGCCGCCGAGTGACCCGGCGAAGTACGAGTCGGACCACAGGCGCTGTGCCCGCCAGTAGTGGCGGACGAGGCCGGGGAACTCCTGGCGGAGCCTGCGCGAGGACACGCCCTTGAGGGAGTTCACCAGCCTGGACACGGCGACCTTCGGCGGGAAGTTCCCGAGGAGGTGGACGTGGTTGGCCTTGCCGTTGAACTCGACCAGTTCGGCCTCGAAGTCCTCGCACACGGCGCGCATGATCTGCTCGCAGCGCGTCCGGTGCCGGTCGGCGAAGACGCTGTGTCGGTACTCGTCACAAAGACCAAGTGGACGTGCATGCGGAAGATGCCGTGACGAGCCAGTCTGTATCGTGATTCGCGTGCAGCTTCGGTACAGCTTCCGCTTGTATCCGGGCGCCGGTCAGCGCGTCGCGTTGGCGAGGGCGTTCGGGTGTGCGAGGGTGGTTTACAACGACGCGCTGCGCGCTCGGGAGAGGGCCCGCAGCGAGGGCATGCCGTTCCCGAAGACCGGCGATCTGTCCAGGGCGCTGATCACCGAGGCGAAGAACACCCCGGAGCGGGCGTGGCTGGGTGAGGTGTCGGCGGTTGTCCTTCAGCAGTCTCTGCGGGACCTGGACAGCGCATACCGGAACTTCTTCGATGGACTGAAGGGCAAACGCCCCCGCATGGGTGCGCCCCGGTTCAAGTCGCGTAAGGACAGCCGGCAGGCCGTCCGCTTCACGGCGAACGCCCGCTGGTCGATCACGCCGGGCGGGAAGCTGCGTCTGCCGAAGATCGGCGACCTGAAGGTGAAGTGGTCGCGCACGCTGCCGTCGACGCCGTCCACGGTGACGGTGGTCAAGGACTCGGCGGGCCGGTACTTCGCGAGTTTCGTCGTGGAGAGCGGCCCTGAGGAAGTCCTGCCCGAGGTCACGCCCGAGCTGGGCATCGATCTGGGCCTTGGGCACTTCGCGGTGCTGTCGGACGGGACGAAAGTCGACAGCCCGCGCTTTTTGCGCCGGGCCGAGAAGCGTCTGAAGAAGGCACAGCGCGCCCTCTCCCGCAAACAAAGGGGTTCCAGCAACCGGAACAAGGCCCGGTTGACGGTCGCCCGCGCTCACGCGAAGGTGGCCGACGCGCGCCGCGAGTTCCACCACCAGCTCTCCACGAAGCTGATCCGCGAGAACCAAGCGGTCGCCGTTGAGGACCTGGCGGTGAAGGGGCTCGCGCGCACGCGCCTGGCCAAGTCCGTGCACGACGCCGGATGGTCGGCGTTCGTGAGGATGCTGGAATACAAGGCCGCCCGGTACGGGCGGACCTTCATCCGGATCGGCCGCTTCGAGCCCACGTCTCAGGTGTGCTCGGCGTGCGGTGTCAAGGACGGCCCCAAGCACCTTAACGTCCGTGTGTGGACCTGTAGGGCCTGCGGGGCCGTCCTGGACCGGGACCTCAACGCGGCGGTCAACGTCGCCAAGGCGGCCGGACTGGCCGTGTCAGCCTGTGGAGCGCAGGTAAGACGGGCACCCGTGCCCGCACCGCGCAGTGAAGCAGGAACCCCCTCGACACCGCAGCCTTCAACGGCACGGTAGGCGGGAATCTCCCCCCTTCAGGGGGAGAGGATGTCAAGTGTGGTGCTACGGCGGCTGGCGGCGGCGGTTACCGCGCGCTGGACGACACCGGGGGCACGGCGGCCCAACAAGGACCTGACCGCCGCACCCTACGCCGCCGCTGTCGCCGGCACGGTCACTGCCGAGAGCCACACCCCCGAGGCCGGCGCGTACCGCATCCGCTACCGCGCCGGCCACGGCGTCACCGAGATCCGCGTACCGGCCCGCCCCGGCGGCTGGCGCGTCTCCGTCACCGGGGCCGCGGCCACGCCCACCCCCGTCCTGGCGGCCGACCGCTCGGCCACCGCCCGCGTCCACGCCCGCCCGGGCGCCGAGGTGACGGTGGCGGTCACACCGCGCTGACGACGAGGGGGCAACAACAGGACACTCGCGCAAGACCCTTGACGCTGAGTCAGCGGTCACCCACCATTCATTTCGCATCGCCGCACCAGGCACAGGCATCACACAGCTCCAGCGTCCCGCGACACCAATGCAGCGGGACGTTTCGCACGTTCCGCAACCCATCCTCAGTTCGGAATCACGGAGCCCCCACATGAACCTCTCCGCTCGTCAGCGTGCCCTCGCAGTGGCCGGTATCGCCCTCACCGGGCTGCTCGCCGGAGCCGTCCCGGCAGCCACCGCCCAAGAGGACGCCGCCGCGCCCGACATCCCGATCGCCAACGTCAAGCAGCACCTCGCCGATCTCCAGTCGATCGCCACGGCCAACGGAGGCAACCGCGCCCACGGCCGGGCCGGCTACAAGGCGTCGATCGACTTCGTGAAGGCGAAACTGGACGCCGCCGGGTACACCACGAGAATCCAGCAGTTCACCACGAGCGGCGCCACCGGCTACAACCTGATCGCCGACTGGCCGGGCGGCGACGCGAACCAGGTCGTCATGGCCGGCTCGCACCTCGACTCGGTGGCCTCCGGCCCCGGCATCAACGACAACGGCTCGGGCTCGGCGGCGATCCTGGAGACCGCGCTGGCCGTCGCACGGTCCGGATACCAGCCCTCCAAGCACCTGCGGTTCGCCTGGTGGGGCGCCGAGGAGCTCGGACTCGTCGGCTCGAAGTACTACGTCAACAACCTGGCGTCCACCGACCGCGCGAAGATCAGCGGCTACCTGAACTTCGACATGATCGGCTCACCCAACCCGGGCTACTTCGTCTACGACGACGACCCGGCGATCGAGAAGACCTTCAAGGACTACTTCACCGGCATCGGTGTCCCCACCGAGATCGAGACCGAGGGCGACGGCCGCTCCGACCACGCCTCCTTCAAGAACGTCGGCATACCCGTCGGCGGGCTGTTCACCGGGGCCAGCCGCACCAAGACCTCCGCGCAGGTGCAGAAGTGGGGCGGCACCGCCACCGCCTTCGACCGCTGCTACCACTCGTCGTGCGACACGACAGCCAACATCAACGACACGGCCCTGAACCGCAACAGCGACGCCATCGCCCACGCCGTCTGGAGCCTGTCGTCCGGCACGACGACCCCGCCGGGCACGGTCTTCGAGAACACCTCCGACGTGTCCGTCCCGGACAACGGCGCCGCGGTGACCTCGTCCGTCAACGTCACCGGCATCCCGGGCAACGCGCCCAGCAACCTCGCCGTGGGCGTGGACATCGTCCACACCTATCGCGGTGACCTCGTCGTGGACCTCGTCGCTCCCGACGGCACGGTCTACAACCTGAAGCCGTTCTCCTCCTCCGACTCCGCCGACAACGTCCGGACCACCTACACCGTCAACGCCTCGGCAGAGGTCGCCAACGGCTCCTGGAGCCTGCGCGTCCAGGACCGGGCCACCTACGACACCGGCTACATCTCCGGCTTCAAGCTGACCTTCGCCTGACCCTCGCAGCGCTGATCCGGGGGGGGGGGGGGGGGGGGGGGGGGGGGGGGGGGGGCCCGCCCCCCCCCCCCCCCCCCCCCCCCCCCCCCCCCCCCGAGGCGGGTCAGCAGCCGCCGCAGTTGTAGTACAGGACGTCCCAGTGGTTGCCCTCGTCGGCGTAGATGTTCCCGGAGCCGGAACGCCACTGCGGGGCGCCGTCTCCGCGCACGCCGATGTAGGTGAAGGTGTTCTTGATGTAGTTGCCGATGCAGGTGTACTTGCTGTAGTCGAGCTTGTAGCCGTTCCAGTGCGAGTAGGTGCCGGAGGCGTGTCCGGTCTCGGTGCCGCCGGTGATGTTCAGGGCGCAGCCACTGGCCCGTTTGAGGGTCTGGGCTCCCTGGGCGGTGGCAAGGTTGAGTTGCTCGAAGGACGTGCAGGTGGGGTTGTTGCGGTTGGAGCAGTTGCCGGACGACGACCACGTGATGCCGACCTGCGAGAACATCGAGGTCGCGGTGGAGTGACTGATCTTCGTGACGGCGAAGGCGTCGCCCGCGGTACCGAGTACCGCGGCGCCGGGGGCGACGACCAGGGTGAGCGCGGTCAGCAGTGAGCGGAGCTTCAAGGCCTTGATGACCTTCATGTGGGGACCTTCCTGCGGTGGGCCATGATTCCTGGGGGGTGGCTGTGCAGGTGGTGCGGGAAGCATGGTGCCCGCGCTCTACGCGCGTTCGCCAGAGGGCAAAACGGACGCCCCTGCCTCAGGGGGCCTCGGGGCTCTCTCCGGCGACGACCTTGACCGTGGAGGAGGTGCGGCGCAGTGCCTTGAGGGGCTGGTACTCGGGGGAGTCCCAGAACGTCTGCAGTGCCGCTCGGGAGGGGAATTCGTGGAGCACGAGCGTCGCGGGCGTCCAATCGCCTTCCAGTACGACTGGGTTGTCGTCGATCAGGAGGTTGCGGGCACCGGCGGCTTCGATGAGGGGGGTGACGCCGTCGATGTACTCCTGGAAGGCGGTGGGGTTGGTCACGTCAAGGTCGATGACGACGTAAGCGGTCATGGCAGCTGCTTTCCGTTCGGGCGTGGATGTGGGGTCGTTCTCCACCGTACGGAGACCCAGTGGGCCTTCCTATGCGTCATCGCGCCCAGAACATGCGTGTGCGTCCCACCGCTGGGACGAAGTCGTAGAATCGACGCATGGACGTCGTCAGCGATGTGATTGCCACGATGCGGGTGGGCCGGGCCAGGTTCCGCCTCTCCCACCGCGAGGGGGAGTGGGGCAACCGTTTCGGCCCGTATCCGGGCGCCGGGTTTCACATCGTTCTGCGGGGCAGTTGCTGGCTGCTGCCTCCTGAGGGCGCGGCGACGCTGCTGAGTGCGGGGGATGTCGTGTTCCTTCCCCATGGCGCGGTGCACGGGATGAGCAGCGGGGCAGACCGCGAGGCGGCACTGCTGCCGCTCGACCCGGAACCCGAGACCGGCTCAACTCACCTGCTGGGGCAGGGCGATGCGATGGCCGCGGGCGGGACCGTCCTGCTGTGCGGCGCGTACCGGATCGACCGGGGTCAGGTGCACCCCTTCCTGCGCGCGCTGCCCGAGGTCGTCCACCTGCCCGCGGGGCCCGACCGGCATCCGGCACTGGCCGCGGTGGTCGAACTGCTGGCTGCCGACCTCGCGCACGGCAAGCCGGGAGCGGACGCGGCACTCCCGGCGCTGCTGGACCTGCTCCTGGTGCACGTGCTGCGCGCCTGGCTGGAGGAGGAGTCCGCTGTAGGGCGGTCGGCCGGCTGGTGCGCCGCGCTGGCCGATCCGGCGGTCGCCGCAGCACTCAACCACCTGCACCGCCGACCCGCGCACCCCTGGACCGTCCATGAACTCGCCCGCGAGGTCGGCTTGTCGAGAACGGCTCTGGCACGGCGCTTCACCCAACTCGTCGGCCGGGCACCGATGGCCTACCTCACCTGGTGGCGGCTGAGCAGTGCGGCCCGGATTCTGCGCGACACCCAGGCGCCGCTGTCGGCCGTCGCCGCCCAGGTCGGTTACACCTCCGAGTTCGCCTTCGCCAATGCCTTCAAACGCCAGCACGGCCTCGCCCCCGGCCGCTTCCGCCGCACCCCGAACGGACCACCGCGTGTGGTCACCGACGAGGCGTCCGTCGCACCGTAGCTCCCCGGCACAGCGCCCTCGGCCGTCAGGCGAACCCTTGTGCGGAGACAGCCCGGCCGGCTGTGTAACCTCGCTCCCCACATCACAGGGGAGGAATCATGCGAGGCAGAACGGCCAGGGCCGCCTGGATCACGGTGAGTGGGTCGGCAGTTCTGACGCTGCTGGCCGCGGCGGGAGCGCATGCGGAGGGCCGGGGGGACATCCGGGTCACCAAGACGGTGGTGAACAGCGGGAACAGCGTCATCATCGGAACATCGGCGCGTGTCACGTACCCGATCGCCATCACGATCCGGGACGACTCCGGAGTGAAGGGCCTGTCGGACGTCAGCGTGTTCAACAAGACGAACGGCTGGGGCTTCAGCGACTGGGTGGACACCCGGTGCGAGAAGAAGAGTTCCACCACGTCCGTCTGCACGGCCACGATGGCGATCGCTCCGGGCTGGCTCCCGGGCAGCGTGCCCGAGAACGTCAACCGCACGGCGGGCGTCTGGCAGGTCAACGCCACTGTCAAGGCCAACGACGGTGACTACTGGATCTCCGACCACATCGCCGAGTTCAAGATGAAGCGCGCGTCCAAGCTCACCACGAACGCCGCACCCGAGCCCGTGGCCAAGGGAGCTCACCTCACTGTCACCGGCAACTGTCCCGGGCCAACTGGGAGGACCTGAAGTACCACGGCTTCGCCGGGCAGGAGGTGAAGCTGCAGTTCAGGAAAAGCGGTGCCGCCCACTACAGCACGGTCAAGACCGTGAAGACCGGCGACGTCGGGAAGCTCAGCACCAAGGTCATCGCCACCGCGGCCGGAAGCTGGCGCTGGTACTTCCCCGGCACCACCACGACCGCACGGGTCGTGTCCGCCGGGGACGCCGTGACCTTGAAGTAGCCGCCGCCCAGGTGTTCTTCGCCCAGGTCACGCCGGACTCCCGTGTGGCCTGCGGCCCCTTGCGTCGCAAGCGGGCTGAGATACTCCGTCCATGGACGCAGGGGGCATGGGCACGGGGACGAGAGCGGATGGGGCGGTGCGCGTACGGGCCATGTCGGCACCCGGCGCAGGGTGGGCACTGCGTTCCGCGGCGGCTGCGGACGTGGAGATGATCGCGGAATTGCGGGCCGTGGTCATGCGTGCGGATCTGGAACGCCTCGGCCGCTACGACGAGCACCGGGTGCGGCAGAGGCTGCGCGATGCCTTCTCCGCTCGGCACACGTCGATCATCATGGTCGACAGCGAATGTGCGGGATGCCTCACGCTTCGCCCCGCCGAAGGCAGGCAGTGGCTGGAGCACTTCTACCTCGCTCCGCACCACCAGGGCCGAGGTCTCGGGTCCGCCGTCTTGCGCGCGGTGCTGGAGGGTACCGACGCGCAGGGCCTGACCGTGGCGTTGAACGTCCTGCAGGGCAGCGCCGCCCGCCGACTCTACGACCGGCACGGATTCGTCGTGGAGGCGCAGGACCCGGTCGACGTCTTCATGGTGCGCCCGCCGGGGGCGAGCATCGCTGCGCAAGCCTGACCTGCGCCGGCGCGGCCCCGTGGTCATGAGTGCCCCGGTGATGGCGTAGGGTGGTGTTCACCGACGCGGGGTGGAGCAGCTCGGTAGCTCGCTGGGCTCATAACCCAGAGGTCGCAGGTTCAAATCCTGTCCCCGCTACTACCGCACAGGGCCCGGATCCATTGGATCCGGGCCCTGTCGCATGATCGGCACATGTGCGGTCCGCGGACACTCAGCGTGTCGTCAGCCCCGCCAGGAGCCCGGTGATGGCGCGGTCGGTGGAGGCGGCCATGTCCACGCGGTCCGGCGCCAGCAGCCACTGCACCTGCAGCCCGTCCATGACGGCGATGATCGCGTTGGCCGTGTCCTCCACGGCCGTACCGTCGCGGATCTCGCCGAGTTCACATGCCTCCTTGAGGGCCTCGACCACCATCGCGCGCAGGCCCTCGTACCGCGTGCGGAAGAACTCCTGCGCGGGATGGCCCTCCGTGACGCTCTCCGCGGACAGCACCGCGTACAGCCGGACGATTCCCTCGCGCTCGGCATTGCGGGAGACCGTGTCGACCAGGTGCCGCAGGAAGGCCAGTCCGCGCGGGCGCTCGCTGCCGAGCTGCTCGATGTCGCTCGCGTCGCGCAACTCCAGCACGCTGGTCAGCAACTGGGCCTTGGTACGGAAGTAATGCAGGACACCCGCCTGGGTGAGCCCGGCCCGGTCGGCGATCTCCTGCAGCGAGGCGTTGTTGTATCCGCGGGCGGCGAACGTGTCCATCGCGATCCGCAGGATGTCCTGCTGGCGCTGCTTGGCCTCCGCGCTGCGGGGAGTGCGCGGCTGCGTTTTGCGGTTCGTCCCGCTTACCGACTGGTTACTCACCGTTCCAGCATAGGGCCGGTGCGCTTGCCGTGATCAACCTTCAAAAGGCCCGCGAAGACTGTGACTCAGACCACTTACTAAGTACTTAGCAGGTGTGCTTTCATGTCGCCGTCATCACGACGACGCGCCGCACTTCCGGCTCAGGCCGGTGCACCACCTCCCCGTATCAGGTCACCCCACACCGAAGGAGAGCCGCCCGTGTCGTCCGTCCGAACAGCCCGAACAGCCGGCAGGGCCCGCGCCGCAGGCGCGGCCCTGATACTCGCCGTCTCCGGCCTCGCCGCAGCCGGCGGCACCGCCCAGGCCGCCGACCCCACCGCCCAGGTCTGGGTCACCACGGCCGACGGATCCAGGAAGCTCGCCGCCGAGACCGTCCCCTTCAACAGCTCCGTCCAGCCCATCGACATCCGGGTCGACGCCGCAGCCAAGGGCCAGAAGTTCACCGGCGCCGGCGCCTCGGTCACCGAAGCCTCCGCCCACCTCATCCAGGGCCTGCCCGCAGACAAGCGCGCCGACCTGATGAAGTCGCTGTTCTCCACCACCGAGGGCATCGGGCTGAACTACCTGCGCCAGCCGCTGGGCAGCACCGACTTCAACTCCGGCGGCTTCTACACCTACGAGGACACCAAGGGCTCGTTCTCCATCGGCCGCGACCAGCAGGAGATCATCCCCGTCCTCAAGCAGGCCACCGCCCACAACCCGGCCATCCGCTTCATGGGCTCCCCGTGGTCGCCCCCGGCCTGGATGAAGACCGGCAACTCCCTCAACGGCGGAAGCCTCAAGGCCGACCACTACCAGGCGTACGCCGACTACCTGGTCAAGGCGATCAAGGCGTACGGCCAGCAGGGCATCACCCTGCGCGACCTCACCGTCCAGAACGAGCCCGAGTTCGCGACCAGTTACCCGTCGATGTCGATGACGTCGGCCGAGCAGGCCGCGTTCGTGAAGGTCCTCGACCAGACCCTGACCGCCAACGGGCTCCCGACCAACATCCTCGCCTACGACCACAACTGGGATCACCCGAACTACCCCCTCGAGGTCTTCAACTCCACGCAGGGCATCCAGCGCGTCATCGGCGCGGCCTTCCACTGCTACGGCGGCGCCCCCTCGGCCCAGCAGCAAGTCGTCAACGCCGGAAAGCGGGTCTTCTTCACCGAGTGCTCCGGCACCGACAGCACGAACCCCGCGACCACCTTCGCCGACACCCTGCGCTGGCACTCCGAGAACCTCGTCGTGCAGAACATGCGCCACGGGGGTGAGACCGTCATCAACTGGAACCTCGCCCTCGACCAGAACGGCGGCCCCCACCAGGGCCACTGCACCAACCGCTGCAACGGCGTCGTCGAGATCGCGAATGGCAACGTGACCCGCAACGCCGAGTACTACGTCCTCGGCCACGTCACCAAGTTCATCAAGCCCGGCGCCACCCGCGTCGGCTCCACCAGCCAGGGTTCCGGCGGCGTGCAGAACGTCACCTTCCAGAACCCCGACAACTCCTTCGCCACCTTCGTCGTCAACACCGCCACCACCTCCCAGCGGTTCTCGCTGACCGAAGGCGGCAAGACCCTCGCCTACACCCTCCCGGCCGGCGCCATAGCCACCCTCACCTGGACCGGAGGCACCATCGGCCCGGACCCCAACGGGCCCATCGACCCGGCCGCCTGGTACCGCGTCGTCAACGCGGGCAGCAACGCCTGCCTCGACGCAGCCGACTGGGGCACCGGCGACGGCACCGCCCTGCAGCAGTGGGCATGCGGCACCGGCACCAACCAGAAGTGGCAGCTACGACCCACCAGTGACGGCTACTACCAGGTCGTCAACCAGTTCAACAACCGTGTCTGGGACGTCGACGGCGGCCCCGGAGCCACAGCCAACGGCACCAAGGTCCACCTGTGGACGTCCTTCGGCAGCACCAACCAGCAGTGGCGCCCCGAAGCCACCGGCACCAGCGGTCAGTACCGCTTCGTCGCCCGCCACAGCGGCAAGTGCCTCGCCGTCGACAACGGTTCCACCGCGAACGGCGCCCGCGTGTCCCAGCAGCCCTGCGACAGCTCCAACGCCCAGAAGTTCGCCCTGAGCAGCTGACCCGCTCCCGTCGGCACAGAGCAACAGCGGGGCCCGGCACCAACTCCCGGGCCCCGCCCGCGCCTTCTCGCCTCACGCCGGTTCCGGGGTGAAGGGGTACATCTCGCCGGCTCCGCCGCGTACGACGCCGTAGGTGCTCTCGGGCACCTCGTTCCAGGCACCCGGCAGGTCACCGAGGGGTTCGGACACGATGAGGCGGGTCTCGTCGGACACGTCCTGGAGGAACGCCACATCCGGGTGCAGCTTGCGCAGCGCGTCCACGCGGGTGCTGTAGAACAACGACCGGGAAGCGCCCTGACTCGAGTAGCGGAAGGCCCACACGCGATCGCCGTCGGTCACGGCGATCGTCATCTGCAGCGGGAACTCCACGCCGTGCTCCCGGCCGCTGCGCTCGACCACTCCCGCCATCCGGGCCACCGCGGTCGGCGGGTCCTCGTCCAGACCGAAGGTGAGCGCCAGGTAGAACATCAGCTCCGAGTCCGTCGTTCCCTCGATGGCGGAGTAGAGCGCGGGGGCGACGAGCAGGGACAGATCGCGACGCATGAGCGGGAAGTCCGCGATGGCACCGTTGTGCATCCACATCCAGCGGCCGTGCCGGAAGGGGTGGCAGTTCGTCTGCTGCACCGCGCTGCCGGTGGACGCCCGTATGTGGGTGAAGAACAGCGGGGAGCGGACATGTGTGGCGATCTCCCTCAGGTTGCGGTTGTTCCAGGCGGGGCCGATGTCCCGGTACAAGGCGGGGGTGCCGATGTCCTCCTGCGCGTACCACCCGATGCCCGCACCGTCGCCGTTCGTCGTCTCGACGCCCAGTCTGGAGTGGAGGCTCTGGTCGATCAGCGAGTGGACCGGCCGGTAGAGGATGCTGTCGAGAAGCAGGGGTGTTCCCGAATAGGCGAGCCATCGGCACATGAGTGATCACCTGCGTTCTCAGGGCAGCTCGCCGTGTCCCGCCCTGGGCGCCGCCGTCTCCGCTGATCGTCAGCCTCTTATCCGCTCAGCCCCATTTTCGCCCCCCTCGCGGCACACCGCCATACGGGCGGACCGGCCACTGGCCCGGACGTCCTGAGAGACCTGGACGCCGCATACGGCTGCTGGTCAGGAACGCGGCAGTCGGAGCGACGTCCGCGTGTCGTCCTCCACGTCCTCGGTGACGGCACCGGCCGCCAGCATCCCGCCGAGGAGTGCGGCGGCCAGCGCCAGGACCCCGGCGAGCGCCCAACGAGGCCGCCGAAGGCCCCTGTTCCGCGCCGCCGATGTGGTCTCGGCGACGAGTTGTCCGCCGTACGCGATGGTCATCCGTGCGTCCAGCCACGCCTCCGCCTGATCGGCCCGCAGCCCGCATGCCGCCACGAACGCGGCGACCAACTCCGCACGCGGCAGCCGGTCCCGGCCGAGCATGGTCGCCGCCGTGGAGTAGGGCAGGGTGTGCCCCGCCTGCGCGGCACGGCGTTCCAGCTGGCGGTAGCTGAGGCCCGACCACGCCTTGAGGCGGCCGAGCGCCGCCACGAAGGCGGCCGCGTCGGTGTCGACCGGTGTGGGTGGTGCTGTGGTCATCGTGATCCCCCTGTTTGACCTGGACGTACATGAGCTCGCACAAGCTCGAACACCATCATGGCTTGGCGAACGGGGAAAGGGGCGGCGAACGTCGGGGCGGATCAACGACGTTGGAGGTCATGTGGGTACGACTCTGTCTCGCCGCCGCCGTAGGACGATCGCGACTGCCGTCGCTGCTCTGCTCTTGCTCGGGGGGTGCTCCGTCGAGTCCGGTGACGGGCCGTCGGCGGTGGGCACTCCGGCTTCCCAGACCCGGCCCGGTGAGTCGGTCGCCGACTTCCTCCGCCGTACGCTGCCCGCCGGGCCGAGTGGCACCGTGATCGCCGCCCACGGCGACCGGCTCGCGTACTGCGGCGGATTCGGGGCGGCCGACCGGGCCGCCGGCACGCCTGCGAGCTGCGGGACCTTGTACGACGTCATGTCGATGACGAAGCAGTTCACCGCGGCCGCGATCGTGAAGCTGGAGGCGATGGGCCGGCTCCGGGTGAGCGATCCGATCAGCCGGTTCCTCGGGCACGAGCGGCAGATGCCCGCCGACAAGCGCGACATCACGGTCGAGCACCTGCTCACGCACACGTCGGGTCTCGTCGAGGGTCTCGGTGATGACTACGACCCCGTGTCGCGTGCGGAGTTGATACGCGGAGCCCTGTCGTCGAAGCTGCGGTCCGTCCCGGGCAAGGAGTTCCACTATTCCAACACCGGCTACAGCCTGCTCGCCGTGATCGTGGAGGAGGCGTCGGGGGAGACGTACGAACGCTTCCTGGCCCGGCACCTGTTCGGCCCGGCCGGAATGGAACAGACCGGATACGTGCTGCCCCGTCGGTCGCGGCACCTGGTCGCCGTGGAGTACGACAGTGAGGGGCGCAGTCAGGGCAGGCCCTTCGACCATCCCTGGGCCGCCGACGGGCCGTACTGGAACCTGCGCGGCAACGGCGGCATGCTCTCCAACGCCGAGGACATGTTCCGTTGGCACCGCGCGCTCCTGGGGGATGACGTCCTGCCGGCGCACGCCAGGGACAAGCTCTTCGAACCCCGCGTCAAGGAGCCCGGGTCGGACAGCTCGTACGGATACGGGTGGACCGTAGGCGACACCCCGGACGGCCCCGTCGCTTGGCACGACGGCGGTAACGACTGGTCCCTGGGACTTTTGAGCCGCTCCCTGCGCGACGGCGTCCTCGTGTTCTGGATCAGCAACCACGCCTACCGCGAGGGGAGATGGAACCTGGAGGAGCAGGCGGAGGCGCTGACACTGGGTGTCGCGGACCGTGTCCGCGCGGAAGAGCGAGGACGAACTGAGTGAGGTGGCTGAACTCCATCGCCCATTTCGGCACCGCGGTTGTCGATTGGACGCAGCGTCTGCGGGCATGGGAGACCGAAGTCCACCGCACTCGGCGGGAGCGCGATCGAGTCGAGCCCGCCCATGATCCGCACCCTTTGCAGCAACTCCGAGGAGGACACGGCATGCCCCTTGAGCCCACCGCACAACTCATCTCCACCCCGACGGGGCACGATCTGATCTTCACCCGCACCTACCGTGCCTCCGTCGACGACGTGTGGGCGAGTGTCACCGAGCCGGAGCGCACCGCCCGCTGGTTCGGCCCGTGGCGCGGCGAGGCGGGGCCCGGCCGCACCATCGATGTGCAGATGGTGTTCGAGAAGTCGGTGCCCTGGTGCCCCTTGCGGATCGAAGCCTGCGAACCACCGCACCGCCTCGCGATCTTGATGGAGGACGAGGCCGGAACCTGGTCGATGGAACTGCTGCTGGCCGAAGCTGCCGGCATCACCGAACTCCGGCTGATCCACCACCTCGCCTCCACCGAGCACCTCGGCGACACCGGCCCCGGCTGGGAGTACTACCTGGACATGCTCACCGCCGCCCGCAAGGACGAGCCGCGGCCCGACTTCGCGGACTACTACCCCGCGCAGAAGGCGTACTTCGAGTCCCTGGTCTGAGCCTGGCAGGTGATCGGTCAGCTCGAGCTGGGGTGCCACGCGTCTTCGGCGGCCTGGGCGCTGGGATGGACAGGGAAGACCTGTTCCAGGCCCACGAGGCGGAAGATCCGGCAGACGCGCTCGGGAACCGCGGCCAACGCGATCGTCGCGTCGGCGGCCAAGGCGTGGTTGCGGGCGGCGATCAGGACGGTGATGCCGCTGGAGTCGCAGCACGTGACCCCCGCCAGATCGAGGACCAGCTGCTGCCCCGCACGCAGTTCGAGCTCTGCGAGGGCGGCACGCACCTCGGCTGCCGTGTGGTGGTCCAGCTCCCCGGCGAGTTCCAGGACCGCTCCGGTGGCGGTGGTGCCGGTGCGCAGGGTCAGGTGCTTGGTCACGGCTGCTCACTGGTGGTTCGGGGCACGTGGACCGCGAGGACGGCGGTGTCGTCTTCCACGCCGGTGCCGAAGGTGGTGAGCAGCTCGCGGACTGCTCCGATGGTGTCCGACGCCGTCGTGGGGGCGAGGTCGCGGCCGAAGGCGAGGAGAGCGTCGTCTCCGTACCGGTCCTCGTCGCCCGCGCCGGTGTGGGCTTCGGTGAGGCCGTCGGTGTACAGGAGCAAGGTGTCACCGGGGGCGAGGTGGACGGTGGTGGTGGCGATGTGGGCGTCGGGCAGGACGCCGATGAGCTGCCCACCGGGGGTGGGCAGGTAGTCGGCGGTGCCGTCGGCGCGCATCAGCAGGGCCGGAGGGTGCCCGCCGCTGGCCAGGACGATCCTGAAGCCGCCCTGGTGGAGGTCGGGGGTGAGCAGGCTGAAGATGACCGTGCAGAAGCGGGGGTCGGTGCCGGAGTACTCGTGGTTGAGGACCGTGTTGAGGTTGCCGAGGACGGCGGCCGGATCCGGGTCGTACACGGCGGCCGCGCGCAGGGTGTAGCGGGCCAGGGAGGTGATGACTGCCGCGGCGGCGCCCTTGCCGCACACATCGCCCAGGAACATGCCCCAGGTGCCGGCGGCGAGGGGGAACAGGTCGTAGAAGTCGCCGCCGACCTCGTCGACGGAGGCGATGTGGTAGTGCGCGGCGACGTCCAGGCCGGGCACGTTCGCCAGTACGGGGGGCAGCAAGGTCTGCTGGAGGGTGTTGTTCAGCTGCAGCAGACGGTTGCGTTCGCGTTCGGCTTCCTGACGGGCGCGCAGCAGTTCCGCCTCGTAGGCGCGGCGGTCGCGGGCGTCGAAGAGGGTGGTGCGGATCAGCAGGGGCTGTCCGTCACTGCTGGTCTTGACCGTCGAGGTGACCATGACGGGCAGCCGGGAGCCGTCGGCCGCCTTCAGTTCCAGCGCGACACCGCTGACCTCGCCCTGCATCCGCAGCAGCGGGGCGAAATGGGTCTCGTGGTAGAGCCGGCCGCCGACGGTCAGGAGATCGGAGAAGGCCAGGCGGCCCACCAGCTCGCCTCGCTCGTAGCCCAGCCAGTTCAGCAGCGTGGTGTTGACCTTGGCGATCCGGCCGTCCAGCAGCGTTGACAGATAGCCGCAGGGGGCGTGTTCATACAGGTCCTCGGCACTGTCCTCCAGCAGTGCCGAGAACCGGGCCGCCTCGTCCGCCGCGCCCGGGTCGTCGTCCGGATCGCTGTTCTCGGCGCCCTCGCCGGTGGCGCACATCATCGGGTGGCCTTCACGAACGCGGCGATCGCCTCGGCGGTCTCTTCCGGGGCGGCGAGCTGGGGGCAGTGCCCCGTGGCGTTCAGGGTGATCAGCCGGCTTCCCGGAATCTGGGCGTGGACGAACGCGCCCACCTCGGGCGGGGCGATCGCGTCACGGGAGCACTGGGCGATCAGCGTGGGCACCCGCACCGCCGCGAGGTCGGAGCGGTTGTCGGACAGGAACGTCACCCGGGCGAAGACCCGCGCGATCTCCGGGTCCGTTCGGCAGAAGCTGTTGGTCAGCTCCTCACCCAGTTCGGGCCGCTCCGGGTTTCCCATGATCACCGGGGCCATCGCGCCCGACCAGCCGAGATAGTTCGCGTCCAGCGACTCGAGCAGCTCGTCGATGTCGGCGGAGCTGAAACCGCCCCGGTAGCCCGTGGCCGGATCGTCGATGAAGCAGGGGGACGGGGCGAGGAGCACCAGCCCGGCGAACGCCTCCGGCTCGCGAGCGGCTGCCAGCACGCCCATCATCGCGCTCACCGAATGACCCACGAACGTGACCGGACCCAGCGCGAGATCCCGGCATACCTCCAGCACATCGTCGGCGTATCCGTCCATCGACCCGTAGCGGTCCGGGCTCCAGGCCGCCAGGTGCGAATTCCCGGAGCCCACATGATCGAAGAGGACCACGGTGAAATCGCGCTCCAGTGCCGGTGCCACCAGACGCCACATGTTCTGGTCGCACCCGAAACCGTGCGCCAGCACCACCACCGGCGCGCCGGTTCGCCCGGTCACTGTCACATGGTTCCTGATCCGAACGTCCATACGGGACATCCTCGCAGACCACATGGCTTCGAGGATTGCAGCGGCACAGGCGGGTCGGCGGTCTCCGGCTGGCGCCGCGGGACGCGGGGTGACGGCAGTGCCGGGATGGTCGGCGAGGCTCACTTGGTCGGCAGGCCCGGGGAGGGTTGTCACGGAAGGCGCTGGGGCCGGCCCGGATGACGGTCGGCGAGGCCCGGGGGCGCCGGTCGTGGTGGGGGAGGCGCAGGCGTGGCGGGCGCCATTGCGCGGCGGGCGGAGGCGCTGTTCGGAGTCGGTGGCGGCTACGGCGTGACCGCCCCCCGACGTGATCGAGTCCTGTACGGCAGCAGACCTCCTCCCCGGCACCCGCCGGTGATGTAGCGCAGCTGCCCGATCCCCCCAGCAGTCACTTTCCGGTCGACGACCGCGGGCCAGGCCGACTGCTAGCCTGAATCACCCAACAGTTGTTATGTATATGCGTGCAGGCGCCCCTTGCCGACGCGCCACGAGGACTTGGAGGGCCGACCGCCCATGTTCACTCTCGCGCTCGGTGACGACGCTGAACTCCGCCCCCTGGAGCCCTGGCAGGCACCGGAACTAGCCGCACGGACCGATCTCGACCCCGTGGAGACTTACCGCCGGCGATACGCCGACCAACTGGCCTCCGGCACGGGGCGTTTGTATGGGATATGGCGAGAAGGCGTCCTCGTCGGCGCTGCTGTCTTCGCCTGCTTCGACACCCTCACCGGAGTGTGTGAGATCAGCTGCCGGCCGGAGCAGGCCGCGCAGGACCACGATCTTGAGACCCGGGCAGGCCGGGCGCTGATCGACTGGGCATTCGCCGAACGGGGGATGAGCCGCGTCGAGTGGTGGGTCACCGCAGACGACGTGCGCAGCATCGTCGCCGCCCGCCGACTGGGCATGACCAGGGACGGCGTACTCCGTGAGCGCGGATCCGCCCGCGGCGTACGGCAGGACAGCGAAGTCTGGGCGGTGCTGTCCCATGAGTGGCCGCCGGTGCAGGGCCAGAACGAGCCGAGGGCCCGCGTCCAGGTCGAACTCGACCGCCTGATGGGCCTGTTCATGGCCTCCTTCACCAATACCGACGGGAGGCAGCCCGATCTGGAAGTCATCCGTCACCTGTTCGTGCCGGAGGGGAGGATCATCTCGAACGTCGGGGGCGAGCCCTCCGTCATGGACCTCGACGCGTTCATCGAGCCGCGACAGAAGATGCTCACCGACGGCACGCTGACGGAATTCTCGGAGTGGGAGATCTCCGAGCGGACCGAGATGTTCGGATCCGTCGCCCACCGGTTCAGTGTGTACGGCAAGTCCGGGTTCCGGCACGGAGAACGCTTCGAGGGCCGCGGCCACAAAACCACCCAGTACCTGCGGACCCCGGCCGGCTGGCGGATGTGCTCCATGGCCTGGGACGACGAACCTGCACCCACCTCGGGGTGAAGCGAGCCTGCCCGCTCGGGGCCGCCCCTTGTTCCGCAATGGCGACCCCGAGGCGGACGAACTCCGGTCATCGGCTCAGGGCTCGCCATTCCGTGGCAAGGACGGCCCAGAGCTGCTTGTCGTAGCGCGTGCCCTCGTAGGGCCATGCCTCGCGGCGCACTCCTTCGAGCGTCATGCCGAGCCGCTTGGCCACCGCCGAGCTGCGTTCGTTGTCAGCCCGGCAGTGCCACTCGGCACGGTGCAGTCCCCGGGAGGTGAACGCCCAGTCCAGCAGTGCCCGGCACGCCGGCGTGACCAGACCCTGGCCCTCCGCGGCCAGCCAGCAGCCGACCTCGCACGAACCGGCCGCGGCGTCGAAGGCGGTGAACATCACGCCGCCGACCAGGACTCCGTCCCGCCGGATGCCGTACAGGCGGGCGCCGTCATCCGCGTGGCGTTCCGCGTACCGCCGCAGCGTGGCGCGCGCCCCGGCCACGTCGTCCGTGACGAAGGACGGCCCGACCCAGGGCCGGATGTGCTCACGCGCGCGGTCGAGGTGGGCGGCGAATTCTTCGGCGTGCCAGACCTCCAGCGGGCCGAGGCGGGCGTCGTCGCGCAGCGGCAGCGAGAACATGAGGACCTCCCCATTTGCATAACAAGTGTTGTGGAAATGTACCGTGGTGACATGCCACGCACCAAGGGAGATCACGAGGCACGCCGACGCGATGTCTCCGAGGCGGTCTGGCAGGTCATGGCCGCACGCGGCTTCGCCGGCCTGACCCTGCGCACCGTCGCCGCCGAACTCGGGGCGACCACCGGTCTGCTCACGCACTACTTCCCCACCAAGCGCGCCCTGGTGGAGTACGCCCTCGACCTGCTCGAACAGCGCACCCTCGCCCGCCCCCGCCGGGACTCGGGCAGAGGATACGCCGCCTTCAGGGATGCGCTGCTGGACATCCTGCCGCTGACTCCCGAGGCCACCGACAGCAACCGGATCTGGGTGTCGTCCTGGGATGCCGCGCTCGCCGACCCCGACCTGAGCGCCGACCACGCCCGCCGGTACGCCGCAAGCCGCGACAGGCTCACCGAGCGCGTCATCGCGGCCCAAGAGCTGGGCGAACTGCCCCCGGGCGACCCCGCGGACATCGCGGCCGGCGCCCAGTCCTTCGTACTGGGCCTGGTGGTGCAGGCACTGTTCGCCCCGGCGGGGTTCCCGCCGCAGCGGCAGATCCAGCTCCTCGATGCCTACCTGGCCTCGCTGACGGCCCGTGATCACTCCAGGGACAGGCGCTCCCCACGATCGTGACGGCCCACCGCAACCCGTCTGACGGCCCCGGGGCTGATGGCCGCGGCGCGACTGAAGGGGCCCGGACCTCGCCCGGCTTATCGGGTCAACACGCAGCCCACGCGGGTGCCACGATGCACCTATGAATCTCGAGAACCCAGGCGGAGTGGCGGTGCGCCGCGCGGATGCTTCGGACTGGACCGGGCTGGCGGTGACCGATCCCATCGCGGCAGGAGGCGACGCCAGGCGACGCGAGGGCATCCGGCGCTGGTGCGAGCAAGGCGTGGTCCTCCTGGCCGAGGACGGATCCGGGGCGGTTGGCTACAGCGTGCTGGAGTACACGTTCTTCGAGCAGGGCTGCCTCACCATGCTGGACCCCGGCCGGTCTGCTCCACGGCCTGGACGAAGGTGACCCGGACTGTTCTATCAATGCCCACGGGCTCAACTGCGTGGCGTGACCGGGCGGTAGGGCCGCGGAGGGGGTGATCATGGTTGACCGCGGCTGGTACGAGGACGGCGACTACCACGACGCAGTCCAACAGACCGAACGCGCCTCACGGTTCGGTTGGGCTGCGATCGGCGGGACCATAGGAGTGATCGGCTGTGCGGTGCTCGCCACAGCCTTTATGGGCGTAGTCGCTGTATTGGCATGCTTCTACGTTGTGGTGGCGTCGCACTATTAGGGACATCCGGGGCATCAAGGGAATGACACCTGCCGTCCTTGCCCATGGTCTTGCGTACGGCGCCGCGGGTACTGTCGACGAGGGCGGTGAGAGGGCCCAGTGAACTCCTGGCGGATGCGACGGGCGCGGGCCCGTCCGGCGGCCGTGTACCAGCCCACCCCCAGCACCACCGCCAAGGCCGCGTCCGCCAAGTCGCCGCCGTAGTACATCCATTGGGCTCCGCTGTGCAGGTCAGCGGGGGTGAAGTCGGTGCCGGGCGGCGGCAGTGCGTACAGCGTCTTGGCGAGCACCGCGTGCGCGGTGCCGGCGGTGAGCAAGGTGGCACCGCGTACGGCGACACTCCACCGTCGGCGTACCGGATCGAGCTGGCACACGGCGAAGGTGAACAGGAGCCCCGCCGCCAGCATGTGCGCGTGCACCACGCCGTGCAGCAAGGGCTCGTGCCGCATGGCCGCGAACAGCTCGGTGCGGAGGAGCAGCCACATGCCGCCCACGTCGAGGAGGGCTGCCAGCGGAGGGAAGACGAGCCAGCCGACAAGACGAGAACGCGTGAGAAGCAGCAGAGCGCGTCGTGCGGGGCCGGGACCGAGGGCTCGCAGGGCGAGGGTGAGGGGGCGGGCGACGACGAACAGCAGCGGGGCGGCCATGCCGATGAGGAGGTGCTGGATCATGTGCCCGGTGAACGGTCCGCCCGGCAGAGCTCCCCATGCCGCCCAGGCCGTACCGACGCCCGCGGCGGTGAACGACACGTCCCGCCACCGAGGCCAGGCATCCCCGCGACGCCGCAGCCGCCCCGCGGCCAGCAGGTACGCCAGGGCCACCAGCAGCGCGGCCACGGCGGGGAGCGACTCGGCCGGCACCGGGCCGGCGCCCGGGTCGGGGTGGACGTGCGCGAAGGTCACGATGCCGGTCCGGCACCGCTGCGGCGGCCCGCGCGAAGGGCCAGGAGCACGCCGATGAGCAGCAGGACCAGCCCGGTGATGTTCCATGCCCAGTCGTACGGCGTGACGTCGACGCCGTAGCGGATCTGATGCAGGCGCAGCAGTTTGTGGTCCACGATTCCGTCGAACAGCTGGAAGATTCCCAGGCCGAGGAAGAACCCGGACCACGCGTGGGCCGACGCCAGGGCCCTGCGGCGGCGCAGGTCGGCGTAGAGGAAGAACCCGGCCACCAGGGCGAGCAGTTCGGCGGTGTGCAGCAGTCCGTCGGACAGCAGGCCGACGCCGGAGGTGGAGCGATCGTAGAAATGGTGCCAGCCCAGGATCTGATGGAAGACGATCTCGTCGACCGAGGCCATGACCGCCGCCCCGATCAGCGCGCAGACGGCCATGGACCTGCGGGCCGCGAGGCCGGTGCCCGGTGCGGTGCCGGACCGGACGGAGTCCCTCATGGCTCTTCCTTCCTGGCGAGCTGCCGCTCGGCACGGTTGCCGTACGCCTCAAGCGCTGGTCAGCAAGTCGCCCTCCTGTATCGCGGTCAGGGACAGCGTCTTGTAGCCGACCTGCTCAAACAGCACGACGAGGCGGTCGTCCTCCGTGCGCATCACCGTGCCCGCGCCCCACTCCGTGTGGCACACCCGCTCGTTCGGTTCATAGGGACCGTCGTGCCCGGGCGAGGGAGCGGCGTCCTGCTGTCCGGATCGGGTGGCGGGGCGCTCGTCCTCGCGGTCGCACCCGTCGCACCGCCCGCACGGGGCGTCCAGCTGCTCGCCGAAGTAGCCCAGCAGGTACTGGCGGCGGCAGGCCGGTGCCTCCGCGTAGCCGCGCATCATCTCGATGCGCGAGCGGTCGATGCGCCGCCGCCGCTCGAACACCTGCGCCGCCCCTGCGGCGGCCTCGTCCGCCGTGTGGCCGGGCAGCGCCCGGACCGTGCGGCGTCTGCCCTCGACGGTGACCGCTCCCGCCTCTTCCAGCAGGTTCAGCAGATCGCTGGTCTTGCGGCGCGACAGGCCGCACAGCTGCGCCGTCCGGCTGCGGCTCTGCGGGGCCTCCTGGCCGAGCAGCGTGGCCATGATCAGGCGCAGCGCCTCGTCGTCCAGGGCCCGGGCCGTGAGGAACTTCTGCAGGCCCAGGTCCTCGGGGCGGTAGAACAGCACGGCCTGGGCCGGTTCCCCGTCCCGGCCGGCGCGCCCGATCTCCTGGTAGTAGGAGTCCAGCGACTCCGGGACGGACGCGTGGGCGACGAACCGTACGTCCGGCTTGTCGATGCCCATCCCGAACGCGGAGGTGGCCACCACCACGGAGGGAGCGCCGGCCATGAAGCCGTCGTGGATCCGGCGGCGGTCGGCTGCCCTCAGGCCCGCATGGTAGGCCTCGGCGTCCACGCCGTCCTGCCGGAGTCGCTCCGCGTACGTCTCGGCGTCCTTGCGGGTGGCGGTGTACAGGATGCCGGGGCCGCGCTCGCCGGCGGTCCAGCGTGCGACGGCCTCGCGTTTGGCGGGGTCGTCGGTGAAGGTGCGCACGGCCAGATGGATGGTGGGCCGGTCGGTCCCGGTCGTGACGACGTGGGTGTCGCGCATGTGCAGGTGCTCGATGATGTCCGTTCTGACCGGGGCGGCAGCGGTCGCCGTCAGGGCGAGGACCGGCGGGCGGCCCAGCCGCTCGGCTACCTCGCCCAGGTTCAGGTAGTCGGGACGGAAGTCGTGTCCCCAGGCGGATACGCAGTGCGCTTCGTCGACGACGAACAGCGAGGGCCCCAGGTCCCGCAGCTGCTCGACCACCCCGTCTTTAGCGAGCTGCTCGGGGGAGAGGAACAGGTATTCGGCATCGCCGTCCCGGATGGCCCGCCAGGCCTCGTCCGTGGCCGACCGCGGCTGTGCGGAGTTCACGGCCACGGCGTCCGGTGCCGCGCTCTCCTGCAGCCCGGTGACCTGGTCACGCTGGAGGGCGATCAGCGGCGACACGATGACAGCTGGGCCGCCGAGCAGGAGGGTCGGCACCTGGTAGATCGCCGACTTGCCGGAACCGGTGGGCATGACGACCAGTACGTCGCGGCCGTCGAGCAGTGCCTGCATCGCCTCCGTCTGCTCGGCGGCCAGGTCGTTCCACCCGAACCGTTCCCGGGCTGCGCGGCGCAGCTCGGCGATCCGATCGTGCATGCCCATCGTGGCGTTCCCCTTCAGGCCCGGTACTCCAGCGGATCCGGCCCGGGTACCCTCCGGGGCCCGCCGCGATGCGGTGGGGAGTGGGGCAGGGGCATGCGGTGCGCCCGGGACCTGGGCCGCGGGGCCTTCAGCTGCCGGAAGGCTCCCCCCGGTGCGGCATCTGGGGCGACTTCGCGGCCTCGGCCTCGGCCTTGGCGTCATTCACCGCGGCGACAGCCTGTTTTCCCGCCTCGTCTGCGGCTGCGGCAGCGTCGAGCAAGATCGTGGAACTTGCCTCGAGTTCCGGACTCCGGGTGGGCTGGGACGTGCCATCGGTGTCGGCGGCCGCCTGTCCCTCGGGCTGGGCAGGGGGTGGCGGAGTGCCCGTCGCCGCCTGGTTCCCGAATGCGCTGGTGACGGTCCGGACTGCCTCCGTCAGCTCACCGGGGATCACCCAGAACGTGTTGTTGTCACTGCTCGCCAGGTGGGGAAGCGTCTCGAGGTACTTGTAGGCCAGGATCTTGGGATCGGCGTTGTTGCGGTGGACGGCCTGGAAGACGAGCTCCACTGCCTTCGCCTCGCCGTCGGCCCGAAGGATCATGGCTTGCTGGGCGCCCTGTGCCTCGAGGATGTCCTTCTGCCTCGTACCTTCGGCAGTGAGGATCTTGGCCTGCCGTTCGCCTTCGGCGTGCAGGATGGCCGCGCGCTTGTCACGCTCGGCCCGCATCTGCTTCTCCATCGCTTCCTTGATGGTGTGCGGTGGATCGATGGCCTTGATCTCGACACGGTTGACGCGGATGCCCCACTTGCCCGTGGCGTCGTCGAGAACGGCACGGAGCCGGGAGTTGATCTCCTCACGCGAGGTGAGTGTCTCCTCCAGGTCCATGCTGCCGATGACGTTGCGCAGCGTGGTCACGGTGAGCTGGTCGATCGCCTGCAGGTAGTCGGCGACCTCGTAGGCCGCCGCCCGCGGGTCCGTGATCTGGTAGTAGAGCACGGTGTCGATGTTCACCACGAGGTTGTCCTCGGTGATCACCGGTCGGGGGTCGGAGGAGTAGACCTGCTCGCGCACATCCAGTTTGGTGTTGATGCGGTCCGCCACCGGTATGACCAGGTTCAGCCCGGGTTGCAGCGTACGGCGATAGCGGCCGAACCGCTCGATGTTGTAGCGACGTGCCTGCGGGACGATCCGCACCGAGGAGGCGACCAGGAAGATGACCACGATGGCCGCCACGAGGATGGGAATGACGACTGGATCCACAGTGCCTCCGTTGGTGTGCGCTCAGTCGTTCAGGGAAGGAGCTCGCGGGGATAGACGACGGCTGTAGCACCCTCGATCTCCATCACCTCCACCAGTGCTCCCACCGGGATCACCAGGCTCTCGTCGAGGGCCCGCGCGGACCACTCCTCACCGCCGAGTTTGATCAGGCCGTGCGTCGCCGTGACCTCCTGAATGACCTCGGCCCGTCTGCCGAGCAGCGCGTCGCTGCCGTCGCGGGTGAGGGGCTGCTCGGCCAGATGCCGCATCGCGATGGGGCGGGCGATGATGAGACCCGCGGCCGCTGTCACTCCGAGCGCCACGAGCTGGCCGAGCAGGCCGACGCCCACACCGGCCACGACGGCGGCGACCAGCGCGGCCCCGGCCATCAGACCGAAAACCAATGTCAGTGTGAAGAACTCCGCGACGCCCAGCCCCGCGGCGGCGAGCAGCCAAACGAACCACGGCATCGGATCGCCCTCCTTAAGGGCTTTGTCCACCAAACTACCTCTTGGGACGCCCGACAGGACAGGCACGGCAGCGGCTGTATTCGATCCGCCGCCCCCGCGGTCCTGCCTCGCCGCCTCGGAGGGCTGATCCTCGCCTTCAGGAGGGCGGAGCTTCAGTGCTCGCAGAGGGAGAATTCCCGCTCGTAGAGCTGCTCATTGTGTTCGTCGATGAAGTACTTGCGCTCCTGCATGAGCTGGTCGCGGTAGCCCTTGGCCTCTTCCAAGGTCATGGTCGAGGTGTCTGACCATGGCTGCTGCGGCGGCACATCGGAGGTGGAGACGATCTCTGCCGACGGGTCGACCAGGAAAAACGCGAGGATCTTGCGATACCCCGGCCGGGTGGGGTCCGCGAGACGGAACGAGCCGACGCGGTGCTGCAGGATGTTCGGGAAGGCCAGGCAGCGGCCCGCGGGAGTCGAGGCCGATCCCAGCATCTGGTTCAGCGCGTCCTCGTCCTCCAGGCCGTACACCTCACGCAGACCGTCGTCGTCGTTCTGCTCGTACGAGGGGTCGTCGAGTGCCGCCCGGAAGCTCAGCCGGCTTTCGGTGATGTTCTCGCTGTCCCAGTAGAAGATGCAGGTCGAGACGATCCGCTCGTTCATCATGCCCTCGACATGCCAGGAACCGCCGACGTACTCGGGTTTGTCCGGCGTGAGATGAATCGTGGCGAGCTTGACGATGACCTGGACACGGCGACCGCGCAGGTCGACTCGGGCGGCTTCCTCGGGCACCTCGGGAGCGGTGAAGGCCGGGGCGTCCGGGATGACCGGGCGGCGGTTCTCCCACCAGTCGTCGTGGGCCTGCCCCCAGGCGTGCACGGCTTCCTGGTAGGCCGCGTCATCGCTGAAGGACTGTCTGTTCGGGTACTCCGGCTTCGAGTCGTACCACCCGTAAGGATCGGCCTCGATGCGCAAGGGTCGCGGGTGGCGCAGATCGGTGAGCACGTTCTCGAACAGGGGGCGCATGCGGGCGAACAAGTCCGGCAGGACGCAGGCGAGTTCGCGATGATTCTCGGGGTGGACGTTGTTGACGTACGAACGGAAGACGGCATCGCCGTCGTCACTGACATCGACGTCCGTGGGCAGCCACTGGAACTTCTCCGAGAATTCGTACCGCGAATAGCGGTCCGTCGGGTTCTGCCAAGCTCGCTCGGGCGCTCCGCTCACCCCGCGCACCAGGCAGAACAGCGAGGGATGAACCAGATCCAGGACCTGGCCGTCGGATCCGGGATGCCAGTCCTTTTCTGCCTCGGGAACCTCTTCCAGAACGCGAACCGCCTCACGCAGCCGCGATCTGAGCTCGTCGTCGACCAGTGTGTCCGACTGCCACACCCCGTCGACGGCGGACACCTCGATGCCGGTTCGTCCGTCCCGAAGTGCGGCGTAGTGCGCGAGTTCGGCCAGCACGTGACGAACCTGAGCTTCGGTCAGGCCCTGGGCGACCGCTTCTTGCGTCCATCTGGCGACGATGTCGGCGTCGTTCATCTTGTCGAACCACCCAGGCTTCGCCCGAATGTGCGCGCTGCACTGGATCATCTCCAACTCCCGCAGCGTTCGCGGTGTCGCGAACGATATGGAACGAGAAGCATGAAAGGGCAGCGGGAAAGCAGACATGCCAGTCAAGGCTCTTGGTCCTCCCAGTCGATGTGCGGCGGCCGGAAGGATACTTCAGCGCACTGACACCGGCTCCGTAGTGCGTGCGAGCCGCCCGGGGCATGGGTCCCGGGCTGCCCTCAGGTCAGGAAGAGGCGGTCCATGCGCGCAGCCGACGGGCGAGCAGTCCTGCGCCCAACGCACCGGTGGCGGCATCCCGGACCAGGACGACCGCTTCCTTCGGCGGGTAGGTGAGGTGACACCCGTTCAAGGCGAGGTACGCCTCCGCGGAGTGCCAGGCGAACGCTTCGTTGGAGTGCTCCAGGCATGGCAGTCTCACCAGCGTCTGCAGCAGCGCGGCCGCTTTGAGATACACCGACCCGTATACGTCGTGTTCCAGAGCCCGGGAATTGACCCGGGCAACCGCCGCGTACAGCGGCCCGAGATCGTCCACCTGGGGATCGCCGGGCAGCAGCTCGGCGGCGTGCAACAGGAAGCTCACATCGAGCGGGTGGAGCGGCTCGTCCTGCGTCACGCTGCGTTGCCCCGCTTCTGCTGTCCTTCGAGTTCACGTCGGGCAGCCTGCTCGGCAGCGCGCCGCTCCCCGCTCGGATCGGCTGAACCGGCCGCCTCGGCGAACGCGTCGCCGCTGCGGGACATCGAGTCCTTGAACGCATCAAGGAAGCGCGCCTCGACGGCCGTAGCGCGATCGTAGGCGGCGGACAGGATGTACTCCTGCAAGCTGACCCCTGCCTGCCGTGCAGCGGCCTCGATGGCGGCGCGCTGGGCCGGATCCGGAAAGCGCAGGTTCATGGCTTTGGGCTGGGGCATGGTACCGATGGTACCTTCGGTACCGTCCCGGGGGCCAGACCCGCGGGCGGGCATGGGGAGACTTTGTGGCCGTTGCAGCAGATCGCGGACCGCTACCACCGCTTCAGCCGCCTCGCCCAGCCTCGCCTCGACCGGCTCACCGGCTCGCCGAGCGCAGCCCTGGCCAGGCACCCAAGCCCGGGAACTCATCGCCCGCTGCTGGGCGGCCCTGCACGAACGGGACAGCGGCGAAGCTCGCCCGACCCTCTTCCGCCTCTACGCCCACATCACCCGAGAGCCAGCAGACCGGGCCATCCCCGCTGAGAACGGACCGGACGGGCCGACCGCGTTACGGGGCCGAGGAGTGCTTGCGGTGCGGGTCCAGCCGGAAATCGGGACAGTCACGGTTCTGGCAGGCGCCCGGACCCCACACGGGAACGAACACGCCGAGGCTCTTGTGCCGATGGGGCACGGTCGGCACGTCCTTCTTGCAGCTCGGGCATACGTACACTTCGGACTTGCTCTTCGTTTTGACCATATTTTTACGATATGCCCGTACTGGTGAGTCGGGAAGTGCTCCGTCCTCTTTCCGACCCTCTTTCCGACTCTCTTGCTCACCTGGCGAAGCGGCCGGCGCCCCGGGGGCGGGCCTAGTCAGGCTGAGCACCACGGACCCGGCCAGGACAACGACGATGAACGCGAGACTGATCGGCGAGGGGATTTCCGGGATGCCGGGGCTGATCATCTTGTGCGATGCCTGGAGGATGAGCTTGACGCCGATGAAGCCGAGAATGATCGCCAGGCCCTTGTTCAGGTAGTGGAAGCGGTCCAGCAGCCCCGCCAGCATGAAGTAGAGGGCTCGCAGGCCCAGGATGGCGAACG
Organism: Streptomyces sp. NPDC002779; assembly: GCF_042888685.1. Taxonomy (NCBI): domain Bacteria; kingdom Bacillati; phylum Actinomycetota; class Actinomycetes; order Kitasatosporales; family Streptomycetaceae; genus Streptomyces; species Streptomyces sp. NPDC002779. The sequence goes on from NZ_JBIAQC010000010.1 coordinate 314,718, forward strand.
CGTTGCTGGTGTAGACGATGAAGGCGTCATCGCTGACCGCGAGGACGGCGGGGACGCTGTCGACAGCGAAGATCAGGTCCGCGGCCTCGATCGCGGCGACCACCGCGAGCAGCGGGGTCGCCATCCGCACGCCGGCCTCCCGGACGAAGAACTTCGCCCCGGCGTACTCGTCCCGCACGGGGATGATCTTGCGGAGCAGACGTACGGCGAAGCTCTTGCCGGGGTCGAAGCTCTCCTCGTCGCCCTTGAGCAGCTTGTATGTGCTGTAGAACAGGATCGCCGCGAAGACGAAGAGCACCGCGGTGAAGCGGCTGACCACGGCCACGCCGAGGGAAAGGAAGATCCCGCGGAAGACGAGCGCGCCGATGACGCCGAAGAACAGCACGCGGTGCTGGTAGGCGCGGGGCACTTTGAAGTACGCGAAGATCACGGCGAACACGAAGAGGTTGTCGACCGACAGGCTCTTCTCCAGCAGCCAGGCCGTCGTGTACTCGGTGCCCGCCGTCGTGCCCAGGACGAGGAAGACGACCACACCGAAGATCAGGGCGAGACCCACCCACAGGCCGCTCCAGGCGGCCGCCTCCTTGAAGCCGATCACGTGCGCCGTGCGGTGGGACAGCAGGTCCACCGCCAGCGACACGACCACCGTCGCGGCGAACGCCCCCCACAGCCAGAGCGGGACCTCAAGCACGCCGATACACCCTCACCACGGCCGGCGCGGATTGTGCCGGCCCATATACAGGAGTGTCCGGCATGGCGCCCCGGAGGGCACGCCGAGGGCCAGGAGCCGCCATGCTCCTGCCCCTCGGGTACGCCCCTGGACCTTGGTGTTCTGTCGGCCGCGCGGTGCGGCTACTTCTGGTCGATGGGCAGGGCCAAGTCGGTGACCTGGTACTTCTTGGGGAAGGCGCCCTTGTGGGTGGCTGCGCCGGTGAGCACGTTGACCGCGTGCAGGCGGTAGGTGCCGCCGCTCTTGATGGTCGCGTAGCCGTGGTTCGTGCCGGTGGACTTCTTGTAGTAGATGTCGAAGCCGGCATCCAGGGCCGCGTCCACGCCGAGGTTGCCGACGGGCGCGAGCGTTCCGGCGTTGGCGGGGGACTGCAGGGAGATGCGGTCGGCCATCGTGTCGAGGTCGAACAGGGTCGTCGCGGTGGCCGCGCTGAGGTCGTTGTTGGTGTACGCGGCGCCGGTGACGCCCCGGGCGGTGGACGGCGGGGTGGTGGGGTTGGTGAGCGTGCCGTCGATGACGGTGGTCAGGGGAGCGGCGGCGTCGTCGATGTTGTGGCGCAGGTTCTGCCCGGTGTCGGAGATCACCCGCAGGCGGTTCGCGGCCGGGTTGAAGTCCACGCCGAACGCGGTGCCGGACAGGGCCACGGTCAGCTGAGAGACCTTTGTCGCCTTGGCGCGAGTGTTCAGGGTGTAGATGCCGCCCCGGTCGCCGACGCCGTACAGCTTCCCGTCCTGCACGCGGAAGTCGATGCCCACGAGCCTGGTGTCCTTGGACAGCCCGGAGACCTTGCCCAGCGACCATGCCCGCCCGGGTGCGTCGACGCCGAACTCGAGCAGCCGCTGATCGCCGGTCAGGCCGACGGCCGTCAGCCCTCCGTGCCGGGGCGCGGCCGGGGCTTCCTGGCTCGCGAGGGCCGGGGCAGCGCCCAGGGCGGCAAGGAGGACACCGGCGGTGACGATGGTGCGTTTACGCATGTTTTCTTCCCTCTCGGACGCCTCGACCTGGAATGTCGAAGGCTCTGCAAGGGATTCGTCACCGTCGGCGAGACGGATGGGCTTCGACCTCCCAAGCCACTCGTATGGAGCACGCGCCCGGTCAGGTCGGCAGGCTGAGCAAGGCGATGGGGTCGGAGGTGGGGCGGGCAGACCCACCGGCCGGTTCGACGGTGATGCCCACGGCTGAGGCCGCGTTCGCCGAGCCCTCCAGGACAAGGGCCTGGCCGGTGCGGTGGGCGTTCATCAGACCTGCCGACCGCATACTGCCGGCCACCTGATACCACGCCTGGTAGGCCTTGCCCGGCGGCGGAGCCGGCAGGTCCGCCAGCAGCACTGCCTGGTCACGACGGTCGGAGACGACGACCGTGGCGCGCGAACCGTCCTCCAGCCGTGCCGTGCGCGTGTCGGCGTCCGGCGCGGCCAGCACGGCGACGAGCTGATCCAGCTGCCCGTGGGCCTGCTGAGATTGGGCGGTGGCGTCTTCGGCGCGGTCATGCTGCCAGGCGGCGATACCGGCGAACACGGTCGCCGCCGCCAGGCAGGCGGCCAGCGCGAGCCGGGGCAGTCGTCGGCGCAGGCCGGTGAACCGCGTCTCGGGGCGGGAGGAGGGGGCGACCTGGCGGACCGTGGTGATGCGCTGGAGCACTTGCTGCTTGGCGGCGGGCTGAGGGCTGACGGCACCGGCGGCGCCGAGTCTGGCGGCGGTGGCGGTGAACTCGGCCACCTCGTCCTGGCAGGCCGCGCATGCCCTCAGGTGCTCCTCGAACAGGGCTCGTTCGTCGTCGGGCAGTGCGTGGAGGGCGTAGGCACCGGTGAGGGTGTGCAGATCGGCATGGGCGCTCATGTGCTCACTCCCAGGCAGTCACGCAGCCGGATCAGGCCGTCGCGCAGACGGGTCTTGATCGTGCCCAGCGGTACGGACAGTTGTTCGGCCACCTCACGGTAGGTGAGCCCTCGGTAGTACGCGAGTGTCACCGACTGGCGCTGCAGATCCGTCAAGGTGCGCAGGCACCGCCGCACCTGTTCGCGTTCGAGCCGGTGCTCGACCTCTTCGCTCACCTCGTCGTACTCGGGTGTCTGGTCCAGCGCCGCGGCCCGGTGATCTCGGGCGGCCGACGCCTCGGCGGAGCGGACCCGGTCGATGGCCCGGCGGTGGGCGAGGGTGAGGATCCAGTTGGTGACCGAGCCCCGGTCGGTCCGGTAGCGGGGCGCGGTGCGCCACACCTCCACGAGGACGTCCTGGGCGACCTCCTCGGACTGCGCCACATCCCGCAGCACCGCGCGCACCACTCCCAGCACGGCAGGGGCGACGGCGTCGTAGAGGCCGGCGAAGGCGTCCTTGTCTCCCTGGGCCACCGCGTGCATCAGTGCCTGGAGATCCGGCTGCTGAGCGGGGTGTGCGCCAAGGAAGATCGGCTCTTTCACGGATTCTGTCCTGTCGGCCGCTGGGTCCGTCCCCGCCCCCGTCCGGCCTGTCTGGCGGCCCGGCCGGAGTGGAAGGGGGTTGGCATCAACGTACAGGGGGACCGGCCGCCGGGGCGGCCCCACGCCGCCTGCGTCCTCGGAGCACCACGCCCTTCCGCCCTCTCAGCCATCCGTTTCCGGTCCCGCAACGAATCACCAGTAAGAGCAAAAGGGGTGAACCGAAATGAATGACTCCTGTGATGTTCTCACCGGTGCTGGGACGAGCCAACTGTGCTCCGTACGCCGTGACATCCGCGAGCAGCTGGACCGGTGGGGCACCGGCGAACTCGCCGACGACGCCGCCCTTGTCGTCAGCGAGCTGCTGGGCAACGCCTTCCGGCACGGCAGGCCACCCGTGTCGCTCTCGCTCGCACTCGACAACCAGCAGGACCGCACCTGCCTGCGGATCGGCGTCACCGACTCCGGCCCGGCGATCAACGTGGACCTGGTCCGGGCGAAGTGGCGGCATCCGTCCGGCGACCTGACCACGGACGGCCGCGGTCTGCGCCTGGTGGAGGCCCTGTCCCTCGCCTGGGGTGACCAGCCCCGACGTGCGGGCCACACCGTCTGGGCGGAACTCGACTGCCCCTCACGCCCCGACCCGGTCGGTGCGTGAGGGCGTCCGTCGGCCAGGCAGATGAAAACCCCTGACCGGGCGCCGCGGTGCCCGGTCAGGGGCCGTTAGTCGTAAGGCGCGCGTAGACGACGACGTTGTCGGCGTAGCGTCGGTCCTCGGGCGAATAGTCGCCGGCGCACGTGATCAGCCGCAGGCCCGCGTGGTCCAGGTTGCGGTAGACGTCGATGCTCGGAAAGCGGTCCTTCGCGTACTGAGCGGTTTTGGTGACGGTGAAGACCGCGGTCCTGCCGTCCTTGCGCAGCACCTCGATACGCGCGCCGGGTTCCAGCTCCGCCAGCCTGAAGAACACGGACCTGGCGCCGTTCCACGTGACGTGCCCGGCGATCACGGCCGGTCCCCGGGAGCCGGGGGCCGGGCCCAGCCGGTACCAGCCCGCCTTGTCCGGGTCCCGCGGGGTCTGCATGACACGGTCGCCGTCCAGCCCGAGACGCTCCAGCGGCGTGGACACCGCGATCCCGGGGATGGTCAGGCGTACCGGGGCGGACGCGGGCAGTACCTCCGACCCCGCGCCCGAAGGCGGCGGGTCATCGGGCCGCGCACTGCTCGAAGGAGCCGTGAGCACGGGCGGGGCGGGCTGCTGCTCGCCGACCCCCACGGCGACCAGCAGCGCACCCGTCACAAGAAGCGCGGGAGCGGCCGCGACCAGCAGCGGACGCACCCGCACCCGCCCCGCCACCCTCCCTGACGGCGGGGCTGTTCGATGGCCTGTCATGGCACGCGGTCAGCGGCCGACGGTGCCTGCGGGGCGACCGGTACGGCGGCGAGCCGCGACCAACAAGCCCGCACCGCCGACGAGGGCGGCGCCGCCACCGGCCAGCAGCCCGGACGCCTCCGTACCCTGGGTGGCGCCGGTACCGGTCTCGACTCCGCCGACCGGCATGGAACCCACCGCGGCGCCCTTGACCATGCCGCAGTTCGCGGGCGCGGTGGCCTCCTGCGGCAGCTTGGGATCGAGTTCGCTCTTGCCCTTGCCGAAGTCGTACTCGCCGTTGCCGTTCGGGTCGATGCCGTGCTGGACGATGTGCAGGTCCTTGATGTGGTCGGCGATCGCCTGAGAAACGGTGATGGTCCTGTCGTAGGACAGATTGCCGCCCTCGTCGGCCACGGGCATGCGGTCCACCGCCAGTCCGCTCTCCTTCGTGGTGTCCCCCTGGGTGGTCAGGGAGATGTTGATGGCCCCGTAGGCCGGCAGACCCTCGGTGGTGGTGACAACGCCGTCACCGTTCTTGTCGGCGCTCCGGTCGGGACAGTGGAAATCGTGGCCGTCGGTGGAGCCATGGATGTGCTGGGCGTGCGGCTGTCCGGGCACGAGCCCGGACGCCTCGATCTTCACCGTGAGCCGGGTGCCTTCGACGGTGAGCATGGCGGTACCGCGCGCGCCGGAATCGTTCTGCTGCTGCAGGTCGATCTGGTAGCTGCGCGGTCCGGAACCTTCGGAGCGCCCGTCGTCGGCGGCGGCCGGGACGACCGCCGCCAGCGAGAGCGCGGCGGGAACCGCCACCAGTGCGGCCAGACGTGCAGCGTGCTGGGTTATCACGAGAGAACCCCTCTCCTGCCCGGCGCTCGGCACTTGGCGCACCCGCACCGGTCTCGGCATTCACTGACACCTGTGATCCGATGCCGGCGCCGGGATCGGATTGGTGCGAGAACGAGTCCCGTTGTGTCCATGGCTCGCTAGAGGGCACTAGGGAAAGCTGAGCCGGTTGCGCAGTCGAGGGGTTGCCCCGGCCGACAGCTGCGGTGGGCGGTGCCAAGGGCGGAGGATCGGGCCTTGTTCGAGGGTTTTGAGGTCAAGCGGGTACAGACCGACGAAGCGTCGATTTTCGTCCGATACGGCGGTGAAGGGCCGCCGGTGGTGCTGCTGCACGGCCACCCCCGGACCTCCGCGACCTGGCATCGTGTCGCCCCGCTCCTCGTCCAGCGCGGTTTCACCGTCGTCTGCCCCGATCTGCGGGGCTACGGCCGGTCCACCGGCCCGGCACCCACCGCGGACCACCTCGGGTACTCCAAGAGGGCCGTCGCCGGTGATGTGGTCGAGGTGATGCGCTCCCTCGGCCATTCCCGGTTCGCGCTCGCCGGGCACGACCGTGGCGGCGCGGTCGCGCTGCGGCTCGCGCTCGATCATCCCGACGCGGTCTCGCGGGCGGCGCTGATCGACTGTCTGCCCATCAGCGAGCACCTGTCCCGCATCACGACGGAGTTCGCCACGCAGTGGTGGCACTGGTTCTTCTTCGCCCAGCCCGACATCCCCGAGCGGGTCATCAACGCCGATCCGGACAGCTGGTACCGCGGTGATCCGCACAGCATGGGACAGCAGAACCACGACGAGTGGCGCGCGGCGACGAGAAACCCCGACGTGGTGCGGGCGATGCTGGAGGACTACCGGGCCGGTCTCACCGTCGACCGGCGGCACGAGGAGGAGGACCGCGCCGCCGGGGTACGCATCCGGTGCCCGGCACTGATCCTGTGGTCGCTCCGGGACGACCTCGAGGACCTGTACGGAGACCCGCTGAAGATCTGGCGGCAGTGGGCACCGGATTGCCGGGGCCACGGCATCGACTCCGGGCACCACGTCGCCGAAGAGGCGCCGGAAGAACTCGCGTCCTCCCTGGCGGGATTCTTCGACCACCGCTGCGAACAGGAACCTGGCAAGGCCGAGTAGAACATCCGGGGCGGGGCAGGGGGGCGGTAGGTTCCCGTGGAGATTTCGCCTGGTGTCTCCTGACGAGACGGTTTGGAGAACATTGTGGCCGATCCCTCGGTCGAAGCTGTTGCCGCCGGTCGCTGCCTGGTCGCGAGGGTCAGTGGCGAGATGGATTACGTGACTGCCCCGGTCTTCCGTTCCCAGTTGAAGGAACTGGTCGCGCGGCGGAATAGCTGCATCGTGCTCGACCTGTGCGGCGTCTCGTTCTGCGACTCGGCCGGGCTGAACGTGCTGCTCGGGACGTGGAGGCAGGCGGATGCGAGCGGGGGGATGGTCATGCTGGCGGACGTGCCCGGGCCGCTGCGGCGGATCCTGCAGATGACCGGGACGGATCAACTTCTGCGGGTCTACGACACGGTCACCGACGCGGAAGCCGCCTGCGGTGGCTGAGCACCATCTTCCGTTCCCTCAGCGCGCAGCGGCGTCCGTCAGGACGGCCTGGAGGCGTGCCCGGCATTCGGCGACGAAGGCCGGGAAGGTGTGCCAGTAGTAGGGGATTCCACTGACGCCCACCGCGATGGCCCAGGCGCGGGCGCGAGTCCAGGTCACATCGTCGAGGTCCAAGGCGTCCCGGTAGGCTCCTCGCGCTTGCGGGGGCAGGTCCCAGAGCGTGGAGTGCTCGGCATCGGGAAAGCCGACCGAGAGTGCCCCGAAGTCGATGACGGCGTGGAGCTTGCCTTCCCGCACCAGGAGGTTGGTCGGCTTGAGGTCGCCATGGAGCCACACGTGAGGCCCTGAGGGCTCGGGCAGCGCGAGCGCTGCTCGCCACAGCCGCTCGAGAGCGTCGACGTCGAGCTCGGAGCCCACGAAGGTACGGCACTCGGTGAAACTCTTGCGGACCCACTGGTCGCACGGCCTCAGGCTGCCTCCGCGGTACCAACTGAGGCCGTCCGCGCGGGTTGCTCCCATGAGGTCGATGCGGTGGAGCGCTCTGACGACCGCCGCCAGGTCGGCTCCGAAAGCAGCCCAGTCCCGGACGGTGTCAGGGCCGACCTCGTGGCCGTCGATCCAGCGATACACGGACCAGGCCAGGGGGAACGCATCGGTCGGCGTCCCGGCGTGGACGGGCTCGGGAACCGGACAGGGAAGGAAGGGCGCCAGACGCGGAAGCCACTCCTGCTCCTTCCCCAGGGACCCTGCCTTGTCCGCGGTGCGTGGAAGCCGCACGAGCAGGTCATCGCCCAGCCGGTACATCGTGTTGTCCGTGCCCGCGCCCGCGGGCGACAGCGGTCGGTCGGCCCACTTCGGGCGCTGTGCCTTCAGCAGCGACCGGACCAGGTCCTCGTCGACCGGGATCTCATCCTGGTGCAGCATCAGTCGACGCAGAACTCGTTGCCCTCGATGTCCAGCATCGGGATGCACGACTCGTTTTCCTCATCGGCGTACAGCGTCTGCACGTGGGTCGCACCGAGCGCGACCAGTCGGGCGCACTCGGCCTCCAGCGCGGCGAGGCGCTCGGCGCCCACGAGTCCGGTGCCGACCCGGACGTCGAGATGTACGCGATTCTTGACGGCCTTCCCTTCGGGGACGCGCTGGAAGTACAGGCGCGGGCCCTCGCCGGAGGGATCACTGCAGGCGAACCATGATCCCCGCTTCTCGGGGGGCAGGGTGCGGTTGTAATCGTCCCAGCTGGTGAAGCCCTCCGGCGGGGGCGGTGCGACGTACCCCAGTACTTCGCACCAGAAGCGAGCGACGCGCTCGGGTTCGGCGCAGTCGAAGGTGACTTGGAACTTCCTGATCGCTGACACCGGCGCACCGTACCGCGTACCGCCACGACGCTGCCGCTCATTTCCGGGGCACCCCTTGAGCGAGGGCAAGCTCACTCAGAGAAACCGCCACAAGTGGTCGGCGGTGCCGTTGTCGTCGAACTGGACGACCTGGGCGCTGTTGGCGGTCGACATGCCGTCCACGCCCAGGACCTTGCCGCTGTGCTGCCCGCGGGCAGCTTGCGGAAGGCGTCGGGCACGGGAGCGGCGGCGGCCGGCCTCGCTGGTGCGGCCGAGGCCGAGGGGGCGAGCGGACCCAGTGCCGCTGTGCCGAGGGTCAGGGCGCCGGTGCCGAGGAGTGTGCGTGCTGACAGACATGCGGTCTCCCTACGGGGGTCTCCGGTCTGTCGCGGGCTCTTGTATATCGTTGTAAACGCGGGGCCGAAGAGATGACAGCACAGCCCGGGAGGGCCGTCCAGGGCCCTGACGCGTGCATGCCGGATTGGCACGGAAGGGTCTCTTTGCTCGCTGCCGAGCCGTACGCACGGCCGACCGGACCGACGCCGGGGGCCTCGCAGGCGGCTCCGGCGGTCGTATGGTCCGGGGTAATTTATGGTGACTCAAGGAGTTTGCCCCTACCGGAGGTGCAAAGATGCGCGCCGCGGCAGCGATCGTCTCGCCGGCTGTCAGCGTGGCGTTCATCGTCGCGACAGCGGCTTGTGACCAGGGCGGGCCGGAGGAGTCGACCGTCCGCTACGGCGACTGCCCCGTCTCGGGAACCCGCGGGGAGTTTCACCTGTCACCCGAGATGGCGGGCGCCCTGACGGTCAAGACGACCCTCCCCGCGCCCGGCTGGTGGAACGGCACCGCACCGCAATCCGTCAGGAGCGGCTACGAGTACTGCATGGCCGCCAATATCGCCCACCGGTCCGGACTCGACCGGGTGAACGTGAAGAACGCCCCCTTCCCGGAGGTCGTGTCCGGCCGGACCAAGGACTTCGACCTGGCCCTGGCACAGATCACGATCACCCCGGAGCGGAGCAAGGTCGCCGACTTCTCCCCGCCCTACCTCTCCTCGACCCTGGGAGTGCTGATCAGGGACGGTGAGAAGATCGACGAGAACAACGTCCGCGACGTCCGCATCGGAGTGGCCGACGGCACCACGGGCGAGGAGTTCGTCGAGAACCGCCTCAAGCCGGCCAAGCCCGTCACCGCCTTCGCCAACGACCCGGAGCTGATCACGGCGCTGGAGGAGGGCCGCGTCGACGCGGTCGTCCACGACACGACCATCCTGCTGGCCTATCCCCAGAAGCAGGACAACAGAGTGAGCCTGGTGGGCCAGTACCGGACCGATCAGGGGTACGGCGCCCTGTACCCGAAGGGGTCACCGGACAAGGACGAACTGGACCGGATCATCAGGCAGCTGATCGACGACGGGACGCTCGCCAAGCTGTCGGCGGTCTACCTCGGGGCCGCTTTCGGTCAGGACCCGGCCAAGATCCCCTACCTCACGGTCGACGACGGCTCCTGAACGCTCCGGGCGTCCGGCATCCCGGGGCTGCGGCGTCCGGCATCACGCCCGGTTCACAGGTCCGCCATCAGCAGGACGCCCAGGTCCCCGGCGGCTGCCGCATCGAGGGACTGCTCCGCCCAGATGATCTTGCCGCGGTCTGTGTACCGGGTCCCCCAGCGGCGCGACAGCTGAGCGACGAGAAACAGACCGCGGCCCCCCTCGTCGGTGACGTGCGCGCGGCGCAGGTGCGGGGAGGTGCTCGTGCCGTCGGCGACCTCGCAGATCAGGCTGTCGCGGTCGCGCAGCAACCGCAGACCGATGGGGCTCGCCCCGTACCGGATGGCGTTCGTCACCAGTTCGCTGAGGATCAGCTCGGTGGTGAACACGGCTTCGCCGAGCCCCCAGGACTCCAGTCTGCGGGTGGCCTCGGCGCGGATCCGCGGGACGGCCGCGGGGTCGTGGGGCACCTCCCACTCCGCGACCTGCTCCGGGTCGAGCAGCCGGGTGCGGGCGACGAGCAGGGCGACATCGTCACTCGCCTTGGTGCGCAGCATCGCGTCGAGCACCATCCGGCAGGTGTCGTCCGGAGTGGCGCCGTCCGTACCGGCGAGCGCCTCCCTCAGCATGCCGAGCCCGACGTCGATGTCACGGCCTCGGGCCTCGATCAGGCCGTCGGTGTACAGGACCAGTCGGCTGTTGGCGGCCAGCCGGAGTTCGACCGTCTCGACCGGCAGACCTCCTCCCACCCCGAGCGGCGGGGCGACGGGGATGTCGGGGAAGGCCACGGAGCCGTCGGGCGAGACCAGCGCCGGACCCGGATGTCCGGCCCGGCCGAGCACACACCGGCCGGAGACCGGCTCGTAGACCGCGTACAGGCAGGTGGCACCGGTGACGGCGTCGATCTTGCCCTGGGCTTCCGCGTCCTGGTCGATCCGGCTGACCAGCTCGTCCAGGTGCCCCAGCAGCTCGTCCGGAGGCAGGTCCAGGGCGGCGAAGTTGTGCACCGCGGTCCTCAGCCGTCCCATCGTCGCGGCGGCGTGCAGGCCGTGTCCGACGACATCGCCGACCACCAGCGCCACCCGGGCCCCCGGCAACGGGATGACGTCGTACCAGTCGCCGCCCACCCCCGCCTGGGCGGGCAGGTACCGGTGCCCGACGTCCAGGGCGGACAGTTCGGGGAGCACGCCGGGCAGCAGGCTGCGCTGGAGGGTGACGGCCGTGGTGTGCTCGCGGGTGTAGCGGCGCGCGTTGTCGATGCATACGGCCGCACGCGCGGCGAGTTCCTCGGCGGGGGACAGGTCGTCCGGTTCGAAGGGGTCCTGCTCCGATCGCCAGAACTCCACGACCCCGATCAACTGGCCTCGGGCCCGGAGCGGCACGGAGAGCATGGAGTGGATGCCGTAGTCGATGACGTGCTGGGCCCGCTCGGGGTCCTGGGCCCGCCATCCGTCGGCCCGGGCGAGGTCTGCCACCAGGACCGGCCGGCCGGTGGTCATACCGATGGCCACGGGGTTGTCGGGTACGTAGCGCACCAGCGTCCCGACGGGGTGCAGGGGCGCATCCTCCCGGATCCCGGCGGCCGCGATGCGGCGCATCTCCAGACGTGCCCCCGTGGGCTCGTCGCCGAGCAGCACGGACTCCACCAGCTCGACCGTGGCGAAGTCGGCGAAGCGCGGGACGGCCACCTCGGCCAGCTCCTCGGCGGTGCGCTTCATGTCCAGGGTGGTTCCGATCCGCGTACTGGCCTCGTACAGCAGCTGCAGGCGTCCGCCGGCCACGTCCGCCCGGCCGGCGAGGGCGCGCAGCTCCGTGGTGTCCCGCAGGGTGGCCACACTGCCTGCCTTCGGGCCCACCGGTCGCACGTTGACCGCGAGCAGGACGTCCCCGGCCAGGAAGACCTGGTCCGTGGCGGCCCGGCCCGATGCCAGCAGTCCGGCCAGGGCCGGGCTCAGCCCGAGTCCGGTGACGGGCTTGCCCTCGGCCCGCGGCGGCAGGGCGAGCAGTCGGCGGGCTTCGTCGTTGACCAGCAGCAGCCTTCCGTCCCCGTCCAGAATGATCACGCCTTCGCGGACCGCGTGCAGCACCGCCTCGTGGTGCTCGTACATGCGGGTCATCTCCTCCGGCCCCAGGCCCCGGGTCTGGCGCCGCAAGCGTCCGCTGACCAGCGCCGACCCGCCCGCGGCCAGCAGCAGCGCGACACCGCCGGCGGCGAAGATCACCGGCACCTGGTGCTGCACCACACTGGTCACCTTGTCCACCGTGACCCCCACGGTGACGAGGCCGACCACGGTCCCTCTCTCATCGAAGACGGCCACCGTCGAGTCGACCGCCTTCCCCAGGCTGCTGTCGAACGTGGTCTGGTGGGGCTCACCCCCGAGCGCCTGGTCGTAGGAGGTGGAGACGTGCTTGCCGATCTGGTCCGGGTCCGGGTGGGTCCACCGGAAGCCGTAAGGGCTCAGCGCCACGACGTAGTCGACACCGGTCTGCTCGCGCACCGCTTCGGCATGGGGCTGGAGTGCCGCCGTCGGGTCGTCGCTCGTCATGGCCTCCGCGGTGCCCGGAGCGTTCGCGAACGCCTCGGCCGCCACCAGTGACCGATCGCCGGCCTCGCGGATGGCGCGGTTGCGGTCCTGGACCACGAGGGCCACCACGGCCGTGGTGATGAGCAGCAGGACGACCACCAGTTGCAGCAGGAAGACCTGACCGGCGACGCTGCGCGGCTTCAGCGCCGACAGCACACGCCGGCCGGCCGAAGGGTGACGGGCCTCCGGGTCGGCTTCCGGCGGCCGGGCCTTCGGCGGCACTCGGTCCTCCCGTCGGCTCGCTGGGACATATCGCCCTAGTTTGCCCATTTCCTCAGTATCAGTGACCGGCCCGACGGGCGCGGCTCAGGACGGGCGCCCGGACGGACGTCCCGTACCTCTGCCAGGGGTCACGCAGGCCCATGGTTGATTTCTCCAGTTCACAGACCGATCGCGGGCGCCGGCCGGTTCGGTCCGGCCGGTCGTCCCGGGCTGCTGCCCCCGGGCGGACCGTAAGCACCGTGTGCTGACGGATCGCACGGCTGACATATCGGTGCCGGGACGGGGAAGACGGCATCCTGTCGATGATCACCGGCCGTGACCACATCGGCTGTCTTGACCCCCTTTGGCAGACCACGACGATCGACACTCGGCGACAGCGCTGCGGAATCCACGGGAGCCTTGGTCTCGAAGGTCTCGCAGGAGCGTCGCCGGTGGCCCGAGGAGCACACGTGACCAGTACTGCGTCGCAGTCACCCAAGTCAGGAGCCGCTGCGGCTCATCCCGATCATCTCGGGCACGTCATCTTCATCGCGGCGGCGGCCGCGATGGGCGGTTTCCTCTTCGGATACGACAGTTCCGTCATCAACGGCGCCGTCGAGGCCATCCGAGACCGCTACGACATCGGTTCGGCCGCTCTGGCGCAGGTCATCGCGATCGCGTTGATCGGCTGTGCGATCGGTGCGGCGACCGCGGGCCGGATCGCGGACCGTATCGGCCGTATCCGGTGCATGCAGATCGCCTCGGTGCTGTTCACTGTCAGCGCGATCGGCTCGGCGCTGCCGTTCTCGCTCTACGACCTGGCGTTCTGGCGGATCGTGGGCGGCTTCGCGATCGGTATGGCCTCCGTCATCGGCCCCGCCTACATCGCCGAGGTCGCCCCGCCCGCCTACCGCGGACGTCTGGGCTCCTTCCAGCAGGCCGCGATCGTCGTGGGTATCGCGATGTCGCAGCTGGTCAACTGGGGCCTGCTGAACGCTGCCGGCGGCGACCAGCGCGGTGAGCTGATGGGCCTGGAGGCCTGGCAGGTCATGCTCGGCGTCATGGTGGTCCCGGCCGTGCTGTACGGGCTGCTGTCCTTCGCGATCCCCGAGTCCCCCCGCTTCCTGATCTCGGTCGGCAAGCGTGAGCGCGCCCGGCAGATCCTTACGGAGGTCGAGGGCAAGGACACCGACTTCGACGCCCGGATCGCCGAGATCGAGCACGCGATGAAGTCCGAGGACAAGTCGTCCTTCAAGGACCTGCTCGGCGGGTCCTTCTTCTTCAAGCCGATCGTCTGGATCGGTATCGGCCTGTCGGTCTTCCAGCAGTTCGTCGGCATCAACGTCGCGTTCTACTACTCCGCGACGCTGTGGCAGTCGGTCGGCGTGGACCCGACGGAATCGTTCTTCTACTCGTTCACGACGTCGATCATCAACATCGTCGGCACCGTCATCGCGATGATCTTCGTGGACCGCATCGGCCGTAAGCCGCTGGCACTGGTCGGTTCCGTCGGCATGGTCATCAGCCTCGGCCTGGAGGCGTGGGCGTTCTCCTTCGACCTGGTCGACGGCAAGCTGCCGGCCACGCAGGGGTGGGTGGCGCTGATCGCCGCCCACACGTTCGTCCTCTTCTTCGCCCTGTCGTGGGGTGTGGTCGTGTGGGTGTTCCTGGGCGAGATGTTCCCCAACCGCATCCGCGCCGCCGCGCTGGGCGTGGCCGCGGCAGCGCAGTGGATCGCCAACTGGGCCATCACCGCGAGCTTTCCGTCGCTGGCCGACTGGAATCTGTCCGCGACCTACGTGATCTACACGGCCTTCGCCGCGCTCTCCATCCCGTTCGTCCTGAAGTACGTCAAGGAGACCAAGGGCAAGGCTCTGGAGGAGATGGGCTGACCGCCCGCTCACCGGGCCGCGGAGAGTACGCGGTCCTGTGGAGGCTCGACCTCCAGAGGACCGGCGCACAACTGCCCGTCTGCTACTGCTGGGTGCTGCTTCGGCGGCGTACCAGGAACACCACGGCCCCGGCAATCACCACGATCGCCGCGATGATGCCGGTCCAGGCACCGGCCGACAGTCCGCTGTCGTCGTCCTTCCCGGCGTCATCGGCCTGCGGGGACGGGGAGGCGGCCGGCTGCTCGGCGGCCGGGGTCGGAGAGGCGGAAGGGCTCTCCGACTCGGTGGGGGAAGGGCTGACCACCTGCGCGCCGGGCGCGGCGGCCTTGAGCTGGAGGACCGGCGCCTCGTTGCCATGGCCGTGACCGTCGCCGCTGGACTCGCCCAGTTCGATCCAGCGGTCCACCTTGCCGTCGCTGTAGCTCTGCAGCGTCTTGAAGGCCAGTTCCCCAGCGTCCGGGAGCTGGCGCACGACGACGGAGTGCTCGGCGTCCTCGCCGACCTTCACAGCCGCGCCCTTGACGGTGTAGCCGTCGTCGTTCGCGGTGAACTTCCAGCCCGCGGGGCCTTCCTTGTACGTCACGTCGGCCGGTGCGATGCCCGCAGGCAGGATCACCCGCAGCTGGGTGATGCCGGCCGTGGCGGACTCCGACTCGGCGAAGAAGGTGACCTCGACGTTCTCGGCGAGTGCCTGCGCGTTGTCGGCCTCGACCTCCACATGGGCGGCGACCGGAACAGCGGTGAGGAGAACGGCGGCCCCAGCAGCGGCGATGGCGACGGACAGGCGGGGCGGGGTGCTACGGAACATGGGTGTCTCCAGGCAGGGGGGAGCGCGAGGCGGCGTTCCGCGGAACGGACCGCCCGGCACGGTCAGTTGGCGAGGGCGAGCCCAGCCTGGGGAGGACCCCTGCGTACCACCACGCCGACGAGCACCGCCTCCTCGGGCGGTGGCGCCTCCCACCACAACAGTGCCGACAACCCCGTGTGCACTGTGGGCGCCGGGCGGTCGGAGAGCAGCGCCCGGATCGCGGCCATCCGGGCCCGAGCCGCGTCAACGGCCGTCGTCAGGCCGCGCGCCACCGACCAGCAGACGGTGTCCGCACGATGCAACAACACGGCGACGAGTACGGCCGCCGCGGCGTGTACGGCCGTCATGGCGAGCGAGTCGTGCATGCGCTGGGGCCATGCGGGATGGGCGCCGGGGGAGTGGTGCAGGTGACCAGGCAGGGTGGCCGAGGACGGAGGCGCAGCAGCTGGGTGCTCGGCCATCAGCCACCGGTGGAGGCCGATCTGTGCCGCCCCGCAGGTCACCACAACCGTGGCCAGAGACCGAGGGCGTCGGGTGCCGACAAGACCGACAGCGAAGAGGACCAGGGCCGCCGACGCGCTCTGCCGCCAGGGCGCGGGCCCTTCGGCGACCAGATGGTGCGCGCTCACCCCGAGCACGGTGCCGACGGCCGCGAACACCACCGCCCGGACAACGGGCAGAGGCGCGGGAGCGGTCGGGTCGGATTGATGCGGCATGACCCGCTCATCATGGAGCACCGGCAGCGTGGTTGCCAGCCACTCGATCCGGACGTCTCCGCGCTACACACCGATTACATCTGTCTCAAACCCTGGTGTCTGTGAGGTGAGCACCCCATGATGAGGGCATGACTGCGGCTTGGCATGCCATGACCCAACTGGCAAGCTGGCCGGACCTCTTGGAGGCTCCGCCCAGCTGCGGCACCGGCCGGGCGTTGTGCTCGGCCAGGGCCGAGATCGCGCATTTCCACTCCGACCGCAGCGTCGACCTGCACCTCACGGCCGCCGCGATCCGCCGCCTCGAGCGCCACCTCAGGTACTCGACCGCGATCCAGTTGGTGCCCGGCTCGCAGTGGGTGACCGTCCGCCTTGAGTGCGAGGTGGACGTCAACCTGCTCATGACCCTGACGAGCGCGGCACTCCAGGCCCACCACGAGTGGCCGGACGGCGACGAGGCACCGCCGGTTCGATGCAACGCTCGGCGTGAGACGGCACTGGCGCATCGCGCGTGCCTGTGAAAGCCCCGTTGCCGGGAAGCCTCAGCGGTGGCTCACCACGTTGACGACGCGGCCGTTGGGGTCACGGACGAAGAACCGCCGTACTCCCCACTCCTCGTCCTGCAGAGGGTGAACGATCTCCGCGCCGCTGTCCCGCATGGCCGCGTAAGCCGCCTCCACGTCGTCGACTTCGATGCTCATATCGGGGGTGACCGGGGCGGTTTTGTCACTGGTCATCACGCTGACCTGCGCTGTCGGGCTGGACGGTGAGGCAAGCGTCATGATCCAGCCGAGATTCATGACTTCCTCGAAGCCCAGCAGGCCATAGAATTCCCGGCTCTCCTGCGCAGCCTCCGACTGGATGATGGGCATGACACGGCGAACGGTCATCGACGACTCCGGATGAGAACAGACGTGGATCCCGGGCTCTCCAGGAGTACTACGGCCCGTCCGTCACCGCACGCATTTTCGCGATACGCCCTCATGCGGTCGGGGCGGGCTGGGTGAGGTTGATCGGGTTGCCGTCGGGGTCCGTGATGTGAGCGACGCGCTGTCCCCACGGCATGTCCTTCGGCCCACTGCTGACGGTGCCGCCCAGGGCCTTGACCCGGCCGAGTGCCTCGTCGACGTCGTCGACAGTGATGCTGAGCAGGATCCGCGGTGCGGCCCCGGCCCCCGGGTCCGCCTTGGCCACCAGCCCGAGGTCGCTGTCGCCGATGCGCAGACCGAGGTAGAAGGCCGGGCCCTTCTCCGGAATGCGGAAGGTCTCCTCGGCGGCGAACAGCTGCGTGTAGAAGGCGAGCAGGGCTTCGTGGTCGGCGGTCAGGATGACGGGCTGGATGGCGGACATGGCACTCCTGTCGGGAACGGTCGTATCGCTGGGTAGACCGTTCGGGGACGGTGAACTCATCGGCGCCGGGGCAACAGCATGGGTATGAAGCCACAACCGCGTTTCACGTTGACCGCGACCACCCTTGACGCACCGGACGCCCACGAGTTGGCGCGGTTCTACCGGGACCTGCTCGGGTGGCCGACGCAGAAGGAGGAACCCGGGTGGGTCGAGATCACTCCACCCGGTGGCGGTGTCGGGCTGTCGTTCCAGACAGAGCCGCACTTCATTCGCCCGCGGTGGCCCTCCACTCGATCCGAGCAGCAGATGATGATGCATCTGGACATCGAGGTGAACGACCTGTCCTCCGCCGTCGAGCACGCCCTTGCCCTGGGGGCCACGCTGCTGGACTTCCAGCCTCAGGAGGATGTACGAGTCCTGTGCGACCCGGCGGGCCACCCGTTCTGCCTCTTCGTAGCAGAGGTGCCGGGCCGGGTGCCGGGGGTGTGACCGAACGTGCGGCGGAAGACGTTGATGAAGGTGCTGGCGGATGACCAGCCGCAACGGTGAGCGACTGTGGTGACGGGGATGTTGTCGGCCAGCAGGATCAGTGCGTGGTGGAGCCTGATCTGGGTGCGCCACTGGCGGTAGGAGAGGCCGAGGTCGTCGTGGAGGCGGCGGGAGAGCGTGCGGGCGCTGGCGCCGATGTGCCGGCCGAGTTCGTCGAGTGAGCGGTTGTCCGCGGGGTCGGCGCGAAGGGTGTCGTGCAGTGTTCGCAGCAGCGGGTCGGTGGGGGTGGGCAGGCGCAGGGGCTGCTCGGGGGAGGTGGCGAGCTGGTCGAGCAGGACCGCGCGTAGGCGCAAGCGGGGCGGGCTGTGGTCGTCGGGGGTGCGCGTGTAGGCGATGATCAGTTCCCGCAGCAGAGGGCTGACGGCGAGGACGGCCGGCTCGTCGATGCCGAGCGGGTTTTCCGTGGCGGGCAGGCCGACCAGGTGGAGATCGAGTTCGCCGTGGGCCTGGTGCTGGTGGACGGTTCCGGCGGGGATCCAGAGCGCGCGGGTGGCGGGGGCGACCCAGGAGCCGGCGTCGGTGGTGACGGCGATGGTGCCCTGACCGGCGTACGCGATCTGGTGGTCGTCATGGCGATGGGCGTCGATCTCACCGCCGGACGACAACCGCTGGGTCCGGGTGGGCGCGATGGGAGTGTGGCGGATTTCCTGCATCACTTGGCAATCTATCGAAAGCGCGACGGTGGGTCCCGCTCCCAGCATGAACGGGTGCGAAGGAAAACCTCGATCTCTCTGCTGGCCGTGGGCCATGCCTGCGTCGACATCTACCAGGGCGCCGTCGCGGCGCTGATCCCGTTCTTCGTGGCCGAGCGGGACTACAGCTATGCCGTGGCCTCCGGCATCGTCCTGGCCGCGTCCCTGCTGTCGTCGGTTGCCCAGCCGCTGTTCGGTGCACTCACCGACCGGTGGGCGATGCCGTGGCTGTTGCCTGTCAGCACTTTCCTGGGCGGCGCGGGCATCGCACTGACCGGCCTGGCCGATTCCTACGGGCTCACCCTGGCGTTCGTCGCGGTCTCCGGCGTCGGTGTCGCGGCCTATCACCCCGAGTCCGCCCGCGTGGCCCGGCTTGCCAGCCGGGGCAGCCACAGCGCGATGAGCTGGTTCTCCCTCGGCGGGAACATCGGCTTCGCGCTCGCCCCGATCATGGTGGCGGTCGTGGTCGGTCACGGCTCCCTGCGCTGGACACCGGTCCTGGTCCTGCCCGCACTCGCCGGTGTCGCCCTGTGCGTGCCGGTGCTCCAGATGCTCGGCCGGCCTCAAGGTCGTACCTCCACGACGCCGACGGCCGTGGGCGCCGATGACGTGACGTCGTTCGTGAGGCTGAGCTGTGCCGTGGTCTGCCGTTCCGTCGTCTTCACCGGCCTGAGCACGTTCCTATCGCTCTACGCCCCCCAACGCATGCACGGCAGCATCACCGCAGGGACCACCGCCCTGTTCCTGCTGTTCCTGGGCGGTGCCGTCGGCTCGGTCCTCGGCGGTGTACTGGCCAACCGCTACGACCGCGTCCGCGTCTGCCGCTGGTCCTATCTGCTCTCGATCGTCGCCGTCGCCGGAGTGATCTACGTGCCCGGACCGGCCCTGCTCCTCTTCGTGGTCCTCACCTCAGCCGGCCTGTACGTCCCCTTTTCCCTCCAGGTCACCCTCGGCCAGGACTATCTGCCCTCGCGGATCGGCACCGCGAGCGGCGTCACCCTCGGCCTGACCGTCAGCATCGGCGGCCTGATCAGTCCACTGGTGGGACGCCTGGCCGACGCCACCTCCCTGCAGACAGCCCTGACCCCATTGATCGCCATGCCCGCCCTCAGCTGGCTCTTCTTCCGCGCCTTGCCTGAACCCGTCGTCCTCAGGCCCCGGCCGGCAGCACCAACAGAACAGGACGCATTGACGTGAACGGATCAGCAGCCACCCACATGAGCTGTTGCGGAAGTCCCGTCACGTGGATGATCGCTGCAGGGCTCTCCGCCACTCGTCCACCAGATCGCGGGACTCGTCCACGGCGGGATCGCGATGCCCGCCGGGTGCGTAAGCCGGGGACCGGTCCGCGCGGAGTGGCACATGGGCGCAATACCACGCTCGCTCGGCGCCCGCTCGCTCCGTGGCCGTGCCTGTTCGCAGACAGTCGAGCAGCGCGCTCATGACCCGGCGGCGTCCATATGCGTAAACCGCTGGTTCCACGAACCAGCGGCAGAAGCTGGGGTCGGGGTCGTAGACGGCTGCGGCCAGCAACGGGCCGAAGAACTCTTCGGGCAGTGCAGGGCGTTCGAGCAGTGGTATGCGTGCCGCATGGGCCAGATGCCGCGCGCGGCGGGCCTCTGGCACATCGGTCGCGTTCCCCAAGCCCAGCAGCCGCGCCACCTCGGCGGCGCACGACAGGAACGAGCGTGCCTCTGCGGCTTCGGGTTCCGTTTCGGCCATGGGGCCATTCTGGACTGGTCGAAGCAGCCGCTCGGCACTTCCGCGTGCAACCAGGACTACTGAGTGCTGGATGCCGGCAGCCGCTCGGGCAGTGCGAGCCGGGGGAACTGGTCGCTGTGGAAAGTGGTGATCTCGGTGATCGTCCCGTTGGCGATGCGCAGGACGTCGATGGTCAGCGGCACGTAGGCGCCCTGGTCTTCCTGCCAGTGGTAGAAGGCGATGGCGGGTTGCCGGTTCACGGCGGTGAGGACGGGGCGCAGGCCCTGCATGTCCTGGAAGCCGCCGTCGATCCAGTCGGTGACCACCGCGTCGCGGCCGATGTGCAGGCCCGGCGTGGGGGGCATGGAGCAGCGGACGTCGTCGCGCAGCAGCGTGGCGAGGGTGTCGATGTCCGTGGCGACGCTGGCGTCGGTGTAGCGGCGTACCAGCTCGCGTGTTGCGGGGTCCTGTCCGCTGTCCGTCCAGTCCTGCCGCTCGGCGGGCAGGTGCTCGCGCATGCCGGCGCGGGCCCGCTGCAGCGCGCTGTTCACGGAGTTGACGGAGTCCCCGAGGAGCTGCGCTGCCTCCTTGGCGGGCCAGCCGAGGACGTCCCGCAGGATCAGCACGGCCCGCGGCCGCGGCGCCAGGTGCTGGAGGGCGACCAAGTACGCCAGCTCGATCGTCTCCCGCGCGAGGGCGCGGCTTTCCGGCTCCTCCGCGTCGCCTGCGGGCAGCTCGTCGAGCAGCCGGTCGGGGTAGGGCTGCAGCCACAGGACCTCGCCGCCCGTCGCAGGCTCGGGGCGGCGCTTGGCGAGCAGGTCCAGGCAGGCGTTGGTGGCGATCCGGTACAGCCACGCCCGGAACGTCGAGCGCCCCTCGAAGGTCTCCCGCCGCCGCCAGGCGCGCAGGAAGGTTTCCTGCACGGTGTCCTCGGCGTCGTCGAAGGAGCCGAGCATCCGGTAGCAGTGCACGTGCAGCTCCCGCTGGTGGCGCTGCGCCAGCTCGGAGAACGCCGGTTCGTCGATCGCGCTCAGCTCGCTCACGCCCAGCTCCTTCAGCCGTGTGTCCGTACTCATCACGTCATCCTTCCGCCGCGGCGAATCCCGTCGTAGGTGTGACGGGTGCGGGCGGGAAAACTCATCACCAGGGTCGGCCGACAGGGCTGAGCGCTCTCCTGTCCGGGCGCGGGGCTCTGGTCGGCCGGTGTTCACCGGGGGAGCGTTTGGGTGACGCGCCACAGCTGCCGGGGCAGGCTGCCTTCCTCGAACGCGGTGACGTCCTCCAGGCTCCAGCCCTTGGCCAGGTCGTCGACCAGATGGCGGGGGAAGAAGTGGACGGCGAAGCCGCCGTGCTCCCAGATGTCGTCGCCGTGCTCGGTGCCGACCTGATAGTGGGCGTCTCCGGTGTGGCGGACGGTGTAGACGAAGGCGCCGCCCGGTCGCAGCACCCGACGCACCTCGTCGACCAGGGCTTGGATCTCCTTGGTCGACAGTGCCATGCACAGCAGCATGTGCGCGAAGATCGCGTCCACGGAGGCGTCGGCGAGCGGCAGCGGCTCGCGGACATCGTGAACCGCCGTGGTGACCCGCCCGGCCACCGCCTGGCCTACGGCGGCCTCACGGAGTTGTTCCAACCCCGCGGGGCTGAAGTCGGTGGCCGTCACGGAGAACCCCTCGCGGGCGAAGTACAGCGCGTCACGGCCATGGCCGGCACCCAGCTCCAGCACCTCGCGGGCACCCAAGGCATGGAAGAGGGCAGCGGCAAGGACCGCCGGATCGGACGGCTCCTCGCCGTACATGCCAGGGTGCTCGCCGTACGTCTGCTGCCAGTGCGCCCGCTGAACCTCGGCCAGCTCCTGCTCCGACTCCGGCATGCCGACGACCTCCTGATCAAGCCGGTATCGGACAACCGGGCCCAGGCCACCCTAGAGGGGTGGCCGATCCGCGTCTCGTCCGCTGCTGCGAAGGCCCCGCCCGGTGCGGACGGGACCACCCCAGAGGCGTCCTACCTGCACCGCTGAGGTTCCCCCGAGATGCGGAGTGTGTTGACAGAGGGTCAGATGGTTCTCATGAGAGGAACATCGACCATGGCCGCCCCCAGAAAGTACTCGCT